>DASXFR010000015.1:0-67369 GCA_036489495.1 Acidimicrobiales bacterium | reverse complement strand
GACACCAATTAACTCTTCCTATAAATACCCTCCAATCCTTGATGCAGCGTGCTGTAAACCAGAAATTCCTGGAGCGCCAGGGGGGAATCTATTTGGTCAAACCAGATCATCCTGAAGTCTCTGATCTATCCAACGAGAGAGCCAAGGTCGAAGAACGACAACGTCGGCTCGCATCTGCTTTGTGCGAACACGCAGCGGGCAAAGGCTTCCCAATAGAGAATACGGAAGAAGCACTAGCAATGATTTTGTCCTTCCTGGACAAATACCACGTCAGTATGGCCAGTGCCATCGACGTGCCGCCGCAAATGGAACATGGTCCCGTTGAGATGACTCGGGATCAGCCGGATCGCTCCCTTCTCATTACGGCCGATTTCATCGAAAAGGCGGTATCAGAGGGTGGAGTAGAAGCCGACGCAATTCAAGAGATGCTCGAAGGGTTCGTTCTTCAGAATGCTCTGTTGCTCAAAGACATCTCCACCGCCGATCGTAAATTTAGACATCTGAGAGTCTTCTTTGACAGTGGCCTAGTTCTGGCGGCCCTTGGGTATAAAGGAGATGCAGCGAAGCTGGCTACGGTCGAGATGATGAGCCTCCTTCAGGATACCGGAGCGACCGTTGAAGTCTTCGAGCGTACGATCGACGAGATCAAAGGAATCTTGGTCGTGTACGAAAACGGTTTGGGGTCGTCTCAGGGAAGAGAAAATCTTCGGAAAACCGAATTGACTCGGTACTTTTTGGCCAATCAGTACTCCCCGAGTGACATCCGAACCATCAGCTCCACAATAAACCGCACTCTTAGAGACCTCGGATTCAACATTCGTGAGCTTCCGGTGCACAAAGTTCAATTCACTTTGAATGAGGACGATCTCAGCGAAAGGCTGGCCGGTGCCGGGGGAGTCAAGTCAGAACCAAGGGTTGTTCATGACGTCAACAGCGTTGCTGCCGTACTAACACTCAGAAAAGGCCGAGTGTCCGACAGTCTAGATACGGCCGCAGCTGTCTTCGTCACAGATAACTGGATGACTTTCAAGACCGTGCAGGAATGGTACGAGGCGGAGAGCCCCGGTTCGATACCTCCAATCATCCATTACCTTCTGTTGTCCAATCTTGCCTGGCTTAAGCGTCCGGCATCAGCAACCAAATTGAAACTTCAGGAGCTCGTGGCACTGTGTGTTGCCGCCCTCCGACCGTCCCGCAGGACCTGGGATGCGTTTCTCGGCAATATGAAGCGTTTGCAGGAATCAGGAGACCTATCGTCTGACGAAGTGACTGCCGTAGTAGCAAATGGGCTGACCGAGAACCTCCTTGCAGAACAGGAGATGGAGGACACCTTCGATGCTTCCACAACTTCCGAGATTGTGGAGCGAGTGAAGCTGGCCCATCAGGCGCAAGCTGCGATTGAGTTGCAGGACGCCCAGGCGAAAGTTCAGAACGTGGAAGCGACTCTTGGAAATGTACGCCAAAGGTCACGCTCGATTGCCAAGTACGTAGCCTGGACGGTCGTTATAGTACTGGCGTCCTGCTGTATCGTTGGTGCTGCACTAACGACGATTCAGGCTGTCGGTGGACACGTCCCCTGGTTGCCAATCGTGTTGATTGTCGTACCGGGAGGCCTCTATGGGCTAACGGGTGTACTTGCCGGGTGGAACCTCAAAGCAGACCGCCGACGAGTGGAGGATTCGGTCGCGAAAATGATCGCCAAATGGTTCGGCATCACATGAGGGTAGAGGCGGGCAATCAGTAGTTGGGAAATCGGCTTATGGTCGATGGTCATGGCAGCCATCGGTCGGCCGGTCATCGAAAGGTGTCAGCGTTTCCGTCAGCAACCCCGCTGGTTGACGGTGAACGGCTTTGAACGTCGCTGAAGGGAAGTCGCAGCTCAGGCGCCCAAGGTGAACGGTTGCGAACCCCTATGAACACCGAGAGGCAGCATGACGCGCAAGGGGTCACAGGTTCGAGTCCTGTACGGCCCACGAAATTCGACAAACGTATTTGTAAAGATTGTGTGACGGAGCACGGTCGGGGCCGGACCGGCTCATGGTTCTCAACTCCGCCTGTGAGGCCTGTCGACGAACAACATGTCACATGCTTGACGATTATTCGTCACGGTGGCGAACTCCCACTGATGTCCCTCCGGATCGAGGGCGGCGTAGCTGCGCACCCCCCATGGTTGGTCCTTTGGTGAGCTGAGCATGGCAGCGCCCTCGCGCTCGGCCCGCTCGAAGTGACCGTCGACGTTGTCGACGATGACGGTGATGGTGTGGGTCAACAGCGGCCAGGACCGGCCAGTCGCTTCTTCCAAGCGCGGTGCCCGCTCGCGCATCTATACCTTGAAGTCATCCACGCGACCCGAGATCATCACGACCCCGCCGTCCGGCCCTCTGAGCCTCGCCGTGAGATTGTCCTCGCCCCGGTCGAAGCGCTTTGCCTCGGTGAACCCGAACACCCGGCACAGCCAAAGGACCGTGGCAGAGGGATCCTCGTAGGACAGATGGGGCACCACCTTCTGCCGGCCAGGTCGAACCATGCTCACGAGGCTATGCCCACTGGTCGCCATCCTTCTGGCCACCGGCGGCCTGGAGCCCGACCATTCGCGTTCCAGATCCCGAGGTCAAGCGAGGGCCACCGCGAAGTCGCAGTCGGGAGCGATGGTCTCGCTTGGCGGTCAGCTGGCGACGGATTTGCCGGGAGCAGCCAACGATGCTCGCGGTTAGCTGGTGGCTGGCCCTCGCCACAGGTCGATGCCGCTCTCGACCGCGTACTCATCGATCTTCTTGAGCTCTTCAGTCGAGAAATCCAAGTTGGCCAATGCACCGATATTTTCCTCGAGTTGGGCAACGCTGCTTGCCCCAATAACCAGAGAGGTGACGCGGGGATCGCGAAGCGCCCAGGCCAGGGCCAACTGGGAGAGTTTCTGACCACGACCTTCGGCGATGGCATTCAAGGCGCGCACTCGGCCCATGTTCTCATCGGTGAGCATTTCGGGGAAGAGAGTCGCACGTTCAGACGCTCGGGAACCCTCCGGAATTCCATTGAGGTAGCGATCGGTGAGCATGCCCTGCGCCAACGGCGAGAAGGCGATGCAGCCGACGCCCTCGGCGCCCAACACGTCGAGCAGGCGGTCTTCGATCCAGCGGTTGAGCATGGAGTACGAAGGCTGGAGAATCAGGAGCGGGGTTCCGAGCGAGCGGAGGATGGCGATGGCCTCCTTGGTGCGCTGGTCCGAGTAAGAGGAAACGCCCACGTACAGGGCCTTGCCCTTTCTCACCGCGGCGTCGAGTGCCCCCAACGTCTCCTCGAGCGGCGTATCTGGATCGAAGCGATGGTGGTAGAAGATGTCCACATAGTCGAGTCCCATCCGGCCCAGACTCTGGTCGAGGCTGGCCAGGAGGTACTTGCGGCTTCCGTGGTCGCCGTAGGGCCCGGGCCACATGTCCCATCCTGCCTTGCTGGAAATGATCAATTCGTCTCGCAAGGAACTAAAATCCGTGCGCATCAGCGTGCCGAAATTCCTTTCCGCACTTCCGTACGGAGGGCCGTAGTTGTTTGCCAGGTCGAAGTGGGTGATCCCGAGATCGAAGGCCCGTCGGAGGATGGCCCGCTGGGTATCGAGGGGGCGGTCGTCACCGAAGTTGTGCCACAGGCCCAGAGACAGCAGTGGGAGGAGAACGCCACTTCGCCCGCATCTCCGGTACTGCATCGACTGATATCGACCCTGCGCGGGCGAGTACTCCGACATAGTGACTGGCCTCCTGTTTAGATGAGATGGCGGGGTTGTTGCATGACTCGATCTCTGGGGTCAGTGCGCCGGATGAGGCGCCAGGTTGTTCCATACCCGTTTGGACACGTCCTGAATGGTGGTGATCCCGTAATCGAATCCATAGGTGCCCTTCCCGACTGGGTCGTCCGTGGTGAGCACGGCTAGGACGTAGTTGCGATCCTTGCCCTGCACCCACCCGATGCTGTTGACCTGCCAGGGGCACGAATCGTCCTGCTTGGCACAGGTCGGGAGGTACTTCCAACCGTTCTTGAGGGCGACGGTCACCCCGGGCAGGGGGTCGGCGTACTTTGGTCCGTTGCAGGTGGTGCCCCACGGTCCGCAGGTGACACCCCAACGCTGGGTAGGTATGACGTCCTCCATGAGTTTTAGCCCGTAATCCCGTGCATTCGGCTTCAATACGGGATTGTCGTAGGCGAGGGTCTTCACCACCGACGCTTGATCGGCGGCCGAAGTGGTCGAATTTCCCCACCCGTAGTAGTTGGATGTCTCGCAGCCGACCTTGGTGTTGTGGGTAGGAATCAGAATGTCGAACTGGGTGAGTACGTTGCAACCCCCGCTGAAGTAGAACAGCGACGTCGCGGCGACGTTGTCACTCATCGTGATCATGTTCTTCATCAGGTATTGGATCGAGAACGGCAGGTTCGACGGGATCGTCCCCGGCACCGATTGGTAGAGCCACAACCACAGGGCCAGGACGTCGAGCTTGACGATGCTGGCCGTGTACTGCAGGTCAGTCCCATTCGAGACCAGATACGTCTTGCCGGTGAGCTTGTCGAAGAGCGCCACCTGGGCGACTCCCTTTCGAGAGTCGAGATAGGCGAGGACGCCACGGAGGGGATTGTTCGAATTGCCGGGGTTCGACGAAGTCGTGGTCGCAGTGGTGCCGGTGGCACCGGCTGAACCTTCCTGGACAAGGGCGAGTCCGACGATGGCAATGGCGACGATGGCCATGACAGGTTTGAAGAACCGGGCGGCTCGGGAGGAGCAGAGTGCTGACACCATTCCCCTCGGTGTTCGGCGGCGGCAACGATGCTACGCCGGCCAACGTACCAGCAAATGCGACGTTACCGTCTCGTATAAGGCCAGTTCGGCCGGAGGGCGACCGGCCGAATCCCCCGATCAGATGCCTTGAGGTTCTGAGCCGGATCGGCGATAGCAGAAGTGGCCCTTGACCGAGTCATCGGTGGGCAGCTCTCCACGTTCGTCGGTCTCCTCCAGGGGGAGATACCTGCCCTCCAAGGCGGACTTGATGTGCGACAGGGGAACGGCGAGCTCGCCGATCTGCTCACGGTGAAGGTCGTAACGCCCGTCCCCGGCATCTTCAAAGATTCTGATGTCCCATTCCGAGACGCCCTCCGCCATCCCATCTTCGGCGAAGGCCACATCGATGATGGCAACCCCCTGGCCGAAGTCGTAGACCCACGGCGGTTCCTCGCCCAGACGCCGGAGCTCTCCCAAGGTGTTGACGTCGAAGATGAAGAGACCCGTCTCCGTCAGGTGATCGTGGACGACCCCGAACATCGCCTCCCAATCGGCGAAGGCCAGGAGGTGATTCAACGTGTCAAACACGCAGATCACCACGTCGAATGTCTCCTCCAGCGAGAACGCCTTCATGTCGCCCTCGATCAAGCGGGCTCCGGGGACCTTTTCCCGGGCCACCGCCAGCATCTCCGGCGAAAGGTCCAGCCCGGTAAGGGAGGGAATCGAGGTCAGCCGGGCGAGGATGGATCCCGTGCCACAACCCAGCTCGAGCAGGGAGGAGGCTTGGGGAAAGTACCTGGTTACCCAGTCGATGACTTGCTGGGCCCGGGGGCCCGGATCGTCCATCACCGCGTCGTAGAAGCCCGAAAAGCGTCGGTACGCCGTCATCTCTCAACCGTGGCACACCCGCGGGCCGAGTCGCGGTACCCGCGATTTCGGCTGCCCGGCTCCGACCCTTTTGATCATTGAAGACCGGCATTTCGGTCTGCACGTTGGCCCGTCACTCCACTACCGTTGGGCGGGAGCAGAAGGAGGCCTCACCATGAGTGCAGACGCAAAACAGATCGAAGAGGCAGCCGAGGCGTTGACCCACGCGATGGCCCAGTTGCTGCGGGCCATCGATGCCGGGGGAGATGACGGTGAGGCCGCCAAGTACCTCTCTGACCAACTGCCGGATGCTCTCCAGGAGCTGGCCTCCCGATTGAGCGCCGCAAAAGGATTCAGCGGCTGATCTTGCCGGTCGGCAAGCCGGCGACCGGCTTCACCCCAACCGAATGCTGCTCGAGCCAGATGGGCCGGGCGTCAATGATCTAAGGAGCTCCGATGTCGAATCTGCCGCCACCCCCAGAGTCCCCGCCTTCCCCGGACGATCCGAGCGCGGTCGACGCCGCCTCCGGGGTCACCCACCGGGTGGTCGGCACCGTGATGCCGGTTCTCCAGGTCGACCTCAACCCGGGGCAGTCCATCGTCTCGCCAGGCGGCGAGCTCTCCTGGATGACGTCGTCGATCCAGTTGTCGACCTCGACCTCGGGGGCCGGCTCCAAGGGAATGCTCGGCGCCCTCAAACGAACGGTCGCCGGCGGTGGCCTGTTTCTCACCGAGTACCAGGCGGAGGGCGGCCCCGGCACCGTCTCCTTTGCCGCCAAGCTGCCGGGAGAGATCCGGCCCGTCGCCATTGCGCCCGATCGCGAATACCTGGTCCACCGCCACGGCTTCCTGGCCGCGACCTCGGGGGTGAACCTGGCCATCGGTTTCCAGCAGAAGCTCGGAGCCGGGATCTTCGGAGGAAGCGGTTTCATCCTCCAGCGGGTGAGCGGCCAGGGCACCACCTGGATCGCACTCTCTGGAGAACTGGTCGAATACCACCTGGCGCCGGGGGAGAACCTCCGGGTGATCCCCGGTCACGTCGGGCTGTTCGATGCCGGGATGAGCTTCGAGATCAAGATGGTGAAAGGCGTGAAGAACATGCTGTTCGGCGCCGACTCGCTCTTTCTCGCCTCTCTCACCGGGCCCGGGATGGTCTGGCTTCAGACCATGCCGATCTCCCAACTCGCCCACGCCATCGTGCCCTACCTCCCCGAAAACGAGAATTCCCGCAGCAGTGGGGGCTCGATTCTGGGGGGCATCCTCAACAACTGACTGGTGTCCGAATGACGTAGCTGTCTCGGCGGACCGGCCCGGGGGGACAGGAGCTGGACCCGGCTGCCTCGCGGCCCCTGGGGGCCCATTCCGTCATCCGCCGCCCGTGATCATGGCAAGACCAGCGGTTTTGCACGATTCTTGACTAAGTCGATCGGCAATACATACTATGGTCGCCGACCGATGGCGGTGAGTCGCCGTCCCGGAGAATCGAGAGGGTCGTTGTCCCTGAGGAAGTCCAGATGAGCGCCGTGCCCGCTGGCCGCCCGACGGACCCCGTCGCGCGCCCCAAGCGATGGGCCCTGATCAGCGTGGCGGTGATCGGGGCGGCACTGGTGGTCATGCCCTTCGCCTTCAACATGTTCGGAAAGACGCCCAAAGGGGCGGTCATGATCGCGGAGTTCAAGCCCTTCATGACCACCGCTCGTCTCGATGGCTTCCAGACCGACCTCAAGCAGATCAATGCTGGGGTCCAGCAGAGCAATACCAGTGTCGCCGCCTACCTGGACACGGGGTCGAACAATCGAGTCTCGTTCGATTCTGCCTATCCGACCTTTGCCAGCTTCAATCAGCAATGGCCCGCCATCGACTCGAAGATGACCGGCATGATGACCGAAGTCCAAGCCAATCTCGGGAACTACCTGGCCGTCGCCGCCCTGCCCAGCTTCCGGCTGTTTCCCTGGTTCTTCGTCATTCCCGGCGTGCTGATCTTCGGGTTTGCCCTTGCCACACTGCTGAAACCGGCCCGTTGGAAGTGGGGGAGATGGGTCTTGGTGGTCCTGGGGATCGGTCTCATCGCCGCCCCCGGCGTCTTCCAAATGTTTCAACGGGCGCCGAAGGGAGGCCAGATGATGTCTGCCTTCAAGACGATCGAGACCACCCAGAATGTGCAGCAGATTCAGGGCTACTTCGCCACCATGGCGGAAGGTCAGGGGGCGATCCGGCTGGAGATCGTTCCCAGTCTGCAGCGCTCGGGACTCACCCAAGCCCAGATCGCCTCGCGGTTTCCGGCGGTGGCCTCGCTGGATGCCCACTGGGTGCACATCTTGAACGACATGACGCCGATGATCGGCGCAATGAGCGACAACGTCGCCAGCTATCAGGCCATCGCCAGCCTGCCGCCGTTCCCGCTCTTCCCCTGGTTCTTCGTACTCCCCGGAGTCATTGTCGCCGGGGTCGCCCTGGCCGCCGGGTCGACCCGGAAGAACGAGTTCGTCAGTGAGCCGCACGATCAGGTCGTCTCCGTCCCCGAACCCCAAGGAGTCCCATGAACCGCCAGAAGATTGCCGCCGCCGCCTTGCTCTTGCTGGTGGGCGCCGGAGCCCTCGGATGCTCGCAGTCGACGGTCACCATCCACTCCACCAAGTCCACCGCCGCCACCCCACTGAACGGAACGTTCAGGCTCGACGCCGGGCAGTGCCAGGGCGCCACGGTGTCGGGTACCTATTTCCGGATGATCAACCCCAACGGGAATGTGAACACCGGGCCCTTCTTCTCCAATCCCGACTCACTCTGTGCCAACAAGACCTACACGCTGGCCGTCCCGGGGGCGCAGGCCGGCCTCATGACCGGGACCTATCAACCCAACCCAACCCCGGCGTTCAGCGCCGAAGGCGGAGCGCTGGCCAATGGCATCGTTCAGCCCCAGGGGTTCACGGCCATCAACTTCTCCATCTCGACCAACAAGGTGGATCCGCAGACCAGCAAGATGGTGCCCGCCCCGGCCATCTTCAATACCAACGGCAAGCTGTCCGGTCAGATCGAAGCCTGGTCGGCCGCATGGAACAAGCTCTACTTCAACCAGGGCTCGCCCAAGCCCGACGGCTCCGACCCCGGTCTGACCGCTCCGCTGACCGGCAGCTACGACGCAACGACCAAGTCATTCGTCATCACCTGGACCAGCCAGGTGGTCGGCGGCCCCTTCAACGGCTTCACCGGGCTCTGGCATCTGGCCGGCACCTTCGTGCCGGCCAAGTAGGGACGGGGCCGATCTCATGAACTCTTTCGGGTGCGAGAACCGAGCCGGGCGGCACCGGGGCGCCATCGCCGTCCGGGGAGTGGCGGCAACCTTGGTGGCAACGGCAGGCCTGGTCATGATGCTCGCCCAGCCGGCTTCGGCGGGTTCCACTCCGCTGGTTGGGACCTTCACCATCACCGCCGGATCCTGCTCCGGCGGGGTGCCGAGCGGAACCTATCTGCGGATGGTGCTGTCGGGCGGGAGCAATGGGTCGGGTCCGTACTTCTCGAACAGTGACTCGTCCTGCAGCGACAACAGCTACACACCCCTTTCCGCGGGGTCGGGAGGCGGATTGGTGACCGGGTCGTACCAACCCCAGCCATCGCCGGCGTTTGACGCCACCGGGAACGCCTTGGCCAACCAGATCACCGCGCCGGTGCCCTTTGAGGGGGTCAAGTTTGCCACCTCCACCAATCCGACCGACCCTCAGACCGGCCTCAACGCGCCGGTGCCGAGCATCAGCGTCAATGGCACTTCGCTCTTGGGAGATCTCGCCAGCTTCGGGGTGTCATGGAACAAGCAGGAGTTCAACCAAGGCTCGCCCAAGCCCGACGGCACCTCACCGGCCAATACCACGCCGGTGGTGGGGACCTACAACCCGGCAACTGGCGCCTACACCCTGCAGTGGTCCAGCCAGGTGGTCGGTGGCCCGTTCAACGGGTTTTCCGCCTTTTGGAATTTGACCGGTCGATTCATTCCGGCGTCGTCGTCGACCCCGAGCCCGACAAATAGTGGCGGTTCGGGAGCCACCGGTTCGCCGGGCCAAACATCGGCGGGTGGCTCCGGGACTCAAGGAGGCGCGACCCAAGGTACGGGTGCCGCCGCCGGAACCGGCGGTGGGAGCCGACCGGGCGCCACCGGCGGGTCGACGAGTGGTGCGACGCCGGGCAAGAGCGGGGGATCGGGATCGAGGGCGGGCTCGTCACCGCCCAAGAACTCCGGGAGTGTGGCGCTGTCCTCCCACACGACGACCAGTGGTCAGGGCGGTTGGCGTTCACCAGTCTGGCTGGTCCTCCTGGTGATTCTGCTGGGGGTGCTGGGACTGGCTGGAGTCCTCTGGTCGGAACGAGCCCTGCGGCACCCGCGGGCGGCGGCAGTTCATACGGAAGGAGATTGACGTGAGTGAGCACCAATTGGATTCGGCCCCAACCAGCAAGGTCAAGGAGCTGTTCTCGTTTCCCAACCCGGTCAATGAAGTCTCGGCCCGACTGGTGGCCGGTGGGGTGGTCGTCATCGCCGCTCTGACCATCGCCTTCAATCTGCGTTGGGCGACGATCGTCATCGCCTACGGCTTCGTCGCCCGGGTCCTGACCGGGCCCTCGTTGAGCCCGCTGGGCCAGTTCGTCACCCGGGTGGTAACCCCCCGGGTGCCGCTGGCCGAACGACCGGTGGCCGGCCCGCCCAAACGGTTCGCCCAGGGCATGGGAGTGACGTTCTCGGTCACCGCACTGATATTGACCGGGCTGGGATATTGGGGCGGAGCCGAAATCGTGCTGTCCATACTCATCGCCGCCGCCGTTCTCGAGTCGGTGTTCGGGCTCTGCCTCGGCTGCAAGGTGTTCGCGGTGCTCATGCGGTTCGGGTGGGTCCCCGAAGAGGTGTGTGAGCGGTGCAACAACATCTGGTCATCCTCTGCCACCACCGCCAGCGGCACATGAGCAGCCCGCTGGTGGTTCCGTTGGTTGACGCCCCGGGCCGGTCTGTCCGTTCGTTGAAGGTCGTCCGGGCGGTTTCGGCGGGGATCGTCCTGCTCGCGGTGGTGGCCTTGGGACTCATGACGCTGGGGAGTGCGCACACCGTCACCAAGCACACCACCGTGACCCGGCAGGCGGCTCCGACCGCCGCCACTCAGCCTCCGACGGACGCCTCGGCTTCACCGGCAGCAGGGCCGGTGACCGCCGACGACACTTCCGGGCTCGCCGGAACCTCCCCGCTGGCCGCGGTGGCCCCAGATCCCTCGGTCACCGCGATCACCCCACCGGTCACTACCGCGCCCGCGACACTGGCATCTTCGCCGGCCGTCAGTTCACCGTCTCCGTCAGCGTCGACATCTCCCGCCAGCCCGACGGCCGTGCTTCCGGTGTGTCCGCTCGCGCTGTCGGCTCCCAAGCAATCGGGCGGCCTGGCTTCGTTGATCGGTCTGTCGCCGCTGTTCGGACCCTTTTCCGCCGAGGCGTTTGCGTCGGCGGCTGCGTTCCAACCGGTCCTCCAGTTGTTCGGCCCGTTCCTGGTGGAGTTCGCCACGGGGTACGCCGCCGTCCAACCGTCGTTGGCCCCGCTGATCGGCCAGCTGCAGAGCCTGGAGAACCAAGGCTTCTCCGTCCTCTCCCCGCTCTACGGCCCGTATCGCACGGAAGTGCTGAGTGCCGAGACGGGGCTGGCCAAAGCTCTTGCCCCATTTGCCCAGCTGGCGGTTTCGAATCCCGCTTCATCCTGCCTGGTCGACATCGAGGGAATCCTCACCTCCGCCAGCCCGACTTGAGGGGTCGAGCGCAGGCGGTGGTATGGCCGGGCCCTCAGCCAGGCGGCGGGCGTACAAGGTCCGGGCCAAGTCGGCCGGAGTCGTAAAGGTGAGAGTTCGCAGTCCGAGGCGGGCCGCCGCCCGGGTGTTGGACGCCTTGTCGTCGATGAAGAGGGTCCGCTCGGGAGAGGCACCAATGATGTCCAGGGCCTGCTCGAAGATCGATGACTCGGGCTTGGCGATGCCCAGGCGGCAGCTGTAGAGGCGATGGGTAAACAGCCGGGCCCAGTCGGAGCGGTCCATGGCGTCAGCCTGGGGGTGGGGCGCATTGGAGAGCAGGGCGAGATTGGTGCCGCTCCGAGCGACGTCGGCCAGGATCCCGAGGGTGAGGGGGTTCAAGTGAAGCCAACCTCCGATGTCGATGGCGACGAGGTCCCGAAGGAGGGGATCCTCGGAGGTGAGCGCCCGGCGCAGGACCGTCGACCAGTAGTCCTCGGAACTCTGCCCTCGGTCGTAGTCGGGCCGATGATGCCAGTAGCGGCGGCCCAACTCGTCGGCCGGGAGGCCGCTCAGCTGGGCAAGGTCCGGAAGCGTGCCGGCCGGCGGCGGCGTGCTGATGACCTCGCCGTAGTCGACCAGCAGGTGGGTGATCATGACCCCGGGCCAGCGGCGTTGCCCCGGAGCGCCGGGGCCAGGGCGGTGGCGAGGACGATGCCGGTGGTGAGTACCGGTATCACCCCAAGGGCGAGGGAAAGTGACGTGGCCGAGGCGAGCTGACCGATGAGGGGAGGGCCGCAGACGAATCCGAACCATCCAAAGGCGGAGACGGTGGCGATGGCGGTTCCGGGGCTCAGCCCGGGCAGCCGACCGGCCGCGCTGAACACCGTCGGGACGATCAAAGCCAGGCCGATGCCCAGGCAGGCGAACCCGGCGATGCCGGCGACCGCGTGATTGCCGAGCAATCCGGCACAAAATCCTACGGTGGCGACGGCGGCCAGGACCGGCAGAACCGATCCGGGCCGGAAACGGCTCAGCAGTCGATTGCCGGAGAGCCGGATCACGACCATGGTGAACGAGAAGGCGGCGTAGCCGAGCCCGGCGACGGCCGGACTCGTGTGCAGGGGTCCTCGCAGGTAGACCGACGCCCAGTCGGCACTGGCGCCCTCACAGAGCATCGAGGCAAAGGCGATTGCCCCGAGGACGAAGACCGCCCGCGAGAGCCGGCTTTGCCGAGGTTCGATGGCACGGGCGTCAGCCGGAGGGTCGGCGTCGGGGAGCATCCGGGCCGTCAACCAGCCGGCGACGATCAATAACGGCAAGCCAAGCACCAACTGTTGGCTGGAGAGGGACAAGCCGATGGCGACACCCAGTGCGCCAATTCCGGCGCCGACGAAGGTGCCGAGGCTCCAACTGCCGTGGAATCCGGACATCAGGGGGCGCCCCTCGGCCTGCTCGACGGCAACCGCCTGGGTATTCATGGACACGTCGAGGGCGCCTTGGAATGCCCCCCAGATGAAAAGGGCGGTGAACAGCGCGGGCAAGGAGCCGACCAGTCCGACCAGTGGCCCGGCCGCGCAGTAGCCGAGGAGGCAAGCTCGCACCATGGTCCGGCTCCCTAACCTCGGCAAGAGACGCGCCGCGACCAGCATGGCCGACACCGACCCGAGTGGCGCCCCGAGGAGCGCCAGACCCAGGGCACCATCGGTCAGGTGCAGATGTTCTTTGATGAGGGGTATGTGCGCCGTCCACGAGGCGAAGAGCAGTCCATGGGTGAAGAACACCGCCACTGTTGCCGATCGGGACCACCGGTCGGCATTCGGACGGCTGGTCGGTGCGGTGGCGACAGCCATCTCAGACACACAGCACTTCGATGCCAGCGCCTCGCAACCCGTCCACGTCGTCGGTCGGGGCCTCCACGTCGGTCACCACCATGTTGACCGCAGCCGCGTCACAGACCACGGCCATCGCCGTCTGCCGGAACTTCGAGCTGTCGGCAGCCAGAATCACCCGAGCCGATGATGCGAGCATTGCCTGCTTGACTCCGGCGTCGCCCAGGTCGTGCGCGGTGACTCGGCCGTTGGAAAGACCGCAGCACCCCAACACCACGGTGTCGAACCGGAGTGCGCCGATACTGGCGAGGGCCAGAGGCCCGAACATGGCCAGCTCGCCGGGCCGGATCTCGCCGCCCGGGATCAACATCCGGACCGATTCACTTCCCGACAGCACCGGAGCGATGTGCAGCGACATCGGCATGACCGTCAATCTGCGACCGCCAAGCGCCTCGGCAACCTTGATCGTCGTGGAACCGCTGTCCAGCAATACGGCTTCACCGTCCCGGAGCACGCCGGCCACCGCCGCGCCGATCCGGGTCTTGGCGTCGGTGCGCTCGATGGCCCGCATGGCAAACGGCAGCTCCTCGCCACGCATCAACTGGCTGATGGCACCGCCTCGCACCCGGCGGGCCATTCCCATGGCCACCATCCGGTCGAGGTCGCGGCGGATCGTCATCTCCGCAGTGCCGAACGCCTCCGCCACGTTGGTCACCTCCACCCGGCCGTCGCGCTGCAACATTTCGACGAGTGCGCCCAACCGCTCATTGGCATCCATGTTGGTAATGTACAGTAGAAATGTGCGTACGCACAAACAGAATGTGCGTAAGTCCGGCGGTCGCCGATGAGTTCTGCCCTCCGGCGCCGTCCCCTTACCGTTGAAGGCGTCGTACATTCGCGTACCGACAATCCCAGGGAGGAGCATCAATGCCGAAGCTGCGAGTCCATAATTTCGCGGTGTCGCTCGACGGATATGCCGCGGGTCCCGACCAGAGCCTCGACAATCCCCTCGGAGTCGGCGGCGAGTCCCTGCACAAGTGGCTGTTTGCCACCCGTACCTTCCATCAGAAGGAAGCCGAGATCAGTGATGACGATGGCCTCGACGACCGGTTCGCGGCTCAGGGAGAGATAGGCATCGGCGCCACCATCATGGGTCGGAATATGTTCGGCCCCATCCGCGGTGAATGGGGCAGCGAGGTCTGGAGGGGTTGGTGGGGGGACGACCCCCCGTTCCATCACCCGGTGTTCGTGCTCACCAACTATCCGCGGGCGCCGATGGCAATGGAGGGCGGCACCACTTTCTATTTCGTCAGCGATGGTATCGAGGCGGCGCTCGAGCGGGCCTTCGAAGCCGCCGATGGCGGGGATGTGAGACTGGGCGGAGGAGCGGCCACCATCCAGCAGTACCTCCGGGCCGGCCTGATCGACGAGATGCACCTGCCGATCGTGCCCATCCTGTTGGGGAAGGGTGAGCGACTGTTCGACCACCTGGGTGGCGGCCCGGCCGGCTACGAATGCGTCGAGTTCATCAGTTCGTTCTCCGTCGTGCACACCCGTTTTGCCCGAACGGCGCGATAGGGACCGAGAGCCTTCGGTTCATCAGCTGGTGCCTCGACAACGGTCGGCGGCGCCTTGGGTTCGGTGGTTGACGGTGCAGGTCCCGTGATGCCAGACGGGTTGTCGGCGTCGAGGTCGCCGCTTGGTGTTGAGTGACCGCTCGGCACGATAGGTGGCGTTCCGAACGGGATGCAGGGCACCTCGGGCCCGCTTGACGCTCCGGGGTGTCAGTGCCCGTCGAGTGGTGCGGAGCGGGTGGGCGGCGCGGCGAACGCCTCGCGGAACCAACAGCCTCGAGAGAAACCCCATGGCGTTTGCCTTTTGTTGTCGACGACCGTGCGCAGGCTAGTCCCGGCAGCCTCTCAGGTTGGTTCGATACGAACTGGCGACGTGGATGCGGTCAGGAGAATGCCGCGACATAGGAGATGATCCCGTTCACGTACTGGACGGTGGAGGAGAACATCCCGACCAGCCGGACGGATGAAGCACCCTGGTAATAGCTGGCCAGGGCGAGACGGGCGTTCCCTCCGGTCTGCTGCAAGAGGTCATGGAGAAAGCCGGCCGCCATCTCGATGTTGTCGGAGGCGACCATCGGATTGAGGCTTGGATTGTGCAGCTGGGTCCGCATGAACTGCACGGTTGCCGGCTCCAGTTGCCCGATTCCCTGGGCTCCGGTCGACGAGATCACGCCGGACTGCCACCCGGATTCCCACCAGCACATTGCCTCCAGCAAGGACGCCGGGACCCCGAATGCCGACGCCGATTGGATGAAATAGGGCTGGAGGCCGAGGCGATCCGGGTGGGCCAGCAGCTGGGGTGGGAGCGAGCTTGACCCGCTGCTGGACGCCGGGGCCGAGTACGAGACGTTCGTCGCCGAAATGGTCGTCGCGGAACCGGACGGCAACGCCAGCCGGCTGCCGGCGATGACCAGGTTGGGGTTGCTGATCCCATTGGCCGCGGCCAATGCCGAGACCGAGGTGCCGTAGCGGGCGGCGATTGCGCTCAGGGTGTCCCCGAGAGTCACCAGAACGGTGGACCCGCTGCTCGTCCCCGACGAGGCCAAGACGATGCCGGCGTTCCCGGGTAGAACGAGGGTGGTACCGGCCACGATCAGATTCGGGTTGCGGATCCCGTTGGCGGCCACCAATGAGGATACCGACGTGCCGTGGGCGGCGGCGATCTGGGTCAGGTTCTGGCCGGGAACCACCCGCACGGTGGTGGCGCCCGCGGGTGTGTCCCCGGTCGCCGCCAACAGCAGCAACGTCCCGCCGATCGTCGCGACCGCGACCCAACGCTTCAACCCGACTCGACCTACGGGATGCATGCTTTCGTCGTCCGGGAACCGGCCGATCGATTCCCGCGCGCGTTGGTGGCCTGCTCGGTGTAGCTTCCCCATGGCAATACTCTGGCGGCTTCTTCGCGATCAAGCAAAAATTCTTGTTTGCGATTGCGCAAACACAACTACCGCGGGATTGAGACGCGCACTCGCGAACTCTGGTCAACGACAGGGTGCGCCACCTTGGTCGGTGAATCGTCTCGGCACCGGCACAATTGTCGTCAGGCCGGCACTTCCCGGTCATCCGCCCGGGCGCCGGGGTCGACGCCGGGCCGGCGGCGGTCCTGGATCTGGGCGTACAGCTCGCGCGGCCTCGGGACGCCGTGACGCTCGAACGCTTCCGTCGGTGACAGTGTCACCTGGGTTCGTGGCACCACCCCTCGCAGCACCGGCTCAACCACGGGAACGGCGCCCGGAGAGATCATCGCCAACAGTCGGAGCTGGTAGCTGCGGCTGGCAGCGGCCAATCGGAAGGCGATCTTCATCGGCAGTACCACCGCGCTGTCGACGAGCCGCGACTGGTGCAGGTCGGCCAGCTGCCGCTGCCAACGGGGCATGGTGGCGATGGTGGCGGCTCGAAGGGAGCGATTGATGATCCACGCACCCGGCTTGAAGAGGGCGGGTACCGGCGGGAACATCACCTCGGCATTGAGAAGGTGGTCCATCATCGCCTGCGTTGCCTCCGAGGCGGCGAGGCGGGGGCGGACAGCTTCGAAGTAGTCGCGGATCCCTCCCCGGGTTCGCGGTACCTTGTCGGGGTCGCAGGTTTGCAACTCGGCCGCGGTTACGCAGTCTTCCCAATAGCGACGTTCATCGTCGGGGGACAATTTTCCCGGCCCGTACATCTCGTAGGCGTAGAGCACCGAGTGCCATGCCGTGAGCAGGATCCACAACTGCGAGTCTGGGTTGTTGGCGTCGTAGGTGTTGCCGGACAATGGTTCGATACCCACGTTGCGGGCGTGGACCTTGGTGAGCATCTCCGACGCCTTGACCGCGGTACGCGAGTCGGCGAAGGCGACGGTGGCGAAGTAGCGAATGGTGTGGTCGTACCGAGTGCGGGCCTGGGTTCGGACCTTGTTGGTGGCCTCGACCGAGGCGAGCAAGAAGGGGTCGAGTTCCTCCACCACCACCGATCGCTGGAAGCCGACGGTGAGCGAAGTGGGGTAACCCCATACCCGCCAGGCCACCGAATCCGGACCGAACAGGCCGTAGTCCTCCATCGTCTGCCCTCTCCGGTTGCGACCTCGCCGGAGACGGCGGAGGGGAGAGACGCCGTCCTCCGCGGCCTTGGCGGATTCGGGCGGTCGGACATCCGCCGGCGTCGGGGTGCTGGTCTGGGTAGATGCCATCGTTCGCTCCTCACACATCAGCGGCCGGTACGTCTCGCCAAGGGCAATTGGGGCCGACCCTCAGTCACCGATGTTAGTTACGGTACCGTATATACGCAAGTGTCACTACTTTGCTACTCTCCGGGGGATGCCCGCCGAGGCCGCACCCCGTACCCGTCAGCCGCGGATGCCGATCGGGGTTCGGCGCGAGCAGGTTCTGGACGCCGCGCTGCGGTTGATCAGCGAACATGGCTACGGTTCGGCCACCATGGAGGCGATCGCCCGGGAGGCCGACCTGGCCAAGCCGGTCGTCTACAAGGCCTATCCCGGGCTCGGCCCGTTGTTGCAGGCGCTGTTGCAACGGGAGGAAGAGCAGGCATTCAGCACGCTCAGCGAGGGCATGCTCGAGCCGACCGACATGGATCCGATCGGCATTCTGCTGTCCTGGCTCGACCGACTGGCCCGTGCCATCGTGGACAACCCCGGCCCGTGGCGGCTCATCCTGATCCCGCCGGACGAGACCCCGGCACTGGTCCGCGAGCACGTCCAAGCCGGACGAGCGGTGGCCCTTCAACAAGTGCGGTCCCTGATCGACGCCTTCGTCGACCAGCGGGCGCCGTTCGGATTCATCGACCGGGACCTGTCCGCCCACGTCGTCCTGGCCGCCGCCGAGCACGCCGGAAGGCTTCTCCTTCGTGACCCCGACCATTACTCCCCGCAACGGCTGGTGGCGTTCGCCGCCAGCGTGCTGAACCCGCTCCAGCCCACCGGCGCGGACGACGGAAACGAAACCACCCCGCCGGGGGACGCCGCCGATGACTGACCGTTCGACGGAAGTGTGGACGGAAATCAGTCGCCCGTTGGCCCGAGGGCGAGACGCCCTGACCTCGTTGGGCGCGCTCTACGCGATGGTGCTCGACGCGGTGGTGGCCACCGGCAGAGAACTCCTGCGAGGGCGATTCGCCTGGCGCGAATTCGTGGACCAGGCTTGGTTCCTGGCTTCCGTGTCGGTGTTCCCGGCCATCCTGATCGCCATCCCCTTCGGCTTGGTGGTCGTCCTCGAGGTTGGAGGCCTGGCTGGTCAGATCGGAGCCTCGTCCTTTGTCGGGGCTGTCGATGCCATCGGCACCGTGCGGGAGGCCTCGCCCCTGGTCACCGCCTTGCTGCTGGCCGGGGCCGGCGGATCGGCGATCTGTTCCGAACTGGGAGCCCGCACCATCCGGGACGAGATCTCGGCCATGGAGGTCATGGGCATCGATCCTCTGGAGCGCCTGGTCGCCCCGCGGGTGCTGGCCACGGTGATTGTCGCCGTCCTGCTCAACTTCGTGGTTTCCTTCTCGGCCATCTTCAGCGGGTACCTGGCGGACATCACCGTGCTCCACGGATCGGCGGGGGGGTTCCTCAATTCGTTCAGTTCGTTTGCCCAACCTGCGGACATGATCGAGTCGACGCTGAAGGCGGCGATCTTCGGCCTCATCGCCGCGGTGGTGGCTTCGTACAAGGGCTTGACGGCCAAGCGCGGGCCAGCTGGCGTCGGCGAAGCCGTCACCCTGTCCGTCGTCATCACCGGCATCGCCCTGTTCTTCGCCGACATCGTGCTCACCGAGGTCTTTCTGGTGCTGGTTCCACCGAGGATCCCGTGAAATCCGCCACCGAGCTCGCGCCGCCGTCCTCCCGTCTCAGTCCGGAGTCTGTCCGTCCCTATGGGGCCCTCTTGCTGCCCGGACGGGTGTTGGCCAGGTTGGCCTGGCTCGGGAAGCTGGCCGTCTTCGGCATCCAGACGTTTCTCAATATCCCCTTCGTGTTGGCCCGACACCGAAACGAGGTCTACCGGCTACTGGCCGACGTGACCTTCGGCGGGGGATTGCTGGCCGTGGCCGCCAGTACCGTTCTGGTCGTCTTCGTCATCGCCGCCTTCGTGGGGATCACCATCGGCCTCGAGGGCTACCAAGGACTGCAGATCATCGGGTTGGCTCCGTTGGCCGGCTACCTGTCGTCGTATGCCAACACCCGCGAGATCGCCCCGCTCATCACCGCGTTCGGGCTTGCGGCCCAAATGGGCTGCAAATTCACCACCCAAATTGGGGCGATGCGCATCAGCGAGGAGATCGACGCCCTTGAGGTGATCGGCGTTCGGAGCCTGCCGTATCTGGTGACCACCAGGTTGGTCGCCGCCTTGGTGGTGGTGACTCCGCTGTACCTGATCGCCCTCTCGGGTGCCTACCTGGCGACGCAGGTCACGGTCATTTTGGTGGCTCATCAGGGCGGCGGGACCTACCAGCACTACTTCCACGCCTTCTTGACGGCCAAGGACGTCCTCCTCTCGATGGCCAAGGTCTGGGTCTTCGTCGTGGTGGTCACCATCATCCATTGTTTCTACGGCTACAACGCGGTGGGAGGCCCGGAGGGAGTCGGGCGGGCGGCCGGCCGGGCCATCCGATCGAGCATCGTGGTCATCGCCATTGCCGACATGCTGATGACGCTGCTGTTTTGGGGTACCTCCAGCGGGATCCGATTCTCCGGATGACGGCATCCTGGCGGTCGACGACCGGAGCCGCGGGTCGGGGGAATTTCCGCTTCGCGGTCGTCGGTGTCGTGCTCATCGTGACGATCGTGGCCGCCGTCGCCCTGGTCCTGGTCGCCTTTACCGGTCACTTCTCCTCCTATGACGTGGTCTATGCCGATGTCCCCGCCTCCGGGACCGGGATCGATTCGGGATCGACGGTCATTTTCCGTGACATCACCGTCGGGACGGTGGCGAATGTCGGACACTTGCTTCCCAATGGCATTCTCCACGCCGAGCTCCATATCGACCCTAAGTACCTGTCCGCCATCCCCCCGGACGTCAAGGCGGATGTGGAGATTGCCACCATCTTCGGCACCGAGGGCATCAACCTGGTCCCGCCCGACAATCCGGCCCCGGGTCATCTCGCCCTTGGCCAGACGATTCCGACCACTTCCCAGTCCCTGACCACCACCCTGCAGGGCGATGCCACCGGTCTGGACAACATTCTCAACGCCCTCCACCCTGCCGACGTCGACCAGACCCTCACCGCCATCGCCACCGCGCTGGCCGGACGAGGACAGGCGATCGGCACCACCATCGACAGCGTGGCGTCATATCTGTCGGAGATGCTGCCGCAATTGCCCGTCCTCGACAGCGATATTCAGCTGAGCGGTGAGGTGGCAAATGAGCTGACGCAGGCCGCCCCTGGGATCATCGCCGCCTTGAGCAACGCCTCGGTCACCGCCGGGACCATCACCGGCGACGCGTCACAGTTGCACAGCACGCTCGCCAATGCCACACCGTTGGCCAACGAGCTGAGCTCGTTGCTCGCCGGCATCGCGTCACCGTTCGAGAATCTGGTCAACAATTCGGCGCCCTTGCTCAACGATGTGGCTTCGATCCCCGACTTCGTCGCCCAAACCCTCCACGGCCTGGACGCCTGGTCGAAGGCGTTTGTGGTGGCCGAGTCTCAAGGCCCCTACCTGAGCTTTTCGGGAAACCTCGACATCGCCGGATCGGCTCAGGTGATTCTCGCCGCCCTCGGGGTACCGGGTTCGAATGCGTTGATCGAACAGGGGCTGGGGGCGCAGAACTTCAACCCTCCGACCTACACCGCCGCCGATTGCCCGACCTACGGGACCCAGAAGGGTCCGAATTGCCCGAAGGCCTCGACCACTTCCGCCTCCACCGGGACCTCGGCGCCCAAGTTGTCCATCCTCACCAGCCCGGCGGAAGCGCAAGCGTCGGTTGCCGTTGCCACCGGGCTCAATGGTGGGAAGCAACCCCCGTCGCCGGCGGTGGTCTCCTTGCTGTTGGAGCCGCTTCTGGCCGGATTGGCCGGCGTCTCATGAGCCGGCAACGACTGCCGTGGGGAATTCTCACCAAGTTGACCATCTTCGTGGTGCTCTCACTGGTCCTGGGCGTCGTCGTCACGTCGACCCTTCTCAACCTGAGGTCGGCGCCGACATCGGCGTTCCGAGCCCTGTTCACCGATGCGTCGGGCCTGCAGGTGGGCGACTCCGTCGACGTCGCCGGAGTCCAGGTCGGCACGGTGACCGGCGTCCGCCTCGATGGCTACCGGGCGGTGGCGTCGTTCACGCTCGACAAGGACCAGAGCATCACCACCACCACTCATGTCGCCATCGCCTACGCCAATCTCCTCGGGCAGCAGCTCCTCGCCCTCGAGCCGGGCCAGACCAAAGGTGACCCACTGCCGCCGGGGGCGGTCATTCCGGTCGCCCGGACCGCGCCGGCGCTGGATCTCACCAGCATCTTCAACGGCTTCCAGCCCCTGTTCGACGCCCTGACCCCCAAACAGGTCAACCAGTTGACCGCCTCGATCATCGACGTCTTCCAGGGCGAGTCGGGGACCATTTCGGGCCTGGTCTCCCAGACGGTCACCCTGACCGAAAACCTGGTGCAACACCAGCAGCTGATCGGCGAGGTGGTCGACAACCTGAACACGGTGGTCGGGACTCTGGCCAACCACAATCAGCAGTTGGTGACGATGATCACCCAGTTCAACCGATTGGTCACCGGGTTGGCGGGTGAACGGGGGCAGCTCGGATCGACCATCGACAGCGTGAGCGGCCTCAGCGCCGCGGTGGCCGGGCTGCTGACCCAGAGTCAGCCATCGCTCGATCAGGCGATCGACGGTCTGGCCAGTGCCGGCCATACCATCGCCCAGGATCAACAAGGCGTCGACGCCACCCTTGCGGGCCTCCCCGCTTTCATCCAGACGCTTGACAAGGTGAGCAGCAGCGGTAGCTATCTCAACGTCTACCTCTGCAATTTGACCATCAATGTGCCAGGCGAAATCACCCTCAGCAACGCCATCCCCGGGCTCCCGCTCACCTTCTCCCTGCCGTCGGGTCCGGTGGGCGACCAACGTCAACACACGGTGAACTGCCGATGAAGCGCTTCGGAGAGCGGAATCTGGTTGTCGTCAGCATTGTGACCTCGATCGTGCTGATTGCCCTGACCTTGGGCGCCGTCAACCTCTCCCGGCTGCCCTTCATCTCCAGCCAGTCCTCGTACCGGGCGGCGTTTGCCGATGCCGCCGGTCTCACACCGGGCGACATCGTGAGCGTGGCCGGGGTCCGGGTGGGAACCGTCACCAATCTCAGCCTGGCGGGCGACCACGTCCTGGTGTCGTTCGCGGTGCAGAACGGGCTACGCCTCGGGACCAAGACCTCGGTGGCTTCCAAGGTATTGACACCCCTGGGTCAGGAGTACCTGGCGGTGGCTCCGGCCGGACCCGGCCAGCTGGCCGCCGGCGCGGTCATTCCCCGAAGCCGGACCTCGGAAACGTCAACGGTGGTCAGCACCGTCGATGAAGCGGGACATCAGATCCAATCGATCGACGTCAATCAGGCGGCTCAAGCCCTCAATGTCACCAGCCAGGCCTTCGAGGCGGTCCCGCCGGCCCAGACTTCCGCCCTGCTCAGCGGATTGGCCCAGCTGTCGCAGGTGATCTCCAGTCGCAAAGACGAGCTGGCGACACTGCTCACCGACGTCCAGACCGTCTCGGGAACCCTGAACCAGCAGAGCGGACAACTGGTCAATTTGCTCGGACAGGGCGACCTCGTCCTCCAGGTACTGGACCAACGGCATCAGGCGATCTCCCAACTGCTGAGCTCCAGTGCCAGCCTGACCCAACAACTCGAGGCACTGTTGGCGTCTCACCAATCCCAGATCGCCCCGTTGCTCTCCGACCTGCAGACGATCAGCTCGGTTCTGTCCAAGGACGGAGGCGACCTCGCCACCGCGATTCCGTTGCTGGCCGCGGCCAACAAGTACCTGGCCAATGCCACCGGATCGGGGACCTTCGCCGACTTCGTCCTGCCGACGGCGCTGATCCCCGACAACATCATTGCCCAGTGCAGCAAGCCGGGAGCCATCAATCCGGTGACAGGATGCAACCCGTGAGCTGGCTGACTCGCACCCGGCTGATGGTCATCATCGCTCTCGTCACCGTCGTCCTGGGTGGGAGCCTGGCGTTGGTGGGCCTCCGATTGGCAGATTCGAGCCCGGGGACCACCATCACCGTTCATTTCACCGAAGCTCCGGGCATCTATGTCGGCAACCACGTCGATGTCCTCGGGATCCCCGTCGGCAGCATTACCAAGATCACCGAGCACCCGACCTACGTGGCCGTCAGCTTGGAAGTGAACTCCACGGTCAAGGTCCCCAAACAAGTCGTCGCCGCGATTATGGCGCCCGAATTGGTGAACGACCGCTACATCCAACTCGACCCGCCGTATCGGGGTGGGGCGGTGATGGAGAACAACGGGGTGATTTCGATGGCCAACACCGCCCTCCCCGAATCTGTCGACCAGATCATCTCGAATCTGGACCAACTGATCCAAGCGCTGGGTCCGAATGGCGCCAACCGTCAGGGAGCGGTGTCCCGCTTCATTCATGATGTGGCGAGCACCGTCGGGGGCAACGGACCCAGTTTTCACACCACGGTCACCGCCCTCGGACAGGTTCTTTCCACCCTGTCCTCCGAGAGCCCCGAGCTGGCATCTGTCCTTGACAACCTGGGGAGCTTCACCAAGGTCGCGGCGGCGAATACCAGTGAGTTCCAGTCATTCGCCAACGACCTGGCGGGCGTGAGTGGTGTGGTGGCAGCCGACAGCACCGACATCGGCACCGTGTTGTCCAATCTTCAGCAGGTGCTTGCCCGAGTCACGTCATTCGTCCACGACAACCAGACTTCTCTGGGGGCCACGCTGGCCAACCTGCAGACGTTCACCGCCGCGGTCGCATCCCAGCAGCAACAACTGGGTCAGGCATTCGATCAGGGCGGACTGGTGCTGCAGAACGTCAACAATTCCATTGTCACCGAGCCGAACGGGTCGACGGCGTTGCGGACCCGTTTGGACCCCGCCCTCGACACTTCAGGGTTCGTTTCTCAAATCTGCGGCCTCGAACTGCCCCGCATCCTGATACTCGGCGGCTCGCAGAAGCAAGCCCCCGAACTCGATCTCGCCTGCGCCGCGAGTTCGGGCCTGGCCCAGATCACCCCGCCGCCGAACGCGGCCCAAGGACCCGACCTCTCCATCCAGGCCTTGATGGCGGGGGCGGGATGACCCGGCGAGCCCGGCGGCCGACCCGGTGGATGGCGGCTTTGGGGATCCTGGCCTTGAGCGCCTCGGGTTGTGGCCTCAGCCTGCAGGCCCTTCCGAAGCCGGGGGGCATCAGCGGCCCGAGCTACCAGATCAAGGCGGTGTTTGCCAACGTTCTCAATCTTCCGGTCCAGGCCAAGGTTCTCATCGGTGCGAACCAGGTGGGACAGGTGTCGGCGATCACGACGGCCGACTTCAAGGCGCGCCTGACCCTGACCATCAAGAAAGGAGTACAGCTGCCGGTCGGTACCACCGCGCAGATCCTCTTTGATAGCCCGCTGGGGGACGATTTCATCGAACTGCACCCACCGGCCAATGCGCCCAATGGACCGTATTTGCGCCAAGGTGACCTGCTCCCGGAACCGGATACCAACAGTGCGCCCAGCATTGCCGACACGTTGGCGGCGCTCGGAACCCTGCTCAATGGGGGCGGACTCAACCAGCTGCAAACCATCATCGTGCAACTCAATGACGCCTTGGATGGCCATCAGGGTGACATCCGCACGGTTCTGAGCGATCTGCAGACCGTCACCACCTCGCTGGCGGCGAATCGCGGCAGCATCGACAACGCGCTGACCGGATTGACCCAGCTCAGCGCGGTGCTCGCCCAGGGAAGCGCGGCGATCAGCAATGGCATCGACACCATCGGCCCGGCGGTCGGAGTGTTGGCCGACGACAATGCCGACTTCTCGCGTCTTCTGGACAGCACCAACCAGCTCTCCACCATCGCCACATCGGTCGTTAATGCCAGCGGTCAGGCGGGGGTCACTGACATCAAGGAGATCAATGGCATCTTGAACCAGCTGGTGAGTGTCGAACAGGACATCGGCCCCACGTTGGCCGACTTTTCCAAATTCGAGAACCTCACCCCCAAAATCGCCCCCGGAAACTATCTCCAGCTCTCGTTGACCGGTAATGCCATCGTCAGCGCCACTCCGGTCCTCGGAGCCAACAGCCCGAACCCATCGGCAATCACTTCGACGCCGGCCAGCACCAACGGGAACGCGATCACCGGACTGCTGGGGGCGGGACTGCCATGACGAAATTCCAGGTCGGAGTCCGGTTGGTGGCCCTGTTCGTGGCGGCAATGGCGGGATTGTCGTTCATTCTCTTCGATGTACTCAGCGTGAGGTTGGGTGCCCAGCCATTTCCGGTCACGGTGTTCTTGCCCCGGGGTGGCGGGCTTTACCCTGATGGCTTCGTCACCTATCGGGGGGTCGACGTTGGCCGCATCTCCACCATCAACCTCTCGTCGAAGGGGGCGGTGGTGAAGCTGGACATCGATCCGGGTGCGCAGATACCGGCCAATGCCACCGCGAGCGTCCATGAGCTGTCGGTGGCCGGTGAGCAATACCTCGACCTGGTGCCCACCTCGGGTGCCGGCCCACTTCTCCGAGCCGGCAGCGTCATTGGCCAGTCCCGTACCAATGTTCCCGTGTCGGTGTTCACCCTCCTCGACGATGCCGGCCAACTCATCGGAAGCGTCAACTCCAATGAGGTCCAGACCATCACCGAATCACTGGGCACCGGGTTCGCCGACACCGGCCAGGATCTGCGGACCATCACCGTGGCGGCCCAAAATCTGGTTGCCGCCCTCCAGGCCTCCCAACCGGCGACGGTGTCCCTTCTCAATAACGGCGGCGCACTCCTCTCGACCGCCCTGGCATCCCAAACCGACCTGAACGAGATCAGTCAGGCGGCGCAGAAAATCACCGCGCAACTCAGCGCATCCGATGGCGACGTCAATGCACTCCTGTCCAACGCGGTACCGGCTGAAGCCGCGTTGAGCCAGATCGTCCACGACGACGCCAGCACCATCACTCAATTGACCAAGGAACTGGCCGGCCTTTCCGACGTGGCCATTGCCCGCCAACCGGCGGTGGCGACGCTCATCCAACAGCTCCCCATTTTCGTGAACAAATTCGCGAACTCGGTCATCAATGGAGCTGTCCAGGTACAACTCACCTTCAACAACGCCAATACGGTCTGCCCGTACGTATTGGGAGCCCAGACGGCTGAGCCCACTGCGCCAACGGGAGCTCCGGCCCTCAACAACACCTGTGGCGTGAGTGCACCTGACCTGCTTCAACGAGGCGCCGCCAACGCCCCGGTGGGCCCCGGCGGCTAGACGATTTCCGCTCGCGTACATCGCGCGGGCGCTTTCCCGAAGGAGTTGATGTGATCGCAGAATCCAAGAACCAGACACCGCTGGACAGAGCGGACACGTCGGAATCTGGCGCCGCCCAGGAGGCCAACGTGGCTGACGGGGTCGACTGGGCCGAGGTGGTCGACTGGGCCGAAGAGGCAGAGCCGGCGGAAGCCGCCGAGTCGGTTGAGGCCGCCGAGCCGTCGGAGAGCGCCGAGCCCTCCGAAGCCGAAGCGCCGTCGGAGAAGCCGGAGCCGTCCGTCCGGTCACGTCGAAAGCTCCCGCACCTCTCGCCGCGGACGGCCGTTGTGACCCTGGTGATTGCCGTGCTGGCGGCGGGAGTCATTGTCTCCCAGTGGCAGCTGTCGGATCAGCGAGACCTGGCCAGCGCCCGGGACAGTGCAACCACCGCCGCCCGGGCGTATGCCATCGATGTTGCCTCCTACGACTATCAACACCTGAACCGCGACTTCGCGGCGGTCGAGCAAGAGTCGACGCCGGCGTTCCGGAAGACATTCGTGCAGTCGAGCGCGTCCCTGGCCAAGGTGCTGGGGCAATACAAAGCCGTGGCCAGAGGATCGGTCGTCGCATCCGGTGTCACCTCGGCAACCACCAGCAAAGCGGTGGTGGTGCTCTTCGTGAATCAGACCGTGACCAACACCGCGCAGACCAACGGTTCGACGCCGGACAACAGTCGCATCCAGATGACCCTGGTGCGACCGGGGTCCAAGTGGCTGATCTCGGATCTAAAGCTGTTGTGATCCGGTAGTGACGGAAGCGCCGGGATGCGGGCCCGGCTCGAGGACCGGGAGGAGCGCGTACTCGAGCATCTGGTCGAGATCGCTCTCCGGGGGGATGACCATGAGGACGGCCACGACCCGGACGATCCACTCGGCGGTGAGGTGGGGGTCGGCCGCCCGCAACATCCCCGACGACATGGCGACATCGACGATCGGGGTGAGGGTGTCGGCGATCTGGGCGGCGTAGGACCCCAGATCGCGGGTGACCAGTGCGCCCATGATGTCGGGCTCGTCTTCCAGTACCCGGAGGACCACCGGGTTGGACCGTCCGAAGCGGATGGCGCCGCCGATGGCGGCGATGAACCGGTGTGGCCCGGCCCCGCCCGGGGCCACCAGGAGGTCGACGAGTCCGTCGAGGAACCGGTGGAGTTGGCGGGAGACGGCCAGGGCAATCGCCTCTTCCACCGAACCCACCTGCCGGTACAACGTGGTCCGGGCGACGCCCAGCTCCTTGGCGATGTCGGTCATCGAGGTCCGCCGGATCCCGTACCGGGCCAGGCAGCGCTCGGTGGCGTCCAGCACCGGATCCAGCGCCTCGGATGGCCGGGCCGGCAACGCCTCCAGGAGTTGGAGCGCGGCTACCGGTTCGGCCATCTCCACCCCACTGGGTCGGTGATCAGATACAACACTTGCTACAGTATATAGTGTATTTGTAGCGAGATAGACGGCAAGGGAAGGTGACCAGGGTGATCGAACCGCAGATTGAGGCCGAGTGGCCCGGGCCGGAGCGGTTGGGCCATCTCGATCCCTCGGCTTCGACCGGCTTCCATCGCCGGAGCGCCATCCGGAGGCTGTCGTCCGAGCCCATCCTCGGCCTCCTCTTGCCGCGGACCCTGGTGATGGAGGTGGCCCACGTCAAGATCGGCGCCGGGGTGACCCACCACAGCTTGTTCCGAGCCCGCCCGTTCTCCCGGGCCTGGTCGACCGCCGACGTCGGGCTGCGCCTGGTGTGGGGAAGCCCGACCGTGGCCCGGGCGGCGGCCAACCAGGTCTACCGGTTCCATGACCATGTCAACGGCGACCTGCCGGAGCCGAATCCGGCCTGGCCCCAGGGCTCGTCCTACACCGCCCATGACGCCTCGCTGCTGCTGTGGGTGTGGGCCACCCTGCTCGACGCCACCCAGGTGGCTCAAGCCCGATGGATCGGGCCCCTCGACGACGCCGAGGCCGATGCTCTCTACCGGGACTTCGTCACCTTCGCCGGGTTCTTCGGGATCCCGGCCGCCATCATCCCGGCCGACCGGGCCGAGTTCGACCGCTACTTCGAGGGGGTCATCGATGGCGACGAGTTGATGCCCACCGCCACCAGCTCGGCCATGGTCCGGGAGGTGCTCTGGTTCCGGCACTGGAACGTGCCCGCTGCTGCGGTGCGTCCGGCCCGGGTCATGGCCATCGGCACCTTGGACCCCCGGATCCGGGAGCGGTTCGGACTCGAGCTGTCCGCCCGGGACCAGCGGTTGTTCGACCGCCTCGACCGGGCGCTGGTCCGCTGGTACCGGTATCGCCCGGCCCGGCTCCTCCAGCGTCTGCCCCCTCTCTATGTGTCCCTCCGGCGCCCGACCATCGGGTGGTCGAAGCCGGCCCCCGCCATGGCGGCCACCCGCCCCGGCTGACCGGCGGTTATCAGTCTGGGTCCGGCGCCGTCTCCAGGGCTCTGGCCCGCTCGGCCGCCGCCCTCTCGACCCGCTTGAGGCCGGGCCCGCCGCTGGTCGGTCCCTCGGTCGCCTCCGGCGCCCCGACCAGGGCGCCGAGGGTCGAGGACACCGAGCCACGGAGCGCGTCCAGGTTGTAGCCACCCTCGAGGAACAGGGCCAGCCGACCGGGTCGGGGGGCATAGCCGCTCACCGTCCGGGCCAGGTCGGCGAAGTCCCGGCTGGAGAGGGACAGGTCGGCCAGCGGGTCGGCCCGGTGGGCGTCGAAACCGGCCGACACCAGCACCCAGGTCGGCGAGAAGCTGTCGATGACCGGCGCCGCCACCTGGTCGAGGGCCCGGCGAACGACGTCGCCGGTGGCACCCGGGGGCACCGGGACATTGACGGTGAGGCCGAAGGCGTCGGCGCCACCCACCTCGGCGGGTCGACCCGTCCCCGGATAGGCCGGCCATTGATGGGTGGAGACGTAGAGGACATTCGGGTCATTCCAGAACCGCGCCTGGGTGCCGTTCCCGTGGTGGACGTCCCAGTCGACGATGAGGACCCGCTCCCCGGCGTCGACCAGATGGGCGGCGGCCACCGCCACATTGTTGAGGAGGCAGAAACCCATGGCCCGGTCACCGAGGGCGTGGTGACCGGGGGGCCGGGTGGCGACGAAGGCGACTCCGGCGTCGACCTTGCGAAGCGCATCCACCGCGGCGATCCCGGCCCCGGCCGCCATTCGGGCGACTTCCCAGGAGGTGGCGTCGGCGTAGGTGTCCGGATCCAGATGGCCGCCACCTCCGGAACTGAAGCGCTGGAGTTCGGCGAGATAGTCGGGGGTGTGGACCCGGGCCAACTCGGCCAGGTCGGCCGGCTCGGCGGGGACGGCCTCAAGGTCGCTCCCGAGATGGAGATCGCCGATCCCGGCCATCACCGCGTCGATGCGGGCCGGCCGCTCGGGATGCTGACACAGCTGGTGGGATCCGGCTCCGGTGGGCCCGGCGACGATGAGTTGGGCAGTGGCGATGCTGCATTCTCCCACCGGCCGGCGGGCTCAACCTGAATCCGCTGCCCCATCTGTGCCAAGTTGTAGGCCGTACGGGTGCGGCCAGGTCGGCAGCCGGCACCCCGACCAGGGAGGGACCATGACGTCAACGGAGGAAGGATTTGAATTTCGGGGGGTCAATCATCTGGCCCTGGTGTGCAGCGACATGGCCCGGACCGTTGACTTCTACACCAACGTGTTGGGGATGCCCCTGGTCAAGACCATCGAGCTCCCGGCCGGCATGGGGCAGCACTTCTTCTTCGATTGCGGCGGCGGCGATTGCCTGGCCTTCTTCTGGTTCCCCGACGCCCCCGACGGGGTGCCGGGCGTGTCGGCCCCCGCGGGCCGTCCCGATCAGGGCAGCCTGACCAGCGCCATCGGTTCGATGAACCATGTCGCCTTCTCGGTCCCCGTCGAGCGGATCGACGAGTACCGGGAACGGCTGGTCGCCGCCGGAGTCGACTGCACCGAGGTGGCCAATCACGACGACAGTGAGTGGGGGATCGCCGACACCAATCACCCCGGAGTGTTCGTACGGTCCGTCTACTTTCAGGATCCCGACGGGATCCTCCTCGAGTTCGCCTGTTGGACCCGGGCCTTGACCGAGGTAGATGTGGTTCACTCGCCGAAGCGGGCCGTCGATCGGTCGATGGCCTGAGCGGATGGCGCCCCGACTCCGCCAGGTGCCGAGGGCCGAGGCCGATGCGCCCATCGTCGCCACGATGTACGACTTCATGTTCGACGACCGGGACCCGGTGGCCGAGCCGGGAACCGCCACCGGTTCGCCGGGAGACTGGTGGACGGTGTTCGCCTTGGTCCCCGACGTGCTCGAACACTCGGTCCAAGGCTTCGCCCTCTATCAGAGCCCGCATCGCCGGTTGGCGCCGCGGCTGCGGGAGATCGCCCAGACCCGGGTCGGCTGGGCGGCGGGCAGCCAGTTCGTGTTCTCCCAACACTGCAAGTCGTTACGCGCCATCGGTGTCGATGACGACGTCGTCGACGCCATCCCGCACTGGGCGGCGGCCCCCTGTTTCGACCCGACCGAGCGGTTGGTGCTGGCCTACATGGACTGTCTGGTGTTCGACCGGGGACGGGTGCCCGATGGGCTGTTCGACGCCCTCCGCGACCAACTCAGCGATGAGGAGATTCTCGAGCTCACCTACATCGGTGCTCTCTACCTCCAGCACGCGGTGATGTCCCGGGCCCTCCGCACCGAGTTCGACGACCGGCCCGAGCCGGTGGTCGAGGTGGACGTCCCGAAGGGCCCGACCACTGGTGACGGGTTCGGCGACTCCTAGATGCCAAGGTGCTGAGCGCAGTGACCATCACCGAGACCCTTGCGCCACGATGACGGTGACCGGCGACGGGATCCGAGTGCCCGGCGATCTCACCCCCGAGTGGCTGACCTCGGTGCTGTCCGCCTCCGGGGCCCTGGCCGCCGGCGCCGTGGTGGAGTCGGTGGCCTTCGAGCCGGTGGGAACGGGTCAAATGGCCGACACCGTGCGCCTGAGTATGACCTTCGACCCGTCCGGGGCGGGTCCCGCCTCGCTGATCGCCAAGTTCGCCTCCGCCGACGACACCAGCCGGACCACCGGTCTGATCCTTCGGGCCTACGAGATCGAGGTGTGCTTCTACGACACGGTTGCCGACCGGGTGCGGACCCGGACCCCTCGGGGCTACTTCGGTTGGCACGACCCGGACACCGGGTGGTTCGTCCTCCTCCTCGAAGACGCCACCGAGGCCATCCAGGGTGAACAACTCGAGGGCTGCACGCCGGAGGTGGCGGTTGCCTCCCTCACCGAGATGGCGGCCTTGCACGCCCCGGTATGGGAGTCGCCCGAGCTCGGGATGCTGCCCTGGCTCAATCGGTCCTCCCCGGAGTCGAATGAGATGATGGCCGCCCTGGTGGCGTCGCTGCTCCCCGGCTTCGTCGAGCGCTACCAGGATCGGCTGGAGGCTTCGCATCTTGCCCTCTGCGAGCGGTTCGTGGCGGCACTGGGTAGCTGGCTCGGGTCCCTCTCCGGGCCCAGAACCGTCACCCACGGCGACTTCCGTCTCGACAACCTGTTGTTCCGCCCGGGTGATCCGCGCCCGTGGGTGGTCGACTGGCAGACGGCCTCCTGGGGGATGGCCGCATCCGACGTCGCCTATTTCCTGGGCGGAAGCCTGACGGTGGCTGATCGCCGGGCCCACGAGCACGAGCTGCTGCTCGGCTACCACCGGTCGTTGGCGGAGCAGGGGGTGGTCGGCTACGGGTTCGCGCAACTCGAGGACGACTACTGCCTGACCTGTTTCGGCGGGATCCTCATGGAGATCGCCGCCTCGATGCTGGTGAAACGGACCGACCGTGGCGATGACATGTTCGTCACCAGCCTGCAACGCCATGCCCAACAAGCCATCGACATCGACGCCGAGGCCATGCTGCAAAGGAGCGCCAATGCCTGATCTCTCCCCTCACCGGGTTGATCCGTCCGACGAGGGACGGCACGTTCCCGACGCTGACCCGCTGTGGAACGAGTCGTACTACCTCGACTTCGTGGCCGACGACGGCTCGGTGGGTGGCTATGCCCGAGTTGGGCTGTATCCCAACCTCGGGGTCACCTGGTGGACGACCATGGTGGTCGGCCCGGGTCGGTCGATGGTGGCCTCGGTCGACTACCACCTGCCCACCCTGGCCGGTACCGACGTCACCCTCGAGGCCGACGGCCACTCGATCGCCTGCGTGCCCGAAGACCCGTTGCGGGCGATGCGGTTGCGGGCCACCGCCCCGGCCGCCCGTCACGACGATCCGGTCGCCAGCTATCGCCGCGATCCCGGCCGGGCCACCGCCTTGGCCATGGATCTGGTGTGGACCACCGACGGCATCCCCTACCAGTACGCCGTCACCACCCGCTATGAGATCCCGTGCCGGGTGGAAGGCGAGGTGTCGGTCGGTGATGAGCGGATCAGAGTGCGAGGCGAGGGCCAGCGCGACCATTCCTGGGGCGTCCGGGACTGGTGGGCATTCGGCTGGTGCTGGGCGTCGGTGCGTCTGGACGACGGCACCCGGGTGCACTGGGCCGACATCCGGGTGCCGGGGTTCCCGGTGGGGCTCGGCTACGTTCAGCCTCCCGACGGATCGGTACAGACGATCCAGACGCTGTCGGTCTCGGAAGGCGACGGCCCGGAGGGGATGCCCGCCGCCGGCACCGCCATCGTCGAGCCCGGGCACCTCGAGCTGGACATCAAACCGCTGGCCTTCGCCCCCCTGCTGCTGACCGCCGACGACGGCCGGGTCAGCCGGTTCCCCCGGGCCATGGCCCGTTTCACCGCCCGGGACGGACGGGCCGGCACCGGATGGATCGAATGGAACCAACCCGAGATGGAAGCCGCCCGGCGGTAGCGCCCGCGGTGAGACTCGCCCTCGTCCCGTCGACCGACCCGGCCGGCTATCAGTTCACCCACCGCCTGCGCACCCGGTTCTCCGAGACGGATGCCATGGGCGTCGTCCACCATGCCGCCTACCTGTTGTATCTCGAGGTGGCCCGGGTCGAGTTCCTGCGAGCCATCGGCCATCCGTACGACGAAGTCAGGGCGGACGGATCCGACTTCGCGGTGTTGGAGTCGTTCGTCCAGTACCGGCGGGCCCTGAAATTCGACGAGGTGGTCGACATATCGCTGATGGTGGGCAACGTGACCGGCACCACCTTCCAGATCGGCTATCTGCTGGCGGTGGACGCCGAGCCCTGCGCCACCGCGGTGACCGTGCACGGGGCGGTCGATGCCGGGGGAAAGGCCAGCCGGCTGCCCGAGTGGATCAAGGGACCGGGTGTTCGCGGAGATTGAACCTCGAACACGATGCGCGGCGACCGGAGCATGGAGCCCGATTTGGGCGGCAATGCGACGTCACCCCGGCACCGTCGGTAACTTTCGCCCCGCACATGGCGTATGCCAGACTGACCATCTCATGACCACCAGCGCCAGGGAATCTCCGATCATCCACCGGTGCGGTCGGTGTGGCGGGCTCGTCCATCCGAGCGACCGCTCGTCTCATGCCGCCTGGTGCCGCCGGTGCGACCGGATCGTCGACACCGTCTTGGACGGTGGCGAGCACTAGCCGGTCGTACCGGTTGACACTATCGATCGAGGGGGCGGTGACCGCTGTGCAGATGTCGGTACGACTTCCAACCCACCGGGTGGACCGCGGCGACGAGTTCCTGTCACCCGGCGCCATCGGCGAACTGGCGTCGGCGGCCGAGGCGGTGGGGTTCGGGGCGGTGTTCACCACCGAGCATCCGTTCCCGGGCGACAACTGGCTGGCCCACGGCGGCCACCACGCCCTCGACCCAATGGTGGCGCTGTCGTTCGCCGCCGCCGCCACTTCGAAGATCCGGCTGCACACCAACCTGTTCATCCTCGCCTACCGGAATCCGTTCATGGCCGCCAAGGGAATCGCCAGCCTCGACGTGTTGAGCGGAGGGCGGGTGACCATCGGGACCGGAGCCGGCTACCTCGAACCGGAGTTCACCGCCCTCGGGGTGCCGTTCGCGGATCGGGGCGAGCGCACCGACGAAGCCATCCGGGCCATGAAGGCCGCCTGGACGGGGGAGAGCGTGACCTGGAACGGCGAGTTCTTCCAGGCGCCGGGCAACACCATGTTGCCGGTTCCGGTCCAACAGCCCCACCCGGTCATCTGGATCGGGGGCAACAGCCGTCGGGCCATCCGGCGGGCGGTGGAGTTGGGCGACGGGTGGTGCCCGTTCCCCAATCCACCCGGTTTGGCCAAGTACACCAAGACGGCGGTGCTGGAGACATCGGCGGATCTGGCCCGGGAGCTGGCGTACGCCACCGAGTATGCCGAGTCGATTGGGCGGACCCAACCCCTGACCGTCGTATTCGCCCCGGTGGGCCTGTCCGACATCGGCACCGTCGACCAGGACGACGGCTCGGTGATCGCCACCCTCGCCGGGCTGGCCGAGATCGGCGTCCACTGGGTGACGGTCGGGTTCCCCGGCGACACCCGCGCCAAGCAACTCGCCTCCATCGAGCGGTTCGCCCCGATCATCTCCGCCATGGCTGCCATCTAGGCTTCGCCTGGATGCGACGGGGGCGGCTTCACGCCGTCGTCAACCGAGCCGTTAACGTGAGCCGGTGGGGTTGACCCGTTGAACTTCGTGCGATCCCAGCGGGTCTCAACTGCGGCGGCTTCCTTCTTGCGCTCGGATGTAGCCGGGGGCGTGGTGCTCACCGTCGCCGCTGGGCTGGCCCTGGCGTGGGCCAACAGTCCCTGGCGGCGCGCCTACCTACAGCTGTGGAATCACGCCGTCCACCTCGACGGTCATCAGCTGGCCGGGTTCACCAATGTGCGCGAGTGGGTGAACGGCGGGTTAATGGCCGTCTTCTTTCTGGTCGTCGGACTCGAGATCGCTCGCGAACGTCGGGATGGTGAGTTGGCCGACGTCCGCACCGCCATCGTTCCGCTGGTCGGGGCAGCTGGCGGCATGGCCGGCGCCGGGTTGGTCTACGCCCTCATCGTCCACACCGGGCCCGGCGCTACCGGTTGGGGTATCCCGATGGCCACCGACATCGCCTTCGCCCTCGGGGCGCTGGCCCTGTTGGGTCGATGGGTGCCCCCCGGACTGCGGTTGTTCCTGTTGACCCTGGCGGTGGCCGACGACATTGGCTCGGTGCTGGTGCTGGTGCTGTTCTATTCCAGCCAGACCCATCTCCCGGCTCTATTGGGGGCTGCGGTGGTGTGTGCCGCCATGGTGCTGGCCCGCCGACAGGGTTTGCACCCGGCCTGGCCCTACCTGGTGGGCGGGGTGGCGCTCTGGATACTGCTGGCCGCCGGCGGCGTCGAACCGGCACTGGCCGGCGTGGTCGTCGGGGTACTCATCCCCGGTGCGCCGGCTACCGCCGGCCCGGGTCCGGCCGGTCGTCTGGAGGACGCCATCGCCCCGATCTCCGCCTATCTGGTGCTTCCGGTGTTCGCGCTGGCCAATGCCGGGGTCCGGATCGACTCCTCGATCCTGCACCACCCGGGTGCCACCGCGGTATTCGTGGGCGTCGTCATCGCCCGGGTGGTGGGAAAGCTGGGCGGTATCACCTTGGCCTGCCTGGCGGTGGTCGGTCTCGGATGGGGACGCCTCCCCGAGGGGGTCCGCTGGATCCATGTGGCCGGGGGAGCCGCCCTCGCCGGGATCGGGTTCACCGTCCCGCTGCTCATTGCCGAGCAGGCCTTCTCCAGCCATCCCCAACTGGTGGACGTCACCACCGTCGGCCTGCTGGCCGGCTCGGTGGCGGCGTTCGTGGTCGGGGCGGTGATCCTGACCACCGCGCGTAAGCTGACCTCGACGGCCGACCCCACCCGGGGGACCGCCTGGCGGGGCCGTCAGCCAACACGAGGAGAGACCCCATGACGTTGTCGGTCGGCGACCCGATTCCCGATGTGAAAGTGATGACGATGGGGACCGAGGGCCCTCTCCCGGTGCAGACCGGTGAAGTCCTGGGCAAGGGGAAGGTCGTGCTGTTCGCGGTCCCGGGAGCCTTCACCCCGACCTGCTCGGACTACCACCTTCCGAGCTACCTCATCCGCTACGACGACCTGAAGGCCAAGGGGGTCGACACCGTTGCCTGTATCTCGGTCAACGACCCCTTCGTGATGGGTGCCTGGGGCGACGCCCAAGGGGTCGGAGACAAGATCGTGATGCTGGCCGACGGCAACGGTGAGTTCACCCAGGCCGTCGGTCTGGAGATGGACGGCAGCGGGTTCGGCCTCGGGACCCGCTCGCAGCGTTATGCCGCCGTCATCGAGGACGGGGTGGTCACCGCCTTGAACGTCGAGCCGGGCGCCGGCCTGTCGGTCAGCGCCGCCGATGCCATCCTCGAGGTCCTCTAGACACCGGCCGGGCCCAACTCGCCACCGCTACTGCACACGCAACCGTCGATCCCACTACCGTCGGGCAGATGGAACTGGGCGTCGGGCTGCGAACGACTGGAGCGGTACGGGACTTCGAGCCGACCGAGGTGGCCGACGACGTCGTCTTCCGAATTCTCGACATCGCCCGGTTCGCCCCCAACGGCGGCAATCGCCAGGCGTGGCGGGTGGTGGTGGTCAAGGATCCGGCCGTCCGGCGCCAGCTCCGCGACTGCTACCTGCCCGGCTGGTACGAGTACCTGGCCCAGCTCCGGGCGGGTCTCACCCCGTGGGCGGCAGTCACCGACCGGGATCGCGAAACCCAGGCGCTGACCGAGGCCGAAGCCATCGCCCGGGCGGCGGCGGATGCCCCGGCCGGGTTCGCCGAACAGCTCGACTCGGTTCCGGTGATGTTGGTGCTGCTGGCCGACCTCACCAAGTTGGCTACCGTCGACCGGGACGTCGACCACTACACCCTGGTGGGTGGCGCCTCGGTGTACCCCTTCGCCTGGAGCATCCTGTTGGCCGCCCGGGAGGAGGGGCTGGCTGGGGTCATGACCACCATGGTGGTGCGACGGGAGGACGCCGTGAAGGCGGCTCTGGGGGTGCCCGACCATCTGTCGGTCGCCGGGGTGCTGGCGCTCGGCTATCCGGTCCACCAACCCACCAAGCTGCGACGCGACCCGGTCGAGTCATTCACCACCGTTGACCGGTTCGACGGGCCCGGGTTCGGGACGCCATGAAGGTCCGGGTCGGAGTGAGCCTCGGAGCCCCCGCACTTCCCGACCAGCAGGGCTTCGCCCATCTGGTCGACGACATCGACGAGCTCGGGTTCGATTCGATCTGGTTGCCCGAGGTCCTGACCACTCCCACCATCGAACCGCTGACCGCGCTGGCCTTCGCCGCCGCCCACAACCCCCGGCTCAAGCTCGGCACCACCATGGTGTTGCCCGGGCGCAATCCGGTCCGGCTGGCCAAGGAGCTGGCCACCTTGGACGTGCTGTCGGGCGGTCGGCTGCTGACCACCTTCGTGCCCGGCATACCCATTCATCCGGAGGCGGGAGCGGTCGGCGTCCCCGGCCCGGACAAGGGCCGGCTGATGGACGAGATGCTGCCCCTGCTCCGCCACCTGTGGACGGGAGAGACGGTGTCCCACCACGGCGAGTCGGCCGATTTCGACGACGTCTGCGTGTCGCCGACCCCGCTGCAGCAGCCGTTGGAATTCTGGACCGGTGGGATGGTCCCGGCCGCCCTTCGGCGGTGCGGTCGCTTCGCCGACGGGTGGCTGCCCTCGCTCTGCACCCCCGACCAGGTGGCCGAGGCCGCCTCGGTGATCGAGGAGGCGGCCGACGAGGAGGGACGGGTCATCAGCCCCGAGCACTTCGGTGTGGCCATCGCCTATTCCCATCACCCCATCACCCCGAAGATGGCCCAGGCCATGGCCGCCCAGCGCCGGGGAGTCGATCCGGCGCTGGTGGTCCCGGTGGGCATCGACGGGTTGCGCGACCAGATGGAGGCCTTCCTCGACGTCGGGTTCTCGAAGTTCGTGGTCCGGCCGATCCAGCCCCCGCATTCCTGGCGGGCCGAGCTCGAGCTGTTGGCTGACGGCGTCATCGACCTGCAGACGTGAGGGGATCAACGTGACCCGGGCGCGTCCCGACGAGTTGGAGTTCGTCCCCGGGGAAGTCGGGGACCTGCTGGACCGGATGGCCAAGATCAAGGCCGAGGGAATCGGATGGGTCAATCTCCGGCCGATCATCGACCCGGAGGACGAGCCTCCGCCCCCCGGGCCGCTGGCCATCTTCGGGGGGAGCCCCCACAAGGTTCCGGTCGCCACCTGGATCCCGGGCATGCACAACCCGGACGGCACGGTGAAGCCGACCACCGTCGGACTCCAGCACAGTTCGGGACCGAGGGTGGTGGCCCGGCTCCGGGACCTGGGGCTCCCGCTTCCCGACGGTTGGCGGATGACCCAGGATCATCCTCGACGCGGCCTGGTGGCCCGGCTTGCCGCCGACTCCTCGGACGCCGAGGCGGTCGACTGGTTGGTGCGGGCGGGCACCGCCCTCTGCGCGGTTCCCACCACCGGGCGGTGGCGGGCATCGCTGTACGCCGGTATTCGCTGAAGCCCGGCTCAGTGGGGGACGACGCCTTCCACCGATCGCCAGACCAGGGCAACCACCACCATGATGGCAATCCCGGTCGCCGCAGTGATCACGAACGGCAACGACGCCGCCACCCCGAAGAGGGCCCCGGCCGCCGCCGCCGCCACCGCCGCGGCTCCGATCTGGCTGGTGGAGAACAAGCCTTGGACTCGCCCGAACGCCGACTCATCCGAGGTCTGGGCCAGCAGTGACTGGACGGCCGGGAGCACGATAGCGATACCCACCGCCTCGGCGGCTCCGAGCGCCACCAACAGCGGAACATTGTGGAGGAACGGGTACGACCCGCACATCACCACCGACAGGGTCAGCCCGCCCATGACCAGATGCTTGCGGTTGAGATGGTCGGTCAACCACCCGCTGGGTCGGGTCATCAGTACGAAGGGGACGGCGAACAGCGTCCACGACAGGCCGATCTCCCAGCCCGACGCGCCCCGCAACTGGAGGAGGAGCGTCCAGCAGATCTCGTAGACCCCGAAGGTGAGGCCGAGTACCACTGACGCCAGCAGTGACCCGATGAGCGCCGCCGACAGCCGGACGCCGGCTCCGCGAGTACGGGGGTGGGCGAGGTCGGGGTCAGCGGTACCCGACGGCGTCCGGACCTCGACGACGGCAAGGGCGGGGACACAGGCGGCCATCGAGGTGAGCCCGGCGGCCAGGAAGACCGTCCACATCAGGTCGACCCCGAGAATGCTGCCGATGAGGGGCCCGACGGCCATGCCGGCCACCTGACCCGCGTAGATGGAGGCGAACGCCTTCCCCCGCCGCTGGGCGACCACCGCCGCCGACACCATGGCCAGCGCCGCGACTTCGGCGGCACCCGCCCCGATCCCCTGAAGGGCGCGGAGCCCGATGTCGGTGGCCGGGCTGACCGGGGCCAGAAATCCGAAACTGGCAACGGCGTAGATCACCAGGCCGGCGACCAGCACCGGACGGCGACCGACGCGGTCGGCGATCCGGCCCGCCGGGTACTGGGACAGCACGCCGGCGGCGAAGAAGGCCGCCATCACCAACCCGGCCAGGGAGTCGGTGCCGCCCCGATGGCGGATGTACTCGGGGAGCATCGGGATGATGGCGCTGGCCCCGAACCACTGGAGAAAGACGGCCAGACTCAGCCCGCGCACCAGCCGGTCGGCGGAGGCGGTGGCCTCGTCGCCGACGGGACCGTGAGTCTCGGTGTCGGGGGAGGTGATGGTCATCGGATTCGGTGTGCGGCGGTCGAAGGAAAGCCAGCCCTACAGGCTAACCCCTCTCAACCGGTCGAGGTTGCGGCTCTCGACCCTCACTTCCTCCGGGTACCGAGATGCCACCCGTGGCAGTACCCGCACTCATAGGGGTCGAGGTCGGCGCCCTCTTCCAACCGGAGCCGGAGCGAGGCGCGGTTGGCATCCTCCGGGGTGGCGAACCGGGTCTTGGGTTGCCCGTCGGATCGCCAGTGCTCGCGCCCCTCCCGGTCGGGAGGACGGCTGGACGCCGACGGGCGCCGACGTCCCCTCCGGGCTTTGGCCATCTCGACTCCCTACTCGACGTAGACGGGTCGGCGTTTTTCCCGGAACGCAGCCGACGCCTCGGTGAGGTTGCCGGTGTGGCCGGCCAGCAGCTGGGTCCGGTTCTCCAGCGCCACCGCCGCCTGCAGGCTGGCGACCTCCTGCGACGCCCAGATGGTTTCTTTGGTGAGGCCGAGGCCGAACGGGCTGAACGTGCACATTCCCTCGGCCATCTCCACCGCGGTGGTGAGCAGCACATCGTCGGGCATCAACCTCGACACCAGGCCGATGCGGAGGGCCTCGGCGGCGTCGACCAGCTTGCCGGTCAGGAGGATCTCGGCGGCGTTGGAGGTGCCGACCGCCCGGGGGAGGAGCCAGCTCACCCCGAGCTCGGCCCCGGTGAGCCCGTTGCTGATGCCGGCTCCGCAGAACACCGCCGTCTCTCCGGCCAGGCGGATGTCCGCCCCCAGGGAAAGACACATGCCCCCGCCATAGGCCGGTCCCTTGATGGCGGCGATGATGGGTTGGGGGATGGCCCGCATGGCCGGGACGATGCCGCCCATGAACTCCATCGCCCGCATGCCCATCTGGTGGCGGCCGAGGTCTTCGGTGCCCGGCGGGAGCCCGGCGTTCTCGAGCTCGAGACCCGAGCAAAAGGACCGGCCGGCCCCGGTGAGGATTACCACCCGGCAGTCGTTGTCGGCCGCCACCTGGTCGAGCGCGGCGTACAACGCGCCGACCAACGCGAACGACATCGAATTGAGCCGGTCCGGGTGATTGAGGGTCACGACGTCGATATGGGGTCGGACTCTGTCGATGGTTACGAGTGGCATGCCGCCAGCCTCACCGAAGCCGCCCCCGGGCGCCACTCCGGGCCCCGGGTGGACAATGATTGGGCCGTGCCGTCACCCTCACCCCGCGGGTTCGACCCCTACGGAGGCGCCCCTCCGCCCGAGTCGTTCACCACCCATCTGCTGGTCGCCTCGCCGCGCCTGGAGGACCCCAACTTTGCCCGCCGGGTGATCCTGATCCTCGAACACGGCGAGCACGGCGCCCTGGGCGTGGTGCTGAACACGCCGGGTGGGGTGGGGGTCGACGAAGTCCTTCCGCAGTGGCACCCGCTGGCCACGCCCCCGGCCGAGTTGTTCACCGGCGGGCCGGTGGCCCGCAACGCGATCATCGGGTTGGCCCGGCTCCGGATCGAAGAGGTCGGCGGCGACCAGAGCGGGATGTCTCCCCCCGAGGGATGGAGGCCGCTCATCCCCGATGTCCACCCGGTCGGCACCATCGACCTGGGGGCGGGTCCGGGTGCGGTCACCGATGCCATCATCGGGGTGCGGCTCTTCTCCGGCTACGCCGGCTGGGACGCCGGCCAGCTGGAGGAGGAGATCGGGGACGGCTCGTGGTACGTGGTGCGGGCCGAGCCCGGCGACCCGGTGTCGGCCGATCCCGAGGGGCTGTGGCAGCGGGTGCTCCGGCGCCAGGGCGGCTCCCTGGCGGTGGTGTCGGGGTACCCGATCGACCCCGCCACCAATTGACGCGACCATCCACGGCTACCATCCCAGGCGTGGACCGCCCTCCGACGTCTCCCGTGGTCAAGCCGGTGGCTCGATCGGATGTGCCGGTGGTGGTCGACCTCCTGGTGCGTTCCTTCGATGACGACCCGGTGTCCATGTACATGTTCGGCGGTGACCGCCGGCGGCGGCACGGGCTGCACTCATTCTTCACCACCCTGGTCCGGCGGCAGTACCTGAGCTTCGGGCAGGTGTACACCACCGAGGACTACGGCGGCGCGTCGATCTGGGGACCGCCCCACCGGCGCCGCCAGGGGCTGAAGGAATTGTTCGAGCTGCTCCCCACTGCGCCGTTCCTGGTGGGTAAGCGAATGATCCGGGCCCTGCAGCTGTTGATGGAGATCGACGCGTTGCACCCGAAGGAGCCCCACTGGTACCTGGCCACGTTGGGCACCGAGCCCGATCGACAGGGCACGGGTATCGGTTCGGCGTTGTTGCGAGCCACCCTGGCTCAGGTCGATGAGGAGGGGATGCCCGCCTACCTCGAATCGTCCAAGGAGCGCAACGTGCCGCTCTACGCCCGCTTCGGCTTCGAGGTCATCGATGAGTTCCGGTCCGAGCACGGGGGACCGCCGCTGTGGCGCATGTGGCGGGAGCCTCGGGTCCCCGAGCACTAGACAGCTAGGCCTTCGGGACGGTGGCGGCGCCGGGGTGGAGGCCACTCGGAAGATCGGCCGTGGCCACGATGGTCTGCAGGAGCTCGAGCAGGGCCAGCGTCGGGGCGGTCGGCAGCCCACGGCTCCGCTGGGCCACCCCGACCCGGCGTCGCGGCAGCCCCTGGACGGTGAGGGCTCGGAATCGGGTCCGCAGGTAGGTCGGAATCGCAGTAGCGGGGAGAATGGCCGGACCGTATCCCTCGAACGTCAAGGTGGCGATGAGCCGGAGCCCGTCAATCTGGGCCGACGCACTGAGTTCGATGCCCGACGGTTTCAGGGCTGCATCCAGCTCGTCGCGGAGTGCGGTCCCCGGCAGGGGGAGGATCAGCTTCAGCTCGGCCAGGTCGTCGAGGACGAGCTGGCGGTCCAGCGCCGCCAGCGGGTGATCGGCGGGGACCACCAGCACCAGGTCCTCCTCGAACAGCAGCTTGGACAACAGGTCCTTGCCGTGCACCGGAAAATTGAGCACGGCCAGATCCAGCTGCCCGTCGGCCAGCTGGGACTCGAGGCCGGTGGTGATCCCTTCGGCGATCATCAGGGCCAGATTCGGATGGCGGTCGGCGGTCAGCTCCATCAACTGGGGGGCCAGCCACCGGGCGGTGGTCCCGATCATCCCGACCTTGACGGTACCAGTGACCTCGTCCTTGCAGGCGGCCACGTCGGAGACCAGCGCGTCCAGCTCGGAAAGGATGCGCCGGGCCCGGGCCAACACCGCCTCGCCCTCCTGGGTGAAGTGCCCGTTGCTGCGGTCGATCAGCGCGGCGGAGAGCTCCCGTTCGAGCCGGGCCACATGGGACGACACGTTGGACTGCACGGTGCCGAGATGGTCGGCGGCGGCGGAGAAGGTGCCGTGGTCACTGATGGCCACCAGGGCCTGCAGGTGTCGGAGTTCCATCTGTAAAGATGATAGCGGGTATCGAAAATAACTGTTTGACTGATGATGGGGGATTGGTCACAATAGATGCAGACCACAGGGATCAGGAACCCCCCCTCCGTTCCCCGTTGTGTCAGTGCAGAGGGATCGCCACCCCCCCGGCGATCCCTTTGCCGCGTCAGGGGGCGAGTCGCACCCGGCCTGGCCCGCTGGTGTTGGTCGTGCGCCGCCAACCTATCTCCTCTCGCCACCGCCGGATGCCCAAGTAACGTGTGGTCATGTCATCCGGGCCGGGAGCCGTGTTCGTGGATCTCGACAGGACCCTGCTCCGGGAGGCGAGTGGTCCGGTCATCCACGACGCCCTGGTGGCCGAGGGGGTGGTCACCGAGGGCCAGCACGTCCCCGGCGAGCGGTTCATGTACAGCTTCTACAACCGATTCGGGGAGTCGGCGCCGTTCATCGGCCTGGCCCGGGTCGCCGCCCGAGCCATGCAGAACCGATCGGCGGATGCCACCCGTCTGGCCGGGAAGCGGGCGGTCGAGCATCTGGTCGACCTGGTCCAGCCCTGGGCCCTCGAGGATCTGGAGGCCCACCGGGCCCTGCGCCGGCAGGTGGTGCTGGCCACCACCTCGCCGTTCGATCTGGTCGCCCCGCTGGCCGAAGCTCTGGGCTTCGATGACACCATCGCCACCCGCTACGACGAGTCCGACGGCCGGTACACCGGCCGGTTGAACGGCCGGTTCGTGTGGGGCATCGGGAAACGCCGGGCCGTCCGCGACTGGGCCGAGGTCCGCGGCGTCGATCTGTCCGCCTCCCACGCCTACTCCGACAGTTTCTATGACCTGCCGCTGTTGACCGAGGTGGGCCATCCCCACCCGCTGAATGCCGATCCCCGGTTGGCCCTGGTGTCGGTGGCCCGCCGCTGGCCGCTCGAATACTGGGACCGCCCGCCGGGGGTCCCTTCCCTCCTCGGCCTGGAGCCCTATCACCTGGCCCGGCTGCTCTTCCGGCCCGAGGCCTTCCCCTACGCCCGCTTCGACATCGAGGGCGTCGAACGCATCCCGACCACGGGGCCGGTTCTGCTGGCCGCCAACCACCGCAGCTATTTCGACGTGGCCGCCCTGGGTCTGGTGGCGGCTCGTCTCAACCGGCCGGTCCGCTTCTTGGCCAAGCAGGAGATCTTCGACGCCCCGGTGGTCGGGAGCCTGGCCCGCGCCCTCGGCGGGATCGCCGTCGACCGGGGCAGCGGCTCGGCCAACCCGATGAAGCGGGCGAGTGCCGCCCTCCGGGCCGGCGAGGTGGTCATCGTGCTGCCCCAGGGCACCATCCCTCGGGGAGACGCCTTCTTCGATCCCGTCCTGTCCGGCAAGACCGGCACCGCCCGCCTGGCGCAGGAAACCGGTGCGCCGGTGGTGCCGATCGGGCTCTGGGGCACCGAAGACGTATGGGCCCGTTCGTCCCGGGTGCCGAACATGACGGCGTGGGGGCACCCGCCGATGGTCACCGTGCGGGTCGGGACGCCCATGCAGCTCGATGGTCAGGATGCCGTCGCCGACACCGAGACGTTGATGACCGCCATCGCCGACCTGTTGCCGGAGGCGTCACGGATCCAACGGATTCCCACCAGTGAGGAACTGGCCCGCACACAGCCTCCGGCGTGACCGCCCCCCGTTCCCGGTCAACCCCCCGTCTCTCGCTGCGCCCCTCGGTGGCGGTGAAGGTGGCGTCGACCATCAACTCGATGTCCCGCCTCCTCGGGCGGGGCAGCGGGACCGTCATCGGTGGTCGGGCGGGCCTCGCCATCGACCCCCGGCTGTTGACCATCCTGGCCACGGACCGGAACGTCGCCCTGGTATCGGGCACCAACGGGAAGACCACCACCACCGGGATGCTGGTGGCGGCGCTGACCGAAACCGACTCGATCCCGGTGGTCACCAACACCACCGGCGCCAACATGCCGGCCGGGCACGTGGCCGCCCTCATCGGCACCCGGCCATCGGGGACGGTGGTGCTCGAGGTCGACGAGGGATACCTGGGCCAGCTCATCGAGGAAACCCGTCCGCAGGTCGTGGTGCTGCTCAACCTGTCACGCGACCAGCTCGACCGGATCGCCGAAGTCCGGATGTTGGTCGACAAGTGGCGCGCGGTGCTGGGAAGTCTCGAGCCGGTGGAGCCCGGTGGCACCGGAACGGTGGTGGTTGCCAACGCCGACGATCCGATGGTGGTGTGGGCGGCGTCGACGGCACCGGAGGTCCGCTGGGTCGGCGCCGGACAGGTGTGGCGCGACGACGCGGTGGGCTGTCCGGCCTGTGGAGGTCGCATCGTCTTCGAAGCCACCGGCAACTGGTACTGCGACCAGTGCGAGTTCGCCCGACCGGAGCGCTTCGCCTGGCTGGAGGGCGAGACGCTGGTGATGGCCGACGGCAACCGCTATCCGGTGGTCATCGGACTGCCCGGCCAGTTCAACCGGGCCAACGCGGCCATGGTGGCAGTGGCCGCCGCCGAGCTGGTCGGGACCTACGCCCAGCCCCGGGTGTCGGTGGCCACCGCCTTGGCGAGGCTGGCCGTCCTCCACGAGGTGGCCGGACGGTTCTCGACGGTGGATCGCCAGGGGCGAGTGATCCGGTTGCTGCTGGCCAAGAACCCGGCGGGTTGGACGGCCATCTTCGACCTGTTGGACGAGTCACCGTCCGCCCCGCCGGTGGTGCTCTCCATCAACGCCCGGGTAGCCGACGGTTTCGACACCAGCTGGCTGTGGGACGTCCCCTTCGAGCGCCTGGCCGGCCGGACGGTGGTGGCGACCGGGGAACGGTGCCGGGATCTGGCCGTGCGCCTCCGGTATGCCGAAGTCGACCACAAGGTGGTGCCCGACCCGCTGGAGGCGGTGGACGCCGCGGTGCGGGTGGCGGCCCCCTCCGCCCGGCCGGGCGGACCGCCGTCGGTGGAGTTCCTCGGCAACTACACCGCCTTCGCCCAACTGAGGAGCCGGCTGTGATCGCCAGCGCCGGTCGCCGGCCGGCGTTGACGGTGGTCGTCATCTACCCCGATCTCCTCGGCACCTACGGCGACGGTGGGAACGGGCTGGTGCTGGCCCGCCGGGCCGAGTGGCGAGGGGTGGAGGTGAACCTGATCCAGGCGCCGTCCGACCGACCGCTGCCCCGAGGCGACCTCTACTGCCTCGGGGGTGGGGAGGACGGCCCGCAGGTCCGGGCGGCGACCACGCTGATCGCCGACGGCACCTTGTTGCGAGCCGCGGCCGACGGTGCGGTGGTCCTCGGAGTCTGCGCCGGCTTCCAGCTCCTGGGGCGTCAATTCCCCGATGCCGCCGACCGACCCCACGACGGTCTCGGACTCCTGGATGTGACCACCCGGAAGGGAACCAATTTGCGGGCGGTGGGGGAGCTGGTGGCCGCCGTCGACGACGCCGCCCCTCGGAGCGCTGACGGTTCCCCGCTTCCGCTGCTGACCGGCTTCGAGAACCACGGTGGGGTGACCACCATCGGGCCGGAGGCCTCTCCCCTCGCCCGGGTCATCACCGGGGTCGGGAACGGGGGCGGCGACGGGACCGAGGGCGCCTGGACCCAACGGGTGGTGGGCACCTATCTCCACGGACCGGTGCTGGCCCGGAATGTAGCGCTGGCCGATCTGCTGCTGGGGTGGGCGCTGGCATCCCGCGGCCGGACCCTCCCTCCGGTCGTCCTCGACGACGGGGAGGAGAGCGCCCTCCGTGCCGACCGCCTGGCCGGGGTGGGCAGCCTCCGGTCGACCCGCGCAGGTCGGGTGCGCCGGGGTCGAGGCTGACTCCTTCCTCGGTGGCGTGACCTTTCCCTGGCTCCGGCTACTGGCTCCGGGAGCCGGTCCGCCGTGGCCACTCGGTCCGGCGGGGCCAGTCGATGCCATCGATGTCGGCGTCGACGTTCGAGGTCGCCGAGGTGGCTTCGGGGAGGGCCCACGAGCGTCGCCAGGCGGCCACGTCGGGTCCCTGGAGCGGTGGGGTGGTTCCCATCACCGACCGGCGCCGGGCCGTCCACCAGTCGGTGGTGGTCTCGTCGGCCAGGGTGGCCACCGCGGCTTCGATCCGCACCCCGAAGCGACGGGCATCCTCACCCTCGTCGGGCACCAACGGGGTACCGAAGGTGACGGTGGTGCGGGTGCGCCGGACCCCTTTGCCCCCCTTGGGCAATACGTGCCCGGTGCCCTGGAGGTGGACCGGCACCACCGGGCGTCCGGTCCTGACGCTGAGATAGGCGGCCCCGCCCCGGTAGATCTGGCCCCAGCCGTCGGGCGACCGGCCGCCCTCGGGGTAGATGATCAGGTTCCAGCCGTCCTCCACCAGGTCGATGGCCAGCTGGGCAGACCGCCGGTTGACCTTGTTCCGCTCGATCGGAATCGCGGCCAGCGAGAAGGCGAAGAGGTCGGCCTTCCAGCGCCGGTCGAAGAAGTAGTCGGCCGCCGCCGCCACCACGGTGCGATGCCGGAAGCGCATCGGCAGGCAGGTCATCAGCAGCGGGGTGTCGATGTGGCTGGTGTGGTTGGCGGCGAAGATCACCGGAGCCTCGAGGGTGGTCAGGTATTCGTCGCCCCGGACCAGCGGATCGGCGATGACCCGGGCCAGCGGCCGGGTGACGTTGTCGGTGAGCATGGCCCGGGCCAGACGCACCGGGTATTTGCGGGACCACTCGGTGTCGTAGTCGACCCCGAGGTCGTGCTCGGGGGCCGGGCGGGGGACACTCTCGGGCCAGCTCGGGGCGGCCAGCGGGAACCGACGGCGGCCGGCCCGGGAGGCGATGTCAGCGGGGGACAGGCGCCTAAGGGCGGCGGCGGCCCGGCTCCGGGCGGTGCCGAGGGCGGCATCGGCCCGCACCGCCCGGGGCTTCAGCAGGGATCGAGACGACCCGTGGTTGGTCATTGCACGTCGGACATCAGGATCGGGGGGGTGTGGACATGGGTGAGGGTCGGCGACGGCCCGACGATGTCGGTGGCCATCTCCAGGGCGTCGGCCATGGTCGATGCCACCCGGAAACCGAGCCGATGGACGGCGGCGGGATCGCCTCCGACGATGATCACCCCGCCCAGGTGCTGCAAGGCGTGGGCGCACCAGTACCACATGTAGAACGGATGGACCCCGTGGTAGGCGTGGCCGGTCCGGTAGAGGTGGATGTACCACGGGTCGGTGGCGAACGACTCCTCGAAACCCTTGGCCACCTCGATCGGATCGGTGGTCTCGCTCAACACCTGTTCGAAGAAGTCGATGTAGCTCGGGTGGTGGACCGGGTTGAACTCCCACGGGGTCGGGTGGCTCATGATCACCACTCCGCCCTCCCGCACCAGCGGCTTGCCCCGGTACATGTTGAAGAAGTAGCCGAGGCCCAGGCAGGCAACCAGGATCGGGTTGAGGATCGAGTTGACGTTGTACGGGCTGATGTAGGGGAGGCCCATCGACAAGATGTCGGTCTGGCCTTCCACCCGGACACCTTGTTGCTTCCAGACGTTGTCGGTGGTCACCGCGTGGACGGCCTCGACTTCGCCGGCCTGGACGGCGGTCATCCGGTGGGGTGACTTGACCGAGTGGAAGATCTGACGGGCGTACTTGGCCGGGGTGCGGTCGAGAGCTTTCGACGCCCCGAGGAAGGCGACGCGGTCCTTCACGCTCCATTCCCACTCGCGCTTCTGGAGAAAGCCGAAGGCGGGCGGGAACGCGTCGTTGTTGAGGTTGGTCTCGATCTGGAACACGTTGATGTAATCGGCGATGAGCCGGCCCATCCGCCAGTTGGAAGTGTGCAGCTCCGAGTGGTGCTGGTCCATGAACGACCGGCTCTTCTGCATGGTCTGGGGATTGTGGTGGTGGCGGAGGCTCTTGTAGCTGGCCAGGCCGGTGGCGACACTCTTGTGCCCGCCGTCCATGGCCACCAGGTTGATGTTGACGTAGACCAACAGGTCGCTCTCCGCCGCCCGCTTGTTGATCTCGACGTCCTCCCCGTGGTCGGTCTGGCCCAGGTGGACCAGGGCGTCGGGATCCTCGGCGTCGTGCTGGGTGAGCAGCCCGTTGGGGGCGAAGGCGTCGTAGATGCGGTCGCCGAGGGCGTGACGGAGCTCGGGCTCGGTCATCCGCCGGTGGAGGGCGAGGGCGACGATGAGCTCCACGTCGTCCACCCCGGCGTCGGCGGCCATGTCCAGGACCTGTTCGATGACCAGTTGCCGGATGTCGGGCCGTTCCATGGGGGGAAGCGGCAGGGAGATGTCGTCGAAGGCGATGGTCAGCTTCATGCCCGCCCGCAGCAGCGACGGCAGCGGGTCCTTGTCCCCGAGCGGGCTCTGGAGGGCGTGGCGGATGGCGGCCGAGGGATCCTCCAGCGGGTCGATGGGCTCGGGGGCGTAGATCACCCGGCTCCCCTCCGGCAGACGTTCCAGCCGGAACCGTTCACCGTGCCAGTACAGGGTGGGTGGGGTGGAGCGGTCGACCTCGAGCACAAATCCGGGCCTGGGGCTCAACGATTGCGTCCTTTCCGATTGCGAAGATCGAACACCACCTTGACCGCCCCGCGACGACCGGCCGACCCGGCATGGACGATCGCCTCTTCGTAGCGGTCGAGCGGGTAGCCGGCGGATACCAGCGAGCCGAGTCCGGCCTCGGCCACCAGGTCGATGGCCATCTCGAAGGTTCTCGGCGGCTCGGCCTTCGGGCTCGCCGCCGTCTCGGTGCCATAGGCGTAGGCGCCGACCAGGGTCAGCTCGCGGTGCCACAACGGCGCCAGGTCGACCGACACCTTGGTCGGCATCCCGACCACCACCACCCGGCCGCGGGGCCGGACCATGGCCAATGACTGGGTCAACGACTCCGACGAGCCCACGCAGTCGAACACCACATCCGCCCCGCCGGTGAGCCGGCCGGCCAGAACCAGCGATCCCGCCTGCCGGCGCACGGCCCGGGCCAGCTGATCAGGCGGGACGACGATGTCGGCGCCCAATGATTCGGCCACCCGCCGCTGATGGGGATGCTTGGCCCCGGCCACCACCACGCAAGCAGTGGCGGGCCGCACCAGATGGTGAAGGGCGGCGATGGTGGCGAGCCCGAGGGTCCCGGCCCCGACCACGGCCACGGTGTCGTCCGGTTCGATCCGGCCGGACAGCGCGGCGTGCACCGCGCAGGCGGTCGGCTCGACGATGACCGCGTCCTCGTCGGTGAACGGCTCGGGAACCGAATGGAGCTGCGAGCGATGGGCGACCAGGCCGGCCGCCGACCAGCCGCCGCCGGTGTCAGCACAGAAGCCGGTCTGGAGTCCGGGGGCGAGATCCCCGAAGGCCAGGTTCTCGCAGAGTCCGTAGTGACCGGTGCCGCACTGGGGGCAAGCCGGCTGGATATGCCGGGGGGCGCATCCGAGGACCGGCTCGACGACCGCCCGGGTGCCGGGGGCAAGTTCGGTCCCGGCGTAATCGACGCCGCCGTCCTCCAGGACCCCGACGACTTCGTGGCCGGGGACGAAGGGGAAGCTGACGATGTCCTCGAAATAGCGGGAGCTCCGGCCGTCGAGGGTGGCCAGATCCGACCCGCAGATGCCGGACAGCAGGGGGCGGAGGTGGAACCAGTCGTCGCCCGGCGCCTCGGGCGGCACCGCGTCCAGGAATTGGAGCGGCCCGATGCCAGCACCCCGGCCGGATCCGAACACCGACGCTACCCGGGAGGCGGCGAAGCGCGGGAGGTTGCGCTCGAACACCAGTGCCTTCACCGGACGCCGTCTCCGGCCAGCCGTCGGGACCGCCCGGACAGGGCGGCGGCCGAGGTGCGGCCCCGGCGCCCGGCGTCACGGGTGTCGATGGGTCCGAGCGGAAGGAGGGGCTGGGCGCCGCCGTCGGCCTTCTCCCAGTGCTCGACGTGCCATCCGCGCCGGCGGGCGATGGCGGCCAGCTTGGTCTCCGGGTTCACCGCCACCGGGAAGCCCACCGCCTCCAGCATCGGCAGATCGCTGGCCGAGTCGGCGTAGGCCATCGACTCGGAGAGATCGAGGCCCTCGGCCTCGGCGTAGTCGGCCAACACCAGGGCCCGGGCCTCGCCAATGGGAGGCAGCTCGGCCAGTCGTCCGGTGTAGCGGCCGCCGGCCTGGCTGAGCCGGGCGCAGACGATCTCGTCGAACAGCGGGCGGAGCGGCTCGACCACGAAGTCGAGGGCCCCGGTGATGAGGATGGTGCGGTGGCCGAGGGCCCGGTGCTTCCGCACCCGGGCGATGGCGGCCGGGAACGACTTGGTCAGCAGCTGGTCGTGGAAGAGCTCCCAGCCGTCGTCTTGGAGCCGGGCCACCGGCGCGTCCTCGTAGCGCCGGTAGAACGACCGGAGGAAGTCGCCCCGGTCGCGCCGGTCGAGGGCGAGGAGGGAGGGCGCTTCCCGCACCAGGTCGGCGACGAACGCCACCCGTTCCCCGGCGGGGAGATGACGGGAGGCCAGCCAGGCGTAGGAGTCGACCACGTTGGCGGCGATGAGGGTGTTCTCGAGGTCGAAGGCGGCCAGATGACGGTCGGGGGAGAGGATCGCCTTGCGGGCCCGGTCGACCCGGGACGGCTGGATCGACTTCCCCGGGGTGGTCCGGACCCGGGCGTGCTCGACGATGGAGGGGAGATGGATCTCCCGGATGTAGCGGTCCCAGTCGACCATGGCCGGGTCGAGGCCGTAGGTCTGACGGTCGTCCTCGTCCATCCGGTCCCAGAGGGCGAGCAGCCGGTCGACCCGGTAACGGGCTTCGGTCTCGGTGTAGGCGCCGTACAACTCGACGTAGCCGAGCGCCCGATCGGCCAACAGGTGCTTCTCTTCCAGGGCGGCCATCCAGGTGGCCTGCCGACCGCGGATGGGCAGCGAGCCGACCACCCGCTCGGCCAGGTCCATGGCCTTTGACGCCCGGGTCAACTGCTGCTGGACCCGGCCCCGGCCGGGGAACGACCACTCGGGAACCATGATGGGTTGGCCGTCGGCGTCGTAGAGGGGGTGTTCGGTGAACCACTCCCGGATCAGCTTGACCAGCCGCCCATAGTTGAACGGGTTCCGAACCCCGGAGGCCACGTGGTAGACGCTCGGGCCTTGGTAGTTGGAGGTGTCCCCGGCGTCGGAGGCCCCGGAGACGTCGAGGAGAGCCTCGCCGCTGACGGCGATGATGGTGGCCACCACCAGGTCCACCGGGATGACGTCGGTCACCCCTTCGGCGACCCCGGGGAATTCCTTCAACAGCCCCCGGGCATAGGAGACGATGATCGGCTCGGCCATCCGGAAGCCTCGGATCCAACCCGGACGCGGCTCGGTCAGCGCCGACTCGATGATGGAGGGGCGGATGATGGTGATGGGCAGGGTGTCGCCGTACTGGGAGATCAGCGCCCGCTCGCCGAGGGCCTTGGTATACGGATAGGCGTCGGGCCAACCGAGTGACTGGGCCCGGAGCTTGCCGATCTCGACCAGTTGCTTCTTGACCCAATCCTCCCGCAGCCGTTCGGCCCGTTCGGCCAGCAGGTGGAGGCCGGCCCCGCCCAGCTCGCTGCGGGCCGCCTTGGCGAAGGCGCGTAGCCGCTCGGGCCGTCGGGATTCGGCCTCGCTGTCGCCGCGCTGGCGGCGGGCGGCGTCGACTTCGCCCTTCCAGGCCACGTCGAGGCTGTACCGGTTGCCCTCCAGCAGTTCTTCCTTCGCCTCGCCCTGATGGGTCCCGGCCACATAGGCGGTGGAGACCGGGATGAAATGGATCGGCCCGGTGCGCCCGTCTTGGTTGGCGGCTTGGCGGGCGTTGACGGTGGCCTCGGCCACCCGGGAGGGACCGAGCAGGTTGACCTCGACGGCGGCATCCAGCGGGGCATCGAAACTCACCGATGCCGCCGAGTGGATGACGATGTCGGTGTGGGAAAGCTGGCGTCGTCCCTCGTCGTCCAGACCCAGTCCGTCGGTGGCGACATCGCCGGCCACCGCGGTGACCCGGCTGGTCACTCGGGCGTCGAAGTCGTCTCCCGTCTCCTGCCGCAGGCGGTCGAAGCAGTCGTTTTTGAGGATCTCCTTGGTGGCCCGCTGCATCGGGCTCGACCGACGGGTGGGTCGGATGAGGAGCACCACCTCACAGTCGGGAACGGTGCGCAACAGCCTCTCGACCAGGGCCGTTCCCAGAAAACCGGTGGCGCCGGTGATGAAGAATCGCTTGCCCGCCAGGGCGTCACGAACACGGGTCACCAGATCTGTCTACCATATGGTAAGTGACCGAGTCGAGCGCATCGCCCCCGAGGGCCCCAGGTTCAACCGGCTCGGCCGGACGCTCAGGTTCCGCCCGCCCCGGGGGGTCCGCTGGACTCGGAGGCCGGGACAAGGGCCGGCCCCGCCCGATGCCGACCAGCAACGGGATCGCCGACGAAACCAGCACCCCGGCGCGGATCCTCGACGCCGCGCTGGCCTCGTTCGCCACCCGAGGCTACGAGGCGACCTCGCTCGACGCGCTGGCCGCTGGGCTGGAGGTACGCAAGCAGACAATCCTCTACTGGTTCCCGTCCAAGGAGGTCCTTCTCGACGCGGTGATCGATCGGAGCGTCATCGAGCTGTCGGTGGCATTGGAGGGATCGTTGGCTACCGCTGGCACCGGATGGGTGCGAGTCGAAGCGGTGGTGCGTTCGGTGTTCCGACTGGCGGCCCGCCAGCCCGAACTGTTGGGTTTGGTCCGGGAGATGGGTCGGCTCGGCCCGCCCGCCGCTACCCGGTTCGTGGCGGCGCTGGAGCCCTTGGTCGCCCGGGCCTCCCAATTCCTCGAAGCCGAGATGGACTCCGGTCACATGCGACGGCACGAGCCGCGCCTGTTGTTGCTGGCTATCTACTCCACCGTGATCGGGATGGTCACCGAAGTCGAACTGCTCCGGGCTCTCGGGGAAGAGCCGACCGCTCGATCCCTGGTGCGCCGACGGACAGAGATCCTCGACCTGTTGCGCTCGGCCCTCGTCACCGTTCCGTAGGTCGGCGGCGGGTTCAGTCGGAGGCGGCCGCCTTGCGGTCACGCCTCGAGGGTTTCGGTGGCGGGGGAGTGGGGCGCTTGGGGGTGTACCGCTTGTTGCCGACCGGACCCGAAGATTTCTTGGAGCGGGCCCGGCGGGCGTCGGCCACCGTTCTCGGGCGCGCCGGGGCGGCCGGGCGCGCCGGGCGGGCCGCCGTCGAGCGGGTCGCGGGGGTCGACCGCGCCTTCGGGCCACCTCCGGCCTCCCGGAGTTTGGCGGTGGTTTCCTTTTGGATCTTGTAGGACCGGTACAGCAGCCACACGGCCAGGACGAAGAACGGCAACCCCAGAAACAGGTAGGAGCCGCCGAAAGCGGCGCCGGTGAACAGGGCGACAAACCCAACTGGAGCCCGGCGACCCAACATGGTGGCGGCGACCAGCAGTCCGCCGGCGATGAGTCCGACGACCAGCGTGGTCTGCGGTGTGATCTGGCCCTTGGCCAACCAGAAATTGTGATTTTGGGTTTCGACTAGGTAGATGGTGATGGCGAACAGCGCGGCGCCACCGGCGGCGACAAAGGAGAACCGCTTCTCCCGTGCGTCCAAGCGGTCGATGGCCCATTTTGTCGAAACACTCGATTGCCCCGGCTCGATGTTGGAGGAAATGGCGCTGGCCCGAACCTTGTCCATCCGCCTGCGCTTCTCGGCCGGCGTCTCCCGTCGTGGAGGTTCGTCGTCCAGCTCGTCGGCGCCGTCCTCGGCGTCGTCTTCGTAGTCGTCTTCTTCCTCGTAGTCCTCGAAGTCCTCGTCGTCCTCGCCCTCGTCTTGGGCAACGTCGTCGAACGAATCATCCTCGGCGTCCTCATCGAAGTCGCCGTCCTCGAATGATTCGTCGTCGGCAATATCGCCCGCGGAGTCGTTCTTCTGGCGATTCTTCGGGCTCATCGGCCTCAGGATACCGGTTCATCTCTGGTGGCTCCGACGCACTCAGCTCACAACTCGGCGACCACCAGCCGGAGTCCGAGGTTGTTCTCGGGCTCGATGACCCACGGAGTTCGGCTCGGCGACAAACCCCCCAGGCCGGGAAGGGTTGGCGGGGCCGGGCGGGCACCGAGCAAGGTGTCCGGCTCCTCGTCGGCCATCAACAGGTGATGAAGGCGCCCGCTCCGGTCACCTAACCAGTCCGCCAGCTCCTGCGACTCGGGACCGGGGGTAGGAGCGATCAGCCGAACGGCCAGCGGACAGTCCCACCGAAGGTCGACCCATTCTTCTCCCGGACCGGTGCCCCGGTCCTCCAGGGCGCCGCCCAGGAGCCGGCCGAAGAGGTCGATCCCGGCATCGAGGTCAGCCACCGCGTGGGTGACCCGACGAAGGGATGCGGGTCGGACCGTGCCGCTACCGTCCCGGCGACGGCGTCGCTCGGTCGGGTAGTCGTCGGGGGCCGGACTCGACCATCCGCCGGAAGCCTCGGCCAGCTGGACGACGATCCCGGTGCCCTGCTTGGGGTGGATGAACGCTTCCTTCCATTCCGGATCGCGGAGATCCACGCCGATCGGGTCGAAACCGGCGTCGCGGGCGGCATCCAAAGCCTGGAGGATATTGGGCACTTTGAAGGTGAGGTGATGGGGTCCGGGCCCGCTGTGCTCGAGGAAGCGGGCGAGGAAGTCGTTGGTGGCGGTGGCGTGCGGCTTGAGTAATTCGATGCGGGACCCATTGGCGAACCGCACTTGAGCCGGCGCAAACCCGATGCTCTCACCTCCGGAGCTCCATTCCGCCCCCAGCTGGGCGGCATACAGCGGCCAGGCATCCTGCCAGGATGGAACCGCGTGAGCCACGTGATCGAGGACGGTCCGGGACATTGATGGCGAAGTCATGACCCAGACACTGCTTCGGGGTCACCCGAATTGTCGAACTGGGTACGGATCTGGCGATTGCCGGTCGGGCCGGTTGTCGAGGCAGCAAGGTGGCGGTACCGTCGCTCATGGACTTCCGCACGGAATCAGCTGTGGGTCTGGCCGGCCAGGTGCGCCGAGGTGAACGGTCGGCGCGCGAGCTGGTCGGTCACGCCTTGGCCCGGATCGAGGCCGTCAATCCGACCATCAATGCCTTCGTCGCGGTTGACGGGGAACTGGCTCTGGCCGCCGCTGCCACCGTCGACGACCAGGTGGCGGCGGGCCGGGATCCGGGCCCGTTGGCGGGTCTTCCCCTCGGGGTCAAGGACCTCGAGGATGCCGCCGGGTATGTGACCACGCTCGGCTCGCCGGCCTTCTCGGGGCGGGCGCCGGCATCGGCCGACTCGATGATGGTGGAGAGGCTGGTGGCGGCGGGATGTGTGGTGGTTGGGAAGACCAATACGCCCGAGTTGGGTTGGAAGGCCGACACCGTCAACTCGGTATTCGGTCGTACCATGAATCCGTGGAGCCTGGACCACAGCGCCGGAGGCTCTTCGGGTGGCAGTGCGGCGGCGATCGCGTCGGGCATGATCCCGCTGGCCACCGGGTCCGACGGCGGCGGATCCCTCCGGATCCCGTCGGCCTGTTGCGGGTTGTCAGGCATGAAGCCGTCTCTCGGCCGAGTCCCGACCGGCGGGTCCCATGCTCCCGACTGGCAGAACCTCTCGACCCGGGGACCGATGGCCCGCAAACTTTCGGATCTGATTGCCGCTCTCGACGTGGTGGTGGGGCCGGATGCCACCGACTTGCGGTCGTTGCCCCGACCCGAGGCCTCCTGGCTGGCGGTGCTCAACGATCCCAAGCCACCCCAGCGGGTGGCGTGGTCGCCGACCCTCGGGTACGCCGAGGTCGACGCCGAGGTGCTGGCCATCTGTGAGCGAGCGGTGGCGGTACTGGCATCGTTGGGCGCCGACGTCATGGACGTCGAAACGGTGTTCGACGAGGATCCCGTAAGCGAGTGGCTGATCCTGACCGGCGCCTACAACCTCCGGACCCATGCCGGCTTCCGAGGGACCCCGGTGTGGGACGAGATCGATCCGGTGCTGGCCACCGTCATCGACGGGGCGACGTCGATCAGCGCGCTGGACATGGTCCGGGCCGAGGACGCCACCCACGATTTGAACCTGCGGTTGGTCGATCTCTTCCACGACGTGCGGCTGCTGGTGACGCCGACCACCGCCGCGGCCGCACCGCCCCACGCCCTGAATGGATCGGCCCTGATCAACGGCACCCCGGATTTCAATTGGGTCAGATTCACCTATCCGTTCAACATGACCCGGTCGCCGGCCGCCACTGTCTGCGCCGGAATTACGTCGGAGGGAATCCCGGTCGGTCTTCAGCTGATCGGACCCCAGCACGGTGATCTGGTGGTGCTCCGGTCGGCGGCGGCGCTGGAGGAGGCTCTTGGCTTCGAACTTCTGCCCCCCGAAATCCCCGGGCTACCATGACGGACTGCATCCGAGCGACCCTCAGGGCGCAGACGGAGCAAGGGCGTTTAGCTCAGTTGGTTAGAGCGCAGCCTTCACACGGCTGAGGTCGGAGGTTCGAGTCCTCTAGCGCCCACTCGAAAGTCCTGGTCAAAACCACTTTATGGGTTCAGGTCTTGTTCCAGCCAAAAGGCCTTGTCCTCCAAATGCCCGCTGATGTGACTTCGAAGGCTGCAATTTCGTAGGCCATCTCCTCTCGATTGTGACGTGAACGCACCGCACTCGACAATTTCGGACGGGCGCCCTCACTCCCTGATAAAGCGTGCCTTAATCACGACACCAGCCGTGGTCGACGGACCGAGGCGTGTGCGGCCAACACCCCAGGCCGTTCGATCCAGATCGATGTTCGCAGAGACGCTCACTTCGGTTGGGACATGTTGTATCTCGACAAAGGTGATGAGCGGCCGAGTCTGGCCGTGGATGCTCAGGCTTCCCACCACCTCATATCCTCCCGAAGGGATTTTGCGAACTGACTGGGCTGTGTAGGCAATTGTTGGATGTCTGTCCGTATCCAAGAAGTCGGCGGTACGCAGGTGGGCATCCCGTTTCTTGATGCCCGTGTCGATCGTGGCCGCATCGAGGATCAAATTCCCATCGATGGCTCCGTCGGTGCCGACGCGGGCGCCGCCCTCAATCGCCTTGATCGTTCCTCTCACCGGTATGACCCGCATGATCTTCGTGTGGAACTCGACAGTCGTTCTGTCCCGGTCGAGGGACCAATGTCCTTCAAGGGCGGACAGCTCGTTGAAATTCTGACTGACTTGTGACACGCAATTCCTCCGGTTATTTGGTGTGAATATAGCCGTTTGTGGCTATCTCGGTAGGTGCTGACATCTTCCGCAGTCGCACTGGCAGGCCATCTTTGGGTACCGGCAAAGTGGTGTAGTCGAGTTTCCACTGGTAGTCGTTCGGTACCGTCCACTCGTGGGTCAGCAACAGGTTGTGCATGATCAGTTTGATCTCTATATGTGCGAAGTTCAGGCCGATGCATTTATGCGCTCCGCCGCCGAATGGCATCCAGGCGAAGGAATGCGATTTGTCTTCTGCCCGTTCTGGCGAGAACCGCTCGGGGTCGAAGCGGTCGGGGTCGGTCCAGAGGTCGTGGTTGTAGTGGTTGGCCACGGCCATCACGGCAATCCGAGTGCCCTTCGGCACGAAGTATCCGTCAATTTCGGTCTCGACGATCGCCTCACGGGACAGACCTGGTACCGGGGCGTTCAGGCGCAGCGATTCCTTCATGACGGAGTCGAGAATCGCGAATTGCGACAGGTCGTCGTAGTTGATCTGGACTGGCAATGTCCGTGATTGGGAGCGCGCCTTGCCTTGCCATTCGGGGCACTTCGCCAGGTAGTACGCCATGGTCGTCATCGTGATGGTGGACGTGTCATGCGCGGCCATCAACAGGAAGATCATGTGATTGACCACGTCGTCGTCGGTGAAGGTGTGTCCCTCCTCGGAGCTGACGTGGCACAGCGTGGAGAACAGGTCCGGCGTCCGCTGGGCTCGCTTGGCGGGCAGGTGCTCGTACATGAATGTCTCCAGCACCTGGCGCCCTTGCACACCCTTCGACCACCGTGTTCCCGGGATGTTGTAGCGGACCAATGCCAGTCCCGCACTTACACAATCGACAAAGGCCTTGTTGATCCGATCGGCCTCTGCCGGCGAGAGCTCTAGGCCCAGGAAGACCTCGAGCGCGACGTCCAGGGTCAGCTTCTTCAATTCGTGAAGCAAACGAACCCGATTGCCGTCGGGGAAGTCTGCGACCCGCCGCTGGATCATCGGTTGCATCTGCGCCAGGTAACTCTTGAGGTGAGTGGCGGTGAACGCCTGCTGGAGGACCAGGCGATGGGAACGGTGTTCCTCGAAGTCCATGAGCAGAAGGCCACGACGGAAGAACTTGCCAATGAGGAATCCCCATGCCGGTTCGGCGGCGAAGGTCTTGCTTCGATTCAAGGCCACCGCCTGACACGCGGCAGGGTTCAATGGGGTGACGAGTTTGCCGTTCGGCGTGCTGAGGAAGCTGATGTCCCCGAAAGTGGCGCGGCGCTGTGCGAACACCTTTTGCGGAGTGCGACGGAAGGCCAGCAATTCGGTCAATGAGGGAAAGAGAGTGCCGTACACCGGTTTGAGGCCGCTCCCCTCGGGTGGGGTCGCCAGCGCGCTCTGGCGCGTGGGTTTCTTTGGCGTGTTCGGATTCGAGACCTTGGTCTGGCTCTCGGGCGCCGTAATTGACCTGGAGTTCGACCCATTGCCGTTCAGTGTGCGTGGATCTATACCTTCGCGCTTCCACGCCTCCGCAGCCCATGGTGAATAACGTGCCTTTGCCGGCAGCCGATTGATCAGCGGGTTCAGAGCACGCATGGTGGCGGCGAACCGCTGAAACCGCTTTTCCTTCCTCTTGTCCCATTCGAGCTCGCACACGTCGCGCATCTGCTGGGGCAGCGTCCCGACAACAACCGTGCGAATCAGCGAGTTCAGGGGAGCGGAGAACGCCTTCCAGACCGGTAGAGGGATCTTGTGCAGCTTCTTGGGGCGGGGGAGACCCTTTCGGATGTAACCGGTGGCGTACATGATGGTCGGCGTCGGCACGAACCGCTCCAACATCGAGTCCCAGTACTTGAGAAAATCGTCGTAGCTCTCGGGCTGTCCCCGTTCGCTCACCGCGTACAGCCGATACCAAACCTTGCTCTCCTCGAAGATCTGTACTTTGTCCTCATAGGTCAGGCGTCTGACGAATGTGTCGGTGTTGTAGATCACCTGGTCGACAAAGGTGGCGTGCGCCCAATAGAACAGCTCCGGGTTCAACGCGTGATAACGCGACCCGTCACTGATAGTTCCCTTAATGGGCTTGTGGAAGTCGCGAATCGTTCGACCCCAGTAGAGCGGATCAGCGGAGTAGACCGTTTTGGCAATCGGCGGTCCGGTGCGCCGACCCCGACCGATGGTGTCCGTGAAGAACAGCGAGTGGTCCTCGACCCCCTTCGCCAACTGCTCGATGCAGTTTTCCGTTCCAGCCAGTCGCTGGAAGCCCAATAAGGCCACCCGGATGTCGCCGAAGTACTTCCAGACAAGCGACTCAGGCCCCAACCTGGCCGGGGCGTCCTCGTCCAGTGGCATGGGCACGGCCTCGCGGATTCCGCTGTCGAACCTGTTGACATCGATTGCGGTCATCTTCAGCTCTCCTATGGGGCGATAGGGATCAGGGGACAGGCGCCCCAATCTGACTCTGGTTAGTGTCTACTTTGAACGAGACTATAAATCTGATACTTGGAAGTGTCAACTATGGATTTTGAACAATGGGACCATGAGACAGTGGCGACCGAGCCCGACCCGACTGGATCTGTTGTCCGCCCCTACCGTGGGGTGAGCGCGCTGGATCGCATCGCTCGGCGCCGCCGTCAGTTGCTCGATGCTGGCTTGGAACTCTTCGGCACCAGGGGGATCTCAGCTGTAGGGGTTGGAGACGTATGTTCCGAGGCTGGCCTTACCAAGCGCTACTTCTACGAAAGTTTTCAGTCGATCGACGAATTGGCAGAGGCGGTGTTCGAGGAGGTACGAGCAAACCTCATGGTCCGCGTGGCTCCGGCACTCGCCGCGGGCGGTCCCAGCGATATCCGACCCGCAGTAGATGCCTATGTCCGCGCGGTGACCGAGGATCCTCGAGTCCTTCGCCTTCTTGCCTTCGAGACCTCCGCCGGTCCGCTGGCTGGCCACCGCGACGACTTCGCCACAAACGCAGTTGAAGCGTGGTTTGCGCTTTCAGGTCATCAAGCTAAGGATCGTGACCGAAATCGGCTCAGGGCCTACGCCTTTGTTGGGGCGTCGACGCAGATTGGGCTTGCCTGGGCTCGCGGCGAGCTGTCCCTGAGCATCGATGCGTTGATCGACGAGCTAGTTGAGCTATTCGAGAATCTGGCCGCAGGTGTGGTGGGATGACCGGGAGCGGGTGGCCGAATCCGTCTTCGACGTGCTCGAACCCGGCGGGAACATCGCACTGGTGGCCCACACCGTCGAAGGTCGACAGAAGCCCCCGGGGCCGGTCCTCCCCAAGATCCCCCACACGGCCATCCGATCGCTGGTCGAAAAGTATCTGGGTCCGCGACCTCGGGCGGGGCTGGGGTTCGCCGGCCCTGCCACTGACCGATGGGAGGACGCCCTCGAACGGACACGCTTCGGGCGCGGTCGCCAGGTCTTCGCTCCCGGCCGGCCGGACATCGTCCAAGACGTCGACGGCGTCGTTGCCAACTACCTGTCGATGTCGTTTGCGGCTCCACAACTGTCGGCGACCGGCTCGATGTCTTTGTGGCTGAGGCGCGCCAGGTCCTGGCCGAGAGCTCCCCTTCGGGTCGCTTCTGGGATTGGCCGGGAGACACCGAGATCATGATCGCCACCAAGCCGGGATAACCCGACGGGGCCAGAGGTGGACGGCGTTGACCAAGCTCGGCGACCCCGGATGGAGAAAGGAGTCCCGGAAGGAAAAGGAGGATGTGTGTCAGACTCGGCTCGCATCACCCGCCTCTGGCACTGAAGGGCACGACCCATGTTCGGGAAGCACAAAGCCAAGAAACTGGCGGCAGCGGGCAGCGTGGGTTGCCGGGCGACGGTGCCACCGCTGAACAGGGCAACACCGTCAGCCGCCAGGCGATGATGGTCGACATCGGCCAAGGCCCGGCCCGGCTCCTCGGGGAGTAACGGTGCGCTTCCACGCTGAGCACCACATCGGCGGGTCGGCAGAGGCAGTGGCCGCCCTGCTGGTCGATTCTGCCTTCTATCTCCATCTCGCCCTCCCCGACCTGAGTCTGCCGGAGTTGGTCGACCAGGAGTCGGAAGGAGACCACGCCAGGCTGCGGCTCCGGTACGAGTTCGTGGGGAGCCTGGATCCGATCGCCCAGCGCTTGCTCGGCTCCAGCCGGCTGGCTTGGATCCAGGAGGTGCGGGTCGACAAGACGGCCGGCACGGGAGCGCTCAGCTTCGAGGCTGAGAAGGACCCGAGGCGCCTGCACGGTACCGCCGACTTCGTCCTCACCGAAGCCGGAGGAGGCATCCTTCGGCGCATCGATGGCGAGTTGGTGGTGGCGGTGCCAGGCATCGGTCGCATGGCGGAACGACGGATCGTTCCCGGCCTCCTGCGCCGGATGGATATCGAGGCACAGGCGATGGACGACCAGCTGCGGAGTTGAATTCTCCGGGAGGAGGACACCAGCTCCGAATCCGAAGCGGGTCGGTGCCAGGACCGAAGGAGGTGGGACCGGACCGGGCCTCCAGGAACGATCGTCAGCCGATGAGGGCGTCAGTGAGAGGGCCGATCCCCGCCAGCCGGGATGCCGACTCCTCGGAGAGATGATGGCGGGTGGCCAGGACATCCGGACTGGTGAAGCTGACCTGGGTCTGACCATCGTCGTCCCAGATCAGCACCTTGAGCGGCAGATCCACCGCGGTCAGGGGTGACGCCTGCATGACCGGGGTTCCGGCGGTCGGGCTCCCGAAGATGACCAGTTTGGTATCCCGGAGGGCGAGCCCCGCCCGGGCGGCTTCACCGCTGTGATCGATGACCGCGAAGACGGTCATCCCCCGGGCTTCCACCAAGTCGGTGAGTTTGGACAGGGTGTCGGCAACGGTTCCCGGGGCCGGTTTGGTGATGATTCCGGAACCGGCGTCGGTGATCGGGGATTCGGGCACGCTATGACCTCCTCGGGTGGGGACCCAGCCGACATGATGATGTTCGCGCAGGCCGGCCGGAGCCGCGGCCCGGCGCTCCCGCATCCACGTTCTGGCGTCGCACCGCCTAGCCAGTGATCTCGTCGGGCCAGAACCATTCGGGCTCATGACCCCGGGTTTCGGGGAGCAGCAAGAACAAGCCGCTCAACGCCATGGCCGGCACGAAGGTCACCAGGGCCGCCGGGGCGAAGTGGCCGGCGATGTCGGCGATGGCACCGAAGGCCAGCAGCCCGGCCACCGCTCCCAGTACGGATCCGGCCACGCTCCAGCCGGCCACCGATGCCCGGACCGACGTCGGGAACAGCTCATTGACGAAGGCGCCCGCGCAGGGGGCGATGATGCCGCCGGCTCCGATGCCCAAGACATACCCCACCACCAGGGCGGCGTGATTCCCGCTGTAGGTGAGGATCCCGAAAGCGCCGATCAGGATCATGGCCGCCATGGCGGTCGGCCGCCGGCCGACCCGGTCAGCCAGCCACCGACCGGCCAGCAGCCCACCGAGTCCGAGGATTCCGGCTCCCACCACCATGGCGGAACGGGTGATCCCGGAAAACCCGGCGACGTTTTGGGCGTAGAGGAAGACGAAGGTGTTGGCGGGTCCGGTGATCACCCCGAGCGAGAAGGCCAGAGCGGCCACCAGCGCGAGCCGGGCACGGTAGGGCCGGGCGACGGCACCCAGGACCGGTCTCCGTTGCTGTCGGATCGCCGCCACCCGTACGAAGCGATCGGGCTCGGTCACCCAGCGTGCCGCGAAGGGGAGAGCGACCAACGGCACCACCGCCAGCAGCAGGATTCCCCGGTAACCGAGCGTGTTGCCGGCCAGCCCGTAGACGACAGCGGTGACCCCGGCCCCGACCGCATAGCCGGCGGCCACCAGGGCGACCGCCGAGGCGCGTTGGGCCGAGCTGGTCAACTCGGCTGCTTGGACCTGGGCCAGCGCCGACGCCGCCGACAGGAACGGCCGGCCCAACGCGAACACCAGGACGAACCACCAGTACCCGGGGGCGGCCACCGACGCCGCGGTGGCGGCCAGGCCGAGACCACAGGCGACGAGGAGGACACGTCGCCGGCCCACTCGATCGGCCAACCCGGCCAGGGGCAGCCCGCCCAGCGAGGCCAGGCGGATGACAGCCAGACCCAAACCGAGTTGGGTACCCGACAGGCCGGCCTGGTCGGTGATGGAGGTGCCGTTGACCAGATGGCCGAAGTGACGGGCCACGTTGCCGAGGGTGGCAGTCAGCCCGAATTGTCCGAAGCCGACGGCCACCGCCACCAACGCGACCCCGAGGACTGCCGGGTCATTCCAGCCCCGCAGGAGGAATTGGCTCGGTGGCGCCGGCCCCGGCTCGGGTCCGGGGCCAGGAGTGTTCGGGAGGGCCTCGGGTTCCATGGCACTCATGGCGGTTGCACCGACGGGCGAGCGCCACCAGACCGCAGGGTGGGTTCGGGTTCGGTTTCACGGACTTCGTGCGCCATCTCCCGCCGGCGGCCGGGCCAGAACGGTGCATCGAGCAGCGTAAACAGCACCAGGGCCACCCCGGTGGCACTGAGCAGGTACCACGGCCACGGTCCGAGCAGGCGCAAAAGAGTCCATTCGCCCGGGGGACGCCGCAGAAACATGTAGTTGGCGCCACTGAGTGCATCTACCAGTCCGACCACTGCGGTGTAGGCCAGCGTGATGATCAGGACCCGAGGGACGGCGTGTCGACGGGGCGCCTGGCCAAGCCCGATGACCAAGAACACCGCGGCGAACACGATGCCGAGATGGCCGACCACGTACTGCCAGAAGACGAGGTGGGGAAAGCCGACGGACAGGTCCGGGGTCAGCACTCCCTGGAGGGTGCCGGCCAGACCCAAGAAGTAGGTCAACTCGACCAGCAGGGGCTGACGCCATAGACAGGCCGCCGCGGCCACCAGCACGGCCACGTCACACAACGCCAGGGGAAGCGAGGTCCGTGCCGACCAGGTTCCTGCCACCAGTAGGCCGATGGTGTAGCTCCCGGCATCGACCAGGAGGGCGACTCCGACGACCCGAGCCAGGGTGAGGGTCCAGGCGCCGGGCCGCCGCCGGGCCTCCAGGCACGCCGCCGCGCAGGCAACCGCGGCAACCGCCACACTCAGTCCGTAGGCGAAAGGCGAGACCACGGCGATCACCGTGACAGTCTCCCTCGATTGGGACAGATTGCGACTCGCGATGCCGATCCCAGACCGGTTCTCGCCCGAATCGATGTACTGGCCTGGGCTACGGTGAATCGGTGGCTTCCGCCATGAAATCCGGCTTGGGTGTCGTCGGCGGGGCCGTCCGTCGGACCGACCTCGTCGGCGGGCCTGGGGCCACGTTTGCGAGCGGGGAGGCCGCCGCCGAGTGAGCGATCCGGCCGGCCCGTCGAGCATGCTTCTGGGGACGCTCATGGTGCTGACCGTGGTCAGCGGCCTGGTGGACGCGGTGAGTTACCTGGGCCTTGGGCACGTGTTCACCGCCAACATGACCGGCAATGTCGTGTTGCTGGGATTCGCGGCTGCTGGTGCGCCGGGCTTCTCGATTCCGGCCAGCCTGGCTTCGCTCGGGAGTTTTCTGGTCGGCGCCGCCTGTGCGGGCCGCCTTACCTTGCACATCGATTCCCGTCGCCGCTGGTTGCTCACCGCCATGGCGATCGAAGGCCTGCTGGCGGGAGGAGCCGCCGTGGTGGCGTCATCGACATCGACGATCGGCTCCGGATGGCCCCGATACGCGGTGATCGTGTTGATGGCCTTTGCCATGGGGGTACGGAACTCGACGATCCGGCGCCTGGCGGTGCCGGATGTGACCACCACCGTGCTGACCATGACCCTCACCGGGTTGGCCGCAGATTCCACCTTGGCCGGAGGATCCAACCCGAAGGTGGGCCGGCGGACCGCGGCAGTTGTGGCCATGTTGGTCGGCGCCATCGTGGGAGCCGCCTTGTTCTTGCACCAGGGGGCCACCATTCCGCTGGCGGTGGTGGCAGCGATGGTGCTGGCCACTGCTTTCGTGTTCGCGCGCAGCGCCTCCTCGCGCCTGCTTGATTCTCCTTCTTCCTGACTGGCGACGCCGGCTTCTCGCGGCGACGTGGTTGCCGCCGCAGGTGCCGCAGCTGCCGCCGAGCAGCTCGGTTTTCGGCCGAAGAGCCGCGGTTGATTCGATTTAAATTGGAGATTTTTCGCCGGTGCGGTTCCTGCAAGGTTTCGTGCAAGGTCGGTGCAAGATTTCGTGCAAGGTAACGGCGGAATTTCGGCCGGCGATGTCACACCCCCCTGTTGGAATTGTTCGCATGAAGTTCGATGCCCTGGAGGGGTTGATCGACGAGTTGATCGAAGCGGGACCCGTCTCCGACCCCGAGTCGATGGAGACCCTGCTGCGGTTGGACAGCAAGCTCGACGCCTATGTCACTACCTCGGTGGGGGAGTTCGAGAAATGG
>DASXFR010000038.1:0-6586 GCA_036489495.1 Acidimicrobiales bacterium | reverse complement strand
CGGGAGTGCCCACCACCGCCACCTGGGCCACGGCCGGATGGGCGGAGAGCACCGACTCCACCTCGGCCGGATAGACGTTGTACCCCCCGCGGATGTACATCTCGTTGGCCCGCCCGACCAGATGGAGATTGCCTCCGGGGTCGACGAAGCCGAAGTCGCCGGTGGTCAGCCAGCCATCGGCGGCGAGCACTGACCGGGTGGCCGGCGCGTCGAAGACCACGCCGTCGATCCCGGGGCCGGTCGGAGGCCCGCCCCAGTAGCCGAGCATCACCGCCCCCGACCGGATCCGCACCCGGCCGACCTCGTCGGCACCCACCTCGGAACCACGCTCGTCGGCGATGGCCAGCGACACCCCGGGAACCGGGCGACCCACGGTGGTGGCGACCACCTCGTCGGGGTCCCCGGGCACGGTGCCGGTGCCCAGCGAGGCCTCGGTGGACGTATAGCGGACCACCACCGGGACCCCGAACCGATCTCGCAGGGAGGCCACCAGTTCGGACGGAACCCGGGAGGCGCCGGTTCCCACCACCCGGAGCGACGAGAGGTCAGCGGCGTCGAGACCCGGCTCGGCCAACAGCAGGGCCCACTGGGTGGGGACGCCCTGGCCCACGGTGATCCGCTCCTCGACCATCACCGCCAGGCAGTCGGCGGCCTTCCAGGGGGAGGGGGTGATGACGGTCGTGACCCCGTGGACGGCCTCGTCCCAGGTGCGGGTCATCGAACCGACGTGAGCGAACGGCAACGGGGAGAGACGACGATCACCCGGCTCCGACAGCACGTCGGTACCGGCCGCCACCGCCGCCAGCTGCCGATGGTCGAAGACCGCACCCTTCGGGAGCCCGGTGGTCCCACTCGTCCAGACCACCGCCACCGGATCGGTCGGCTCCAGATCCGGCCACCGGGCCGGCGGAGGGCCATCGAAGCCTTGTCGCAGTTCGGCCCGGTCGATCACCGCGCCGGCGGGCCCGTCGGGGGATTCGGCGCCGTCGGTGAGGGTCACCGCCGGTCGGGTGCGCTCGAGGATCGACCGGACCTCATGATCGCCGAGCCGGAGGTTGATCCCCGAGGTGATCGCCCCCAGCCGGGTGGCGGCGGCGAAGCCGACCATGTAGTCGATGGAGGACGGCAGCCTCAGGCAGACCACCGAGCCCCGGGTCACTCCCCGGTCGGCCAAGAGCCCGGCGACGCCATCGGCGGCCCGGTCCCATTGCCGGAAGGTCATTGCCCGCCTCGGCGAGGCCCCGATCGCCGGCTCTACGTAGGCCTCGACATCGGCGTTGATCGAGGCGGCGGCCCGCAGCACCCCGACCACGGTACCGAACTCCCCCTCAATCTGACGCGCCGTCATATCGACGCTGACTGTAACAGGGGCGACCGGGCGCACTTCAGGCGCGGCTGGCCGGCGCGGGGCGGCCAATTGGGGCTACGAGGGTACGTCCAGGGTGTTCTCCCGGGGTCCCCGTCTAGTGGTGGCCGATGGCGACGGGGGAAGGTGGGAAGCGACGGGGGCAATGGCGACCTCGTGGGGCCGGTCGTAGTACTTGAGAAGGTGGAGGCGGTAGAAGATCGCCAAGGTGTCGAGGACGATGCCCCGGACGGAATGGATGGAGACGGTGCTGGTGAACCGCTCGCCGATCTCCACCGGTGCCTCGATCACCCGCCGGTACCCGAGATGCCGGGCCACGACCAGGAGCTCGAGGTCGAAGGCGAAGCGCTTCTCCAGCATCCTCGGCACCACCGCGGACAGGACGTCGCGGTGGACGAATTTGATGCCGGTCTGGGTGTCCCGCACCGGCAGGTGGAAGAGAATCCCGATCAGGACCTGGTAGCACCACGAGTAGATGTGCCTCAGCGCCGGGTAGACCACGTCGGACTCCGGGTGCCGCTTGCTCCCGAGGATGATGTCGGGCGCCTCTTCGGTCCGGGTCAGCTCGATGAATCGGGTGATGGTACGGGCAGGTATGTCACCATCAGCGTCGATGAACCCCACGTAGGTGCCCCGCGCCTCCACCATTCCGGCCCGCAGCGCCGAGCCCTTGCCGCCGTTGCTGGCCATGGTGATCAGCCGGACACCGTGCGACGCGAATTTGGCCACCACCTGCTGGCTGGCTTCGGTGCTTCCGTCGGAGACGGCGATGATCTCGAACGTCGACCCCGAGGCCTCCAAGACGTCAACGACCTCGGCCAGGTGGGATCCGAATCGCGGCCCGGGATTGTAGAAGGGGACGATGATGGTGACGTCACACTCGTCACGGTCCCCCGCCGCGTACAGGCTCATCGAACGGGGATGGCTTCCGGTCGGAAGGTATCGACAGCCGAGGGTACCTTCGCCGGTGCGTTCCCCTTCACTTTGACGTGCGTCATGATCCCCGGATTCCGATGGAATCGATGGAGGTGGCGGCCGATTCCCAACCGATATGGCTCAGTCACGAGCAACTTGCGAACAAAATGGTAGTGCAGGGATTGCCGGGTATCACCGCGACCGGCGGGCAATCCGGGCGCCACCTGGGACTCCGAGCAAGTGCCGATCATGCGAGTGCGGTGGCGGGACTCAGCGCCTCGACTCCGTCGTTCACCTCACCGATCAATACCTCCAAGAGCTCCAACACTCCGGCCACCAGCGACACCTCCCGGGCCCGGTATGACAGCGGGGTGAGGGTGTCGGGATCGACCGCCAGCTCGGCCCTCCGTCCGGCCCGAAGGTCGGCGGCGCCACTGCTGACTTCCGCCACCGCGTCGGCCAGGTCCTCCTTCCCGACCCGGGACGGGTCCGGGGCCCGATGCTGACGCAAGGCCTCGCCCAACTCGGACAGCGCCCGGTCGGCGTCCCGCCGGGCCCGGTCGAGCCGGAGGCGGGGCGAGATGTCGTCGCCCGGGCCCAGGTGACCTTCGAGTGAGCTGGTGGCCAGGAACATCCGTCGGGCGGCGTCGGTAACGGTCCACAATGCCTCCGACTGGCGTCGGTGGCGGGCCGGCTCCCCCAGAAGTCGCTGGAAGGCGGTCTGGGCGTTGGCCACCGCTAGCGCCGCCTTCTCGTGCACGGAACGAACCGCGGCGGCATCGGAGGCGTCAGACGGATGAACCGAACCTTCCAACACCGCCCCCAGGTGGACCCGGTCGGCTTCCAGGGCAATGGCCAGCTCATCGACCAGCTCACGTCGATCAACCTTCGGCCACAACAGATAGCCGCCGAGGAGGGCCAGGCCACCGCCGATCAGCGTATTGAGGATCCGGTGACCGGCCACGCCCCAGTCACCGGGCTGGCCGGTGGAGATCAGCACAATGACCAACGGGGTAAGGAAGACCACCCCGAGTCCGTAGTTGAGCGAGATCAACGAGAACGTCAGCAGGGAAAGGACGAACAGGATGAGGACCAGGCCCACCGACTGGTCCACCTCCACCAGAATGCCGGCGGCGATGGCCGCCCCCAGCATGGTGCCGGCGAGCCGCAGAACGGTCCGCTGCAAGGTGATGGCCGCGTAGGGGCGGAGGACCACGACGATGGTGATCAACACCCAGTAGCCCTTGGTCAGGTGGACGGCCTGCACCAGGGCCTCCCCGACCGCGCAAGTGCCCCCCACCCGGAGGGCATGGCGCAGCACCGCCGACTCCAGGGTCAGGTTGGAGACCAGGATCCCGTAGGCGCCGCGGACCCGGTCCCCGAGGCGGACCGCCTCCTTCGGGGCCAGCCAAGCGCCAACGTCGGCGGTCGGATCGGCGCGGTCCGTCCCTCGCTTGTCTCCCGTCCCGCTCCACTCCGAGGCGAGCAGGGCGGTGGTGGTGACCAGATGTCGCTGGGTCTCGACCATCGGCCGGAGGGTGGCGACGGCGTCATACCGCTGGAGCCGGCGGACCGAACCGATGAGGTCGTCGAGCTCGGCCATCTCCGGCTCGAGGGCATCCGCCGGGCCCCAGTCCAACCCGGCATCCGGATGCTCGATGGCATCGGCCATCGCCGTCAATGCCGCCGCCACCCGGTCGAGGGAGCGGGCGGTGGCGGGGATGATCTCCCCGGAATCGGCCAGCCTCGAGGCCATCTCGCCGAGGGTGATCATGCCCTCGGTCCGGTCCACTAGTGATCCCGCCCCGTCCAGCAGCTCGAGCAACACCGAACCGCGGGCACTGTGCCCTCGCCGCCGGGACCGGGTGAGGGCGAGCACCGAGCGAGCCGCGGCGATCTTCTCGCGGGCGGCCTGGGCGGCGGCGGTCACCTCGATGGCGTCGGAGCGGTCGCCAGACCGGACCCGTGCGGCCACCGCCCGCACCAGGGCGGCGACCGATCGGAAGCTGCCGGCTACCCCATCACCGGCGGCGGCATAGGGGCGCACCGGCCATACCAGCAGCGCCACCACCACCGACCAGGCCCCGCCGATCAGGGCCAACCACAGCCGCTGGGCGGACACTGCGCCGTCGCCGGGTTGGCCCAGCCCGAGGATGAAGAGGATGGACAGCAGGAAACCCACGTTGGAAGCCACGTTGCCGTAGAGGTTGACCATGGCGCAGGCGAACGTCACCACCAACACCAACGGCACCGCCGTCCCGATGTGGTTGCCGGCCAGGGTACCGGCGGCCAGCGCCAGCGCATTGAAGACGGTAGCGGCGGTCATGGCCCGCCACCGGGTGATCTTGGCTCCCCCGCTGTCGGCCATACCCCCGTTCAGGGCGGCGAGGGCGACGATGGAGATGGGACCGACCTGGCCGAGTCCGACGCCGACGGCCAGCGGGACGGTGAGGATGATGCCCATCCGCAGACCCAGGGCGTACGCCGGGCGGCCGGGTTCGAGCCGGACCAATGCGGACACCAGGTGGGGTTGCAACTGGGCGAACCGCGACCTCTCGCCGACGGTGGGGGCGGTGGCGGTGCCGGGAGTATCACTGGCATCGGTCGCGTCGGGCGAAGACCGCACGCCCGAGCTTGACACACCCCACGGTTCGACCGGTCAGTAGATCTGTTTGATGACCCCGTCCCGGAGGAGACCGCCGGCCACATACCCGGCGATCAGCTTGTGGCCGGCTGGCGTGGGATGGAGGTGGTCGCGTATGCGAGGGAACACCCAATGCGAGGTCAACGGGTCGAAAACCAAGAGGTTGGGTACCGCCGAACGCGCCGCGGAGACGATGGCGGCATCCGTATTCAAGATACCCAATGGGGCCGGCCCGATACGGCTGGTGTCGAAGAAGCCGAGCAGGCCGATCCGGGCCTGCGGCGCCTCCTGGTGGATGGTCTGGAACAACGAGGCGACCGCCTGTTTCTCCTCGGTGGTGCTGATGCCGGCATCATTGTGGCCACCCTGTACGAGGACGAGGGCCGGGTTGAGGGCGGTGATGTTGACCCGGGCCAAGAGGAGGGAAAACGGACCGAGGCCGCCGTCACCTAGATTCACGAAGCCGGCTCCGGGGTCGGCACTCACCACCACCCGGTAATTGATTCTCTGGCCGAGGATGCCCGGCCAGGCCAGCTGCGGGTTGAGACCGACCCCGACGCCGGCGGCGAACGACGCCCCGATCACCAACAACACCGGTTGGTTGCCGGCTGGAATGGGGACGCCGGCGGGGATCTGCGGGCCCTCGGTGGTGGCGGACAGCGGGAGGGCGGGGATATGGACCTGGGAAGCGGGCACGATCCCGGCCTTCTGGAAGGCGGTGGCGATGTAGCTGGCGATGACCTGGTCCCCAGCGGCGGTCGGATGGAGACCGTCAGCGTCCCGCTGGAATTGCCACTCGTCGGTCAGGGGATCGATGGTCGCCGGCTTGGGTGACACGCTTTGGGCGGCGTCGAGGATGGTGCTGTTGGCGGCCTCCACCGCCGGGGACAGAGGGCCGACGATGTTGTCGTCGAAGGTCCCCATCACCACGAGGGTGGCGGCCGGGGCTTGCTGATGGATGGTCTGGATCAGCGAGACGACTGCCGCCGACAGGGCGAAGGGGTCGGCACCGGCGTCGTTGTAGCCGCCCTGCACCAGCACAATGGACGGCTGGAGTCGGGGCAGGTCCAGGTTACCGAGCAGCGCCGAGTACGGACCGAAACCATCCTCGCCCTTGTTCAGGTACCCGGCCCCGATCGAGGCACTCACCGCCACCCGGTAGCCGATGTCGGGACCGAGCTGCTCGGGGAAGGCCGACTTCAGGTCCTCGCCGATCCCGGCGGCGAAGTCGTTCCCGACCACCGCCAGCAACGGCGACGCCCGGGTGCCGGGATTCAGGGAGCCCCGGAGGGTCCCTTCGCCAATGGAGGTGTAGGAGGATTTGGACAGTTGGATCTGGGCGGCGGTGAGCGGCGCCGGCCCGCCCCCACTGAAGGCGCCGGAGACCCAACTCAGCAGCAGGGCGACGACCACCAGCAGCGCGATTCCCCCCGGAATCAGCACCCGGCGACGTTTCAACATTCACAGAACGTAGCAGCGGGTGCCGAAATCTCCACGTACCCTGGGCCTCATGGCGAGCTCCCCGTACGTCATCGACTACGAGGGAACCTTCCATCTCGATCTCCCGCCCGATCAGGTGTGGGCGATCATCTCCCACACCGACCGATTCGAGGACTGGTGGGGTTGGCTGCGGGAGTTCGAGACCGAGGGGAGCGACCTGG
>DASXFR010000138.1:0-3693 GCA_036489495.1 Acidimicrobiales bacterium | reverse complement strand
ATCCCCATTTCGGCCCTCAAGGGCGACAACGTGGTGCACCGGTCGGAGAATCTCTGGTGGTACGACGGTTCTCCCCTGCTCTCCCACCTCGAATCGGTCTACATCGGCAGTGACGAGAACTTCATCGACCCGCGGTTCCCGGTGCAGTACGTGATCCGCGGCCAGACGGCGGACAATCCGGACTTCCGCGGCTACGCCGGCACGGTGGCCAGCGGGGTGCTGCGGCGGGGCGACGAGGTACTGGTCCTGCCTTCGGGGACTACGTCGCACATCGCCTCCATCGCCACGGCCGACGGCGAGCTGGTCGAGGCCTTCCCGCCCATGGCGGTGGTGGTCACCCTGGCCGACGACGTGGCCGTCTCGCGGGGCGATGTCCTGTGCCGCCCCAACAACCGGCCGACTATGACGTCGGAGGTCGAAGCCACCGTCTGCTGGATGGACGTGCAGAGCACTCTGGCCGAGGGCAGGACCTACCTGCTCAAGCACACCACCCGGACGGTGCGGGCCCTGGTCCAGTCCCTGCAGTACCGCCTCGAGATCAACGGCCTGCACCGCGACGACCAGGCCGAGGCGCTCGGGCTCAACGAGATCGGCCGGGTCACCTTCCGCGGCACCGAGCCCCTGCTGGTCGACGACTACACCACCAACCGCTCGACCGGGAGCTTCATCATCATCGACCCGGTGACGAACAAGACGGTGGGGGCCGGGGTGATCCGGGTCATCGCGGCGGCCCACGCCAGCCCCAACGTGGTGCTCCACGGGGGGATCCTCACCCGCGACCGGCGCCGGGCCGCGCTCGGCACGGTGGGGGCGACGGTCCTGTTCACGGGCCTGTCGGGGTCGGGGAAGTCGACCATCGCGGCCGGCGTGGAGGAGGCCTTCGTGGCCAGCGGGAAGCCGGCGTTCATGCTCGACGGCGACAACCTGCGCCACGGGCTCAACGGCGACCTGGGCTTCTCGGAGGCCGACCGCCGGGAGAACGTGCGGCGGGCGGGCGAGGTGGCCCGGATGTTCGCCGAGTCCGGTTCGCTGGCCCTCATCTCCATGATCAGCCCCTGCCGTGACGACCGCCGGCTCATCCGGGCGCTGCACGACGAGGCCGGGCTGCCCTTCGTGGAGGTCTTCGTCGACACTCCGCTCGAGGAGTGCGAGCGGCGGGACCCCAAGGGTCTCTACGCCCGGGCCCGCGCCGGCCAGCTCCCGGGCTTCACCGGCATCGACTCGGACTACGAGATCCCCGACCATGCCGAGCTGGTGCTCCGTCCCGAATCGGGCACGGTGCCCGAGCAGGTCGCCCTGGTGATCGCCCTGGTCGAGGGGGTCAGCGGGTAGGTCCCTCGGGGTGGGCGTGGTGACCAGGGTCGGTGCCCGGGGGAGGGCCGGTCGGACCGCTACGGTCATCGCTCGTGCCGAGCACCCCGCCACCCTCCTCCGACCGGCGCCAGCGCCGCCTGGAGCAGAGCCGGGCCGACCGGGAGAGGCGCTCGGGTGGGGCGGGTGGGCCGCGTCGCCTAAGCAGCAGACCCCTCGTGGTCGTCCTCGGTCTGGCGGTGGTGGCGGCCGTCTTGGTGGTCGTCTTCGTCAGCACGTCCTCGAAGCCGCCGCCTGCGACCCGGGCCACCGCAGTCCTGCACACGCTCTTCAAACTCCCGTCGGCCTCGGCCGTGGCTGAGGGCGACGGCGCCGGGTTTGCCACCGACGACCTGCGCAGCCTCCTGGTCAGCTTCGATCCGTCCACGGGCCACCAACGGGGTTCGGTGCATCTCATGGGCCGGCCGGTCGCCCTGCTGCTCCTTGGTCGCGATCTCTGGGTGGCTGACATGGTGAGCGACACCGTGCAGGAGGTGGACGCCCGTTCCCTCAAGGTCGTGCGCTCCGTCGCGGTCCCGGCGGGGCCGTCGGGCCTGGCTGTCCTGGGCGGGCAGATCTGGGTCTCCTCCCTCACGGCGGGCTCGGTGAGCCCGATCGACCCGGCCAACGGGCACGTCGGGTCGGCCGTGCCGGTGCCGGGCGGTGCCGTGCGCATAGCGGCCGGCTTCGGCGCTCTGTGGCTGACCGGTACGACCGATCAACTGACGGAGGTCCAACCCGGGGGTGCCGAGGGCATCCCGCTGCTCCATGCCATCAGCACCGGCACCGGACCCATCGGCGTGACCACCGGCCTCGGCTCGGTGTGGGTGGCCAATGCGGCGGGTGGGACGGTGGCGCGGGTCGACCCCGCCACACGGCGGGTGATCCACACTTACCGGACCGGCGGCGATCCGTTGGCGCTCGCCGTGTCTGGAGGAAGGCTCTGGCTGGCCGACGGCTCGGCCGAACGCCTCCGCACGTTGTTCCCTGCACCCGGGGTTGGCCCAGTTGAGCTCGCCAGCTCACCACGCGCCCTGCTGGCGGTCGGGAGCCAGATGTGGATCGCCACGGCCAACCCGGGCCGGGTGGTGGAGGCGACGGTGAGCCGGGGCCCGTAGCGGCGCGAGTGCTCAGGTAGATCGGAGGTGCCCCGATAAGTGGATTTTTGAGTGAGTCGGAATTTCGAACTCGCTGGTGAATCGCCTATGGGCCAGGCACGGCCGTCACGGATGCAACCGCAGGTGAGTTCGAAATTCCGACTCACTACTGAAATTGCATGTGGGCCGGGAGGATGCAGTCCGCTCTGGAGTGCTCGACCCCTTCGGCCGCCCAGCCCAGCCCAGATCTCAGCCCCGCCGCATGGCGGCCACGAACGCGGCCTGCTCTTTCTGAGTGATGACCCGACGGCGCACGAAGTCGTCACCTTCCCGCACCCGCAGGTCGGCGTACATCCCGGTCGGGTCCTGGTGGAAGTGCAGGAAGGCCTTCCCATGGCGGTAGAAGACGCCCCGCTTCTTCTCGACCAGCGAGGGGACCGCCCGTAGCTGGACCAGCAGCGCCTCTATCGTGTCGAGTGCCTCGGGGCCGGCGTGCTGCACGGCGGCCGGTCGACCCTCTACTCCTGGACCAGCTCGATCAGGGTCCCGAACGAGGTCTTCGGGTGGACGAAGGCCACCGTCGTTCCCCGCGAGCCCGGACGGGGCGCCTCGTCGATCACCCGTCCCCCCGCGTCCTTGACCGCCTGGAGCGCCACCCCGCAATCGGTGACCCGGTAGCCGATGTGGTGGAGCCCCTCGCCCTTGGCGGCCAGGTACTTGGCCACGGGGGAGTCGTCCCGAATCGGCGTGAGCAGCTGGACGTAGGAGTCGGCCACCGCCAGCAGGGCCTCCTCGACGCCGTCGGACTCGACGCGCTCCCGGTGGGTCACCGTGGCGCCGAAGACCTCGGCGTACCAGGCGATGGCTGCTTCGAGGTCGTTCACCGCGATGGCCACGTGGTCGATCTCGGTCAGCAGGGAGTCGCTCATACCCCGTGCCGCCGGAAGAGCGTGATGCGGTCCTCGCCCACCTCGGCCCGCTTGACCGGGTCGTCGATCCCCAACCCCTCCGCGGGGGCCAGGCAGAGCACGCCGATCTTGCCCTCGTGCAGGTTGTGGTGCACCTGGTAGGCGGCCTCGCCCACGTCGTCGAGCGGGTAGACGGCGGACAGTGGCGGGAGGACCTTGCCGTCGTAGACCAACTGGTTGGCGTCCCACGCTTCCCGGTAGTTGGCGAAGTGCGATCCTTTGATGGTCTTGAGCTTCATCCAGAGGTGTCGGTTGTCGTACTCGATCATGTAGCCCGA
>DASXFR010000096.1:0-41047 GCA_036489495.1 Acidimicrobiales bacterium | reverse complement strand
GTGGTGTTGGTCGGGACCGGGTCATGGAGGGGCTGGGACCCAGCCGACCCGCCGGTGTTGGTCACGGTGATCTGGTAGACGAGCACGTCCCCGGCGGCGACTTGGGTCGCCGAGGTGGCCGCCTTGCCGTTGTCGGTCAGCAACACCTTGCTGGTCGACAGCACTGGGGCAGTCGGGTTGGTCGGCGAGCAGCTCGGGGTGCAGACGCTGCCCGGGGCGGTGACGGTGTTGGAGATTGACGCGGTGCCCGAGGGTAGCGGGTTGGCCACCGTGACCGTGTAGGTCACCGACACCTGGGTGTTGGCCCCAACGGGCAGGGTCTGGTCGCAGGCGGTTCCGGTCGGCGATGGGTTGGTGCATGACCAGCCTTCGCCAGACCCGGTGTAGGTGGTGTTGGTCGGGACCGGGTCATGGAGGACCTGGCTGCTTGCCGACCCTCCGGTGTTGGTCACGGTGATCTGGTAGACGAGCACGTCCCCGGCGGAGACCTGGGTCGCCGAGGTGGCCGGAGCCCCGTTGTCGGTCAGCAACACCTTGCTGGTCGACAGCACCGGGGCAGTCGGGTTGGTCGGCGAGCAGCTCGGGCTGCAGACGCTTCCCGGGGCGGTTACGGTGTTGGAGATGCTGGCCGTCCCCGACGGCAGCGGGTTGGCCACCGTCACCGTATAGGTCACCGAGGCGGTGGTGTCGGCCCCGACCGGGACGGTCTGGTCGCAGGCGGTGCCGGCCGGCGACGGGTTGGCGCACGACCAGCCTTCGCCGGTCCCGGTGTAGGTGGTGTTGGCCGGGACCGGGTCGTGGAGGACCTGGATGCCGGCCGACCCGCCGGTGTTGGTCACGGTGATTTGGTAGACGAGCACGTCGCCAGCGGAGACGACAGTGCTCGCGTCGGCCGGGATCCCGTCATCGGTCAACAACACCTTGGAGGTGGACAGCACGGCCTCCGTCGGGTTGGTCGGCGAGCAGCTCGGGTCGCAGATGCCGACGTCCGGAGTAACGGTGTTGGCCACGCTGGCCGTCCCCACCGGCAGTGGGTTGACCACCGTGAGGGTATAGGTCACCTGCGCCGTCGCTCCTGCCGCCACCGGCAGGGTCTGGTCGCAGGGGGCGCCGGCCGGCGACGGGTTGGTACATGACCAGCCCTCGCCGGTCCCGGTATAGATGGTGTTGGCCGGGACCGGGTCGTGGAGGGTCTGACTGCCGGAGCTGCCGCCGGTATTGGTCACGGCGATCTGGTAGACGAGCACGTCACCGGCAGCCACCGAGGTGGCCGAGGTGGCCGGCGCCCCATTGTCGGTGAGGAGGACCTTGGCGGTGGACAGCACCGCCGCGGTCGGGTTGGTCGGCGAACAGCTCGGGCTGCAGACGCTGCCCGGGGCGGTGACCGTATTGGAGATCGAGGTGGTGCCCACCGGCAGCGGGTTGACCACGGTCAGGGTGTAGCTCGTGTTGACCGTCCCGCCGGCGCCCACCGGAACGGTCTGGTCACAGGCGGTGCCGGCCGGCGACGGGTTGGTACACGTCCAGCCCTCGCCGGTCCCGGTGTAGGTGGTGTTGGCCGGGACCGGGTCGTGGAGGACCTGGATGCCGGCCGACCCGCCGGTGTTGGTCACGGTGATCTGGTAGACGAGCACGTCACCGGCGGAGACCTGGGTCGCCGAAGTGGCGGGAGCTCCGTTGTCGGTCAGCAGCACCTTGGAAGTGGACAGGACCGCCTTCGTCGGGTTGGTGGGAGAACAGGTCGGGTTGCAGATGCCGATCGCTGGGGTGACCGTGTTCGATATGGCGGTCGTGTTGGTCGGCAATGGGTTGGCCACCGTGACCGTGTAGGTCACCGATGCCGTGCTCGTGGCCGCCACCGGCACGTCCTGGTCGCAGGGGGTGCCGGTCGGCGACGGGTTACTACACGTCCAGCCCTCGCCGGTCCCGGTGTAGGTGGTGTTGGCCGGCACCGGGTCATGGAGGGTCTGGGTCCCGGAGCTGCCACCGGTGTTGGTCACGGTGATCTGATAGACGAGCACATCCGCGGCGGCGACGATGGTGCTCGAGTCGGCCGGAGCCCCGTTGTCGGTGAGGAGGACCTTGGAGGTGGACAGGACCGCCGCGGTCGGGTTGGTTGGCGAGCAGCTCGGGCTGCAGACGCTTCCCGGGGCGGTGACAGTGTTGGAGATCGAGATGGTGCCCACCGGTAGCGGGCTGACCACGGTGACCGTGTAGGTCACTTGCGCCGTCGCCCCTGCCGCCACCGGGACGATCTGGTCGCAGGCTGTGCCGGCCGGCGACGGGTTGTTGCACGTCCAGCCCTCGGCGGCCGCGCCGGTGTAGGTGGTGTTGGCCGGGACCGGGTCATGGAGGTCCTGAGTCCCCGAGCCGGCCCCGGTGTTGGTCACGGTGATCCGGTAGATGAGCACGTCGCCGGCGGCCACCTGGGTGGCTGGAGTCGCCGGGTTGCCGTTGTCGGAGATCAGGACCTTGTTGGTCGACAACACGGCTCCGGTGGGATTGGTCGCCGTGCAGGTCAACGTGGGATCGCAGACCCCGACCGTGGGTGTAACCGTGTTGAAGATGGTCTTGGTGTTGGCTGGCAATGGGCTGGCCACCGTGACCGTGTAACTCGCATTACTTGTCCCGCCGGCACCCACCAGAACCGTCTGGTCGCAGGCGGTGCCGGCCGGCGACGGGTTGGCGCACGACCAGCCTTCGCCGGTCCCGGTGTAGGTGGTGTTAGCCGGGACCGGGTCATGGAGGGTCTGATTGCCAGCTGACCCGCCGCTATTGACGACCGTGACCTGGTAGACGAGCACGTCCCCGGGGTTGACGTTCGTCGACGAGGTTGCCGGTTTGCCGTTATCGGAAACAATCGCCTTGCCGGTGGTCATCACCGCCGCCGTGGTGTTGGTCGGGCTGCAGGTGAGGGTCGGATCGCAGACCCCGACCGTCGGCGTAACCGTGTTGGAGATCGACGTGGTGTTGATGGGAAGCGGGTTGATTACTGTCACCGTGTAGTTCACAACCACCGAGGTGCCGGCGCCCACCGGTACCGTCTGGTTGCAAGGGGTGCCTGCCACTGACCCGGAGGGACACGTCCAGCCTTCGGGGGCCGAGCCCGCGTAGCTGGTGTTGGTCGGGACCGGGTCCTTCAGGGTCTGGCTGCCGGTCGACCCCCCGGTATTGGTCACGGTGATCTGATAGAGGAGGACGTCACCGCCAGCCACCTGGGTGGCGGAGGTGGCCGGGTTGCCGTTATCGAGGACCAGAGCCTTGGAGGTGGTCAGAACCGCGGCGGTCGGGTTGGTCGGCGAGCAGGTCGGGTCGCAGATCCCGGTTCCGGGGGTGACGGTGTTCGAAATCGAGGTGGTGCCCACCGGGAGCGGGCTTACCATCGTGACCGTGTAGTTCACGTGCACGATGGACCCGGCGCCCACCAGAACCGTCTGGGTGCAGGGGGTTCCGGCCACCGACCCGGACAGGCACGACCACCCTTCGCCCACCGGTCCCGAGTACGTCGTATTGGCCGGGACCGGATCGGACAACGCCTGGTTGCCCGAACTGCCTCCGGTATTGGTCACGGTGATCTGGTAGACGAGGACGTCGCCGGAGGCCACATTCGTCGCCGACGAAGCCGGAGTGCCGTTGTCGGAAATCAGCGCCTTACCCGTAGAGAACACCGCCGCCGTCGGATTGGTCGGCGCGCAGGTCGGGTTGCAGATGCTCCCCGGCGCGGTGACCGTGTTGGAGATGCTCGTAGTGGTCACCGGTAGCGGGTTGGCGACGGTGAGGGTGTACGTCACCGTTGCCACCGCCCCCGCGCCGACCGAAACGGTCTGGTCGCAGGCGGTGCCGGCCACCGACCCGGAGGGACACGTCCAACCCTCGACGACCGGACCGGAGTAGGTGGTGTTGGCCGGGACCGGATCATGGAGGGGCTGGCTGCCCGTCGACCCGCCACTGTTGGTCACGGTGATCTGGTAGACGAGCACATCGCCGGCCGCGACCTTGGTGGACGAGTCGGCCGGCTTCCCGTTGTCGGAGATCAGAGCCTTGCTGGTCGAGAGGATCGACCCGGTGGGGTTGGCCGGGGAGCAGGAGGAACAGCTCCCACCGGTGGAGGTGACCTGGTTGAGGACGCTGGTGGTGCCGGCCGGAAGCGGATTGACCACGGTGGTGGTGTAGAGGTTGGTCACCGAACCCAGGGATGCCACCGAGATCGTCTGATTGCAGGCGGTGCCCACCATCGCCGGGGCGGCACACGACCAGCCCTGGAGGGTGCCGGTGTAGGTCATGTTGGCCGGGACCGGGTCCTTCAGGGTGGTGGTTCCGGTGGTTCCCCCCGAGTTGGTGGTGACGATCTGGTAGACCAGCACGTCTCCGGGGTTGACCGAGGTCGACGGGGTCGCCGCCAGCCCGTTGTCGGTGAGCAGCGTCTTGACGGTGTCCAGGGACGCCGCGGTCGGATTGGTGGTGGTGCACGAGTTGCACCCGCTCGGCGACGACACCTGGTTGAAGATCGAGGTCACACCCTTCGGCAACGGGTTGACGACGGTCACCGTGTAGTTGGTGGTGACCGTCTGGCCCGCCGGCACGGGGACCGATTGAGCACAGGCGGTGCCGGCCGGCGACCCGGCGGAACACGAGGTCCATCCTTCGCCGGTGCCGGTGTAGGTGGTGTTGGCCGGGACTGGGTCAGACAGTGCCGCGGAGCCCGGTGCCCCTCCGGTATTGGTGGAGACGATGTGGTACACCAGCACGTCTCCAGCCGCCACCGGGGTGGCGGCGTTGGCGGCCACCCCATTGACCGAGAACAGCGACTTGGTGGTGTTGACAACCGGAGTGGGGTTGTTGTTGACGCTGGAACAGTTCGGGGTGCAGTTGGTGTCGATGACCCCGATCGGAGGCGTCACAGTGGCGGTGTTGGTCAGCGTTCCCGTGGTGCCCAACGGCACCGTTCCGGTGACGGTGTAGGTCAGGGTGCCTCCGACCGCCACGTTTACAGTGTCGCTGATATTCCCCGATCCCGACACCGCACAGGTGCTGCCCGGGGTGGACAGGCAGGTCCAGGTGAAGCCATGGCCCACCAGGGCGGGTGGCAGCGGGTCGCTCACCGTCGCCCCGTTGGCCGGGCCCGGGCCGGCATTGGTTACCGTCACCGTGTAATTCAGCGCAGCCCCAGGCACGTACGGGTCCGGCGTCGACTGTTTGTCCACCGAGAGATTCACCGACTGCATCGAGTTGTCTACCGTGCACAAGTAGGCATCGCCAGAGGTCACCGTCAACGTCCAAGCCGCGGTGACGCCCCCATGGGTGGCTGGCGTGCCGGTGGTGGTGTCCGTACACGAGATAGAGGCGATGTAATCGCTCAGCGGATCCGGTGATCCGGCCAACATCGCGTCGGTGATGGTGAAGGTATCCCCTTGGGTGACCGGCCAGGCGGCGGCCGTGAACGGCCCTCCGGTCGAGCCATTGGTGGTCACCGAGGTCAGGACTTTCGAGGTGCTGTCATCGAGGCCGACGGTGAACTGGTCGGCTGCCCGCACTCTCCCACCCACCGTCTTGGCCACCGTGATGGTCGGGATCGTGGCCAACGCGCAGCGGGCCCCGTCGTTCTGCGCCGAAGGTGCTCCCTTGACGATAAAGGTGCCGGTCACCGAGGTGACGTTGATCCGGTAGATGTTGCCAGTTCCATTATCCGAGGCAAAGAGGTCTCCGGCCGGATCGGTGTAGGTGGCGCCGAACCCAGAGATGGCGGCGTTGAAGGGGATGGCCGCGATCTGGCCGAGGTTGACCGTGGTATGGGTCGTCGGGTCGAACTTGAACAAACGGGCGTCGTTCACCGTAGAGATACCGACGGAGTAGAGAGCGCCGTTGATCCACGACCAGTCCGACCCCTGGTTGACGAGATTGGCGATATTCGGAATCGTTGTCGTGCCAGAATCGATCAGCTGGCCGTAGGTGAGGGATCCCGGGGCCAGGTCGATTTCCACCCAGGGTGCCGCGCCGCCGGGGCTGGCCGATTGGCTCATCCACAGGTGCCCGGCCAGGTCGAAGTCGCCCATGTTGTACCCCGTGGCCGAGTTGATACCGGCTGGCATCGGCAGCGTCGTCAGGGACCCATTTCCGTTGACCCGCACCAGTTGGTTCGTCGTGATGTCCCAGCCGTAGATGTCGTCATCCAAAGTGTTGAAGCCCACCGCATTGACGGCGTCCGCCGTGGTCCCGGCGGGGCTGGTCTTCCCGGTGGCCAGGTTGACCGAGGTGATGATGTGGCTCGAGCCGTTGGTTTGGAAGAGAAGGCCGAGGGCGTTGCAGGTGAACGGCGTCGGCGTGACCACCGGGACCGTGGTCTGGCACGAGGTAGAGGTGGCGCAGGTGCCGTCGGTTCCCGGGGTCACCCCGTTGACCAGGCTCATGTCCCCCGCGTCAGGATCGTTGACCTGGACTGAATAGGTGATGGTGGTGGTGGCCCCGACGGCGAGCGCCCCGGTCCAGGTCAGGGTGGTGCCGGAGACGGTGGCCCCGCCGGTGGCGTCGCCGTTGTAGATGGCGTCGTCCAGGACCCCACTCAGGTCATCGGTGAACTTCGCCGGCGCGGCGACCGTGAACGGGACCGCCCCGGTGTTCTTCACTGTCACCGTGTATTTCAGGTCCTGGCCCATCTGGATCGAAGACGCGGACGCGATCTTGGAGGCGGTAAAGGCTCCTGCCGCCGGGGTATTGGTGATCGTGCACGAGTAGGCGTCACCGCTGGTGATCGGCACCGTCCACGCCTGAGACGTGCCGCCCGGGGTGATCGGGGTGCCGGTGGTGGAGTCAATGCAGGAGGGGGTGGCGATATAGGCGGCGATGGTGTCCGGTGAGCCGGCCGCAATCACCTCCCCGAAGGTGTAGGTGTTGCCCTGGGTCACCGGGAAGTTGGGGGTCGAGTCAGATGGATCGGCTCCGGCGGTGGTCTTCGAGGTCAGCGTTGTACCGCCGGAGTTCTTCAGGTTCACGGTGAACTGGTCGGTGGGCTGCACCCGGGCGTTGATGGCCTTGGTGATGGTGAGCGTCGGTATCGGGGCCGAGGGGCACCGGGCCCCGTCGTTGCCTGTCGAGGCGGGGCCCTTGGCCACCGCCAGGCTGGTCACCCCAGTGACGTCAATCCGGTAGATCTCACCGGTGCCGTTGTCCTCGGCGTACATGTAGGTGCCGTCGGTATAGGTGGCTCCAAACCCGGCCGTTGAGTTGATCCCCAGCGCCCCCAGGTCGGTCATCACGTGGCTCGCGAGGTTGAACTTGACCAAATGGGCGGGACCAGCCGGGTTGGCCGACACCGTCTCAACCGTGTACAGCGCACCACCGAGCCACGACCAGTCAGCATTGCCCCCCAGGGTGATCGGGTTGGTATAAACACCGTGGGCAAGCACGTCTCCGTAGGTGGGCGAGCCGGGAGCGTAATCGAGTTCGGCCCATTGGTGGGTCGAACTGGCGGCGTTGCCGATCCAGAGATGTCCGGCGTTGTCGAAATCGCCCATGATCGAGGCAGTGCTGGGCGTGCCGGGGCCCGTGGCTACATGGGTCAACGAGTAGTCGGCGTTGATCCGGACTACATCCTGGGTGGTGGCGTCCCAGGCGTAGAAAGAGCCGTCGAGGGTGTTGTAGCCCACCGCGTTGAGGTCGTCGGCCACGTTCCCCAGCGGTGTCGCGGTACCCGAGGCCAAGTCGATCCCGGTCACTGTATGCGGCGTTGATAGCCCGTTGGGGTTCTGGAAGAGGTACCCCGGCGCCGTGCACCCGAATGCCGCCGGCGTCACCAATGGCACTGTGGTCTGGCAGGAGGTGGAGGTTGCGCAAGTGCCATCAGTACCCGGGGTTACCCCGTTGAACAGGCTCTGGTCGCCGGTGTCGGGGTCGTTGACCTGCACCGAGTAAGTGATGGTGGTAGTGGCCCCGATGGCCAGCGCCCCGCTCCACGACAGGGTGGTGCCGCTGATGGTGGCTCCCCCGGTGGCGTCGTTGCTGTAGGTGGCGTCGTCGAGGACCCCGCTCAGATCGTCGGTGAACTTCGCCGGCGAGGCCGCCGTGAAGGCCAGCGGCCCGGTGTTCTTCACCGTGACGGTGTAGGTCAGGTTCTGGCCCATCTGGATCGTCGGGGCGGAGGCGACCTTGGAGACGGTGAAGGTCGGGGTCACCGGGGTGTTGGTGATGGTGCAGTTGTAGGCGTCATCGGTGGTCACCGGCAGGGTCCAGGCCTGGGCGGTGCCCCCCGGGGTGATCGGGGTGCCGAGGGTGGTGTCCGTACAGGTCGGCACCGCGGTATAGGCCGACAGCGCGTCGGGAGAGCCGGCCGCCATCACCTCCCCGAAGGTGTAAGTGGCGCCTTCCGAGACGAGCGGACTGGTGGTGGTGTCAGAGGTGTCGGACCCTGCGGTGGTCTTCGACGTCAGGGTGGTGCCACTCGAATTCTTCAGGCTCACCGTGAACTGGTCGGTGGGCGCGACCCGCCCGTTGACCTGCTTGGTGACGGAAATCGTCGGTATTGTCGCCAGCGCACACCGGGCCCCGTCGTTGCCCGAGGCCTTCGGGCCCAGGGAAAGGGGGGTGCTGGTCACCGCGGTGACGTTGATCCGATAGATCTCCCCGGTGGTGTTGTCCGAGGCGTAGAGGTTTCCGTTGGCGTCGGTGTAGGTAGCTCCGATAATGGAGTCGGTGAAACCGAGGATGCCGATGTTGGTCTCGAGCCCGGTCGTCGGATCGAACCGGATCAGGTAGTCCCCCTGGGCGGCGCCCATGATCTGGGAACCGACCATGTAGAGCTTCCCGTTGATCCACGACCAATCCCCTCCACCGGTCAGGTTGTTGGGAACCGCGGTGTCCCCCTGGGCCAGTACCTGGCCGAAGGTCGGCGAGCCCGGAGCCAGGTCGATCTCCGCCCAGTGGCTCAGCGGGGTACCGGACCAGTTGAGCCAGAGGTGCCCGGCAAGGTCGAAGTCACCGGCGTCGTAGGCGTTGGTCGTCACCAGGCCGGCCGGGATCCCCATCTCGGTGAAGTTGCCATTGGCATCGACCCGAACCAGTTGACCGCCACCCCAGCCGTAGAAATAGTTGTCAAGAGTGTTGTAGCCGACGCCATTGATGCCGAAGGGGAGGTTCCCTTTCGGGGTGGGATGGCCAGTGGCCAGATCGACCGTGTACCAGGACTCCACCCCGCCCGACGCCTGGAACAGGTAGGCCAAGGGGTCACAGGTGAAGGCCGGTCCGGTGGCGTTGGCGGTAGTGGAATCGGAGTTGTTGGCGGAGACAGGATCCGCCTCGTTGCCGGTCACCGTGGCGGTGTTGGTGATGCCGGCAGGGAGCCCTCCGGCGGGGGCGGTGGCATTGACGGTCACCGGGAACGAACTGCCCACCGCCAGCTGGCCCTCGGTACAGGTGAGGACCCCGGTGGCGATGGCGCAGCCCGGGGTGGGGGTGGTGGGGCTGGTCAGGGAGGTGGGCAGGGTGTCGCTGATCACGTAGCCGCTGGTGATTCCCGGGCCGTTGTTGGTCACGGTGATCGCGTAGGTGATCGGCTGACCCGAGGTGTACGTCGACGGCCCATTCTTGGTGATGGCCAGGTCGACCGGCTGGGCCGAAATGCACGACGCCCCGTCGTTGTTGGAGCTTGCCGGGGTGGTCTGGTGTGACACCAGGCTGAACGTCGGGGTGGCGGCCGGGTTGGCGATGGCCAGCTGGTAAAGCCCGCCAGCGTTGTTGTCCACGCCGATGTTGCCGTTGCCGTAGGTAAAATCAGCTCCGTAGGTGCCGGCCGGCAGCCCGGCCGGGCCCGCGAAGGTATTCACCGCGCCGGTGGTCGGGTTGACCCTTACGACGGTGTTTGCCCCACCCTTCATCCCCCACAGGAACCCGCCGGGTCCGAAGGTCAGGTCGCTGGACCCGGGCGCCGCGCTCAGGGTGGTGGTAGCCACCGCCAGGGTGCTCACGTTGATGACGTTCATGGCGGCGGCGGTAGAGACGCCCTCCAGGTAGTCCCCGGCGGCGTCGAAAGTGCCCCAATCGGCGTTGGCGGCGAGCGGCGGCACAGTGGGGCCGGCATCGGTGACCGAGCCCGTGGCGGGGTTGATGACCAGCAGATGAGTGTCCGTGCTACCTCCAACCGCATAGAGCAGGCCGTTGGCCGGGTCGTAGGCGAGGGCGTTGTAGTTATTGGCCGCCGGCGTCCCGACCGGGCTGAACGTCAGCGCGCCGGGCCCGCCCATCACTGCCGACTCCAGCTGGGCCCCATTGTTCAGGTAAACGGTGGCCACCGTGCACGCCGTCGAGGCCGAGGTGACGGTCAGGGTGGTGGAGGTGTTCGGGACCAGGTTGGCCAGGGTGGTGGACAGGTTGCTGGTGTTGTCGGTGTAGCCCCCCGGCGTCGAGGAAGTGACGTCGACGGTGATCGTGCAGGTAGCACCCACTACGGAACTGATGTCGGTGGCCTTGACCCCGGTGGCGCCCGCTGCCAGTGCGCCGCCGCTGGCGTTGGTCACTGTCGGGGTACCGCAGCTCCCGTTGTCACTCTCGGTGGCATCTGCCAGGGTCAGGCCCGCCGGCAATGCGTCGGTGAAATCGAGGGGGCTTAGGGCTACGGCTCCGGCGAGGGCCGGGTTGGCCACCGTAAAGGTCAGGTGGCTGGTGCCACCGACTGGAATGGTTGAGGGGCTGAAGGCCTTGGTCAGTTGGGCGGTCGGGAACGCCATCGACCACAGCCAGCCGTCGTTGTGTCCGCCCGGGTGCGTCGTGTTGGTCATCGTAAAAGAGGTCACCGGTCCGCCGGCCTCGGTCATCTGGAACGAGCCGCAGCCGGGGTCGTTGCCGGGATCCTGAGGCGTGTTCTCACACAGATCCGTCCCTTCAACAAATGTGTTCGAGAGGGTCGTTCCGCCGGTGAGATTGAGCGGAGTGTTCTTGCTGAGCGTGGTCAACTGGATGGCCCCACCGCCAGCCGCCGCCGAGAAGGTGACGTTCGAACCGTCGAGGTCGGTGAGACTGAAGACGGGATCGATCACCGGCTTGTTGAACGTGACCGTGCGGGTAGCCGTGGCCCCCGTCAGCAGGCACTGGGCGTCGCCAACCGCGTCGCTCGGGGCCGGTGGGGTGAAGAACGCGTTGGCATTGAATGCTAGGAGCTGGGCATTGGTGACCTGGTTGGGGTTGTTGACGTTGCAATCATTTGCAGCACTGCCGGTGAACGTTGCCGTTACCCCGGTGGTGCCAAACGTCGCGGTGCCGCCTGTCGCCTCGGTCCCTGACACCGCAGTGATCCATTGCGAGGAGCCACTGGTACCCGACGCCTGCGCGGTCGTGGTGGCCGGAAGCACGAGGGTGGAGAACGTCGAGGCGACGATGGCGGCAACGGCCCCGACGGTTGTGACCCGTCGAACGATGGCAAAGCGGGTACCCACCTCCGCCGGTACCCCTGAGCCCCGTTGGGTCTTGCGGCGCACCTTCGCCCCATTCCTGTAAGACGCACCCTCCTGGCGGATGTATTTACTACGTTGCCGAATTCATTTCCACCAAGAAGGTTGAATTCAATGAAATGAACGGGTCAGCAATGAGGAACTTGCGATATATCCGCCGGGTGGCACCGTTCACCATCGATACCGATGCCGGGGAACTTCTGTCCTTCGAGAGGCATAACTCGCTCCTATGGATGAACTGCGACTTTACGCATGAGCCTGGACGCCCGGGGCACTCGTTGCGTCGGCTCGACACAAGCTGTGACAAGTAATCCCGCCCGCACTCCGATTGTCCAGAGACATGCCGCGTTTTCACCCCCTGATTCACCCTGGATGGCGCGATTCGGCCAAGGGCCATCGCGAAAAGGTCGCGGCGTCTATTTCGGTCCGGGCCGAGGTCGTCGGTGGGCGCGTCGAGGGCAAAGATCACCCGCGTGGCGGGCGAAGGTATCGTCACAGGCGTGACAGCGGGGGCCGGCCACAGCCATGAATCAGGTGCCGAGTCGACCGCCGCCTCGAGCAACCGCACCAACATGCCCCGATTGATCCAGCCAATCCTGCATCGCACCAAGCTCGAAGCTCGGCTGGACCAGTGGGCGCCGGTCACTGTGGTGCGGGGCATGCAGGGCCTCGGCAAGACGGTCCTGGTGGCCAGTTGGCTCGAACGACAGCCCGAGAACCAGGTGGTGCCGATCTGGCTCCGGGCCGGCAACCGGCCCCGCGGCCCGAAATCGGCGTTGGACCAGGTCGCCGCCAGCTTCACCGCCGTCGGCCTGACGCTCGACGACCCGGGATTCGGTGCCTCCGCTGGCGTGCGGGTGGTCCTGGTCGTCGATGATTTCGACGCGGTTCCGGACACCGCCAGGTTGGACGCTCTGTTCGGGTTGGTCGAGACCAACCGCCAGCTGCACCTCATCATGTGCGGCCGCGGCCGTCACGCCATCGAGACCTCGGCCATGAGGTCGGTGGGGACCCAGACAATTCGGCCCGACGACCTGGCCCTTGACGTCGCCGGCGTCATCGAACTGGCCCGGGTCACCGGAAAGCAACTGGCCGCCGACGATGCCGAGACCCTGCAACGGGCGTTCGGCGGATGGATCGCCCCGATCCGCCTGGTCATCGAGGCGATCGAGCCCGTTCCGGCCGTCGAGGCGAGCGCCGAAGCCGCCCTGCCGTTGCTGGCCGCCGACGATTACGTTCGGGACGCCGTCCTCCAAACCTTCGCCGACCACCAGATACCCGAGCATCTCATGCGTTTCGCCCTGGTCGAAGCCGTCCGCCGGGGCCAGTTTCGGGAATTATCGGACGTCGCCGACCCCGACCGCCCCTTCAACGCCCTCGGTGGGTCCGGTCTCGCCCAACGGCGAGACCAGGAGGGAGACCCCACTCTCTCTCATCCCACCTTGACGTTTCCGGACGCGGTCCGGATAGCGATGCGAGACCTCTTCACCGAGCGCCACCCGCAAGAAGCGCAGGACTTCCATCGTCGACTCGCCCGTTGGTACCTCGATCATGACGAGCCCGGGAATGAGGTCGCCGCCATCAATCACGCGGTACTGGGCCACGACTGGCCAACCGCGGAGGAAGTCTGGTTCCACCACGGCACCAGCTTGATGATGCAACCAGTCGGGACCTTCGCCGATCTGCTGGACAGCATTCCCGGCGATGTTCTGGAGCAGTATCCGAGCGTGGCCATCTATCGCCGGGCCATGAACATCGCCAACGACGACAGTGATCTCGATGGGCGGATGGCCACTGTCCGCAGCTATTTCGAAGCAAGCTCCCAGGTGATGGCCAGGCTGGAGGATCCCCGCCTGGTCGAACTCATCCTGGTCTCCACCGGACACCTGATCGGGCTCCGCCTGGTCGGTCGGTTCGATGACTCCGATGTCTTCGCCGAAGAGCAGGGCGCCAGGATCGATCGCCAGATCGAGGCCGGTGGGGGCCGGCCCGACGTGCTCAGGTGGTTCTACCTCCAGTGGGGGCTCACCGGCACCCTCCGGGACGACGGGCGGGGCTCGATGCTCAGTTACCGCCGGGCCTGGGAATACCGGACCACCTCGAGGTCGGATTGGGTGTCCTCGAACGTGGCCGCCAACCTCGCCCTGGCCCATGCCATGGCCGGGGATACCCAGCGGGCGAGACTCTGGCTCGACCGCTACCGAGAATTCGACACCTCCCACCTCTGGGGGGATTACCTCATCGGTATCGGTGCCCACCTGGCCGAAGGGGTGCTGGCCCTCGACCGGCTGAATCCTGCCGGGGTCGAACTTCAGCTGCAGCATCTCGGCGACGGTTCCATCCCGGTGGAGTTGTGGGCGTTCGTTGCCTTCCTCCACGCCGAGCACCAATTGCAGTTCGGGGACCCGGTCGCGGCTCTGGCCACCCTGGATGCCGCCCAGCAGAGTCATGACAACCGAGTGAGCGACAAAGGCGCCGCTTCCCACCTGCTGGCCCGGGCCCGGGTGGACCTCCTCATCGCCACCGGGGACCATCGGCGGGCGGGCCAGGTACTCGAAGCCGAGGGAAGCGACCACCCGCTGCTGGCGGTCCCGGCGACCCGGATCCACCTCCTGGCCGGTGACGGACCGGTCGCCCAACGATCGGCCGATGAGGCGCTGGCCCGGACCGACGTCTCCGGTCGGGATCGGGTCGAGCTGTTGCTCCTCCAGGCCGCCGCCGCCTTTCGGGCCGGGGAATCCGACCCGGCCGGACACGCGCTTCGGAGCTCGCTCGCCATCTACCGGAAGACCAGCATCCTCCGCCCGTTCTCCACCCTTCCGGCCGATGTCCGGGACGGGTTGCTGGCCAAGGTCGACGGCGCCATCGACCCTGCCGACCGGGCCATACTGACCGACCAGCGTCCGGTGTATCCCGACGAGGTCCTCGAGGTCCGGCTGAGCCGGCAAGAACACGCCGTCCTGGCCAGCTTGCAACACCACGCCTCCCGCCAGGACATCGCCGATCAGCTCTACGTGTCGGTCAACACCGTCAAGACCCACCTCAACAGCGTCTACCGGAAGCTCGGCACCTCGTCACGGGATCAGGCGCTGATCAAGGCCCGCCAGCTCGGCCTTCTGCCCTGATTACGAGCGTGAATCACGATCGCGGCGGGCGGCTTTCGACGCCTCGATGAGAGACAGACCACCCGTCGCCCGTTTCGCCGTTCCGTCGACGTCCACGTCGATGAACAGCGGGGCGTGGTCGGAGGGTTTCTGCCCCTTGCGGGCGTTGCGGTCAATGAGGCCGTAGCGGGCCCGGTCGGCCAACACCTTGGTCATCAACACCAGGTCGATCCGCATCCCCTTGTGCTTGTGGAAGTTCCCCGCCCGGTAATCCCACCAGCTGAACAGCTCGTCAGCGTCGTACAGCTGGCGGAACACGTCGACCAGGCCCCACTCCTCGAGCTTGGTCAGCGCCTCGCGCTCCGGCGGGCTCACGTGGGTTTCTCCCACGAACGCGGCCGGATCCCACAGGTCCCGGTCCTCGGGGGCGACGTTGAAGTCGCCGCAGACCGCCACCGGATCGTCCGGGGAACAGGTGTCAGCCAGCAGCTGGCGCAGCCGGGCCAGCCACTCCAACTTGACCGGGTACTGGTCGTTGTCCAAGCTGCGGCCGTTGGGCACGTAGACCGAGTGGACCCGCACCCCGCCGCAGTCGGCGGCGATGAGCCGGGAGCCGGACTCGTCGTCATCCGAGTTGAGGCCGATGCCGACGTTCTCCAGCCCGACCCGGCTGACCAGGGCGACGCCGTTCCACCGTCCGTCGCCATGATGGGCGGTCTCGTAACCGAGGGTGGCGAACGCCCCGTGGGGGAAGGCGGCGTCGGCCTGCTTGGTCTCCTGCATGCAGAGCACGTCGGGTTGGGCGTACTCGATCCACTCCTCCACCCGGGGGAGCCGGACGGGCAGGGAATTCACGTTCCAGGTGGCGATGCGCACGTTTCAGCTCGCCGCGCTGTCGACCAGGACGAACAGCAGGTCGGCGGCACAGGCCAGCTCGCCACCCACGCTGGCCCGACCCGAGCCTCGACCGGCCCGGGCCGACATCCGGCCGAGGGTCACTTCGAGATCGAGCACCTCACCGGGAACCACCTGTCGCCGGAACCTGGCCTTCTCGATCCCGCCGAACAGCGGGAGCTTGCCGGCGAACCGCTCGTCGGCCAGCACCGCCACGCCCCCCAGTTGGGCCAGGGCTTCGACCATCAGCACCCCCGGCAAGGTGGGGCGCCCGGGGAAATGCCCGGCGAAGAACGCCTCCTCGCCGGTCAGATGCCAGGAGCCGGTAGCCGACTGCCCGGGCTCGACCGAGGTGAGCTCGCTGATGAACAGGAACGGAGGCCGATGGGGCAGGTAGTCGTCGGCTCGCACGACCGTTGACAATATCGGGTGGTGAGCCGGCCCCGACGCTTCGTGTTTCAGCTCTTAATGTCGGGGAGCTTGAGGGCGGCCCGGCGGCGTCCGGCGTCCAACGACACCAGCTCGAATTGGCGGGTCTCCCCCTTGCTCAGGACGTCCCGCGCCTTGTTGGGGGGCGGATTGCCGAGGCCGGCGAGCGGGATATGGGCGCGCATGTCGCCCACGTCGACGTGAGCGCCGTGGGAGGTGAACGACACCACCGTTCCGTCGAAACGGCTGCCGATCGGATGGTCGGCCACGAAGGTGAGGAACACCATCGGGTCGTTGAGGGCCGGCCCCGATAGCTCCGACCCCGGCTGACGGCCGTTGGCGGAGCGGGTGGCCTTGGCCGCCTTTCCCGGAGCACCGGAGTCGGCCCCCCGCTTCCCGGTTTTGGCCGGCTTGGCTGCCTTGCTCGATTTCGCCGCCCTGGTCGTCTCCCCCGACTTGGCGGCTTTGGCGGCTTTGGTGGTCTTCGCCGCCTTGGCCGTCTTGCCGGCCTTGGCCGCTTTGGTCGCGGTAGCGGGTTCGGTCCCCTTGGTCGACTTGGCTGCCTTGCCGGCCTTGCCGGCCTTGCCGGACTTGCCGGACTTGCCTGCCTTGGCCGCTTTGGCGGCTTTGCTGGAGTTGGAGTTACTGCTCGCCTTGGTTGCCTTGGTTGCCTTGGTTGCCTTGGCCGCCTTGCCGCCCTTGCCCGCCTTGGCCCGCGCCGGCTCCACCCCGTTGCCGAGCTCCGACGCCCCGTCGGCGGCCGCCCCCGCCTTGGCGTCGCGGCGCGACTGGCTGGTCACCGACCGGCTCTTCGGGCCCCGCACCGGGGTGCGAGGGGTGAAGACCCATCCGACCCCGGGTACCGGCTTGCCGCCGATCAGACGCCCTTCGTCGAACAGCCAGGGACGCTCGGCGTGGAACTCCTGGAAGGAGTCGTTGGACAGGACCAACGCCCCCGACTTCTCCGCGATCCTGAGAATGAACCCGTCCCCCCGACCGATGGCCCCGGCTGGGGGCGTGACCATCTCCCCGTGGAGGATGGCTTCTTCGAAGGCCGGCCGCTCGGATGGATCGATCCGGTGGCCGAACGAGGCGTCGACCACCACGGTCACGTCGGCGGTGGTGAACCCGCCGTATTCGTCCAGGAACGTCTGGATGGCCTCGTCCAGCTGGGCCAGGCTCGGGAGGCTCCGGCCTTCGGTGGCGATATTGGAGCCGTCGACGATGATGCGTCTACGGGTAGGGGTCTTTGCCGGCATGTCTGCCCTAGTCAACCACTTGGGGCAAACCTCTCCGGCGATGCCGGTGCCCCCGACCGGGGTCCGGCGGGCCTTAGGCCCAGGTGCTGGGGTCGCCGGCCTCGGTGTCGTCGACCCGGGCGGCCGAGCCCCGGGCCCGGGCCGCGGTCACCAGCATCTGGGCGGCCAGCAGGGCTCCGACGCCCTCGCCGGCCCGGAATCGGAGGTCGAGGAGGGGCTCGAGACCGAGGTGGGCGAGGACCAGATGGTGCACCCGCTCCCGGCTCCGCTGCCCGGCCACCAGCTGGAAGGCCGTCGCCGGCTCGATCTGGACGGCGGTGACGGCCGCCACCGAGGTGGCCAGACCGTCGAGGACGACCAGCGACCCCCCCTCGACGGCGCCGAGGATGATGCCGGCCAGCACCGCCATCTCCGGACCTCCGAGCCCCGCCATCGTCGGCAACGGGTCGGTCAACCGGTGGCCCTCCGCTCGCCGGACCCGGGACAGCGCCGCCTCGATGGTCGAGCGCTTGCGCTCCAGGGTCCCCGAATCCCCGCCGGCGCCGAGTCCGACCACCTCCGACGCCGCCAGACCCAGTTGGCCGGCGGCCAATGCCGCCGCCACCGTGGTGTTGCCGATCCCGATCTCCCCCACCACCACGATCCGGCCGGTGAACCCCTTCCCGAGTTGCCGGCCCCCGCCCAGGAGCAAATCGACGTCGGCGGCGGACAGCGCGTCGGAGGAGGCCAGGTCGCCGCGGGGGTCGCGTGGCCGCCGCGCAGTCGCCCCGGGTACCGGGTCACCGTCGACCCCGGCGTCGATGACCAGCAACTCCGCCCCGGTAGCTCGCGCCGTCGTCGCTCCCAGGGACTCGCCGGCCAGGGTCGCCTCCAGGATCTCCCGGGTCACCGACGCCGCGAAGGTCGAGATCCCTCGGCCCCACACCGGGTGGTCGGCAGCGGCGATGACCGCCTGCACCGGTTCTGCCCCATCGATACCCAGCGCATCGAGACGTTCGAGCGCCCGATCGAGAACGCCGAGCGAACCGGGCGGGGTCAGCAGTCGGTGGGCGTCGTCCCGGGCCGACACCACCGCCGACGGTTCCGGGGCCCGCAACCTGGAGGCCGGGGCGTGCGGGCCGTCGGTAGGCCAGCGCTCGTGGATGACCACCTCGTCGAGAGGCTGTCGCTGCGACCAGCCGGCCCGCTCGAGCCCGGGCTCCGGCGGGCGCTCGTCGGGCCAGCCGATGCACAACCAACCCAGCGTCTCGACCCCGTCGGGCAGCCCGAGCAGCGACGCCAGCTCCTCGGGTCGGAACAGGGTGACCCATCCGACCCCGAGACCCTCGGCCCGGGCCGCCAACCACAGGTTCTCGATGGCGCAGGCGCATGACCACAGATCGGCATCGACGTAGGTGGCCCGGCCGAGCACCCCGGCGGCCCGGGCCCGGCGGTCACAGCCCACCACCAGCCCGATCGGGGCTTCGCGAATGCCGTCCAGCTGGAGATCCAACATCTGGCGCTCGGCCTCCTCCTCCAGACCCGACGCCTGGCGGTGGCGCTCGCGGTCGGCCATCGATGCCGCCTGCTCGCGGGTCCCCGGCTCGGTGACCACCACGAACCGCCAGGGTTGCGAATGGCCCACCGACGGGGCGGCATGGGCCGCCTCCAAAATCCGCTGGATGATGTCGGGCTCGATCCGGTCGGGTCGGAATCGCCGGATGTCCCGGCGGCTGGCCAGGATGGCGTAGAGCGCGTCGCGCTGCTCCGACCGGAACGCCCATCCGCCCGGATCGGCGGCGCGCTGGGCAGCCGAGGTGAGGTCGCCGACCACCGGGACGGGCCGCGGCCAACTCACCGTTCCGGCTCCGGAGCCAGATGGATCCGACCCAGGGCGGCGGACAGGCGGCTGAGGCCGTCGGCGTCGGGCACCGCCACCCGGTTCACCCCGGGGAGGCCGAAGTTCGCACAGTCGCGCACCGCGATGGCCTGGGGGGCGAGGAGCTCCCGCAATCCGGCCCGGTCGACCAGGACCCAGTTGGCATCGGACGGCCGGGTGCGGAGACCGTGGGCCTCCAGCTCGGAGATCAACTCGGCCCGGAGCCCGGCTACCCGCCGCGCCCAGCCGCGGAGGTCGACGGCGTCGAGGAGCTCAGGCAGCGCCGCGCTGGCCAGGCCGTTCACGGACCATGCCGGTTGGCGGCGTCGGCAGGCGTCGATCAACTCGGGATCGGCCAACACATAGCCCAGCCGGAGACCGGGGCAGGCCAGCAGCTTGGTCAGCGAGCCGACCACCACCGCGCCGGCATCGCCCCGGGTCCACGCCCCGGTGGCCAGTGGGAAGAAGGCCTCATCCCAGACGTCGGCGATCTCGCCCGGGGGGGCCAACCGCCCGGTCGGGTTGTGAGGATTCGACCGCCAACGCCGACCGGTGCCTCGCGGGTGGAGGGAGAACTCCGGCTCGGTCACCCCGCCGCCCAGCTCGGCGGCGACCAGCGCGATGGCCTCGGCCCCCCCGTTGGTCAGCAGCAGCCGGTCCCGGTCGACACCCATGGCCGCCGCCAGCGCCGCGGCGGCCGCCGCCGGGTCCGGGTACCGGCCGATGGCGGGCAGGTAACGGGACAGCACCGGGACCGGGTCGGGGGCGACCGGGTTCAGGGACAGCGAGAGGTCGAGGACGGCGTCGGGATCCAGGCCGAGGGCAGCGGCCAGCACCGCGCCGTCTCCCCCGTGGGCGCCGGGGCTCGGGAGGGCGATCGACGGGAGGGTCCGACTCACCGAGACCCCCGCCGCCACTGCCAGGCCCCGATGGCCCCGAGCCCGACCGCCATCCCGGTGCCGACATCCAGGGACAGCTTCACCGCCCGGGCGATGTCGGCCGGCTCCGCCGCCCGCCCGGTCCCGAGTGGGGGGCGGAGCTCGGCCCGGCCCCCGTAGCGGCTGAGGCCCCCGAGCCGGAGGCCGAGGGCGGCGGCGAACGCCGCCTCGGCCACCCCGGAGTTCGGCGACGGGTGGGCCGGGGCTTGGGTCCGCGCCGCCCGCCAGATCTCCCCGGCCGCCGCCGGTCGGACCAGACCCACCAGCATGGCGGTCAGCCGGGCGGGGAGGAAGGCGATGACATCGTCGGCCCGGGCGCTGGCCCATCCGTAGTTGGAGTAGCGCGGAGAGCGATGACCGACCATCGAGTCCAGCGTATTCACGGCGCGGAACCCGAGCGCCCCGGGGGCCCCGGCCACCGCCCCCCACAGCGCCGGCCCGACCACTCCGTCCACGGTGTTCTCGGCCACCGATTCGACCACCGCCCGGGCCATCTGCTTGGCATCCAGCCCGGCCGGATCGCGCCCTACCAAGGACGGCAGCCGGGACCGGGCCTCATCCAGGTCCCCGACTTCCAGCCAGTGTCCGATGTCACCGGCGGCATCGGCCAGGGCCCGGCCCGCCACCGCCAGCCCGGTGGCCAGCGAGGTGGACCCCAGCGCGGCTCCGCTGGCGACCCCGAGAGCGGCACCGGTGGCGGCGTGGACCACCCCGGCGGTGCGGTTATCGCCATACAGCCGTCGCTCGATCCCGGTCATGGCCCGGCCGAACAGGACCACCGGGTGTACTGCCCCCGGGGGCTCGTGGGTCACCCGGTCGAGCATCACCCCGGCGGCGGCGGCCAACGGTCGGGGCAGCCGGGTCCGGCGGCGGGAGGTCATCGGGCCGCCAGCACCAGGAGCCCGACCGTCTCCCCCACCACCCCGGCCGCCCCCAAGACGTCGCCGGTGAACCCGCCGATCCGGCGCTGGGCCAGCCAAGCCACCACCGCCACCGCCACCGCCTCGGCACCGACCGCTTCCAACCCTCGGACCCGGTCGCCGATGGCGGCCAACACCAGCGCCAGCGCCACGCCTGCCACGACCGTGACCACCGCGCCGGCGGTCCAACGCCGGACCGACGGCCCCGGAGATCCGATCGGCGGCGGGACGAAGGCGGTGACCAATCCGCCGTCCGGCCGGGCGTAGGCGAGGGTCCGGGCGATGGCCACCATCGAGGTGCGCGAGCCGCACCACAGCCCGGCCACCACCAGCGGCACCGCCGGCCTCGAGGCCAGGGCGCCGAAGCGCAACAGCAACACCGCCATCACCGTGACGGCACCGAAGGCCCCGACCGCCGGGTCGCTCATCACCTCGAGGCGCCGCGACCGGGCCAGCGGCGGGAGGAGACCGTCGGCACTGTCGGCCAGCCCGTCGAGGTGCAGGTAGCCGGTGACAGCGATGTCGGCGATGACGGTCACCGCCGCCGCCGCCACCGGGTTCCAGGCCCGGTCCGCTGCCCACCACACCCCGCCGATGAGCAGGCCGATAGCGGCGCCGACCAACGGGAACCAGCCGAAGGTGGTCGACGTCGGCGCCGCCGACGGGCCGAAGGGGGTGAGGAAGGCGATGGCCCGGCGCATCAGATGGCTTCCGGCGGATGGAGGGTGAGGGCGCGACCCGCCACCACCAGCACCACCCGGTCGGCCACCGCCGCCACCGCCTGGTTGAGGGTGCCCAGGCTGTCCCGGAACTGGCGTCCCGCCTCCGAGGACGGATGGACCCCGAGCCCCACCTCTTCCGACACCACCACGGTGTCGCCGGCGCGCCGGGCGAGGGCGGAGCACAGCGGTTCGGGATCGGCGGCCATGCCGGCCAGCCCGGCCAGCCAGGGCCCGAGGGAATCCACCAGCGCGGTTCCGCCCAGTTGCGCCAGCGCGTCGGGGAGCCCGGCGCCGGGTTCAACCGTCGACCAGCCGGCGGGTCGACGCTGCCGGTGGGTGGCCACCCGGTCGGCCAACTCCGGGTCGTCCCCGACCTCGAGGGTGGCGACGTAGGTCACCGGCTCGGGCAACCCGGCCGCCAACCGTTCGGCGAAGGCGGACTTGCCCGAGCGGGCCCCCCCGAGGACCAGGACGATCACCGGCCAACCCCCGGGCAACCCTCGGCGACCGCGGTATGCACGGCCCGGGCCAGCCGGGCCCCCCAGGTCGAGCGCGGGCCTCCGAACCGGTGGGTCGGCCCGTCGGCCGGGCACAGGATGCAGAGCGCGTCGGAGGCGGTCCCGGTACCGGGGACACCCGCCTCCAACAGGGCCTGGGTCTTGGCCTCGGTGGCGGTGCACAGCGCATTGAGGAGGGCGGCGTCCGACAAGCGCTCGGGGACGAAGGCGACCACGTTGATGGTCCCCGGCGGGCGGGGTGGATCGACCCGGTCCCCGGTTTCGGCCGCCCAGGTCGGATGGGTGACCCCCACGGTCGCCTCTACCTCCACGCCGTGGTCGACCGTCCGGCGGGCGCCGGTGACGTCGGCGGCGGTCAGCATCCCCACTCCCGGACCCGCCAGGCCGAGCTCGGTGGCCAGGTCGGCGACGTGGTCTTCGGGGTCGCACCGGCCGTAGTCGGCGATCACCTGGGCGTTGACCACCCAGTTCCGTCGCCCGAGACCCCCGCCCACCGAGGCGGTGGAGGCGGCCAGCCACGGGACCGCCAGCCGCCAGACCATCACCGGCAGGGTGGTGCCGGCGGCGTCGGCGGCGCGCAGCTCGGAGGTGGTCAATACTCGATTCCCTTGACCGCCCGGATCCCGCGTTGGTAGGCGTGCTTGACCATGGTCATCTCGGTGACGGTGTCGGCGATCTCGATGAGCTCGGCCGGGGCGTGACGGCCGGTCATCACCACGTTGGTGGCCGGTGACCGGTTGACCACCGCCTCGACGACGTCGGCCACCGGGACCCAGCCATAAGAGACGGCATAGGTCACCTCGTCGAAGATGAGCATGTCGTAGCGACCCGAGGCCAGCTTCTCCCGGGCCACCTCCCAGGCGTGCCGGCCCTTGGCCTCGGTCTCGTCGAGGTCGGTCGACTCCCAGGTGAACCCGTCGCCCAACGTCTGCCACTCGATCCCCAGGTGCTCGGCCAGTTTCTTCTCGCCCACCTTCCACTTCCCGCCCTTGACGAACTGGACGACCCCCACCGTCCACCCCCGGGCCCAGGCCCGCCCCATCACCCCGAAGGCGGCCGACGACTTCCCCTTGCCATCCCCGGTGTTGAGCAGTACCTGGGACTTCACCCGGACCGGCGGGGTCTCCGGCTCGGTGTGGTCGGGCAACGGCACTAGGCGATCTGGCATGACATCCTCCTTGTCGGCCGGCTCCGGCGGGGCACCACCACCAGCTCGTCGTCGTCGGTCACGATGACCTGGACCGACCCGCCGAAGTGCCGGGTCAGCAGTTTCTCGTCCAGGACCTCCGCCGGGGGTCCGTCGGCCACCACCTGCCCCCCGGACAGCAGCACCAGGCGATCGGCGAACTGGGCGGCCAGCGTCAGGTCGTGCATGGCGCTGAGCACGGTCAGCCCCCGCTCCCGGCGGACATCGTCCACCAGCTCCAGGGCGTCGACCCGCCGGCCGAGGTCGAGGGCGCTGGTCGGCTCGTCGAGCAGCAGCACCGGCGCGTCCTGGGCCAGGGCCCGGGCCAGGACCACCCGCTGGAGCTCGCCGCCCGACAGCGTGGCCAGGTGCCGGTCGGCCATGCCGTCCAACCCGAGGCGGTCGAGCAGATCATGGCAGTGCCGGATGTCCTCGGCGGTCTCGACCCCGAAGTACCCGATGTGCGGGGTGCGTCCGAGCAGGGTGTAGTCGATCACCGCCATGTCGTGGGGGAGGTCGGGCTGCTGGGGCACGTAGGCCACCAGCCGGGCCCGGCGCCGGCGCGACAGCGCGGCGGTGGCACAGCCGTCGACCAGCACCGTGCCCTGATGGGCTTCGAGATGGGCGAGGGATCGGAGCAGGGTCGTCTTCCCCGCGCCGTTGGCCCCGATCAACCCCACCCATTCGCCCCGGGCCACGGTCAGGTCCGCCCGGTCGAGGGCGACCACCGGGCCGAAGTGGACGCTGAGCCGGTCGAGGTCGATCATCGGCCCGGGGTCGGATCCCGCCCGCATCTACAGCACCCCCTGCCGGGCCCGCTTGGAGCGGAGGACGAACAGGAAGAACGGGGCGCCGACCACGGCGGTGACCACCCCGATGGGGATCTCGTCGGGAGCCTGGACGGTCCGGGCGGCCAGATCGGCCAAGATCAGGAACGCCGCCCCGCCGATCATCGACACCGGCATCACCACCCGGTAGCTGGAGTTGGTGGCCAGCCGGACGGCGTGCGGGGCGATGATCCCGACGAAGCCGATGAGGCCGCTGACCGACACCGCCGCCGCGGTGCCCAGGGTGGCGGCGGCCACCACGATCAGCCGCACCCGGGCCGGGTCGACCCCCAGGCTTCCGGCTTCGTCCTCGCCGACCCGGAGGACGTCGAGCATCCGCCGGTGGGCCAGGAGGACGACGGCGCTGACCCCCACGTAGGGGAGGATGAGCACCACGTCGGACCACGACGCCACCGTCAGCCGGCCGAGGATCCAGGTGTAGACCTGCTGAAGGTCCTGGGCGTTCCGCTGTTGGAGGTAGGTCTGGATGGCGGTGAGCAGGGCGGCCACCGCCACCCCGGCCAGCAGGATGGACGGGCCCGACGCCCGACCGCCGGTGTTGGCCCCGACCAGGTAGGTCAACACCACCGCCCCGACGCCCCCGACGAACGCCGCCACCGGCAACAGCTGGGACAGGCCGGGGCCGGACACGATGACGATGGTGGCGCCCAACCCGGCGCCGGCCGCCACCCCCAGCAGATAGGGATCGGCCAACGGGTTGCGGAACACCCCTTGGTAGGAGGCGCCGCCGGCGGCCAACATCGCGCCGACCAGCCCGGCCAGCACCACCCGGGGCAGCCGGATCTGCCAGACGATGGCCTGATCGAGGTGGGATGCCTGGGTGTGGAAGTGGAGCAGCGGAAGGTGCACCAGCAGCGAGCCGAGGGTGTCGGACACCGACACGCCGGCCGGGCCGATGGAGATCCCCAGGAGGGCGGCGACCAGCAGGACACCGGTGGCCACCAGAATCGGAACCCTGACCGACACCCGCGAGGAGGTCTCCGGCGCCTCGGCGACGACCGGGTCGCCGGTCACCCGGTCGGGCAGGGTTGCCGTCATGTCGCCGGTGCCCGCCGCTGGGCCTCGACGGTGGTGGCCACGTCCTTCAGCAGGGTGACCACCCGCGGGCCCCACCTCGAGGCGATGTCGTCGTTGAGCAGGACGATCCGGTGGTTGGTCACCGCCGACAGCGTCGACCAGCCCGGCCGGGCCCCCACGGTGGCGGCGTTCTGGGCGCAGCAGATGGTGTCGGCCAGGAAGATGTAGGTGGGGTTGGCCTTGAGGATGTACTCGGCGTTGAGTTGCGGATAGCCCCCGCTGCTGGCGGCGTCGGCGGAGGCATCGGCGATGTTCTTGAGCCCCAGCAAGCTGAACACATTACCGATGAAGGTGGACGAGGTGGCGGTGAAGTAGGTCTGGTCCAGCTCGTAGTAGTAGGACTCCGAGCCGGTCGGCTTGGGGGTGGCCGCCACCACTTGGGCGATCTGGGCTTTGACGTGGGCCACCTCGGTCTGGGCCGCGGCCACATGCCCGGTGGCCTGCCCGAGTTGGACATACTGCTGATAGGACTGGGCCAGGGTATTGGCGGCCGGATCCTCCAGCACCGGGATGCCCAGCGCGCTCAACTGCTGCTGGAACCCGGCCGAATCTTCGGACACCACCACCAGGTCCGGCTTGTAGTTGACGATGGCCTCGACGTTAGGACTGTTTCCGTCGAGGCTGGTCATCGGCGCCCCGGCCGGATAGTCGGAGTTCTTGTCCACCGCCTTCACCTGGGATCCGGCCCCGATGGCATAGAGCATCTCGGTGCCGGTCGGTGTCAGCGAGACGATGGCGGTGGGCCGGTGGGTGATGGTGACCTTGCCATTGGCCGCATGGATCACCATCGGGTATGACGTGTTGGTCGCCGCCGGCGCGGCGGTGGGACTCGACGTGCATCCGAGGGCCAGGACTACGGGAATGACGACGGCCGCGGCCAGCAGGCGTCGAGTGGTGTGCTTGTTCATGATCATCCTCCATCAGGTGCGCGGAGGACGAAGTGCGTCCGCTGCGCTGCCCGAAAGAGGCAATCCAACGAACCGCCCTTCCTCCGAGGACAGGTTTCGTGCATACAAGACAGGCGCCCGGGCTAACCCCAACTCTCGGGGCATTACCGTTGCGGGACAGCGCCGGAATCTCACCGGTCTTCGCTGGCTTGCATCACCCCGGCCTACGACCAGGGCACCGTGAACGTACCTCAATTGCGGGTCGGCGGCCATTTCGATCGTCGCGTAGCTTGACGGGATGCCCGACCCGCGCCCCCTCGGCCCGCGCTTCGTGCTGGCGGTCGACATCGGCACCGGCGGGCCCAAGGTCGGCCTCGTCTCCCTCGACGGGGTGGTGGCCTGGAACGAGTTCATCCCGGTGGGCACCGACCATCTCCCCAATGGCGGGGTCAGCCAGGATGCCGAGCTCTGGTGGCGCCTCATCGTCGAGGCGGCCCGCCGGGGCATCGGGGCGGGGGCCGTCTCCCCCGACCGGATCGTGGCGGTGTCCTGCACCGGGCAGTGGGCCAGCACCATTCCCGTCGATGCCCACGGCCACCCGGTGGGTGGCTGCGTGATGTGGATGGACACCCGCGGCGGGGCCCATACCCGGCGGGCGATCGGCGGGCCGGTGGCCGGCTACTCCCCGGTGTCGATCGCCCGGTGGATCCGACGTACCGGGGGGGCGCCGTCGACCTCGGGGGCCGACCCCATCGGGCACATCCTCCATCTCGAGCACGACCAACCCGAGGTGGCGGCCGCGGCTCGCTGGTACCTCGAGCCGGTCGACTACCTGTCGATGCGGTTCACCGGCATCGCTGCCGCCTCCCACGCCTCGATGGCCGCCGCCTGGCTCACCGACAACCGTCGGCTCGATCATCTCGACTACGACCCGGTGCTGGTCCGGGCGGCCGGGGTGCCGGCCGACAAGCTGCCCCCGCTGGTGGCCACCGGCTCGGTGATCGGCGAGGTCCGCCCCGAGGTCGCCGCCGAGATCGGCCTCCCGCCCGGGGTCAAGGTGGTGACCGGGACCCCTGATCTCCACTCGGCGGCGGTCGGGGCGGGCACCGCCGCCGACTTCCAGACCCACCTGGCCATCAGCACCACCTCGTGGATCTCCTGTCCGGTGCCGGCCAAGAAGACCGACGCCATCCGGCAGATCGCCACGGTTCCCGGCCTCACTCCCTACCACTACCTCATCGCCAACAACCACGAGACGGGAGGCGCCTGCCTGCAATGGCTGGCCGAGAACGTGCTCTCCCCCGCCGACGGGCCGACCGGAAGCCGGGCCCCGGACTACGACCGGCTGACCGCGCTGGCCGCCACCGCCCCGGCCGGGAGTGGTGAGGTGCTGTTCACCCCGTGGCTGGCCGGGGAGCGGTCGCCGGTCGACGACCACGCCGCCCGGGGCGGGTTCCACAACCTGTCGTTGGCCACCACCCAGGCCCACCTGGTGCGGGCGGTGCTGGAGGGGGTGGCCTACAACTCGCGCTGGCTGTTCGAGGCGGTCGAGGAGCTCGTCGGTCGCCGGCTCGATCCGATCCGGATCATCGGCGGGGGAGCCAACTCCGACCTCTGGTGCCAGATCCATGCCGATGTGCTCGACCGGACCGTCGAACAGGTGGCCGATCCGACCTTCGCCAACCTCCGGGGTGCCGCCCTGTTCGCCGCCATCGCCCTCGGGGCGATCGAGCCCGACCAGGTCAACCGGCTGGTGAAGCTGAAGGCGACGTATTCACCCGATGACCGGCACCGAGCCGTCTACGACCGCCTGTATGCCGAGTTCCCGGCGCTGTTCAAGTCCCAGAAACCGATGTTCCACCGGCTCAACCGGGAATGAGTTCCGGTTCGCTTGATCGGCAACCTTTTACCGGGAGTCGGCGAGCCGGCGCGAGCGAACCATTTCGTCGTCAACCCGCACGCCACTTGCACCGATGACCAGCCATCGACCGGATTCTTCCTCGATTTCGTCAGTGATGATCGGCTCGATGTGGATGCCCGTCTCATCGGCGACAACCTCGACCTCTCCTGGAAGGAGCCCAAGACGGTCGCACAATGGTTTGGGAATGACCACGCGACCTGCCTCGTCAACCGTTGCTCTCATGCATGTGAGTATGCCAGTACCAAGGCATACCCTTGGTATCCGACCCATCAATCGGCAATGAACTTCGAGACCTGATGATTCGCATGGAACCCTCCCGCCACCCCCTGAACCACGACTTCGAGTGGACGCCGCTCGATCCGCCTTTCGCGACGATCACGGCCGAGCAGGCGGCGAGCTACGAGAACGATGGATTCTTCGTGCTCGAGGACGCCCTCCATGCCGACACCGTGGACGAACTTCTGGCCGAGATCGATCCCTTCGAACGGGAACTCGAAGAACAGCTCCGCCGGCTCGAAGGCGGAAGAGCCTTCATCGCCCGAGCCGACGAGATCACCTTCACCACCCATCTGGTCACCCGTTCCGAACGCCTGCGCTCCTTCGTATCCGAAGCGCCACTCTTCGACCTCTGCGCCGACCTCATCGGACCCGACGTCCGTCTCTACTGGGACCAGGCCGTCTACAAGAAGCCCGACACCAACGCCTCGTTCCCCTGGCACCAGGACAACGGCTACGCGTTCCTCGAACCCCAGCAGTACCTCACCTGCTGGATCGCCCTGACCGACGCCACCGAGGACAACGGTTGCCCGTGGGTGGTCCCCGGAATCCACCGGATGGGAACCCTGCAGCACCAGTCGACCGAGACCGGCCTGGTCTGCCTCGACCATCCACCCGACCCGGTGCCGGCGCCGGTGGGTGCCGGCGGCATGGTGGTCTTCTCCTCCCTCACCCCGCACTGCACCGGCCCCAATCACACCGACGGGGTCCGCAAGGCCTACATCGTCCAGTACGCCCCCGACGGCGCCGCGATCCTCCAGCCCGGCGGCGGCCGAGCTCCGGCGCGGGTCAACGCCGATGCACCCGACCGGCAGTTCGAGATCCTCAGGGACGGCCAACGGGTTGTCTGAACAAGAAAGGGGATCACGATCTCATGTCCAGTGGCATCTCCGACGTAACCATGACCAGTGGCATCTCCGAAGTCATCGTCACCGGCGACGACCCCGTCTGGTTGGCCGATTTCACCCGAATGCTGATCGAGGAACGCCTCTGCGCCTGTGCCCAGCACTTCGCCCCCATCCGCTCCATCTACCGCTGGCAGGGCGACATCGAAGACACCACCGAGGTTCGAGTCGCTCTCCACACCCGGACCGAACTGGTGCCCGAACTCATCGAGCGCATCGAACACGACCATCCCTACGAGGTGCCCTGCATCCTGGCCATCTCCATCGACCATGCCAGCCCCGCTTACGTCGAGTGGGTCCGTACTCAAACCGGGCCGGAGTCCGCCATCCACCGTGGTCCAACTCCGGCCGTAGTTCCGGCTCGTCGAACCGTTCGCCCACCCCGAAGCGGAATTCGAACCCGCCCGGGTTCTCGCCGACGGAGCTGACCTACGATACCAAGGTGACCAATGAAGGCGCCCTCGCCGGCGAAGCGACCGACCTGCTCCAGCACCTCATCCGCAACGAATGTGTGAACGACGGCACCCCGGCATCGGGCCAGGAAGAACGCAGCGCCGACCTGCTCGCCACCTACCTCGAGGGTTCCGGAGTGGAGATGGAGACCTACGAGCCCCTCACCGGCCGCACCTCGCTGGTGGCCAAGATCCATGGCACCGATCCCTCCGCCCCTTCCCTCACCTTGTTGGGCCACACCGACGTGGTCCCGGCCAACGGGGAGGACTGGCGGCACGATCCCTTCGGCGGCGAGTTGATCGATGGCGAGGTCTGGGGCCGGGGCGCCATCGACATGTTGAACCTCACCGCCACCATGGCCACCAGTCTCCGCCACCTGGCCAAGGACGGGTTCCGGCCGGCCGGCGACCTCACCTATGTGGCGGTGGCCGACGAGGAGGGGACCGGGATCCACGGGGCCAAGTGGCTGTGCGAGCACCAGGCCGACGAGGTCAACAGCGACTATGTGATCACCGAGTCCGGGGGCTTCCCGACGGTCGGCGCCGACGGTGGCACCCGGCTCCCGGTCATCGTGGGCGAGAAGGGCATCTTCTGGTGCATCCTCACCGTGAAGGGGGTTCCCGGCCACGCCTCCCAACCCCTCCGCACCGACAACGCGCTGGTGAAGGCGGCGGAGATCGTCCGCCGCATCGACGAGTACCGCCCCCAGGCGGAGATGCACGAGATCTGGCGCCGGTTCGTCGACGGCCTCGGATACCCGCCCGACCTGGCCGAGCCGCTCCTCGACCCCGACCAGATCGATGCCTTCTGCGACAACCTGCCGAAGCTGGGGCTGGCCCGCCAGGCCCACGCCTGTACCCACACCACCATGGCCCCCACCGTGATGGATGCCGGCACCAAGATCAACGTGATCCCCGACCGGGTCGAGATGCAGATCGACATCCGGGCCCTCCCGGGTTGGGACGTCACCGAAGTCCGGGCCATGGTCGACGAGGCGATCGGCGATCTGGCCGACTGCGTCGAGGTCTCCTTCCGCCACGCCGATCCCTCCACCGCGTCGCCGATCGACACCCCGTTGTGGGACGCGCTGCAGCGGGTGAGCGAGGGGTTCTACCCGGGAGCCAAGAACATCCCGTTCCTCACCGCCGGGGCCACTGATGCCCGCTACCACCGGGCGCTGGGCAGCGTGGCCTACGGCTTCGGGATGCACAGCACCGCCATCGGGTCGGCGGAGTACGGCGCCATGTTCCACGGGATCGACGAGCGGGTCGACATCGAGTCCCTCCGGTTGTCCACCGAGATGTGGATGGCCCTGGCCCACGACTTTTTGGTCTGACCCCCGAGGGCGTCAGCCGGGTCCGCTCTGTGGCCAACGGGCGGTGAGGACATCGGAGGTCCACCCCGGCCATGCCGGATCGTTGAGGGGGAAGCCGTGGGCAAACAGCGCGACCTCTCCCGGTCCGGCACGCTGTGAGTTGTCGTAGACCGTTGTGACGTCAGCCAGCGCAATTGCAGCCGCGACGAGGGGCCAGAGTCGGCGGTGCCGCTCACGAATTTTGTTCTCGGGCACGGTGTGGCCGCCGGCCGCAACCCGCGCCGCAACACGAGCGACCGCGAGATCCTCAGGGACCATCACGACATGTAAGGCCGTGAAGTACCCGGCCGCGGCCGCATCCTGGATCAGGTCGAGCTTTGACGGGTGCGAGAACACGGTCTCCGCGATCAGCGGCTGGCGGCGCTCGATTAGCTTCGCCCGCGTCGACGTCGCTATGCGGGAGGCCTCGTAGGCATGTGATTCTGGATCTCCCGGCCAGCGCCTAGCCGCGATGAGGTCGGCATCGACGAGTACAGCGCCCGGTCGAACCGGCAAAAGGGTGAACCGGATGAACGTCGATTTGCCGGCACCATTGGGTCCGGCGACGAGATCGAGTCTCAGGTGTGATCCTCGCGGTCAGCTCGGACGCGTCAATCGAGACGGGTCGTCGTGCCGTCAGGTTCGTATCGAACCAAGTGGCCATCGTCGTCCAACGCAACCGTTGCGGTGCCTTCTCCAGCGAGGACCTCTCCGTAGTTCACCCTGCGAAGGCGTTCTGAAATCGCGGCATTCACTTCGGCATTGGCGACAAGGCGCTCCTCAGGGAGCAGTTCTGTCATGGCCAGCGATCCGGCCAACGTGGCTTCGACCCGACGTCGAGCGGTCGAGTGGAACGACGACACGGTTCGCCCAACTCGTGCCCAGTGGTCAAGCTGCTGTTTAGCCGACCGGCTATGGCGTGCTCCTTCGACAGCGGCCGAGTCGAGCAGGTCGGCAGCGAATCGGGTTACTCGGTCTGCGGCCATACGAGCCTCCTTCCCTGTTTCGTTCTGATACAAGTGTATCAGTCTGTTACGGGCCGGTGTCCAGCTCCCCCCCGATCAGCCGATGGCTCGGACCAGCAGGTCCTCTTGCTCCAAACGGTGGAGGCCGGCGCTGCCCGAAGCCGGGCTGGCCGACTCCGCCCGGCTCACGTGGGACAACGAGTGGGAATCGCGGAGCAGCCGGTGGAGGCGCCCGTGGACGAAGTTCCACGCCCCCATGTTCTCGGGCTCTTCCTGGAGCCACACCACTTCGGTGGCATTCGGGTAGCGCTCCAGGATCCCGGTGATGGCGGCCCCCGGCCACGGGTAGAGCTGTTCGACCCGCACCACGATGACGTCATCTTTGCCGACTTCGTCGCGACGTCCGATGGCGTCGTAGGCGACCTTGCCGGTGCACAACACCACCCGGGTGACCCCGGACGGGTCGAATCCCTCCCGGCCGGTGATCGGATCGTCGAGGACCTCGGCGAACGACCCGGTGGTGAACTCCCCGACCGGCGACCGGGCCTGACGGGATCGCAGCAGCGATTTCGGAGTGAACACCACCAGCGGCCGGGGCACGGCCAGCCGGACCTGGGCCCGGAGCAGATGGAAGTACTGGGCGGCGGAGGTGGGCTCGGCCACCCGAATGTTGCCCCGGGCACAGAGCGACAGGAAGCGTTCGATCCGGGCGGAGGAATGCTCGGGCCCCTGGCCCTCGTACCCGTGGGGCAGCAGCAGGACCAACCCGGAATGCTGGCCCCACTTGTCCTCAGCCGCCACCAAGAAGTTGTCGACGATGATCTCCGCGCCGTTCCAGAAATCGCCGAACTGGGCCTCCCAGGCCACCAGGTCCGAAGGCGCCACCACCGAGTAGCCGTACTCGAAGCCGACACAGGCGTACTCGGAGAGCAGCGAGTCCCGGACGGTGAACCGACCGCCCCCGAGTTGGCCGAGCGGGAGGTACTCCGCCCCGGTGACGTTGTCCACCAGCACCGAATGGCGCTGCGAGAAGGTGCCCCGGCGGGTGTCCTGACCGGTGAGGCGCACGTTGGTGCCCTCCAGCAACATCGACCCGAAGGCCATGGCCTCGCCCAGGGCCCAGTCAACCTCCCCGTCGGCCACCACCTTGTCCCGGGCCTCGAACTGGCGGGCGAGTTTAGGATGGACCACGAACCCTTCCGGCACCGTGCTGACGGTGGTCGCCAGCCGGCTGAGCACCGCGGAGTCGACCCCGGTGGCCGCCGGTGGGATCGAGAGGTCGGGCACCGAATACACCGGCAGGACCGGCGTCACCCCGGCCGAGGACTCGGCTTCGGCCCGGGTCTCGTCCAGCGCCGCCTGCAGCCGGGCCGAGAAGTTGTCGAGGGCGTGCTCCGCCTCCTCGAGGGTGATGTCGCCCCGGCGCACCAGCGACTCGGTGTAGAGCTTCCGGACCGAGCGCTTGGCCTCGATGAGGGCGTACATCAGCGGCTGGGTGTAGCTCGGGTCGTCGCCCTCGTTGTGGCCATGGCGCCGGTAGCAGACCATGTCGATGACCACGTCCTTGTGGAAGGCCTGGCGGAACCCGAAGGCCAGCCGGGCGGCCCGGACACACGCTTCGGGATCGTCCCCGTTGACATGGAAGATGGGGGCCTGGACCATCTTGGCCACGTCGGTCGGGTACACCGAGGTGCGGGCGGCTTCTGGGGCGGTGGTGAAACCGAGCTGGTTGTTGATGACGATGTGAATGGTGCCGCCGGTGCGGTAGCCGGACAGGCCCGAGAGGTTCAGGGTCTCGGCCACCACGCCCTGCCCGGCGAACGCCGCGTCGCCGTGCAGCAGGATCGGCAGCACCGGGAACGGGTCGCCGGTCCCGTCCTCGAGTTCCGGCCCGGTTCCCTTCTCGCCACCGAGGGCGTCCTGCTTGGCCCGCACCATGCCGACCACCACCGGGTCCACGGCTTCGAGGTGGGAGGGATTGGAGGCCATCGACACCGGGATGGTGCCGCCGTTGCGGCCAGTGAAGACTCCCGACGCCCCCTTGTGGTACTTGACGTCGCCGGAACCCTGCACCGACTCGGGGTCGAGGTTTCCCTCGAACTCTTCGAAGATCTCCCCGTAGGACTTACCGACGATGTTGGCCAGCACGTTCAGCCGGCCCCGGTGGGCCATGCCCATCACCGCTTCGTGGAGACCCTCGGTCACCGCCTGGTCGAGGATGGTGTCGAGGAGGACGATGGCCGACTCGGCGCCTTCGAGGCCGAAGCGCTTCTGCCCGACGTAGCGGGAGTGGAGGAACCGCTCGAAGACCTCGGCCGAACCCAGCCGATCGAGGGTGTGGCGCTGGACGTCGGCCGGGAGCTCGGTCGACACCCCTTCGACGTGCTGTTGGATCCAGCGCTTCTGGGCCAGGTCCTGGATGTGCATGTACTCGATGCCCAGCGTCCGGCAGTAGGCGTTCCGCAGGGTGTGGAGGATCTCGTCGAGGGTGGCGGTGTCCTTGCCGGCCAGGCCGTCGGCCACGTACCGGCGGGGCAGGTCCCAGATGGTCAGGCCGTAGTGGAGCGGGTCCAACTCGGGGTGGAGATCGGGCGGCTCGGCATCCAGCGGGTCGAGGTGGGCGATCAGATGGCCACGTACCCGGTACATGTTGATGAGGGTCTGCACGTGCACCTGCTTGAGCAGGCGCTCGTGGATCCCCTCGACGGTGTCCTCGGTGTCGTTGGAGTCCTTCTGCCACCGGACCGGCTCGTAGGGGATGTCCATCGCCTCGAAGACCTCGCGGTAGAAGTCGTGCTGGCCCATCAGGCACTCGGAGATGTGGGCGAGGAACAACCCCGACTCCGCCCCCTGGATGATGCGGTGGTCGTAGGTGGAGGTGAGGGTGACCGTCTTTCCCACCCCCAGCTCGGCGAGGGTGTGGGGGTCGGTGGCTTCGAACCCGGCCGGGACCCCGAGGGCCCCGACCCCGACGATGACCCCCTGCCCCGGCATCAGCCGGGGCACCGACTGGACGGTGCCGAGGGTGCCGGGGTTGGTCAGGGTCACGGTGGTGCCGGCGAAATCGTCGGGAGCGATCTTGTTGGTGTGGATCTTGCGGACCAGGTCCTCATAGGCACCGACGAAACTGCGGAAGTCCCGGGTGTCGGCATCGGTGATGCACGGCACCAACAGGGTGCGCGAGCCGTCGGACTTCTCGACGTCCACCGCGAGTCCGAGACCGACGTGGGCATGCCGGATGACTCCCGGGGTTCCCTTCCCATCGGCGTCGGCGACGAAACTCGAGTTCATGGCCGGGACGGCCATCAGGCTCTTCACCACCGCGTAGCCGATCAGGTGGGTGAAACTGACCTTGCCTCCGGTTGTCCGGAACAGCTGGTTGTTGATGATGGTGCGGTTGACCTCGAGCAGCTTGGACGGGATCACCCGCACGCTGGTGGCGGTGGGGACCTCGAGGGAGGCCTGCATATTGGTGACAATGCGGCCCGCCGCCCCCCGCAAGGGGATCGCCTTCTCGGCGGGGACGGCGCCATTGGAAGTGGGCGGACCGGCGGCGGGGGCCTTGGCTAGGGGAGACGCAGCCGGGGCCGGGGGCGCAGCCGTTGCCGTTGCAGTCGCGGCCGGGGCGCTCGGAGCTGGGGGCACCGCCGGGCGGTAGTCGGCAAAGAACTCCCGCCACGACTCCGAGACCGAGGTGGGGTCGGCCCGGTAGCTGTCGTACATGTCCTCGACCAGCCAGGTGTTCGGCCCGAATGCGCCCGTCGGAGTGGCCGGGCGGGCCCCGTCCGATTCCCCCGGTAGTTCTGATCCATTGCCGTCGGTCATTTCCTCCAGAGCCTAATGGCGCCAATGCGCGACGCGGGCGTAAAAGCGACCGCCAAGCGGGTCAAATGGGTCGGTTAGCGTCAGCGGTGTGCCAGCCACCCAAACTCCCAGACACCTGGTGGTCCTGTCGGGTGGGCTCGACTCGACCGTCTGCATGGCGCTGGCCGAGGATGAGTCGGGCGTGCCGCCATTGGCTCTCACCTTCGACTACGGCCAGCGGCATCGCAATGAGTTGGACCATGCCGCCGGCGTCGCCGGTCAGTTCCGGGCCGAGCACCTGGTGGTCTCCCTCGACACCTCGGCCTGGGGAGGCTCGGCCCTGACCGATCCCTCGAAGGCGATCCCCAAAGGTGGGATCGAAGAGGGCATCCCGGCCACCTACGTGCCCGCCCGGAACTCGATCTTCTTGTCGGTGGCGCTCGGGGTGGCCGAGGCCCGCGGGCTCGATGCGGTGTGGATCGGGGTGAACGCCATCGACTACTCCGGCTACCCGGACTGCCGTCCGGAGTTCATTGACGCCTTCCGCCGGGTGGCGGCCACCGGTCAAAAGCGCGGCGTCGAAGGCAACCCGATCGAAATCCGGACCCCGCTCATCGAATTGACCAAGGCGGACATCGTGCGGCTGGGCATCGACCACCACGCACCCCTCCACCTCACCTGGTCTTGTTACCAGGGAGAGGATCGGCCCTGCGGCGAGTGTGACGCCTGCCGGCTACGGGCCCGCGGCTTCGCCGAAGCCGGCGTCGACGACCCTGCGCTGGTCTCGCCGTGATGGGCACCGAGTCGGCATCGGATCTGCTCGTCTCCGAGGTGTTCTCCGCCATTCAGGGCGAAGGGGCACTGGTCGGCACCCGGCAGGTGTTTTTGCGGATGACGGGGTGCAACATCCGCTGCTCCTACTGCGACCAGCCCGAGGCGCTAGAGAAGCTGCCGGGGCCGTGCCGGATCGAACGGACCCCCGGACGCCGGGACTGGGATGTGCTCCAGAGCCCGCTGCCGGTCGAGACGGTGGTGGAGGCGGTCGACGGGCTGTGGCGGGCGATGCCCCACCACTCGGTCAGTGTCACCGGCGGCGAACCGTTGATGCAGTCCAAACGACTGGCGGGTCTGTTCCGGCAATTGACCGGCCTCGGCATACCGCTGATGGCCGAGACCAACGGCACGCTGGTGCGCGCCCTGGAGGAGCTCATCGGCTGGCTGACCTTCATCAGCATGGACGTGAAACTCCCCAGCGTGGACAGCGAGAAGGTGGACCCGGCGGTGCAGCGGCGCTTTTTGGACGTGGCCCTAGCGGCCGGGGTCGACACCTGGGTGAAGATCGTGGTCGGACCGGACACCGACCCGGGCGAGCTGGCCGACGCGGTGGCCATGGTGGCGGAGGTGGCATCCGGCGGCTCCGGCGGCTCCGGCGGGGCGCCGGTGGTCTACCTCCAACCGGTGACCCCGTTCGCGGCGGTGACCCGTGGCCCGTCACCGGACCAGGTGCTCGACCTCCAGGAGCTGGCCCTGCGCATCTACCCCGAGGTTCGGGTCGTACCCCAGACCCACAAGGCGATCGGCCAACTCTGAACGCCGGCTAGACGCGACGATGCCGGCCCAGGGAAGCCCCGGACCGGCATGCGCGGGTAACGAGTGGGTTGTTACTTGTTGAGCTTGGGTGCCGGCTCTTTGCCGTTGACGATCTTCTTGAACGAGGCGCCGGCGCTGACCTTCGGGTTCTTGGATGCGGCAATCTTGATGGCCTCACCCGTCTGCGGGTTGCGACCGGTGCGGGCGGCCCGCTCTCCCCGATCGAATGTCAGGAATCCGGTCATGACGATCTTCTCGCCCTTGGCCACGTTGGCCACCACGACATCCTCGAAACCCGCCAACACGGCAGCAACGTCCTTGACGGTCGAATCGGTGTGGGCTGCGACTGCCGCGATCAGGTCTGTTTTGGTAATGGGCACTATCTCTCCTTCGGTGTACGGAAGCCACCACAATGCACGAAATACCGGGCCGCGTTGCGCATTTGAGGCGAAATTAGGCGATATTTCCTGGACTCCGGCCAAAGACATCCGCTGTGAACTGCGATTATACGGGCGACGAAATCGAGGAAATGAATCGCCGGTTAGCAGTATCTGGCGGGCATCTGAGAGGCTGACCAGCGATATGAAGCATCCCAGTGGACTGGCAGTGCACGAACATGTGCCATCAGAGAGTCGCATCGGAGACCCGGTGGTGGTGCTCGTCCACGGGACGCTCGACCGGTCCACCAGCTTTGCCCGGGTGGTGCGCCGCCTCGGGGATCTGCACACCGTTGTCTATGACCGGCGGGGCTATCACCGGTCTCGAGATGCGGTGCCGCTACCGACCTCCATCGAGGGTCAGATCGATGATCTGCTCCGCGTGATCGACGGGCGACCGGCGGTAGTGGTCGGACACAGCTATGGCGGAACCATATGTATCGGGGCCGCGCTTCGCCACGACCCTTCCAATTCGATCGTGTCGCTGGCGGCCTACGAGCCACCCCTCCCCTGGCTTTCGATCTGGGTGAGGGACGGGACACCGCGACGGGAGAGGCTCCGTGAGGATCCGGACTTCGAGGCCGAGCGGTTCTTTCGTCGAGTTGTCGGGGACGGCGCCTGGGACCGACTGTCGGAAACTGCCCGGGCCGAACGGCGGGCTGACGGGCCGGCCCTGGTCGCGGAGCTGAACGCCATCAGAGTGACCAATGCGCCTTTCGATGTGTCGACCATGTCGATTCCGGCCCTGTTCGGCCGGGGCGGCCAGTCACTCCCCCACCACCGGGAGGGGGTGGCGTGGCTGGTCGAGCACACCCCCGACGCCGAACTTTTCGAGATCCCCGGTGCGAGGCACGGTGCCCACCTGTCGCACCCGGACCGGTTCGCCGAGTTCGTCCGGCGAGCGGTGGAACGGGCCGGCGAGGTGTCAGTTACTACGTCGGGGGGGACGCAGCTCGGATAGTGCCGGTGACGGTGGTCAGCGGAGTCGCTCCGCATGCACCTCCATAGAACGTGATGCCGACCATTCCGACGCCTGTGGGATCGCCGGCCGCATACTGGGCCGGAGTGCCGAAAGTTGAAGCCCCGCATGAGCTAGTCGTGGGATACGAGCTTCCGGCGCCCCCTCCCGCACCTGACCCAGCAACCCCGGCGAGGGCGCCAGTGCAAAGGATATGAACACCGAAGAGGGATAGGCACGCACCAAGCGCGCCGGTTGCACCCCCTCCGCCGCCGCCAACTCCCGCGGCGCTATAGCCCCCGCCACCCCCGCCACCTCCACCGTTTGCCACGCCTGCCGTAGGGGCTGCAATCCCATATTGACCACAGGCTTTGCCTGCCGTTCCCCTTTCGCATGTGGTGGCACCACCCGATGCCCAAGTTCCAGCAAGACCACCGACGGCACCCGGCAGGGAGATGAGGAGCAAGATATTTACGGTGCTAACGGCTGCTCCTGCGCCCGGCGGGTTGCCGGCTGTTCCGCCGGCAGTGGGCGGAAAATTGAGCCCGACTAGGCCGAGTGCATTAATTCCGAGGATGTTTCCCGGCCCTCCCCCGCCGCCGCCCCCGCCGGCCACCGTCACCATGCTGTCGGCTGTTGCGTCGTAGACGGCGCTCGCGCCGCCGCCGCCTCCCCCACCATTGGTCGAAAGGTCGACGATGCCGCCAGGGATGTCACCATTCCCGCCGCTCAAATCCGCCGGTGTGTGTGGCGGAGCCGGAAGCAGCGAGCAGGACACCGCCTGACTTCCCCCATAACCACCAGCGCCGGGGAAGAGGTTGATGAGATCCAAGAGGTGGAAGTTTCCGATTTTTCCGGGCTGTCCCGGTATGAGGTCCAAAATGTCATTCGCCGTAACCGGGACCGTCGCGGTAATCAAGGCACCCGACCCTCCAGCAGCGGCAGTGCCGGAATAGGGCGATCCCGCCCCACCCTTGGCGCCGTAGGCCACGATTGTGGCGCTCACCGCGTTGGTTGGAACTTTCACACACGTAGCCGCGGAGGAAGGCGCAAGTCCGCCACCGACCGTAAGTGCCGCCTCGTCGGTGAACGTCGCATGTTGGCCGTGTTGGGTTCCGGCTTGTCCGATGGAGAAGACGGTAATGTGGGTGTTGCTCGCATCCGGAGCGCTGACCACATAGCGGTAGGAGGCTCCGCCATTCACGCTGGCTGGCATGGTCACTCCATTGGAATACCAGCCACCCGTTGACGTCGTGGATGAAACGAAGGCGGGATTGGTCGTGTCTGTCAATCCCGCACAACCCAAAGAACTCACGCCGCTACTACAAAACGCTGTGTACGACGATCCCGAATGGGCTCCGTTGTAGGCCTGAAGATGGTTGATGTAGTCGCTGACACCGGCGGCCGCCGCTTGTTTCGCCTGAATGACAACCGCCGCCTCCTGGGACGTGGTCGTCTGGGCGACGGCCATCACGTTGATCGCAACGGGGACCGCGACCAGAACGGAAATCAATCCAATAACGATGAGCATTGCCTGACCATGCTCGGTGGACCGATGCCTCCACCGGCCCCACTTCGGCGCATTGCCCCCTCCTTGACCCTTGATGGGATGCCGTCTCACAGGGGGCCTCCTAGGGCGTTGGGCATCAACACCCGGCTGTTCAGCGTGACAGTGGCCGTCGAACCCGCATGATTGGCCGAAGATGCGATCGTCAGGGTGACGTCAACCGCTTGGATCGTCGACAGTGAGGCTGTGGGCACTGTTGGGTTGGTCGTTGGCGGACCTGCTGAATTGAGGGTCGTTCCCGTCCCGGTCGTGCTGTTCCAAAACACGAACGGCAAGGTTCCGGTCGGGCTCGAGGTGATGCACTGGGTGCACATGACGTTGGAGATGGATTCGATTGTGGTGGCCGTTACCACTGCGGTCGGCTTGGGAGTTGCAGGTGCAGACCATCCCGTCCACGGTGGCTCCTGTTGGACCGTGAGGGTGCAATTGCCAGTTGTGGCACAAGCCGACCCAGTAAACGAGATGTGGTACGTGTAGGCGCTGTTCGCACCCGAGCGAACCAAGCAAAGGACTACGTCGGTAGCAGTCGCACTGACAAACGGCCCTTGGCTCGGCGGAAATGTGCCTACCCCAGGGCTATTAGCGCAGCCATTGGCGTAGAGCTGGGACCCGGAGGTTCCCGAAGGCGCTGCAACCGACGAAGCGGGAACCGCGCCAGAGAACAGTTCTCTCAACACTTGCATGCCGTTCTGGGCCGGGCCGGTAAGGGACCCGCTGCGTTGCGTGGCGGTAGCTTGTCCAA
>DASXFR010000074.1:0-4567 GCA_036489495.1 Acidimicrobiales bacterium | reverse complement strand
TCCCCCGGCCGCCGGGCATCAGCGACAGGCCGAGGTGGGCGACGGTGTTGGGCGCCTTGTTGGTGATCGTCTTGCCGCCGAACTCGACTGAGCCGCCCCCCACCCGGGCCAGGCCGGTGATGCCCTTCAACAAGGTGGACTTGCCCGCTCCGTTGGTGCCGAGCAGGGCGACGATCTCGCCTTCGGCCACATCGAGGTCGATGCCGAACAGAATCTGGACCGGGCCGTAGGAGACCTCCACCGCCTGGCACCGCAGCGCGTACGGCCGGGCGCGTTCGAACTCCGGCCCGAGGGCGGTCTCCAACTGGTCGGTCGGCTCGCCGGTGAACTCGGGGATGTCGGCCGGACCATCGGGACCCAGCCCGACGCCCATGCCCGCGCCCCCACCGGACGCCGCGAACCCGTTCCCGCTCGGTACCGCCACCGGACCGTCGCCGGTGAGGGCGGCGGCCAGCAGCGAGTCCTCCTTCGGGGCGTGGGCATCGTGGCCCGACCCCGCACCATTCCCCGCCCCGGTTTCGTCCCGGCGGTCGGCGACCAACGAGGGCACGATCATGCCCCGACGCTCGGCCACCACCCGCAACAGACGGTCCCGCACGTACTGGATGCCCGCCCCCAGACCGCCGGGCAGCACCAGCAGGATGATCAACAGTCCGGACCCGGTGAACAGCAGCTGGTACTGCGGGAAGGCGTCACTGGCGATCTCGATCAGCGCCACCCCCAGGAGCGCGCCACTGATGGATTCCAACCCACCGATGACGGCCATGGAGAAGACGACCAGACTCAGCGACGAGTCGAAGGTGTGGAACCCGACCGCCCGCAGCGAGGTGGCGTAGAGGGCGCCGGCGATCCCGGCGATGGCGCCGGACAGCACGAAGCCGACCAGCTTCACCCGCACCGAGGGCACTGCCATGGCCGAGGCGGCGTTCTGGTTGTCCCGGTTGGCCAGCAGCACCCGTCCGGCCCGGGCTTTGCGCAGGCCCTTCACGAACACCACCACCAGCGCCAGGATGGCCAGGCAGAAGAAGTAGTAGGTCCGACCGTTGGCCAGGTCGAAGCGTTTCCACAGCACCGGTCGGAGGAATCCCTGGGGGATGTCGGAGGAGAAGTTGGTCGGGTTGAGGAAGAAGGAGTCGACAGCCACCGCCAACGCCAGGGTGGTGGCGGCCAGGAACATCCCCCGGATCCGCAACGCCGGCAGCCCGACCAGGATGGCCAGCACCGCCCCCCCGGCCGCCGCCGCCAGGATCGACACGAAGAAGTCGAGGTTGGCCTTCTCGATGAGGTCGCCGGCGATCACCCCGCCGATCCCGGCAAAGGCGAACTGGCCGAGGCTGATGTTCCCCGACCAACCCGACAGGCACACCAGGGAGACGGCCACGATCCCGAAGATGATGGCCACGGTGAACTCGAGGGTGGTGCCGGGGCCGGCCAGCAACGGGGTGGCGATGAGGACGGCAGCGACCACCGCGCCGATCAGAGCCCGCCCAGCCATCACCTCCGGCAACCGCTTCAACGCCTCGGGGATCGGCTTGAGCACCCCGGTGGACAGCCAGGAGTCGCCGGCGTCGTTGGCCCGTCCCGCCTTCTTCCGCTGCAGCAACAGGGCCAGCAGGATGACGGCCAGGAAGACCACGTCGGTGACCGCTTCTTGGCGCACGTTGAACCCGACCACCGAGTTGACGATGCCGAGAACCACCCCGGCGCCGAAGGCCACCGGCAGGTTCTCCATCCGGGCGATGACCGCGGCGGCCAGGGCGGGGAGCAACAGGGTCGGCCCGGCGGCGGCGGTGAGGGTGAGACCTTGGGACGGGGCGTTGACCATCACCGTCAGGGCGGCCAGGGCACCGGCGATGATCCAGACCAGCGTCGACAACCGCTTGACCGGGATGCCCAATAACAGCGCCCGTTCCGAGTTGTCGGCCACCGACCGGATGGCCACCCCGGCGTCGGTCCGCAGCAGGAACCAGCCGAGGCCGATGAGCACCACCGGCACCATGATGGCGATGAGGAGGTCGTCCCCGTTGAACAGCACCGGGTGGATGTTCACGTGGAACCGGGTGAGCGGGGTCGGGAGGCCACCGACCAGCGGAGGTCCGTGCAACCAGCCCGGGACCAGCAGCTGGATGCCGCCGAACACCTGGGCCAGGCCGATGGTGGCCACCAGCACGATGAGCCGGGGGGCGTTGAAGAACCGGAGCATCAAGAAGTTCACCCCGGCGCCGATGATGCCGCCGATCAGCAACCCGGCTCCCAGGGCGATGAACCAGTTCCAGTGCTCACCGAGGTCGAGCATCACCCCGATGGTGCCGGCCAGGCCGCCCATCGCCCCGTAGGCGAAGTTGATGACCCGGGTGGACTTGTAGGTCAGGACCAGCCCGAGGGCCAGCAACCCGTTGACCGCCCCCAGCTCCGCCCCCTGCAACAGCAGGCCGAGCGGGGCGTCGTGCGGGAAGATGGCCGGCACCACGAACACCACCACCAGGGCGCCGAGCACCACCGCCAGGGTGGCCCGGACCCGGGGGGAGAGCCCGGTGAAGAACGAGGGAATTTGGATCGTCGATGTCCGCAGCACGGTTCCGCCTACCCGTCCCGCCTAGTTCCCGGAACCGAAGCCGGCCGGCAGCGGGGGATTGCCGGGGGGCACGGCCCCGAACTTGTAGCGGGGCCCCATGTCGACGTAGGCCCCCTGCTTCCCGTTGTAGGTGGAGGTCTTGTTCGGATCCCAGTAGATCTCCTGGAAGTCGACCTGGGGTGAGTAGTGGCCCGACGGCATCAACCAGGTGCCGAATTCGGCGTTGGGCGCCCCGGCCACGCTGCCCGGGTAGGCCCGTTCCCCCTGTTCGAAGGTCTGGGGGGTGAGGTTGGGCCCGGCCATCTGGATGCCGATCACCATCTGGTACATCTGGGCGTAGATGAGGTCGACGATGTTGGCCGGCTCGTCGGAGCGGACCGACTTGTAGGCGGCGTAGCCGAGGGTGGCGTTCTTCGGCAGGGTGGGTCCCTGGAAGCTGATCCCGAAGGCGTGGCTCCATTCCGACTGGGTGAAGAGCTGGCCGACGATGTCGTTGTCGGTGAGGGCGACCCCGGCCACGTTCCACTCCGGGGTGTAGCTCTGCTCGTGGGCCCGGGAGGTGAGATAGACGGGCATCACCGGGTCGCAGCCGCAGACCACGGTGGTGATGCCGTCGTTCTGGAGCTTGGCGTCGATGGTGGCGGCCTGGCTGGACAGGGTGCCGAGGTTCAGCTGGTACTGGATGTCATCGGCGACCGGATGGCCGGCGGCCTGGAACTCCTGGACGGCGACGTTGGCGCTCGACTGGTACCAGGGGTTGTCCGGGGCGATGATGGCGATCTTCCGGGGCTGGTTCCGCAATGAGCCCCCGGCATAGGCGGCGGGCTTGCCGGCCAGCTGGACGATGCCGGCCTGGGCGGCGGCGGCCACCACGTCGTTGCCCTCGGTGGCGATGCTCCACATGTAGGGGTCGTACTTGGCCATGAAGTCGGCCGACAGGTAGGGCGACCCGAAGGACAGCACTTTCTGCTGGGCGAGGGCGGTGTCGTAGGGCTCGGTCGACCCGTTGAGCTCGGCGAAGGCCTTGTACTGCTGGCCGACGGTGATGGCGTCGGCGTCGGCCTGCTGCTGGCCCTGGCCGAGGAGCTCAGCGGTCTGGCTGCCCTGGCCGTTGTAGGCAACGATCTTGATCTGGCGCCCGTAGAGCTGGAAGTTCTTGTTGAAGTAGTCGGCCAGCCCCTGCACGGTGCGGACGACGTCGGCCGGGCTGTCGAGGAACTGGGCCCCGCCGATCGAAGCGAGGGTCTGCTGGAAGCCGGGGTCGCTGGTCTGCCGGTAGGTCACGGTGATGGTGTTGCCGCTCACCCCCTGGGAGGTGGACCCACCGTTGTTGCCGGAGAAGGCGATACACGGCGGGGAGTAGGGATCGCCGGTCACCTGGAGGGTCTTGCCCGGGCACGGGGTCGCGGTCCCCCCGGCCACCTGCCCGCTGCTGCCTCCGCTGGACGATCCCGCCGACCCGCCGGTGCCACCCGAGCCGGCCGTCCCGGTCCCGGCTGCCCCCGCCCCGGTCTTCCCGGCGGCGCTGGTGCCACCGGCCCCCGAGCCACCGACCTGCTTGGTCTTGGTGACCGTCGTTTGCTGGGGGGCGACGCTGGGCACGAAGGCGGCCATCAGCGCGAAGGCCACCAGTAGGGCGGCCAGCGGGCCGTACCCCTTCAGGAGCCGGAGTTCGCCCGGAGAGGTGGGCAGGCGCAGTTTGGAGGTGCCGTTCGGGCTGGCAGCAGCGTCGGTCATAGCGTCTCTCCGATACTCATCAGGCGTCGTCGGCGTTGTCGGACAAAGTCCCAGGCGAAGGCGGCCAGCAGGAGGGCGAGGGCGGCCAGGCCGATCCAGACCGCCGCCCCGCCGCCGCTACACGAGCCGCCGGAGGAAGACAGGCTGGCGCAGGCCGAGGTCTTGGTGGTGGGCCCGAGCGACTGGGCGCCGGAGGGACCTGAAGACGCCGGGGTCGAGGTGCCCGAGGTGTCCGGGATGGCGTCGGTGCCGGGG
>DASXFR010000018.1:0-8425 GCA_036489495.1 Acidimicrobiales bacterium | reverse complement strand
CGCTGGAGTCCAAGCGCGGCGACGCCGAGCGGCTGGCCCGGGACGGCAACCTGGCCGAGTCCTCGGCCATCTCCTTTGGCGAGATCCCCGAGCTCGAGCGCCAGATCGAGGTGGCCACCGAGGCGCTGGCGTCGCTGCAGGCCGAGCAGCGGTTCCTGAAGGAGGAGGTCGACGCCGAGGACGTGGCCGAGGTGGTCAGCCGGTGGACCGGGGTGCCGGTGTCCCGGCTGCTGGAGGGCGAGGTCGAGAAGCTGATCCGGATGGAGGACGCCCTCCACGCCCGGGTCGTCGGCCAGGACGAGGCCGTCTCGGCGGTGGCCAACGCCATCCGCCGGTCGCGGGCCGGGCTCTCCGACCCCAACCGGCCGATCGGGTCCTTCCTGTTCCTCGGGCCGACGGGGGTGGGGAAGACCGAGCTGGCCCGGTCGTTGGCCGACTTCCTGTTCGACGACGCCAAGGCCATGGTCCGGATCGACATGGGCGAGTACACCGAGCGCCACTCGGTGGCCCGGCTGGTGGGGGCGCCTCCTGGCTACGTGGGCTACGAGGAGGGCGGGCAACTCACCGAGGCGGTCCGCCGCCGGCCCTATGCCGTCGTTTTGCTGGATGAGCTGGAGAAGGCCCACCCGGATGTGTTCAACATCCTGCTCCAGGTGCTGGAGGACGGGCGGCTGACCGACGGCCAGGGCCGGACGGTCGACTTCACCAACGCGGTGTTGATCATGACCTCCAACCTGGTGGGGGAGCCGTCGGAGTACTTCAAGCCGGAGTTCGTGAACCGGATCGACGAGATCGTCCGGTTCCATTCGTTGAGCGAGGCCGACCTCGAGCGGATCGTCTCCATCCAGCTGGAGGGGTTGCGCCGCCGGCTGTCCGAGCGGCGGCTGTCGCTGGCCGTCACCTCGGCGGCGGAGGCGTACCTGGCCCGGGCCGGGTTCGACCCCGACTACGGGGCCCGGCCGCTCCGGCGGGTGATCCAGCGGGAGGTCGAGGACCAGATGGCCATGGCTCTGCTGGAGGGCCGCTACCCGGAGGGCTCGACGGTGACCGTCGACGAGAAGGACGGGGCGATCATCCTGTCCTGAGGCTGGTTCCGGTCGGGCTCGGGCCCTGGCCCGGCGGCCTGGGAGGGGCACCAGGCGTATCCCGTAAGCGACACTTCGAGTGGCGGATTGATCACACCCGGTCCAACTTTGGTACCGCTGTTCCGCAAGAAGCGGTCGCGCCCCCCGTTATCAACGGTGTTGGGATGCCCCCGAGAATGGGGGCCATCCCAACGCCAGGCAACGGGGCTGAGTGGAGGGGGTCCCGATGGGTCACGACTACCGCGACAGAAACCTGGGGCTCAGTTGGCGATTGATGCCGCTGGGCGTCGTCGTGGCGCTGGTGGCGAGTGTTCTGCTGGTCCTGGCGCCGCTGAGCACGCCAGCCGCCGGGGCCGCGCCCGCGCCGCCGACAATCACCACGACATCGGCAGGTACCGGGGTTCCGGCGCTTGACGCGTTGTTGGCGTCGATCGACACCGCGGTAGCGGGCGTGGAGGGAGATCTCACCGGGGAGATGTCCACCGTCACCGCCGAGCTCGACACCGTGACCGTCATCGCCTCGAGCCTCACTCAGCTGGTCGTCTGCCTACCCGAGGTCCTGGATACGGTCATCACCCACGCCCCGCCGGGGTGCGACCCCTAGTCGGCAACCCGGGCTCAACTCGCGCTGGGCGGTCGGGTGGTTGCGCGCCCGACTCTGATTGCCACCGGTCGGGGAGCCACCTAGTCTCGGCGGAGCTAGCCGTTCTAGGTCGGGAGGAACCATCGTGGCGAACATCAGCGCGGGTGCGGTAGACGAGCTGCAGGCGGGTCTGGGCGGGGTGGTGTCGCAACCCGGCGAGACCGGCTACGACGAGGCGGTCAACATCTGGAACGCCGCCATCGGTCGCCGCCCGGCGGTGGTGGCCAGCTGTACCACCAGCGCCGACGTTGCCGCCGCCCTGGCCTTCGCCCGGCAGCAGGGGCTGGAGGTATCGGTGCGCGGCGGCGGGCACAACTATGCCGGCTTCTCCCTCTGCGAGGACGGGTTGATGATCGACCTGACGCCGATGAAGGCGGTGAGCGTCGATCCCGACGCCCGCCGAGGGAAATGTGGCGGGGGAACCACCTGGGGCGAGTTCGATGCCGCCACCCAGGCCCACGGTCTGGCCGTGCCCGGCGGCTTCATCAGCCGGACCGGGGTGGCCGGCCTCACCCTCGGCGGCGGGTTCGGCTGGCTGTCCCGGCTGGCCGGGCTGTCCGCCGACAATCTGGTCGGAGCCGAGGTGGTGACGGCCGACAGTTCGGTGCTGCACGCCTCGGAGACCGACAATCCGGATCTGCTCTGGGCCATCCGGGGCGGGGGTGGCAACTTCGGGGTGGTGACCGAATTCGAATTCCAGCTCCACCCGGTCGGGCCCATCCTCCAGCTGGGGCTGTTCTTGTTCAGCCCCGACCAGGGCACCGAGATGTTCCGGTTCGCCCGCGACTTCGTGGAGACCCTTCCGGATGCATGCGGGGTGTTCATGGCCGGGCTGAGTGCCCCGCCGGAGCCGTTCGTGCCCGAGGACCTGCACTTCTCCCCGGTCTTCGGTCTGGTGGTGGTCGGATTCGGCGACGAAGCCGAACACGCCCGGCTCATCGAGCCCATCCAGCAGGCGCTGTCGCCGATCGTGGAGCTGATCACCCCGATCCCCTACGTCGGCCTCCAGCAGATGTTCGACGCCTCGGCGCCCTGGGGGATGCACAACTATGAGAAGGCCGTCTACCTCTCCGAGCTGTCCGACGGGGCCATCGACGCCATCGTCGAGCACCAGTCCCGGAAGATGTCGCCGCTGTCCTTCGTGCCCATCTTCCCGTTGGGCGGCGCCTACCGGAGTGCCGATGACGGCGCCACTGCCTTCGGTGGAAGCCGTGACTACCGGTTCGTGGTCAACGTCTCCGCCACCGCCATGACGCCGGACGACTACGAAGCCGAGCGGGCGTGGTCGCGTGACTACTGGACGGCGCTGGTCGACCACGCGGTCGGGGTCGGGAGCTACGTGAACTTCATGACCGAGTACGACGAGGATCGGGTCCGGAGTGCCTACGGACCCAAATATGCGCGTCTCCAGCAGATCAAGGCGTCGCTCGACCCCGACAACGTGTTCCATCTCAACCAGAACATCCCGCCGGCGCCGTAGGGCCGGGAGCCGGACGGCGTGGGGTCGGCTCGTCGGAGAGGCCGGGGGGTGGCGATGTAATTGGGTGACGGACGGCGCTTCGAACGCCGGCTGACCAAGAAGGGGCTGGCCAGCACCGAGCCGACGGACCCCAACCTGGTACTGCTGATCAGCGCGCCACGCGGTAGCGGAGGTAGACGACGTTCGAGTTGAAGGTGCGGGTTTCGACGAGTTCGAGATCCACCCGGCGCTCGCGCGGGGGAAAGAACGGAATACCCCCGCCAAGCAGGACCGGGCTGACCCTGGGCCGGTACTCGTCGATCAGACCCGACTCGGCCGCCTCGGCGGCGAGCGCCGCGCCGCCGATCGCGATGTCGCCCTCCCCCGGCTCGGCCCGCAACCGCTCGATCTCCTCGGCCAGGCCGCCGGGGGCCAAGCGGGCACTACCCTCCACCGCCGACAGTGTGGTGGAGAACACCACCTTTGGGAGCGGGTTCCAGACCGCCGCCCACTCGATCTCGGAATCGTCGAGCGATCGATCCTGGTCGACGGTCTCCCAATACAGCATCGTCTCGTACAGCCGTCGTCCCAACAGGTGGACGCCGACCTCTCGTATCTGGTCGGTGACGAAGCGAAAGACCTCCGCGTCGGGTGCCCCCCAGCCGAAGTCGCCGTCCGGCCCGACGATGTAGCCGTCAAGGGAGACGCCCATGGAATAGGTCACCCTGCGCATCAGAATTCCTCCTTGCCAACGGGTACAACCGTACGACCGCCCGACGCCGCCGAAGTCATCGCTGCTGGCGGGATTCCTTGGGCCAATGGTCGGTTGCGGACATCTGTTACCCGGCGTTGCGGGAGAGAACCTCGCCGATCCGGACCCGCTTGCCGGTCCGGAGGATGGCCCGGGTGTAGATGGTGGTGGCCAGCCGGGCCACGCCGAAGATGCCGACGATGGTGATCGCCACCGAGGCGAGGAACTCCCACAGGTTGACCGCCCCGAAGCCGACCAGCACCGGCATGGCGAACGGCGCGGTCGGGGGGAGATAGGCGAGGACCTTGACCAATTCCGATGGGCTGCCTCCGGCGGCGGCGGTCAGCGAGATGATGTACCCGAAGATGATCGGGAGGGTCAGCGGGAAGGCCAGGCTCTGCACCTGGTCCTGGCGCTGGGCCAGGGAACCGGCGGCGGCGTAGACCCAGCAGTAGAAGCTGTAGCCGAGCAGCAACCAGACCAGCGTGCTCACCACCACCAGGGGACCGGTTCCGTGCAACAGCGTGGACCCGACCGCCGCCGACAGGGCGAGGGCGACCCCGACGATGAGGGCAGCCTGGGCGAAGGCCACCAGACCGATGCCGAGCACCTTGCCGGTGAGCAGCTGGATCGGGCGCACCGCAGCCAGGAGGACCTCAATGACCCGACTGGCCTTCTCCTCCATGACCCCGATCAGGGTCCAGGTGTTGTACTGGGTGAGCATCACGAAGATGAGGATGACCCCGATCACCGACGTCGGGTGGGTCTTCTTCTTGGCCGCGCCGGGTTGGAGGCTGCTCACCGGAAGTGGCTGGGGATTGGCCAACGCCGCCGACTGGGCCGGGGTGAGATGGGCCGCCTGGACGGCGGCGGCCACCCCGAGATTCATCGCCAACTGGGCGATGCCGGAGCTGTCGTTGGCGTCGACCGGTTGGTCGACCACGATCTTCTGACCGTCGACGATGGCGAGGTCGAGGCTCCCGGAGCGGACCGCACCGCTGGCCGCCTGCTGGTCGGGCTCGGGGATGAACTGGACGGCGGTGCCGTTGGTCTTGGCCGTCGCCACCACCACGGCATGGAGCGATGCCGGCAGCGACCCGACCACCCCGACTCGCTGGGGTTGCGGGGTTGACTTGGTGAGGGTGGGGATGATGATGGCCCCCGCCACCACCGCCAGGATGACCACCGTCCCGATGCGGAAGATCCGGCCCCGCAACCGCTCCCGTATCTCCCGGGCCGCCACCAGGCCGACGTCACTGCTGAAGGGCCCGTAGCCGGGAAGTCTCCGAGGCCGTGGCTGGCGGGGCTGGCGGGGGGCGCGGGGCAGGCGGGCGGTGCGGGCGCCTCCCGGTTGACCGGCTGCCCGCCGTCTGATTCGGAACCAGATCCTCACCGCCGCGGCCAGAACCACCACCACGAGGAGGACGTATCGGAGATCCTTGACGTTCATCCCACTGCCTCCCGGAACACCTCGGAGAGCCGGCGGCGCTCGAAGACGAACTCGGTGACCCGTCCCTTCGCCATCGCCGCCTCCAGCACCGTCTGGCTGTCCACCCCCGGGCCGAGCACCAGTCGCGCCGCCCCGCCGTCGACTTCGGAGATGGTCACACCGTTGAGGCCTTGGGCCCAGGAAGCCTCCCGGTCCCCCTCCACCCGCACCACCAGGCGGGAGGAACCGCTGGTGGCCAGGTCGTCCACTTTGCCGGTCACCACCAGCCGGCCGTGGTCGATGATGGTCACCGACTCGCAGAGATCCTCGACCTGGTCGAGCTGATGGCTGGAGAACAGCACACAGCACCCGGCCCGAGCCTGTTCGACCAGCACCCCACCGATGGCGTCGATCCCCGACGGGTCGAGTCCGGCCAGGGGTTCGTCCAGGACCAGCAGCTCGGGACCGTGGACCAGGGCGGCGGCCAGCTGCACCCGTTGCTGGTTCCCGTGGGAGAGGGCGTCGACTTTGCTCTCCACCCGATCGAGGACCCCGAGCCGATCCAGCCAGGTCTTGGTGGCCGCCTGGGCGCTGTTGGCGCTCATCCCATGCAGTCTTCCGAGATACTCCAGCTGCTCGCCCACCAGCATGGCCGGATACAGCCCTCGCTCCTCCGGCATGTACCCGAACCGACGCCGGTCGGCCGGGCCGACCGGTTCGCCGTCCCACTTGACTACGCCGGCGTCGAGTCGGGTGAGTCCGAAGACGGCCCGCATGGTGGTCGTCTTTCCCGCCCCGTTGGGACCCAAGAAGCCGACCACCTCCCCGGCCGGAACCGAGAAGGAGAGATTGTCGAGGGCGGTAAGCGTGCCAAAGCGACGAGTCAGCCCTTGCAGCTCGAGAAGCCCCATTGGGTTCAGACTAGAGGCCCATCGCGCCGGCAGGAAGTCATGACACACACGCTCTGACAAGGGGATTCCGGCTGGCGCGGCGTAAGCTCTCCACCGTGGGCCCACTCCACTCGTACCCGCGGGATCCCCAGGGAAGACGCATCGGCATCATCATCGCCGGCGTCCTGGCCCTGGCGCTGGCCGGATACATCGGATCGGTGCTCGGTCCTCACTTCAAATCCGGCTCGAGTTCCACTACGACTACCACTCTCGTTGCGCCGCCCACCACCACCACCTCGACCATCGCCCACGCCAGCGTGAAGGTGCTCGTGGCCAACGGCACCCAGGAGCCCAACACCGCCGGCCATTTCACCCAGCTCCTCCAGCAACAGGGGTGGAATGTGGGGACTCCGACCAACTCCACGACGGCGGCGTCGACCACCACCGTCTACTACGCCCCGACCAAACAGCAAGCCGGGGCGCTGATCGCTTCGGAGATCGGGGCGCCGACTTCCGCCGTCCAACCGCTGAGCGCCACCGCCCCGGTGGCCAACGACGCCGGAATCGACGTCGTGGTGGTCATCGGACTCGATCTGGCCGGCAAGGGGTTCCCGGCCACCACCACTCCGAGCTGAGTGGTCGGATCGGAAAGGCAGGGGGAGCCAGTGCCAAGTCAACCGGATCAACACGCGATGGTGGACCTGTTCGATCGGCATATGGAGGCCGAGCTCGCCGGGGACCTGGAGACGACCCTGGCGACCATGACCTCCGACCCCCACCTGGTCAACGTGCCTTCCATGGTCGGAGGGGCCGGCCCCGATGGGGTTCGGGCCTTCTACGCCGATCACTTGATCGGAAAGTTCTTCCCCCCCGACGTCGAGTTCACCAACGTGTCCCGGACCGTCGGTGACCAACGGCTGGTTGATGAGTTGATCATCTCCTTCACCCACACCCAAGAGATCGAGTGGATGGTCCCCGGCGTGGCTCCGACCGGGCGACCGGTGTCGGTCGCCTTTGTGGTGATCGTCGGGGTCGAGGACGGAAAGGTTGCCTACGAGCACATCTATTGGGACCAGGCGACAGTGCTCGTCCAGCTGGGCCTGCTCGACCCCGCCGGCCTTCCGGTCGCCGGCCGGGAAGCCGCGGCCAAGGTGCTCGACCCGACCATCCCCGGCCCGGCCGGGTGATGCGTCGGCCCGGAGAGAGGGGCCCGGCCCGACCTCCCTGAATCAGGAAGGCCGGGCCGGGTGGGGGGGTAAAAGGAACCTCCGACGGGAGTCGAGGGGCTGGCTAGGCGTCTCGTCGCACCATGCGGTACCCGCCGATTCCGAGGGCGATCGCCGCGTAACCGGCCAGGACGGCCATGCCCACCCACGGGCTGAAGGTGGTGATCGACTCGTGGAGGGTGCTGGGCTTGGTCGCGGTCATGATGTTGCCGATGTTGGCCGGCTCGAACTTGCCGATGGCGTTCTGAAATGAATGGGGCAGCGCCGGGGTCAGCAGCGGAATGATGAGCAGTACCCCGACGAAGGCGGCGATGGCGCCGGCGGTGTGGCGGATGATGGTGCCGAGGCCGAGGGCCAGCAGACCCAGCACGGCCAGGTACAGACCCCCGCCGGCCACCGCTCGCAACACTCCCCCTTGAGCCAAGGTGGCGTGGGGAGCTCCGCCACCGATCAGCATCTGACCGATGAAGAAAGCACCGAAGGAGGCGACCTCACCCACCACCAGGGCGACGGCGGCAAAGACCCCGGCCTTGGCGGCCAGGAACATCTTCCGATTCGGGATCGCCGCCAGGCTCGACCGGATGGTTCCGGTTCCGTATTCGGCACTGATGGCCAGCACCCCGAGGATGCCGATGGCCAACTGACCCACCAGCAAACCGGTGAGGCTCACGTTGGTGGGATCGAAGCCCAACTTGTCCCCCAGAGAGGCGTGGGCCCACCGGCTCGCTTCGGTGGCGGTGGCGATGATGCCGATGCCGACGGTGAGGACGATGGTCACCAGGATCGTCCAGGTGGTCGACTGGACGCTGCGTATCTTGGTCCATTCGGACCGCATGACTCCGGCCGGGCGGTAGTGCGGCGCCTCGGGAGCCGGAATCGAAGAGGTGATGAGGGTCATCGGGTGCTCACTTTCGTGCCGGCATCGGCCGGGTCGTGGTTGGG
>DASXFR010000130.1:0-8542 GCA_036489495.1 Acidimicrobiales bacterium | reverse complement strand
TCACGATCGGGCCTGAATCCTCGAAGTGCCGGGTGGAGGACGATCAACCTGGGGATCCACCCCTGGGTTGACGCCACCCAAGGCTGAAATCGGGACACTGGATCCATGTCCACTACCGACTACATCGTCAACGGCCTGCTCATCGCGCTGGTCATCCGCCAGATCCACGGCAAGCGACTCACTGCCTTCGGCCTCATCTGGCCGGTGGCGGTGGTGGTCTACGCCGGCTATTCGTACCTGCACGGTGTTCCTACCGCCGGCAATGACCTGCTGCTGGTGATGACGGCCATCTCGGTGGGAGCCACCCTCGGAATCCTCTGTGGTGCGTTCACCCATCTGCACCGGAGGAGCGACGGCAGCTTTCTGGCCAAAGCCGGCTTCGTCGCCGCCATCCTGTGGATCGTCGGGGTCGGCTCCCGCCTGGCCTTCGAGATGTACGCCACCCACGGTGGATCGCCATCCATCGCCCACTTCAGTGCCACCCACAGCATCACCTCGGCCGAGGCGTGGACGTCAGCTCTCATCCTCATGGCCTTCGCCGAAGTCCTCAGCCGGACCGGGGTGCTGGCCTGGAGGGCGCGTTCGTCCCTGGTCCGGACCGAGCCCCTCCCGGATGTCACCGGGGCTCCCCGCCAACCGATGGTGGAGTCGGGCATCATGGGTGCAAGTGAACGACCCCGCTGACACCCGGCTGATCCTCGGGGACCCCCCGCTGCGCACTGCCCTGCGCATCGCCGGGCTCATCGCGCTGGTGGCGACGGTGGTGCCCGCCTCTCACCTTGGGATACGGGGAACCCACCTCGAGCGCCTGGTGCTGGTGGTGGTGGTGGTGACCGCCTGGATCGGCTGGCTGTTGGCCCGCGACGCCGACCGCAATCTGGGTGCCGGGGTCGCCCTGGTTTGTCTGGGGGCGGCCGGCGGGGCGCTGGCCCCGATCGCTCCAGCCGCCATCGCCTTCTCCGCCGTCGCCGGTGTGGGAGCCGCCATGGCCTTCGACCTGCCGGTGGCGGTGCTGTTCGCCGCAGCCGGTCCCGCCGTCAATCTGGTGGCGGCCGCCGCCTACGGGCACTCGCTCACCCCGGTGGCGGGGAGCGCCGCGGCCGCGTTGGCCGGCCTGGTCATCGGGACCAGCCGGCGACAGGTCCATGCGCTCGCCGAGCAGAGGGCTCAGGTCGCGGTGGAGCGGGAACTGGCTTCGGTGGAACACGACCGTGCCGAGCTCTTGGCCGAGCGCAACCGGCTGGCCCGGGAGATCCACGATGTCCTGGCCCATACGCTTGGGGCAGTTTCGGTCCAGCTGGAGGCCCTCAACTCCGGGATCGGCTCCGAGGACAACGGGCAGCTCCACGAAGGCCTGCGCCAGACCCGGCGGCTGGTCACCGAAGGTCTCAGCGAAGCCCGCCGGGCGGTCACCGCCCTTCGGGACGACGCCGCACCGCTGCCCGACCAGCTGAAGGACCTGTGTGTCCAGACCGGCGCCGAGCTGATCGTCACCGGCGCCTACCGGGCACTCACCCCGCACGTGGTCCTCGCCCTCTACCGGATCGCCCAGGAAGCGCTGACCAACGCCGCCAAGCACGCCCCCGGCGCACCGGCCTCGGTGGAGTTGGCCTTTACCCCCGGCGCGGTGCGCATCGTGATTGTCAATGCCGAAGCGGTCGGGCCGGCCCGGGCTGACGCCGGACACCGCGGTGGCTACGGGCTCCAGGGCATGCGCGAGCGGGTGCTCCTCCTCGGTGGGGTGCTCGAGGCCGGCCCGTCGGCGAGCGGTTGGCGAGTCGAGGCGAAGTTGCCGGCATGAAGGTCGTGATTGCCGACGACCAGCGGGTGGTGCGCGAGGGCCTGTCCACCATTGTGGGCAGCCTGCCGGACTTCGAGGTGGTCGGACTGGCCGCCAATGGCGCCGAGGCGGTGGAACTGGTCGACCATCACCAGCCCGACATCGTGCTGATGGACCTGCGGATGCCGGAGATGGACGGGATCGAGGCAACCGCCTCCATTCGGGCCCGGTTCCCCGACACCCGGGTGGTGGTGCTGACCACCTACGCCGATGACGAGTCGGTGGTCGCCGCGCTGTCAGCCGGGGCGCTCGGCTACCTGACCAAGGACGCCGGGCGCGACGACATCCGGCGGGCCCTCGAGGCGGCCGCCGCCGGCCAGGCGGTGCTCGACCCCGACGTACAGGCCCGCCTGGTGCGAGCCGCGCATCTGAGACCGGGGAAACCGAAAACCCTGCCCGACGGACTGACCGACCGCGAAGGCGAGGTGCTGGCGCTCATCGGCGAGGGGCTCTCCAATGCCGAGATCGCCGCCTGCCTGTTTGTCGGGGAGTCCACCGTCAAGACCCACATCAACCGGATCTTCACCAAGACCCAGAGCCGAGACCGCAGCCAGGCCGCCGCCTACGCCCACCGACACGGGTTGGCGCCGTAGGTCGACATGTCGGCGGGAATCGCCATCCGGGACCTCAAACCGACCGGACCCGGGTGGATATCACCGCCACCGGGACCACGAACCGCTCGAGCATCCGTCGCTCGTCCTGCTGGTCGGCGCCGGGCATGGCCAGCAGCGAGAGCATGCTCCGCACCACCCAACGGGCCCGATCCCGATGGTCAGGGCCGTCAGGGTTGCCGACCAGGGTTCCGGCCATGGATTCGATCACCGACGACGAGCCGGCCATGTCGGTGGCGATGGCGCTCCCGCCGGGGGTGAACCAGGCAGCCAGGGTCGGGCTGGAGCGGACCCCGGCCAGGGCCCGGAGGCAGGCATCGACAAATCGGGCGGCCGGATCGTCGATGGGGCCGACGCCGGCGGCCACCTCGGCCCCGAGCCGGCGAGCCTCCCGGTGCACGAAAGCCAGCCGCAGCGCCTGGCGGTCGTCGAAGTAGCGGTAGATGGTGGGGCGGGAGCAGCCCGCTTCCCGGGCGATGTCGGCAATCGACGTGCTCGGGACTCCCTGCGAGGCGAAGCATCGGCCGGCGGCGTCAAGGATCCGCTCGGCGGCCAGCGCGGCTTGGTCGCCGACCAACCAGTTCGGCGCCATCAGGCCGCCACCGCGGCAGTGAACGGGAGCGACTCGTACCAGCGCACGAAATTCCCGGGAGCAAAATGCCCGGCGGCCGCATCGACCCCGAACCGCGGGAAGCGGGCCAGGAGTTCTTCCAGCACCACCCGGCCCATCAACCGGGCGGCCGCCGCCCCGAGGCAGTGATGGGGGCCGTAACCGAAGGAGAGGATCCGCCGCGGGTTGCGGGTGATGTCGAGCTCTTCGGCGTTGGGTCCGAACTCGCGGGGGTCACGGTTGGCCGATCCGTAGAGGAACAAGACCTTGCGTCCCTCGGGGATGGTGACCCCACCCACCTCCACCTCACGGGTGGTCGTTCGAGCCAGACCCTGCACCGGGGAAGTGAGGCGGAGCAGCTCCTCGATGCCGGCCCGAATCAGGTCAGGACGCAGAGCCAGGAGATCGCGCTGGTCAGGATGGGCGGCGAGCAATTCCAGACCGCCACTCAGCAGCCCAGTCGTGGTGTCATTTCCTCCGGTGACCATGGTGAAGGCGAAGCCGAGGATCCGCAACGGCGTCACCCGGTCCTCCTTGCAGAGTTGTACCAACTCGGAGATGACGTCGTCACCCGGGTCGTCGCGTCGCCGTTCGATGAGATCCGCGAAGTAGGCGAACAACTCGCCCACGGTATCGGCGGCCAGCATTGGATCGCCGAGGGCATTGGCGGCGAGGATGCCCTGGGTCCAGCCGTCGAAGCGGGGGCGGTCCTCGGGCGGCACGCCCAGGTAGGTGGCTACCACGAAGCTGGGGAGAGGCTTCAGAACCTCCGCCACCACGTCGCCCCCGCCGGCCGCCAGCCCTCCCAGCCGCTCGACCACGAACCGTCGAATGTCGGGCTCGAGCGATTGCACCTGTCGGGGGGCGAACCCTCGGGACACCAGTCGCCGGAAGGTGGTGTGGTCGGGAGGATCTAGGAACACCATCGGCGAGATCTCCTCGAGTCCGGCCATCTGCAGCTCGTCGTAGTTGAAGGTCAACCCCTGGGTCGATGTGAAGGTGACCGTATCTCGCACCGCGTCGAAGACATCGGCGAATCGGGACAGCACCCAGTAGTCACCGTGGTCGACGTGGTGCACCGGGTCGTGATCTCGCAACGCCCGGTACATCGGGAACGGATCGCGCCAGCCGTCACCCGAGACCGGCTGGAAGTTGGCGGTCGCGGAGATTCCCGGGTCCTCCGGTGGCTTTGACATTATGTGATCAATGTAACGTTATGTGATCAAATCGTCAATACGTAATGAAGACAGCGGGCCAAGGCGACCAGGTCAAGGCGCTTGGAAGAGGCGATCGATGACGGGCTGGATGGCGGCGGCCAGTTGCCGCTGTCCCTCCGGCGTCGGGTGGAACGGGGCCTGAGAGTCGAAGCTGCTCGGGTCGGTCACCGAATAGATGGAGAGGCCGTAGGCCCACGGGTCGGTGGTGCACCATTCGTGGCCGTCGAGCGCACCGGAGAGATCGGCGACCACGATGTTGGGATCATGGAGGCCGTTGATGGTCTGGACGATGGTGGTGTCCAGCTGATGGAGGAGGGTGGAGAGGTACTCGGTCTGTTGCGGATAGAGGTAGTTGCTGTCCGGACAGGTGGTCGTGCCCTCGGGCATCGGATCGTAGTAGTCGGTGAACACCGCCTTGGGCGTGTGTCCGTCGGCGAGACCACGAGCCTCGATCCACCCCGCCAGCGTTTGTTCGTTGCGCTGCAAGGTGGGCAGGTAGTTGGTGAAGTCCTGGGTCACCGTCGAGCCTGGATTGCCGGGCACACATTCGAGGTTGGCCAGATCGAAATAGTACTCGTAGGCATTTTCGATACACGCCTCGACGATGGCCACGAACTGCACGTCGTCGGCACCCATACTCACCAACGTCAGGTCCGGCTCGGATGCGTCGTAGTCGGCGTTCAGGTCGGTCTGGGTAGCCCAGTTTCCGAACTCGGCCGGGCGGAGGGTGGTGTTGGAGAAGTAACCGACGTTCACCCGGGGGTCGGTGATCCCGTCGGTGAACGACGCCCCGGTGCAGGCGAACTGGGAGAATTGGGCCCCATAGTGGGTGGCCAGCAGCTGTCCGTTCGCATCGGGCGAGTCGTGACACAACGGGTACGGGCCGGGCCAGGTGACATTGAGGTTGCCGCCCGTCCAGGTCTGGCTGGAAGCGTTGTAGGAATATCCGTAGAGGGTGCCCTCGCCGGAGGCCACCGAGTCGCCCAGCTGCACGATCGAGTGCGGGCCCGGCGATGGACCGGGCAACTCCGCTCCGCCGACGGCGGTGGCGGTGGCGGCCATCCCCACCACCGGGGCATTGAGACGGCTGCCGCCCGCCGAACCCGCGAACTTGGCGGAGCCGAAGGCAAAGGCCCCGCCGTCGGCGCCCGCCAACCAATAGCCGGTGCCATCCGGCGCGGCGGCCATCCCCACCACCGGGGCGTTGAGTGGACTGCCGCCCGCCGAACCCGCGAACTTGGCTGAGCCGAAGGCGAAGACCCCGCCGTCGGCGGCCACCAGCCAGTAGCCGGTGCCATCCGGGTCGGCGGCCATCCCCACCACCGGGGCGCTGAGACGGCTGCCGCCCGCCGAACCCGCGAACTTGGCGGAGCCGAAGGCAAAGACCCCGCCGTCGGCGGCCGCCATCAAGTAACCCGGTCCGGAGGAGATCGGAGGGCCGGTGTCGGCGGCGGCCGGGATCATTCCGGTGGCGATGGTGGGTCCGAGCCCGAGGAACAGGATGACCAAGCCAGCCACCCACCGTCTCGAGCGACATCGGATCATTCGCACCCGGTTGCTGTTCACACGTACCGTCTAGTCACTCCGGCCACGCCGCGCAATAGCCGCAGAACACCCGATCAATTCCGGTCCACCTGCCTCCGGCATCTAGACGTGAGAGAGCGTGAGTGGAGGACCCCCACCCCATCGGGTGCGCGATGACCGGGGAGCCCGAAAACGGGAGGATCAACGAGATGGCCACCGTCAGTGTGCGATACATCGTGAACGACGTCGATGAGGCGATTTGTTTTACTGCGGCCAGCTGGGTTTCCAAGAAGTGATGCATCCGGCGCCGGCGTTCGCGATGCTCTCCCGAGGCGATCTGCGCCTTGTCCTCTCCGCCCCCGGCGGCGGACTCGGCGGCGGTCAGGCCATGCCGGACGGCACCATGCCCGAGCCCGGCGGGTGGAATCGATTCTCGATCGAGGTGTCGGATCTGGCCGCGACGGTCAAGGCCTTACGGGATGGCGGGGCCCATTTCCGCAACGACATCGTCGACGGCGTCGGTGGGAAGCAGATCCTGGTCGAGGATCCTCCGGAAACCCGGTCGAACACTTCGAACCGACCCTGCCCGAGGCGTCGCTGTCGCCACCGGGCTGAGCATCCGATGATTTCGCTGGAGTCGCACCGTCTATCTCTGAGAACCCCGAACCACTGAAAAGGGAGTATCTCGCGATGACATTGCTAGACCTTGAACCGGCGGCGAAACGAATGGCCGACTTGATCGCCGGCGTTGCCCCGGACTCGCTTGACGCGCCGACACCGTGTCCGAAGTACAGCCTCGGTGACCTGGTCGATCATGTCGGCGGGCTCTCACTCGCCTTCACCGCCGCCGCCACCAAGGCGATGGGTGGTGACACCGCCCAGGCCCCGTCGCCGGCGGCTTCCCGTTTGGGCAAGGACTGGCGAACCCGCATCCCGGGGGAGCTGGCGGCGTTGGCCGAGGCGTGGCGCGACCCAGCGGCTTGGAGTGGGTTCACCCAGGCCGGAGGGGTGGACCTGCCCGGCGAGATCGCCGGACTCGTCGCCCTCGACGAGCTGGTCATTCACGGCTGGGATATAGCCCGGGCCAGCGGCCAAGCCTATGAATGTGACCCCCCGACCCTGGCGGCGGTGTACGAGTTCGTCGCCCCGATGGCCGCCCCCGGGCACGAGGCGCCGCGCATCTTCGGTCCGGTGGTGGAGGTGCCCGAAGATGCTCCGTTGCTCGATCGGATCATCGGTCTTAGCGGCCGCGACCCGGCCTGGCCCACCGGGTCCTGATCAATCCGGCGCCGCCTGAATTCGGAGGACAGTTGGCTCGAGTCATCGTGGGAATGACCGTCTCGATTGACGGCTATGTCGCGGATCGGAACGGGAATGCCGGCCGGCTCTACCCCGATCTCGCCGATCTTCAGGGAGGCGACTACCTGAATGCCAGCGTGGAACAGACTGGAGCCGTCCTCATGGGCCGGCGGACGTTCGAGATGGGAGACCCCGACTCGTTTGTGGGGAACTACGAATATCAGATTCCAATCTTCGTCCTCACCCACCATCCGCCGAAGACCCCGCCGAAGCCGGACGATCTGCTGACCTTCACGTTCGTGACGACCGGCATCGAATCCGCCGTCACGCAGGCGGCCGCGGCGGCGGGGGACAAGGTGGTGACTGTGGTCGGAGGGCCCGGCGTGGTCAACGAGCTGCTGCGTACCGGTCTGGCTGACGAACTGTCTCTCGATCTGATGCCGGTCTTCCTGGGCGGGGGGCTCCGGCTCTTCGCTGACTCCGATCTCGAGTCCGTCCGGGTCGAGAAGATCGACGTCGAAGAGATCGGGCCAGGACCAGCTTGAGTTACCGCATCCACAAGTCGCGCCAATCGGCGGGGTCCGGCCGGGCCCGCTCGGTTTGGTCGGGCATCCGGCAGGGTAGGCAACGGGTAGCCGCTGACGTCGTCGCGTGGGCTACCCCGTGGCCGCCGGCGACAGACCGGATGGGAGGGCTGAGGATGACACCGCCGGAATCGAAGACCCACAGAATCGCCATCCTGCGCCAGGACAACGGCGAGCTCCAGGAGGACATCGTCCATCGAGCCGCGGTCGAACCGTTGACCCCCGATGGCGGCCCCGCCGTCAAGATTCCCCTGGATGGCGACCCGGATTCCGACGGCGAAGACTCGTTTCCGGCCAGCGACCCTCCGTCCCACTGGGCCGGTCCAGAGGATGATGACATCGATGTCGGTGCCCGCCGGGCATCTTCCCGGATTGTCGACACCCTGCCGGTCGAAGATATCGAGGGACGACCGCACCCGGCCGCGCCGATTCCGGGGACGTTGACCCGCCCGCGTCGCCCTCCGCACCCGCACTGACGCAACCGCCGGTTGGGAGCCGTATATTCGGCAACGGACAGCCGACGGAATCGAGGGCCCCGCCATGGACCGTGACCTACACCATCTCGACAACGACCAGCGCCGGGTCCTGGACCGACTGACCGGCCATCCGCTGAGCAGCAACATCAAGTGGCCGCAGGTGCTCAGCCTGCTCGAAGCCCTCGGCGACGTCAGCGTCGAGAGCAAGGACCGCTTCCGGGTGACGGTGGATGGCCACACGGAGGTCTTCCGACCGCCCCATCACCACGGCGACCTCCCGCCCGAGATGGTCATGAAGCTGCGGCATTTTCTGGCGGAGCCGTTCGAGGGAACCGAAGGCCGCGGTGATCGACTCGAGGGAACCGAGGGCCGCGCCTAGTT
>DASXFR010000135.1:0-3146 GCA_036489495.1 Acidimicrobiales bacterium | reverse complement strand
GGCGGTGCCCACCCTGTCGTTCCAGGCCGCCTTCAACGGCGCCAGCGTCACCCCGACGGCCACCGCCTCGCTGGCCTCGATGGGGAGTTGTTCCACCTTCTCGGGGATCAACAACGTGCTGGTCATCACCTTCACCAACAGCGGGACCATCAGCACCGGCACGGCCACCGACGCCTTCGGCCACACCTACGCCGCCGAGATCACCGTCTCGGGGGTCAGCTACGCGGTGAGCGCTGACGTCAACAGCTTCGGGATCAACCAGGGCAACGTCCAGGTCACCCGGCCTCCGGGCTACAACACCCCCCCGACCTTCGGAAACAGTGGGATCGTCGGCAGTGTCCCCAATGACAAGCTCACCTCGGCGACCAACGCCGGGAGCGCCACCGCGGGGGCCTCCAACGCCAACATCACCGTGACCTCGGTGACGGTGGTGGCCAACAAGCCCAGCGTCACCCTCCAGTCCAACTTCACCTCCACCGGGTTCTCGGTCACCAACGCACCCATCAGCCCGATCACCATCTCCGAAGGCGCCCCCGGCTCCCTCGGCGGCGGAGTCACCGGCTATGCCTGCGTCCAGCTGACCACGGTGGCGGGACAGACGGCGGAATGGAACGCCACCACCAACACTCCGACCGCCACCCTCGGCGGGGGCTTCGGCACCAGCACGGTTCCGGTGACGGTCGAGACGACCGGCACCCAGACCGGTCCGGGCACCCTCGAGTTCCAGATCCCGACCCCGTCCTCCGGCACGCCGGGGACGGTGGCGCTGAGCGGCTTGGCCATCAACTTCACCGCGACGGGGAGGATCGGGGGCGGGCCCCAGGCCAACTTCGTCTACGGCGGGATCAACGCCGCGTGTGCGGGCACCACCCCGTATGCGAAGAATCCGTTCACAATCGCCAACCTGGCTGCCCGCAGCTTCGGCCAGACCCAGGATGCCACCGCCGCCCAGCTGTTCCGGAATTTCCCGCCGGCCTGCACGCCAGGCGTCCCCTCGGCCACCAATGAGACCCCGGCGGTGTTGGTGACCAACGCCAGCTACCAGGACGCATTGTCGGCCAGCTACCTGGCCGGGCAACTGGGGACGGGCATCTTGACCACGCCCACGGCGACCGTCTCCCAGGACGCCCTCGATGCGCTCCGGATCAGCGGCGTCACCGAGGTGTTCGTGGTCGGCGGCCCGGACGCGGTGAGCCAGAACAACGTCACCCAGCTGCAGAACACCCCGTCGTTCAACTGCGGCGGGGTGAGCCAGCGGACCACCATTGATGGTCAGCCGGTCAACCTGGTCGTCCAGCAGATCTTCGGCCAGACGGCTGACGGGACAGCGGCGGCGGTCGCCACCTTCCCGGGGGCCGGCGTCCCCGGCACCGGGCACTTCCCCGGCGCCTACAGCGGCCAGTTCAACGACACCACCGGTTCGAGCGGGTCGCCGGCGTCTTCGGCCCCGGACACCAATGTGACCACTGCCATCCTGTCCACTGACCAGAGCTTCACCGACTCGGCGTCGGCCAGTACCATTGCCGACGGCAACCACTTCCCGCTGCTGCTCACCGGGCCGAGCTCATTGTCACCGGACGCGGTCACCGCCCTCACCAATGACGCGGTCCAACAGGTGATCCTGATGGGTGGACCCATCGCCATCAGTGACAACGTGCTATCCCAGGTGGAAGCCATGGGGATCTCGGTGCTCAGAGTGGCCGGCCAGGATTACACCGACACCTCCCAGCTGCTGGCCCAGTTCGAGCTGAGCTCGGTCAATGGAGCCGGTCTCACCAACGGGCTGGGTTGGAACTCCACCGGCCTGGTGGTGGCCAGAGGTGACTACTACACCGATGCCATTGTCGGTAGCCGCTTTGCCGGATTCCCGGTTCCGTGGCCAATCCTGCTGACCTGGGATCCCAACAATGAAGGCAATCCCTCGGGCACCAATTACCTGGGGACGTTCCTCAACACTGTGGGCCAGGTGGCCAAGGATCCGGGAAACCCGACCCACGGCACCATCAACACCCTGTTCCTCATCGGTGGACCGTTCGCCATCTCCCAGACCCTGGAGAACGCGTTGGGCACTTCCCTGAACGGGTAAGCCTTCGGCGCAAACCGGCGCTCAGAACGTAAATGACAGAGGGGCCCTTCGGGGCCCCTCTGTCACGTGCTGGACTTGGCCTCTAACGGGAGCACATCGGTCCGAAGAAGTCGCCCTCCATGAAGAAAATTTCGAAGAAATCCAAAGAAATTGTGTCACAAGCATCCCTCGAACCCAGTTGTCATAGATGTAGGGCGCGGTGCGCCGGGGGGACTTCAGCCCGGATGCCACGACGATCTTCGAAGCAAACCGAAATCCAAGGAGTCCACATGAAGCAGGGTCCGGGTAGGTTCCGCCGAGTCGCCACGGCCGGTGCGGCAGGTGCCATCGCCCTCAGTTTCCTTTCCGTCCTGGCCATCGCTTCGCCGGCCTGGGCGCTGCCCACCCTTTCGGGCACCACCATCGCGGCGTCGGCCCCGTCGATGGTTCCGAGCCTGGCCAACCAGGCCGCCGGCAACTGGGCAGTCACCCTCACCCCGGGCGCCACCGGCAGCGGCAATACCTGCCTGGGCGGCCCGAACCCCGGCCGGATCCAACTGCTGGTACGCGACTTCAACGAGGCCCCCACCGTCAACTTCGACCATGTCCCGACAGTCAACGCCCCGAGCACCGTCGGCAATGCCGGGTTCGCCATCTGCACCAATGTCGCCCGGGCCCCGGCCATCGCCGGCAACGTCTTGACGATCTTCTACCAAGACACTTCGGCCACCACGGTCAACCAGGCCGTCAACATCACCAACATCGCTTATGACACCGTCGGCGCCCATGCCGGTCCGGTGGTGGTCATTGGGGCCGACACCGACACCGGTTATGCCAACTCCGGTGTGCTCAACAACATCACCCCTCTGACCGCCTCCCTGGACGGGGCCAGCAACCCCTATGACCCGAGTGCGTCCAACGCCGCCATCTCCACCCCGTCGGCAGTCAACATCTTCGCGGACACCACCCCGGCCATCGGACCCGGCACCACCAACGCCGCCGGTGCCTGGGAGCTGCCGATGACCGGTGTCGGCAACGCCTGGAACACCGGCGACAAGCTGTACATCACCGTGGCCCGCCA
>DASXFR010000124.1:0-21370 GCA_036489495.1 Acidimicrobiales bacterium | reverse complement strand
CCCGCGTGGTGGTGGTGAACCCCTCCGGTCCCCACCACCGGGACAGGTGCCGCACCTCGGTGAACGCCTCGAACACCAGCTCCCGTGGGGCACTGATGACCCGGGAGACCACGATCTCCCGGTCGGCCGGCGCCGACCGCGCCGGCCCTTCTCGTCCTGTCGCGCTCATCAGCTACTCCCCCTGTCTTGCCTGCTTGAGGTCCTGCACGTACTCGTCCAGCCGGTCGAAGCTCTCGGTCCAGAACCGCTCGAACCCGCCGGTCCATTCGTGAACCGTTCGCAGCCCACGGGCATCCAGGCCGTACAGGCGTTGCTTGCCTGCCTTGCGGTCCCGCACCAGTCCGACCTCCCGGAGCACCCGCAGGTGTTTGGACGCTCCCGGCTGGGTCATCCCCAGCTCCTGGGCCAACCCGGTCACCGGACCCTCCCCCGCCCGCAGGAGCACCAGGATCTCCCGGCGCTGCTGCTCGGCGATGGCGTTGAAGACGTCCGACGTCGTCGCGGCTCGTGCCATGGAGCAATCATATTCCGATATCGGTATATGTCAAGCCGGAGGAATCCGGGCCGAAGACCGGGCTCGGGCTGCCGCCAACGGCATGCTCACGGGGTGCACTGCCGTCGCCGCCCCTAGACGTTGAAGCGGAACTCGACCACGTCGCCGTCGCGCATCACGTAGTCCTTGCCCTCCACCCGGGCCTTGCCCGCCGCCCGCACCGAGGCCATGGAGCCGGCTTCGACCAGGTCGTCATAGCTGACGATCTCCGCCTTGATGAACCCCCGCTCGAAGTCGGTGTGGATGGTCCCGGCCGCCTGCGGGGCGGTGTCCCCGATGTGGATGGTCCAGGCCCGTGACTCCTTCGGGCCGGCGGTCAGGAACGTCTGGAGGCCGAGGGTGGAGAACCCGACGTGGACCAGCTGGACCAGGCCCGATTCGTCTTGGCCGTAGCTGGCCAGCAGTTCGGCCGCATCCTCGGAGTCGAGGGATGCCACCTCCGCCTCGATCTGGGCACTGAGGATCACCGATTCGGCCGGGGCCACCAGGGCCGCCAGCTCGGCTCGCAACCCTTGGTCGTCCAGCGCCCCCTCGTCGACGTTGAACACATAGATGAACGGCTTGGCGCTCAGCAGATGCAGATCGGCCAGCAGCTCGGCCTGGACCTCACCGGCGGCCACCGCCGAGGCGATGGTGCGGCCGGCATCGAGGATCTGCCTGGCCTTCTCCGCCTCCCTCACCGCCGGCACCAGATCCGCCTGTTTCCGGGCTTCTTTGGCCAGCTTGACCAGCCGGCCGTCGATCGTCTGCAGGTCGGCCAGCATCAGCTCGGTGTTGATGGTGGCGATATCGTCGGCCGGGTCGATCCGGCCGTCCACGTGGATGACGTCGGGATCGGTGAACACCCGCACCACCTGGCAGATGGCGTCGCTCTCGCGGATGGCCGCCAAGAACTTGTTGCCGAGACCCTCACCTTCCGACGCCCCTTTGACGATCCCGGCAATGTCCACGAAGGTGACGGTGGCCGGGATGATCTCTTTGCTCTCGAACAGCTCGGCCAGCCGATCGAGACGGGGATCGGGCACCGCCACCACCCCGACGTTGGGATCGATGGTGGCGAACGGGTAGTTGGCCGCCAGCACGTCGTTGCGGGTCAGGGCGTTGAACAGGGTGGATTTCCCCACGTTGGGGAGGCCGACGATGCCGATGGACAGTGCCATTGGCGCACCCTACCCGAGCGATTTGATCCCGAATTCGGCCTGATGGCAGCCCAACGGATTGGATGCGAGGCATGTCCACTCCGGTGGAGGGTCCCCGGATCAACTCCGCGTCGTACTCAGCTCCATCCTGCGATCATGGGTGCGGCCAAGGCGGGTCGGTCAGTGACACCCGGTGGGCGGGGTGGTATTGGGGGGCTTTGGCGGGGCATTGGTCGGTGCAACGTAGTCGCCGATCAGCCGGAAGAGGGTGTCGCTCGAGTTGGAGTAGTTGCCCTGGCAGTCGAACGCCCCGGGCAAGAACGTCGTCGCCACCGAGATGGAGATCTTCTGCGAGGGCAGGTAGGCCTCGGTGGCGCTGTAGCCGCTGAGCAGCGGGTTCTGCAGGATCCAGGGTCCGGAGCGGACGATCCCGAGGCCGTAGTTGTAGCCGTTCACCTGGGTGAAGCACGATGGCTCGCAGGCGGCTTGCTTCTGACCGAAGCCGATCAGCTTCGAATCGGTCATGGCGTGATAGCTGGAGGCCGACAGCAGCTTGCCAGTGCCGACCGCCACCGCGGTGGTGGCCAGATCAAAGATGTTGGTGGTCTCGGCGGCTCCATCGGGCGTCCCCCAGGCCGCGTTCCAGTACGTCGACTCCTCGTAGAACGGGGTCGGCGACGGGATCCCGAGGGCCATCCGGCGCTCGGAATCGTACGAGTGCAGCACCGGGCTCGGGATGTAGGAGGTGGTGTAGGCGGCGGTCTGGGTTAGACCCATCGGGCCGAGTACATCGCGCTGGAGGAGGGTGTCAAGCGGCGCCTTGCCGATCATCGAGAGTATCTGGCCCAGAATCATGAAGTTGGTGTGGGCGTAGCTCCAATTCGTCCCCGGGGCGAACTGCACCGGTCGGTCGAACGCATAGGCCAGCCGCTGCTGGTAGGTGATGATTTGGAAGGGGTTGTTGATGTAGGCCGCCCCAAAGCCCGGGTCCGTCTCGAAGTCGGGATACCCGGTGGTTTGATTGGTCAGCATCCTGAGCGTGACCACATTGGACTCCGGCAGGTTGGGGAGCCAATGGTCGATGGTCTCGTCGAGGGTGACCTTGTGCTGATCGACGTACTCCATGAGCAGCGTGCTGACGTAGGCGAAGGCGACCGCGCCGTTGCGGAAATGCATGTCCACCGTCGCCGGCACTCCGTCCTGCGAAGTGCCGAAGGCCTGGGTGCTGAGCACCTTGTTGCCCTGGGTGACCCGGACGATGACGGCCCGGAGCTGATAGGTCGCCATCGCCTGCCGGACGATGGTGGCGATCGCCGACGCCTGGGGGGACGACGGCGCGGTGGTGGTCGAGGAGGTCGTCCCACCCGACGAGCACCCGGACATCAGCAGCGCCGCCACGCTGACCATCGAAACCGTCACCATTAGGCGCCGGACCCACCGGGATTTCTGGGCCGCTATCCCTCTCAGCACGATTCCCCCGTTCCTCGGGCCTCGCCGAAATATAACTGATGCCTTAGCTCAGCGACTTGACCAGGTACTCGCTCATGGTGGAGCTGCGGAGCCGATCCAGGTCGAGACAGGCGGTGACGCTCTCGATCATCCGGGAGATGTTGGCGGTCATCTCTTCGGACGTCGCGGCGTTGAAGAACAGCATCGGGTCGGCGACATGGCCGGCCGACGGCCAACCCTCCTCGACGATGCCGTCGATGTCCGGGGCATCCTCGGTCAACGGACGGACGACTTCGTTGCGGACATAGCGGGTGCGCGGCTGCAGCTCGCCCGAGACCGGCGACTGGGTTCCGTGCCACCGACGGATCCATTCGGTGTAGGCCACTCCGGCCGGCCGGTGGATGAGGGCCACCGTCAACACCCCGGGCGACCGCTCGCCGTCCGCCCAGTCCCGCCGCCCGGCGTGGGGGGTGGTGCCGTAATCGTCATAGAGGGATTCGACCACCAGGTAGCCGGCCGACGGCAGCCCGAGGTCGTCGAGGGCGACATCCACTCCGGCCCGTCGCTCGTAGCAGTCGACCCACACCGACACCTCGGCCACGTGGGCCGCTTCCCCGTCCGGCGCCGGGGCGGGAGACGGCGCCTGGGCCGCCGCGGCGTCGTGGACGTTGATCCCCAACCCCCGGACCCCGCTGTCCAACAGGCGGCCAGCGGTCTCCTTCAGCAACCGGGACCGCAGCTGGTCCCCCGACTCCGGGGCGCCGCCATCCCACAGCAGGTAGATCAGCTTCTCCATCGCGGCTCCCCCGGTGTCCGGCCGGTCAGGCTACTGATCGGTGGGAGTCTCGTTGGGGGTGGCCGGCAGTTCCTCCAACACCAACGCCGGTACCCGGCGGGCCACCCGCCCGGCCAGGCCGGAGATGAACTGGGCCCAGATCCGATCGCCGATCAACCACAGCCACAGCTCGCGACGGTTGTCGGTGACCACGTCCACGAACTGGTCCCGGGTGAACCCGGCCGGCTCCAGGGTCGGCTGCCACTCACCCCACAGCCACACCCCGATGCAGATGTCGTCGCTCAGGCCGTCGCGCCAATCCTGGCCGTCGAGCAGTGCATCCCGCAGACCGGCCTTCAGTTCGACCGGCTCTTCCGGCAGAGCCAATCGAGCGCCCCCCGCTAACTCGACGATCGTCATCGACATCACCTTATCCACATCGCCCCCGGCCCGCCCGGCCGGTTGGTTGCGAGCGGATGACATTTTCTGTGATCGCGGGTCACCGATCGATTTCGACCGGGGCCCGGTCGGTGCCGCTGTAGTTGGCCAGGTGCTCCTCGTAGTCGATGAACAACGGCGCGTCGGGATCGAACTTCCGCTGCAGGCTCTTGAAGGCGATCCGCTTGTCGAAGGCGTCCAGCTTCAGCAGGGCGTCGGGATTGTCGAGATCCCGGAGGTCGAGCCGGCCCCGGGCGTTGTCCACCGCCATCCGGCCCCGCTCGGTCCGCACCAGCAGGCTGCTCCAACCCTCGATCGCCCCGACGCTTCCCACCGACAGATCCGCGCCCCGGCCCAGGAAGTCGGCGCACTCGTCACAACCCTTGAGGGCGGCGCCGTGGAAATTCTTCACCGGCTCGTCCACCGCGACTTCACCGTCGCGGTACTCCACGATCATCCGGCCGTGGATCACGTCGACCTTGCTGACCCGGTCGATGTCGATGCCCCGGTCGTCGCGCAGCAGCCGCAGCATCAGCCCCTGGTAGTCGAAGCTCTTGGTGCAGAGGAGAGCGATGGTCAGGACCACCGCGTCGACCCGGTGCACGCCCGACTCCCACCGGCGCGACTGCATGGCCCGGATCCCCTGGATCTCGCACGGGGTCCCGACCACCGCGATCCGGGGGTTGCGAGGGAGGTCGTACGTGGAGAGGTCGAGCTCGGCCAGAGCCATGGTCTGGTTGTAGTAACTGCCGGCGGCGTCGACGATCTCCTTGGCCGTGGTGGCCAGATGGGACACCCCCTTCCATGGCTCTTCGGGGTCGGCGCTGGGCTTGGTCACCAGGGCACCGTCGATCTCCCCGCCGGCCATCGCCCCCAGCAGCAGGGCGGTGACCACCCCGCCGTCCTGGACGAAGTCGGAACGGCTGCCGGCCCGGGCGGCGTAGGACTCCAGCACCGCGCCGAGGCCGTCGCCCGGGGGCCCGCCGGTGATCTTCCAGTAGGGATCGGCGGCGTCGGGCCGCTCCACGAAGTTGACCGGGGACTCGTCGGCCATCGGGGTCGACGGCGGCCAGGCGGATTCGTAGCGGAGCCCGCCCCGCGGGCAGAAGTCCCAGCACAGCGAGCAGCCGGTGCACATCTTGACCAGCTCGGGCAAGAAGGTGTCCTCGCCGATGCCGATCGAGTTCGACGGGCAGACGGCCACGCAGGTCCCGCACTGGATGCACCGGTCGGCCTCGATGACCCCGGCCTCCAGCTCCCAGAACCAGGTCTTCCCCGGGGGCTCGGCGATCCCGTTGATCTGGTCGCGGATTCGATACCCGTTCATCTGGCCCGCGCTTCCGGTTTGGTCGTCAACATGACGGGGGTTCCCGTCCCGGCTTCGCCCAGGGTGACCCGGAGGTCGTCGTTGGGGACCCGCCGGGCCCAATTGTAGAACGGCTCGTCGGGGCGACGCTCGGACTGGTAGCGCCGGACGATGCGGAGCAGGGCATCAGGCACGTCGTTGACCGGCCGGGAGCCCTCCACCCAGTCGATGAATCCGGGGGCGGCCCCCAGCGAACCCCCGAGGCCGATGTCGACGGCTTCGGCCAGGTGGGTCCCCACGTGGGTCACCGCCCCCCGGAACCCGATGTCGGCGATCTGGGGCTGGGCGCAGCTGGCCGAGCAGCCGGAGAAGTGCATGCGGATGACCCCGGCGTCCTCCCGGGGGCCGGACCACCCGTTGGGCGTCGGGGCGGCACCGACCGGTTCCCCAGCCAGCTCCGCATCCAGGAAGCGGGCCCACTTCACCGCCCGCTCCTTGGTCTCGACGATGGCATAGCGGCAGAACTCGGTGCCGGTGCAGGCCACCACCCCCCGGGAGAACGGGCCCGGGTACGGCGAGTACTTGGCCAAGATGTCCTCGGCCAGCAGCTGTTCGACCTTGTCGCCGGGGACCCCGGTGAGGGTGAAGTTCTGGTCGGTGGCGATCCGCACGGTGCCATCCCCGTAGGTCTCGGCCAACCGGGCCACCTCTACCATCTCCGGGCCGTTCATCCTCCCGACCGGGACCGAGCACCCGACGTAGAACAGCCCGTCCTCCTTCTGGGGGTGGACCCCGATGTGATCACCGCGGTACCGGCGGGTGAGCGACTCGCCGGCCGGGACCAGCTCGAAGTCGGCCCGGGCCGCCACCTCGGCCCGGAATCCCTCCGGACCCAGTTCCTGCACCAGGTAGCGCATCCGGGCCAGGCCGCGGTTCTCACGGTTGCCCAGTTCCCCGAAGGTCTGGGCGATGGCCCGGCAGACCTCCAGGGCCTGGTCCTGGCGCACGAACACGTCGAGATCCGAGGCCATCCGCTCCCCGTCGGAGAGCCCGCCACCGGCCAGCAGGTTGAACCCCAGCGTCCCGTCGTCGGCCCGGGCCGGCCACAGCCCGATGTCGTTGATGTCGGCCTGGGCACAGTCCTCCAGGCAACCGGTGATGGAGATCTTGAACTTGCGGGGGAGGTTGGCGTAGTCGCGGTTGCCGGTGAAGAAGGCGGAGACCTGCTTGACCACCGGATAGGCGTCGAACGCCTCGTCGGCATCGACCCCGGAGACCGGGCAGCAGAGCACGTTGCGGGCCCCGTCCCCGCAGCCCTGGATGGTGGTGAGCCCGACCTGGGCGAACCGGCGCCAGATGCGGGGGATGTCCTCGATGCGGATCCAGTGGATCTGCACCGACTGCCGGGTGGTGAGGTCGGCGTACTTGGAGCCGAACACCCGGCTCTCGGTGCCGTCGGGCCCCTCGCCGAAGGCGTCGGCCACCACCCCGAGCTCCCGGAACTGGGCGGCGGTCAGGTGGCCGCCGGGGACCTTGACCCGCATCATGAAGGCGTCGCCGCCCTGTTTCTGCGGGTAGATCCCCGCCCACTTCATCCGTTCCATCTCACCGGGAATCCTGGCGATGGCCGACGGGCCCTCTTTGGAATAGACGTTGATGATGGAGTCGACGACGTCGAGCGGCGGGCGGTCCAGCTTCTGCTGCTCGACCTCGCTGAGCTCGCCGTGGGTCCGGTAAGGGTTGATGAACGGCATCACCCGATCGGTCCCCCGAATGGTCAGGCCGTAGAGCTCGTCCTGGTCCTTGGCCATCTCAGAGGTGCAGCCCGCACTCGACCTTGTCCGAGTCGGACCAACGCCCGGCTCTCGGATCCTCGCCCGGAGCCACCGGGCGGGTGGTCGGTGCGCACCCGATGGACAGGTAGCCCTGGGACAGCAGCGGGTGGCGGGGGATGCCGTGATCGGCCTCGTAGCCGGCAATGTCCTGGTCGGTCCAGGTGGCCAGCGGATTGATCTTGACCATCCCCCAATTCTCGTCGAAGGAGACGATGGGGGCGGCGGCCCGGGTCGGGGCGTCCACCCGCTTGACCCCGGTCATCCACGCCTCCTGGCCCTGCAACGCCTGCTTCAGCGGGAGGACCTTGCGGAATTCGCAGCAGCGGTCCGACCCGCAGGGCCAATCCTCGGCACCCTCCACCGGATGGGTGGTGGTCAGGTTGAGGTTGTAGCGGTCGCGGATGGTCTCCACATAGGCCAGGGTCTCGGGGAAGTGGGCGCCGGTGTCGAGGAAGACGACCTCGATCCCCGGATCGGCGGCCACCGCCAGATCGACGATGACCGCATCCTGGAACGAACAGGCCAGCGACACCTTCGACCCGAACCGCTCCAACGCCCAGGTGATCACCTTGCCGGCCGGGGCCGACTCGAACTCGGCCGACAGTTCGGCCAGCTCCTGGTGAAGGGTCGTCAGTTGGGGCTGGGTGGACAACGTGGCTCGCTCTCGTCGCGTGGATCGTTACGGGGCCCCGGGACCTTGCGGGTATCCGGCCCCACTAGTATATATGACTAATCGGATCATCTTTTGGTGGAATCACCTCGGGCTTCCCGATGTTGTACACAACCGAGCCGACCTACCGGCCTATTCCACTTCCATCCAAGCCGCCACTGACCAGGGACAGGAACCACCCCCATCATGACCACCACCCTCGATCCCCCTACCGCCGGCTCCCTGGACGCGCCGGCCACCAACCCCCGGCCGACCGTCGACCACCTCGATCTGCTGGAGGCCCACGCCATCTTCATCATGCGGGAGGTGGCGGCCGAATGTGAGCACCCGGTGCTCCTGTTCAGCGGGGGCAAGGACTCCGCGGTGCTGCTCCGGCTGGCGGAGAAGGCGTTCCGGCCCGGTCGCTTCCCGTTCCCGGTCATGCATGTTGACACCGGCCACAACTTCCCCGAAGTCATCGATTTCCGGGACCGGCGCATCGAGGAGCTAGGGGAGCGGTTGCTGGTCGCCTCCGTGCAGGAGTCGATCGACACCGGCCGGGTGGCGGATCCCGGTCCCGGCGGGATGCGGAACCGCCTGCAGACCACCGCGCTGCTCGACGCCATCAACGCCCACGGGTTCGACGCCTGCATCGGAGGCGCCCGGCGGGACGAGGACAAGGCCCGGGCCAAGGAACGGGTCCTCTCCTTCCGTGACACCTTCGGGCAGTGGGACCCCAAGCGCCAGCGCCCTGAGCTGTGGCAGCTCTACTCCGGACAGGTGCAGCCGGGCGAGCACCTGCGGGCCTTCCCGCTGTCGGACTGGACCGAGCTGGACATCTGGCAGTACATCGAGCGCGAATCCATCGAGCTCCCGTCCATCTACTACGCCCATCGCCGCTCGGTCATCGAGCGGGACGGCATGCTGCTGGCCGAGTCGGAATGGGTGGTGCCCGCCCCCGGCGAGACCGCCATCGAGGAGACGGTCCGGTTCCGCACCGTGGGCGACGCCACCTGCACCGGGGCGGTGCGCTCGAACGCCACCACCCTGGCCCGGATCATCCAGGAAGTCGCGGTGTCGCGGGTCTCGGAGCGGGGCGCCACCCGGGCCGACGACCGGTTCTCGGAAACCTCGATGGAAGACCGCAAGCGCGAGGGCTACTTCTAAACCGTGGCGGCAACGGCAGACGGCACCGGCACCGTGGTTGGCGCCGGCCCGGTTCCCCTCGACGACACTGATCCGGCCGCGGCCGGCTCCGGCTCCGATCAGCCGGTCATGGACCTGCTGCGGTTCGCCGCCATCGGATCGGTGGACGACGGCAAGTCCACCCTCATCGGACGGCTGCTCCACGACACCAAACAGCTGTTCGACGATCAGATCGAAGCGGTGGAGGCGGCCTCCCGCCGGCGGGGGGTGGACGGTATCGACCTCTCGTTCGTCACCGACGGGCTCCGGGCCGAGCGGGAGCAGGGGATCACCATCGACGTCGCCTACCGCTACGCCGCCACCCCCACCCGCAAGTTCGTCATCGCCGACTGCCCGGGTCACGTGCAGTACACCCGGAACATGGCCACCGGCGCCTCGACCGCCGACCTCGCCCTGGTGGTGGTGGACGCCCCCAAGGGGTTGCGCGAACAGACCCGCCGCCATGTCTGCATCGCCGCCCTGCTGGGGGTGCGCCACCTGATCGTGGCGGCCAACAAGATGGACCTGGTCGATTGGGACGAGTCCATCTATCAACAGGTGGTCACCGACATGGCCCGGCTGGCCGCCCGGCTGGGGGTCGAGTCGTGCATCGTGATCCCGGTGTCGGCCCTCAACGGCGACAACGTCGCCGAACGCCGCGACGCCGCCCGGTGGTACGACGGTCCCACCATCCTCGAGGCGCTCGAGCAGGCGCCGGCCGGCGAGTGGGCGGGGGCCCACGGCGACCGCCGCGGCTCGGGGGCCCGGCTCCCGGTCCAGTGGGTGCTGCGCCAACCGGGGGGTGGACGCACCTACGCCGGCATGGTCAATGGAGGTCCCCTTCGCCAGGGCGACGAAGTCGTGGTGCTCCCCGGCGGGCAACGCTCGACGGTGAGCGGGGTCGAAACCCTCGACGGACCGCTGGCCGAGGCGGCGGTGGGGCTCTCGGTGTCGGTGCAACTGGCCGACGACGTCGACGTGAGCCGGGGCGATCTGCTGGCCGCCGCCGACGATCCCCCCGAGGTGGTGACCCAGCTGGTCGCCACCGTCTGCTGGTTCGACCCCCGACCGCTGACCGCCGGGGCCCAGTATCGGATCAAGCACACCACCCGGGTGACTCCGGCCCGGATCCTGTCGGTGGACGGCCGGTTGGATGTCAACCGTCTGGAGCTGCTGCCGGCCAACGCCCTGGCCGAGAACGACATCGGCACCGTCACGCTGGCGGTGGCCACTCCCCTGGCGGTCGATCCCTACCACCGCAATCGGATCACCGGCAGCTTCGTGGTCATCGACCCGACCACCAACGGCACGGTGGCGGCCGGAATGGTGGGGCCCCCGGCCCTGACCCCTCTGGACCCGGACCCCGCCCCCCTCGACGCCCACGTCTGATCGGGCAGACGTGGCCCCTTCCGCCCCGCTGTATCCGGTCTCGCTGGTGGTCGCCGGACGGAGGTGCCTGGTGGTCGGGGGCGGACCGGTGGCCGCCCGCAAGGTCGAAGGACTGCTGAGCTGCGGGGCCCGGGTCACCGTGGTCGCCCCAGACGTCGTCGATGCCATCCGCGCCCGGGCGCCAGCCCCGCCGGCCGGGGGGACGGCGGAGTCGCTGACCATCGAGGTCCGCCCCTACCGGAGCCCGGAAGCCGCCGACTACCGGTTGGTGGTCACCGCCACCGGAAGACCGGAGGTGGACCATGCGGTGTTCGCCGACGCCGACGCCGCCGGGGTGTGGGTGAACAGCGCCGACGACGTCGACAACTGCAGCTTCCTGCTCCCGGCGGTGCACCGGGCGGGGTCGGTGACGGTGGCCGTCTCCACCGGGGGCACCAGCCCGGCGCTGGCCGGATGGCTCCGCTCCCGGGTCGCCGGAACCCTCGACTTCGACGTGGCGGTGGCCGCCGAGCTGCTCGACGAGGCCCGGTCGTTGGTCAAGGACACCGGCGCCTCCACCGAGTCACTCGGCTGGGACCGGATCCTCGAGAGCCAGGTGGTGCCGCTGGTTCGACAGGGTCGCATCGACGAGGCCCGGGCCGTCCTTCGCACCTTCGTCGACGGTTGACCGCCGGCGGCTCCCCGCCGACGTCAGGGCTTGGCCACCATCACCACCATCGACGCCACGAAGATGACCAGCAGCCCACCCGAGGTCCACGCCACCCGCCGGGTCAGCGACCGGTGGGCCGGATCCTGCCAATCCCCCGCCGCCACCAACTGCTGGAGCCCGCGCTCGGTCGGCCACAGCACCACCTCGGCGGCCAGTGCCGCCACCGCCCAGAGCAAGAGCCCCACCATCACCCAGCCGTCCGACACCGCGTAGCCACCAGGGGAGTTGTGGCTCATTCCGATGAGCACGAACCCGAGGACCGGGACCACGAACACGACCCTCCCGGCCCAGTTCACCCCCGGACGGTAGTACCTCACCACCGACTCGGAGGTCGGGCCCCGGCGGCCGAGGATCAGCGCGTAGGCACCGGCGACGCCCACCGCGCCGAACCCGATCACCGCGGACAGGACGTGGGCCAACACCACCACTTCGTAGGCGGCCCCCCGGTTGACGGAGACCGCCACCAGCGCGGCGACCGAAGGGGCGGGAGTGGACATCGGCGACGATTCTTTCATCCCGGCGTCCCCCGCCGAAGACGGGAATCTGCCCCGACCGCGCAAGAACCGCCATTTTGAGACGTTTCTTATGTACCCCCCTACGCCACCTGAGGCCTGGGGGTTGCTACGTTGGAGGCACACACCCGAGCGCCCCACCACTCAGGAAGCACCGGTAATCTGCCGATACCACCCGAGTGACATCGAGCCCGACCAGCTTCGATCCCGACTACCAACCTCATGGGACACACACCACGCAGATGAACCAGCTCCGCCTCGATCCTCTCACCGGCCGATGGGTAGTGGTCAGCACCGATCGGGCCCACCGGCCCATGGCCTTCTCGCCGATGGCCACCACCCAGGCGGACACCTCCCGGCCTTGCCCGTTCTGCCCCGGCAACGAGGAGGCCTCCCCGCCGGCCCTGGAGACCTACGGTCCCGAAGGTCGTTGGCTGGTGCGGGTGGTCCCGAATCTCTATCCGGCCTTCGAAGGCGACGAGCCGTTCGTGGTCACCAACCGCGGGCCGGTCTTCACCCAGGCCACCGCGGGCGGCATCCACGAGGTGTTGGTCATCTCCCCCGACCACGACCGGAAATGGTCGATGCTGACCGATGACCAGACCGGTCTGGTGATGGCGGCGATCCGCGATCGGATCGAGGAGCACTCGACCATCCCCGGCCTCCGCTACAGCCAGGCCATCCTCAACTCCGGTCGGGAGGCGGGCGCCTCGGTCGACCATCCTCACGGACAGCTGTTGGGAATGTCGTTCGTCCCCCGCGAACTGGTGGAGGAGCAAGCCGGATTCGCCCGGTTCGCCGGCCGGTGCCTCCTGTGCACCGCCGCTGATGCCGAGGAGAACGTCGGCCACCGGGTGGTCTACGCCGACGAGCGGGTGTTGGTGATCTGCCCGTTCTGGAGTGGTTCACCCTACGAGATGATGATTATCCCCCGCACCCACTGCCCCCACCTCCACCACAGCCCCCCGGCCGATCTCAAGGCGGTGGGCAAGGCGCTGAAGGAGACGCTCGGAAGTCTCCGCGACGTGGTCGGCGACGTGGCCTACAACCTGGTCTTCCATTCCGCCCCCTACCGGGCCCCCGAGCCCTACCACTGGCACGTCCACGTGGTGCCGAAGCTGACCACCGTGGCCGGTTTCGAGCTCGGCACCGGGGTGTTGATCAACATCAAGAACCCCGAGCAGGCGGCCGAAGAGCTCAAGGTCCGGGTGCCGGTCTCCAGCGGCTTCTGAATCGACCCGGCCCGGGCCTCGCTCAGCCGAGGTAGTGGCCGGCCACCCCCTGGTAGAGGTGAGGGTCGACCGTCTTCGGCTTGCCGGCGGCCTCCGACAGCGGGATGGCCACGATGTTCCCGGCCTGGAGGGCCACCATCGCCCCGAAGTCTCCGTCATGGACCGCCTGGAGGGCGGCGGCCCCGAACCGGGTGGCCAGCACCCGGTCGAAGGCGGTGGGTGACCCGCCCCGCTGAATATGGCCCAACACGGTGGCCCGCGCCTCGTAGCCGGTCCGGCGCTCGATCTCCTGGGCCAGCCACCCGCCGATGCCACCCAGTCGGGCGTGGCCGAACTGGTCGGTGCCCCCGAACGGCACCCTGGCCCCCTTGGCCGACAACGCCGCCGTCTCGTCCCGGGGGAGGGCACCCTCGGCCACCACCAGGGTCGAGAAGAAACGGCCGCCGGAGTGCCGGTCCCGGAGTCGCTGGCAGACCGCCTCGATGGAGAACGGCTCTTCGGGGATCAGGATCTCGGCGGCGCCCCCGGCGATGCCGGCGTGCACGGCGATGTGACCGACATTGCGCCCCATCACCTCGCAGACCATGACCCGGTGGTGGGACTCGGCGGTGGTCTGGAGCCGGTCGATCGCCTCGGTGGCGACCTGCACCGCGGTGTCGAACCCGAAGGTGACCTCGGTTCCCGACAGGTCGTTGTCAATCGTCTTGGGCACCCCGACCACCTGGAGACCCATCCCGGCCAGCCGGTCGGCGGCCCCGAGGGTGTCGTCGCCGCCGATGGCCACTAGCGCGTCGATGCCCAACCGCTCGATGGTGGCCATGACCCGCTCGGGTCCTTCGTCGGTGGCGAACGGGTTGGTCCGGGACGAGCCGAGGATGGTGCCGCCCCGGGTCAGGATTCGCCGGCACTCGACGGGCAGCAGCGGGATGGTGGCGCCCTCGATGACCCCGCGCCATCCGTCCAGGAAGCCGACCGTCTCATCCTCGAAGCGGACAGCACCGCCGATCACCACCGCCCGGATCACCGCGTTGAGACCCGGACAGTCGCCGCCCCCGGTCAGGATCCCGATCCGCATGTCAGCTCCGTACGCTCAGATCCGCAGAGCCATCATCGAGGCCGAGCGCTCGAGCTCGAAGGCCGCCGCCAGGTTCCGCACCATGTCCCGGGTCGGGGGCACCAGGCTTCCGATCCCGGGGGTGACCAGATACTCGGAGAGGAACGCCCGCCGGTTGCGCACCTCCCAGGCATGGCCCAGCTCGCTGAGTCCCAGGCGGTCATAGGGGTCGCGCTCGGCGGCGGCCACCACCGCCACATGGTGGAACGACCACAGCATGTCGGCCACGTCGGCCATCGGCGACCGGAATTCCGTCCCGTCGGCGGTCATCACCCCGGCGGTGAACTCCGATCGCCCGCCCGGCGAGAAGTCGAGCACGTACCACCCCAGATCGTTGCGGGACACCCGGCCCAGGTGGAAATCGCCGTGGGTCCGGATGGCCGCACACCGGGTGTTCGACGTCCGGAGATCATCCAGCAGCCGGGCCACCGTCTCGGTGGCCAGCAGTTCCGGGTCGACCCGTTGGACGGCGTCCTCGACCTCGGCGACCCAGCCGGCGATGTCGCCCATCTGGCGACCGAACGCCTGGTCGAGTCCCATGTGCATCCGGGCGGTCATGGTGCCGAGGCGCCGGGCCTCGGCGGCGAAGTCGCCCCCGGCCCGATCGGGCTCGCCACCGGCGGCGTAGAGATCCCGGAGCGAGGTGAGGGCCAGGGACCAACCCCCGGTGTTGCCGGCCTGATACTCCCGCACGATGCCGAGGTCGGTCCGGCCCCGGCGCCACACCGCAATCGGAGCCAGCAGGTGATTGAACCCGACAGCGTCGAGGCCGAGAAAGAGCTCGAGCCCGGGATGGGGGCCCTCGTCGGGAGGCAGCTGCTGGTAGATGGTGAAGGCCACCCGGTCGTCGAAGGTGACCGAAACGGTGTCATCGGTGATGGCGATCCGGCGCACCCGCTCGTAGTCGCCTCCACTGGCACCGCCCACCGCCTCGAGCAGGCACCGCATCAGCTCGGCGTCGGCGGTGGCGTCGAAGACGACGGCCAGGCCGTCTCCGTCCTCGAAGATCCCGAGCGGCGAGTCGTCCGCGTCGACCAAGAACTGCACATCGTCGCCGGGCGCCCGCAGACCGAGCACGGCATGGACCAACCGGCCGGGCACGTCGGCGATCACGCTGATGAGCCCGGGGCGACCCGGCCGCACCACATCCGCGCTCCGGATGGTGACCGACTCCGAGGGGACCTCGGCGAGTTGTTCCCCGATCGCCCCGACGTCATCGATGTCGCCACCATTGCCACTGGCATTACCACCGCCGGCGCCGTCCTCGGCGCCCCAGCGGGGCCGGTGGCTGGCGAACGCCGCCACCAGCTCCCGCAGCGCCGGATAGGCGGAGACCGGGAGCTCCTCCAAGGTCAAACCCGTCTCTGACCAACTCATAGCGACCCCTCCCGGGGAAGCTCACCGGCCAACAGGAGTTCCCCGGCCAGGGTCTGGATCGGTTCCACCAGTTCGAACAATTGGTAGCCGTACGGGGCCATGGTGACCGGATACGGTTCGGTACCCACAATTGGAAACGGTACCCGCCCGAGCAGTTCCACGGGTTGGCGACCCGCCCACCTGCCCAAATACAGATCGGCCGGTTGGGAGAACCGGCTCAGGTTGTGAATGCAGAGCAGCGGGTTGATCTCCTCCGGGTCCTCCCCCGGCGCCAGGTACCCGTCCGGCCCGACCTCGGGTGACGACGCCCCCTCCATGGTGACGCCCGGCCCCCGCTCGATGTCGTCATCCCCCGGCGGCGTCGAGCGCACGAAGGCGAGCACCGACGGGTTGGCGCAGGGGAGGGCCTCGAACGAACCGGTGCCGAACAATGAGAACTGCCGACGCACCGCCAGCATCCGCCGGAGCCAGTGCAGGAACGAGCTCGGATTCCGCTGCTGGGCCTCGACGTTGACGGCGGCGAACCCGTAGACCGGGTCCATCAACGGGGGCAGGTAGAGCTGGGCGAAGTCGGCCCGGCTGAAGCCCCCATTGCGGTCGGGGGTCCACTGCATCGGGGTCCGCACCGAGTCGCGATCACCCAGATACAGGTTGTCGCCCATCTGCAGCTCGTCCCCGTAGTAGAGCACCGGGCTCCCCGGCAGGGTCAACAGCAACGAATACAGCAGCTCGGTCAGGCGCCGGTCACGGTCGAGCAACGGGGCCAACCGGCGCCCGATGCCCATGTGCCGCTTCATTCTCGGGTCCTTGGCGTACTCGGAGAAGAGGTAGTCCCGGTCTTCGTCCGACACCATCTCCAGGGTCAGCTCATCATGGTTACGCAGGAAGATTGCCCACTGGCAACCCGGCGGGGCCTCGGGCGTCTGGGCCAGGATCTCGGTGATCGGATAGCGCTGCTCCCGTCGCACCGCCATGAACAGGCGGGGCATCAGGGGAAAATGGAAGCAGAGGTGGCACTCGTCGCCCTCCCCGAAGTAGTCGGCGACATCGGCCGGCCACCCGTTGGCTTCGGCCAGCAGGATCCGGCCCGGGTAGTTCGCATCAAGCTCCGCCCGCACCCGCCGGATGAAGGCGTGGGTCTCGGGGAGGTTCTCCCCCGTGGTCCCGTCCGATTGGAACAGGAAGGGCACCGCGTCGAGACGGAACCCGTCGAGCCCGAGGTCGAGCCAGAACCGGACCACGTCCAACATGGCGTCGGCGACTTCCGGATTGGCGTAATTGAGATCGGGCTGGTGGCCATAGAAGCGATGCCAGAAGTACTGCTCCCGGACCGGGTCGTAGGCCCAGTTCGAGCGCTCGACGTCGACGAAGACGACCCGGGCCTCGGGCCACCGCTGATCATCGTCGTTCCAGACGTACCAGTCGGCCCGGGGGTTGGTGCGATCCCGGCGTGACTCGATGAACCACGGGTGCTGGTCGCTGGTGTGGTTGATGACCAGGTCGGCGATGACCCGCATGCCCCGGGCGTGGGCCTCGCTCAGGAGTTTCTGGAGATCCTCGACAGTGCCGTAGTCAGGATGGACCGAGTAGTAGTCGCTGATGTCGTAGCCACCGTCGCGGAGCGGCGAGTCGTAGAACGGCAGCAGCCAGAGGCAGTCGACCCCCAGCCACTGGAGATAGTCGAGCTTGGCGGTCAGCCCGGGGATGTCGCCGGTCCCGTCGTCGTTGGCATCGAAGAACCCCCGGATGAACACCTCGTAGAAGACGGCCCGCCGGAACCAACCGGGATCCTGGGATGGCGGCAGCAGCGGGCCACCGATCGAGGTGGGGACCAACGCCGGCTCGAGGAGCGTCTCGGTCTCCACTGGCGGGTGGCTGGTCACGCTCAAACGCTATCGGTATCGTCCGCGGCGTCGTCGGCGATGGCCGACAGCATCCGGTCGGCCGCCTCGTAGGGGTCGACGTCCCCGGCGGCCAACGCGTCGGTCACCTCGCCCAGCACGGTGGCGAACCGCGGGCTGTGGATCCGCTGCTCGACCCGGGCGGTGACGATCTGGCGGAACTCCCGTTCGAGCCGTTGACGCCGGCGCTCCTCCAGCCGACCCTGGGCCTCCTGATGGGCGCGGTGCTCACCGATGGCATCCCAGAGCTGTTGGCAACCGTCGCCGGAGGAAGCCACCGTCTCCACGATCGGGGGTCGCCAGTCGTCGAGGGCGGTGAGGTCGAGCATCTGGTCGAGATCGCGCCGCGTCTCCCGGGCGCCGGGACGGTCGGCCTTGTTGATGACGAACAGATCGGCGATCTCCATCAGCCCGGCCTTGTTGGCCTGGATGGCGTCGCCCCACCCGGGGTTGACCACCACCACGGTGGTATCGGCGGCCGACGCCACCGAGACCTCTTGCTGACCGACCCCGACCGTCTCGATGAACACCATCGGAAAGCCGGCGGCCGACAGCACCCGGACGGCATCGGGAACCGCCACCGCCAGTCCTCCGAGGTGACCGCGGGTGGCCATCGACCGGATGAACACCGAGTCGTCGAGGGCGTGGTTCTGCATGCGGACCCGGTCACCGAGGATGGCCCCGCCGGAGAACGGCGAGGACGGGTCGATGGCCAGCACCCCGACTTGCCCGGTTTCCCGGGCGATGGCGATCAGCTGATCGGTGAGAGTGGACTTCCCCGCCCCCGGCGCCCCGGTGATCCCCACGGTGTAGGTCGCCAATCTGGTCTGGTAGGCGAGCCCGGCGATCAACCGGGACGGGGGTCCCCCCCGTTCGATCAGGGACAGCAACCGGGCCAGGGCCACCCGGTCCCCGGCTTGGGCGGCATCGAACAGGGTGGCCGGATCCTTACGGTCAGGGGACGGCTGGGAAGGGGGCGCCATGAGGTGACGAGCGTATAGGGGAACCGGTGGTTGGTCAGACCCGCGCCACCTTGGCGCCGAGCGAGGTCAGCTTCCCGGCCAGATCCTCGTAGCCCCGGTCCACATGGTGGGCATCCCGGATGGTGGTCTCCCCGTCGGCGACCAGGCCGGCCAGTACCAGCGCGGCGCCGGCCCGGACGTCGAGGGCCCGAACCTGGGCACAGGACAGGTGGTCCACCCCCCGCACCACCGCATGATGTCCCTCGGTGCGGATGTCCGCCCCCATGCGCTTGAGTTCGTCGACGTAACGGAACCGCCCGAAGAAGAGGTTCTCGGTGACGATGCCCACCCCTTCGGCCACCGTCAGCAGCGTCACCAGCAGCGGCTTGTAGTCGGTGGCCACCCCGGGATAGGGAAGGGTGGCGACGTCCACCGAATGCAGCCGCCGGGACGAATCCCGGGCGGCCCGCAGCCCGTCGGGCTCCTGGGTGATCTCGATGCCGGTCGCCGTCAACTTCCGCAGCAGCATGTCCATGTGGTCGGGCCGGCCGTCCTCCACCACCACCTCGCCGCCGGCCAGACCCGCCGCCACCAAGAAGGTGGCCACCACCAACCGGTCGGGGATGACCGCGTGGCGGGCCGGATGCAGCCGCTCGACGCCCTCCACCTCGATCCGGGACGACCCCGCCCCGGTGATGTTGGCGCCCATCGCGTTCAGGAATTCGGCCAGATCGAGGACCTCGGGCTCCCGGGCGGCGTTCTCGATGACGGTGGTCCCCTTGGCCAGCGCCGCGGCCATCAGCACGTTGTCGGTGCCGGTGTGGCTGGGATACTCGAGCACCACCTTGTTCCCGACGAGCCGAGGCATTCCCGCCACCGAGGACTCGACGGTTCCTTCGATGTAGCCGTGGGCGGACTGGAAGGTCGCCCCCAGTGACTCGAGCGCGTGGAGGTGCATGTCGATGGGCCGGAGCCCGAAATCGTCGCCGCCGGGCATCGACACCTTGGCCCGGCCGCACCGGGCCAACAGCGGGCCGAGCACCACCACCGAGGCCCGCATCTTCTCCACCAGGTGGTAGGGGGCCTCGGGCACCAGGTCGGCCGGGGTGATCACCACCAGCTCGTCGGGGGCCTCCCCCCGCTCCACCACCGCGCCCATGGCCGAGAGCACCTCGCCCATGGTGTCCACATCGGAGATGCGGGGCACATTGGTGAGCACATGGCGGCCCTCGGCCAGCAGGCAGGCGGCCATCAGCTTCAGGACCGAATTCTTGGCCCCTCCGGCTCTCACCGTCCCCGACAATTGGCCGTTGGCGGTGACCGAGAAGCTATCCACCCGGTCAGTATGGCGCGTGGGCGCGGCTCCACCGAGGATTCCTCTCCGGCGGTGGTGCCCACCTCACCCTTCGTCGCAGTTTCTCTGGACCTTCTCGTTTCCGCCGGTTCCGACCGGTTCCGACCGCTTCAGGTAGCCTCATGGCCCGTGACGCCCTCATCGCAAGCCCCCGACCGAAACCTGGCCATGGAGCTCGTCCGGGTTACCGAGGCCGCAGCCATGGCCGCCTCCCGGTGGATGGGCCGGGGTGACAAGGAAGGGGCGGACGGGGCGGCGGTCAACGCCATGCGGATCGTGCTCTCCAGCATCGCCATGGACGGGGTGGTGATCATCGGGGAAGGGGAGAAGGACAATGCCCCGATGCTGTTCAACGGAGAGCGGATCGGCGACGGCTCCCCGCCGGAAACCGACATCGCGGTGGACCCCATCGACGGGACCACCCCGACGGCGCTCGGACGGGGGGGTGCGCTGGCGGTGATCGCCGCCTCCGAGCGGGGCACGATGTTCGATCCGGGACCCTGTGTGTACATGGAGAAGTTGGCGGTCGGCCCGTGGGCGAAGGGGGCCATCGACGTGACCGCCTCGGTGGCGGACAACCTCCACTCGGTGGCCAAGGCCAAGGGGACCTCGGTGCGGGACCTGACCGCGGTCATCCTCGATCGCCCCCGCCATACCGATCTCATTCGGGCGGTGCGCGACGCCGGCACCCGGATCCGGTTGATCACCGACGGCGATGTGGCCGGGGCCATCGCCACCGCCTGGCCCGACACCGGCGTCGACATCCTGTTCGGGATCGGCGGCACCCCCGAAGGGGTGATCGCGGCGGCGGCGTTGAAGTCGATGGGGGGCGAGATCCAAGGACGGCTATGGCCCCGCGACGATGCCGAGCGGGATGCGGCGATCTCCGCCGGTTACGACCTCGACGCCGTCCTCACCACCGATGATCTGGTCCGCGGCGACAACTGTTTCTTCGCCGCCACCGGCATCACCGACGGCGAGCTGCTGAGCGGCGTGCGCTATGACCACTTCGGGGCCAGTACCCAGTCACTGGTCATGCGGTCCAAGTCCGGCACCGTGCGCCTCATCGACGCCCGGCACCCGCTGCACAAACTCAGCGAGTACAGCGCCATCGAATTCAACTGATCGGCGGCGGCCGGCATCCGGCCGGACGGGTAGGGACGCCCCGGTGGCACCGACCCCGGGCGCCTGGAGAGGAGCCGGGCGCTCAGAAGCGGGCGGCCATCCCCACGATCGGCTGGTTGAGGCGCTGGGCCCCGGTGGAGCCGAAGAACGCCGCGTCGCCGAAGCTGAAGATGCCGCCGTCGGCCGCCACCAACCAGTAGCCCCCACCGTCGGGGGAGGCGGCCATCCCCACGATCGGCTGGTTGAACTGCAGGGCCCCGGTGGAGCCGAAGAACGTGGCGTCGCCGAAGCTGAAGATGCCGCCGTCAGCCGCCACCAGCCAGTAGCCCCCACCGTCGGGGGAGGCGGCCATCCCCACGATCGGCT
>DASXFR010000077.1:0-6094 GCA_036489495.1 Acidimicrobiales bacterium | reverse complement strand
CGGAACCAGCCCGCTCAATCCTCCGAAGAGGGCAAAGGCCATACAGTCGAGCCCGGTGATCACCGAGTTGTCGGTGTCGCCGGGGCGGCCGCCTCCGCCCTCGGCGAACAGGACGACGGGGAGCCGCAACCGTTCGATGAGTTCGAACATCCGGTCCTTCTTGCGGTGGTTCTGCTGCCCTTGGGTCCCGGCCAACACGGTGTAGTCATAGGACAGCGCGGCGCAGGCGGCCCGGTCCCCGAACTGGTCGCCGTTGATCCGACCGATGCCCGCCACCAGCCCGTCGGCCGGGGTGCGGGCGATCAGTTCCTCCAGATCCCGCCGGTTGCGTTGAGCGGCGATGGCCAGGGATCCGTACTCGGTGAAACTCCCCGGGTCGCAGAGGTCGTTTATGTTCTCCCGGGCCGTCCGCCGGTGCTCGCGATGCCGTCGCTCGACCATCTCCGGTCGGGCCGGGTCGAGGGTCAACGCCTGCCGGGCCAGGGTCTCGGCCAGATCCGGCCGGATGGTGTCGGCATCGTGCACCGTCCGCACCTCGGATGATCCCGCCTCCGGGCCGCCCGGCTCGATGACTACCACCGTCTCCCCGTCGGCGACCAGATCGCCGACCCCGACCGCCACGCTGGCGATGGTGCCGCTCCGGGAGGCGGAGACCACGTGCTCCATCTTCATCGACTCGATGATGAGCAGCATCCCGCCGGCGGCGACCTCCTGGCCGGGAGTCACCCCTACCTTCACCACCGTGCCCTGCAGCGGGCTGGCCACCGGGACGGGGCGCTCGGGCCCCGGATCTGAGCTCATGGCCATCCCGCCTGGAATTCCCAGTGTCGGATCACGTCTGGAACGCTATCGGCTGTCGGCGCCGCCGCCCGGGAGTTCGACCGCCGAGGGAAAGGTTCACCACCTGACTCGCTCGTCGAAGGCGGAAACGACAAGCTGGTGTCGTGCCCGAGATGTCGGCGTCGGCCAGTTCGTTTTGCACCCGCGGTCCCTATCGGCTGCTCGCCCGTCGGGTGGTGCTTCCATGGGCGCTCCAAGGGGTACGCCCCACCGGCGAGGCCTTGGAGATCGGGGCCGGCAGTGGGGCGATGGCGGCCGGCCTTCTGGGCCGGTTCCCGGGTCTGACCCTGGTCGCCACTGACTACGACCCGGAGATGGTGGCGGCCGCCCGCCGCTTGCTCGGTTCGGGGTCCGGGCGGGCCAGGGTGGAGCCGGCGGATGCCACCGACCTGCCCTTCGACCAGGGTCGGTTCTCCCTCGTCTTGTCCTGCGCCATGCTGCACCACGTCGTCGACTGGGAGAAAGCCATCGCCGAGGCGACCCGGGTATTGAAGCCAGGAGGAATGCTGGTCGGCTTCGACCTCCTTCACGTCGCAGATTCGAGGCGGGCCCACCGCCGCCGACCCCATCCCAACCATCGGGAACACCAGGCCGAGCACGCGGTCGGCGCCAAACGCCTGGTCGATCCCGACGGGTTCGAGCACCAGCTGGCCCGCCTCCCGTTGACCGGGGTACGGGTTCGACGATCGGCGGGGGGCCTTGCCTTCAGATTCCTGGCCACCCGGACGAGCTGACGGGGCGGCGCCACCGACGTGTACGGGGAGAGGGCCGGGGTGTTAGGCCGATTGCTTGCGCTTGCGGAGGAAGCTCACGAACTCGACGCCCTCGCGAAGTCGCCGCTTCATCACCTCGCTGTCGCGGATCATCTCGGCGGAGATCTCGGCGATCTTGCCGGCCCGGAAGTAGAACTTTCGGTAGAACTGGTCCACCGAGTCGAACATCTCGGTCCGGTTGAGATTGGGGTACGACAGCACCGCCGACTGGACGCCGTGCTCATCGACCAGGCTGGCGTCATCGGCGGGCAACCACCCTTGCTCCTGGGCCTGCCGGTAGAGAGCAGTGCCCGGGTAGGGGGCGGCGATAGAGACCTGGAGGGTTTTCGGGTTGATTTCCTTGGCAAAGCGGATGGTCTCCTGGATGGTCTCGGTGGTCTCGCCGGGCAGGCCCATGATGAAGGTCCCGTGGATGGTGATCCCCAGATCCCGGCAGTCCTTGGCGAATTGCCGGGCCCGCTCGACTTTCACCCCCTTCTTGATGTTGGTGAGGATCTCCTGGTTGCCCGACTCGAATCCCACCAGCAGCAGCCGGAGCCCGTTCTCCCGCATCACCTTCAGGGTGTCGTAGGAGACGTTGGCCTTGGCGTTGCAGGACCACTCGAGCCCTAAGCGGCCCATGCCCCGGGCGATCTCCTCGGCCCGCTCCCGGCTGTCGGTGAAAGTGTCGTCGTCGATGAAGACCTCCTTCACTTCGGAGAAGTTGTCCCGGATGTACTCCATCTCGCCGAGGACGTGGCCGACGCTTCGGGTCCGGTATCGGTGCCCGCCCACCGTCTGCGGCCACAGGCAGAAGGTGCACTGCGAACGGCACCCCCGACCGGTGTAGAGCGAGAGATAGGGGTGCTTCAGGTACCCGTTGTAGTAGTCCTCCACCCGAAGGTCGCGCCGGTAGACCGGGCTGACCCAGGGCAGCCGGTCCATGTCCTCGAGGACGGCCCGGTCGGGGGTGTGGGCCAGCAGGCCCCGGCGGTCGCGGTAGGTGAGGCCATCGATCTCCTCGAACCGGCGACCCTCGGCGATCTCCACCACGGTGAAGTCGTACTCCTCCCGGGCCACGAAATCGATCGACGGCGAGGCCAGCAGCGATCCCTCCGGCTCGACCGCCACCTTGGCGCCGACGAAGCCGACCACCAGGTCGGGATTGGCCGCCTTCAGCGCCTCGGCCACCTTCACGTCACCGGGGAAGGAGGGGGAGCTCGAATGCATGACCACCAGGTCGTAGCCCTTGGCCACCGGCAGCACGTCCTCGAGCTCGAGCCCGGCCGGAGGGGCGTCGATCAACCGGCTGCCGGGCACCAGGGCGGCCAGCTGGGCCAGCCAGGTCGGGTACCAGAACGAGCGGACCTCGCGCTTGGCCTGGTAGCGCGAGCCGGCGCCGCCGTCGAACCCCTCATAGGAGGGAGGGTGAAGGAACAGGGTGCGCATCATGGTCAGAGGACCTCCTCGTGGTCGGGGGCGGGCTTGGTAGGTCGGGCGAGCGGCGGCAGGTCATCTTGGGGCACGCTGGGGAAGATGCCCACCATGGCCAAGGCATTGGCGAAGTCCTTGCCGAAGCGATCGGCATCGGGTCGGCTGGTGCCCGGTGGTGCTGACCGTTCGAGGGCACCGAGCGCGCACTGGACCAGGCGTTGGGGATCGGCGTCGCAGACGTCGGCCTGGCCGAGCTCCAGTTCGTGTTGCACGTTGTCCCGTCCGTGTCCCGGCATCACATCCAGCAACAGCAATGGCCGATTGACCACCCGCGCTTCGCTGCAGGTGGTGGCGCCGGGGGTGGTGAGTACCAGGTCGGCGGCGGCCATCAGGGTTGGGATCTGGTCGGTGAACCGGTAGGGCATCACCCGCGGTTGGCGACGGGCCACCCGGTCGAGAGCCAGAGACAGTTCCTCGTTATGGCCGGCGACAACCGGGACGACCACCCCCTGGTCGGCCAGCGCCTCGGCCGTCTCAGCCAGCGGCCCCAGACCCCAGCCACCCCCCATCACCAGCGCGCACCGGGCGTCCGGCTCGATCCCGAGGGCGCCCCGGGCCTGGGTCTGGGTCGGAGCTTGATGGAAGGCGGGGCGGACCGGGGCGGGGACGATGGCGATCGGGGCGCGGGGCGCGTACCGGCGCACCGAGGCGGCGGCGGCCTCGGAAGTGACCAGGAAGAGATGGATTCCGTCGTGGACCCAGAGGCTGTGCATGCAGACATCGGTGCACAAGGCGACGGTGGCGGGGGGCCGGACCAGCCGGGGATCCGACCCGAGCTTGGCGATGGTCGACGCCCCGGTGGCGAACGTCGAGACGAGCAGATCGGCCGGCTCCCGGCTCAGGTGGTCGGCCAAGGCCGGGACCAACCGTTTTGTTGCTCCCCAGTCCACCAACGCCGCCAGCCGGCTGGCGGTGCGGAAGTGCGAGAAGTGAACACCGTCGTAGAGCGTCGGGGTGTCCATGATGTGGCGGAACACCCAGTCCCCGGTCTTCCCACTCAGTCGACCGAGCATCGACATGCAGTCAAAGACACCGGTGGACCAACCCATCTGCCCGAGGCTGTCGGCCACGACTTCGGTGACGACGTGGTGTCCCATCCCGAGACTCCCGGTCAGCACCAGCGCGCGCGGTCGGCTCATAACCAACTCCTTGGTCGGGGCCGGGAACGGTGCTGCCCGGCGTTGGTCCGGAACCATCCCAGGGTAACGCAGGGGACGTCGATCACGACGGGGCAAATCGAAGATCGCGCCCTCGTATGAGGATGTGACTCTCCGTATGGAGCAGTGACTACCCGAAGGTCATCGGGCCACCCCCGCCGGTCAGATATTTTCTGGTCGGGTTCGGTGCGCATCGGTCCGTCGCCAGCTCTCGCTCAGACGGCAGACGGGGTGGCTCGACGGTGTGATTCATCCATGGTTGAGGGAAAAGGTCTCGATCGGGTCATCGAAACCCTTTAGCTGACGGCGGCCGGCCGGATCGAATCGCAGGCGTTCTGACCTCGCGGCGTCGCGTACCTCCGCCGTCACCAGGACCTCCCCCGGCACCGCCAATCCGGTCAAGCGGGACGCCACGTTCACGATCGGACCGTAGAAATCGCCGCCCCGAGCCAGGACGGAGCCGCAGGCGATCCCCCCACGAGGAGTCACCTCGCCGCCGGCGTAGGTGTCGTGCAAGGCCAATGCCACCAGGGCCGCGGCGTCGGCGCTGTCGGCCACGAACATCACCTCGTCGCCGATCAGCTTGACCACGTCTCCGCCCGACGCGGTGACCGCTTCATAGGCGTCCACCTCGAATCGAACAATGAGGTCGGCGAGTCGCTCCGGAGGAAGCTCACGGGTCTGCTCGGTGAAACCGACCAGGTCGACAAACCCCACCGACAACGATTGAACGTCATAGCGCTCTCCCGAGTCGCGCTGCTGCCGCCATCGCTCGATCGCCCGGAGTGCGTGCAGCCTGAACAGGCGCTCCAAGACTGCGGGCAACAGGTTGAACGACGCCCCGGTCAGCTCATACGCCGCCCGTTGCTCGGCGTCGGAGCGATCACGTAACTCCTCGGCCGTGGTCACCAGGAACAGCGACACAGCCGCATGGGCGGCCCGGGCCATGGCCACCCCCATGGCCCGGGTGAAGTGAAGGCTGGCGTCCTCGCCGAAGATCTCGGACCCAAAAGCGAAGGCGCCGAAGACGTTCACGTCCGAGTCAGAGAAGGATGGGACCGACGGATCTGGCCACGACAGTCCCGCTGCCCGCCAGACCTTCTCCATAGAGCGGAGGGGCAGCCCGGAGCGCTCGGCGGCCTCGTCGGCGCGGAACTTGAGTGCCTCCGAGGCGATCACTCCGTCGAGAACCGAATCAGCCGTCTCTGAACCCTCGGGCATGGGTCGAAGTCTCGCGTAGGTCCCGGCGGCTCGCTTCGGCGTTCTCGCAACCAGCAGACCGTCAGTCCCAGAGGCGCACGCTCATCGACTGACTGGCGGTGGCCAGCAGCGATCCGGTCTCCGACCACAGGTAGCCGATGCCCTGGCCGAAGCCCCCGGCCAGCGCCTGGATATGGATGTCGCAGAGGACCCATTCGGTCGGCTCCAGACTGACGACCCGCAGGGTGTTGTCGAGGCTGCGGGACATCACCTGGCGGCCGATGGCCTGGGACAGCCCGCCGGTCACATAGTCACCGAAGATGGCCAGGGTGGCCGCCGACGGCTCCAGATGCCCGGGGACCCGGGCCCACAGCGCGCTGTTGGCGTCGAACGGCTCACGAGGCCCGGCCGACAACTCCTCGAAGGACAGCCCTTTGGCCAGTCGGGTCTCGACCCGGTCGAAGATGGAGGCGGTGGGGAACGGCAACCGGCGGGGCGGGCAGTCGTCGGGTGGCGGCACCTCGGGTGGGGTGACCCACACCCCACCGAAGTCCAGGGAGCCGGCCGTCCCGACCGCTCCGTTGACGGTCAGGATCTCCCGGTCACCGACGTTGGCCACCACCCGGCCTTGGGTGACCCGCTTCCCGACCG
>DASXFR010000004.1:0-43530 GCA_036489495.1 Acidimicrobiales bacterium | reverse complement strand
CTGTCGGTTGAGGAGCTCGATCTGCATCGAGCCCCAGAACGACTCCATCGGGGCGTTGTCGTAACAGTCGCCGACGGTGCCCATGGAGCTGATCAGTCCCAGGCGCCGGACATTCTCGGTGAAGGCCCAGGAAGTGAACTGGGTGCCGTGGTCAGAGTGGATGACCGTCGAGGCTGACGTCGTCCTCGACCCACCGGCCTTGGCCAGGGCGTCGTTGACCAACACGGCCTCACAGCGCCGGTCGATGGCCCAACCGACCACCTTGCGGGAATAGAGGTCGAGCACCACACAGCAATAGAGCTTCCCTTCCCGGGTCGGGTGCTCGGTGATGTCGGTCAACCACAGTTCGTTGGGACGACTGGCCGTGAACCGTCTTTCGACCAAGTCCTCGCAGGTGGCCGCGTTGATGAGGTTCTTGAAGCCCTTCTTGGGCCCGGGAAGGCCCCGAATGCCCAGTTCAGCCATGATCCTCCTGACCAACTTGGTGTTGACGATGAGCCCTTGTTCGAGCTCGAGGGCGGCCCGGATGCGCAAGATCCCGTAGGTGCCTCGGGAGCGGGCGTGGATGTCGGCGATGGCGTCGGCGAGCAGCAGGCGACGGATCTCCCGGTCGTTGGGCTTTCTGAACTTGATGTCGTAGTAGGTCGACCGAGAGAGGCCGACGACCCGACAGGCGAGCTTCTCGGAGTAGCCCAGGTTGTTCAGCCCTCGGACAACCTGGAACTTCCTTTTGGGTCGATCTCCTCGCTCTCGTCGAAGAGCGCGCTGGCCGCCTTGACCACCTTGAGCTCCGCCTCGAGCTCTTTGATGCGCCGGCGGGCGGCGAGGAGGGGATCGGCCTCGTAGCTCTTGGTCCCCGGGCGCTGACCGGCGTCAATGAGGGCCTGAGCCCGCCACCGATAAAGGGTGATCTCGGAGATCCCGAGTTCGGCAACGAGGTCCTTGACCGTCTCACCGGCGAGCATCCGCTCGCAGGTCTGGCGGCGAAGCTCCTGGGGATAATGCCTTGGCATGTTGGCTCCTGTTGGATCAGGGCCAAATTGTCACATGGGCTGTCCACCGAATGGGGCCAAGCCCATCTTGAGCGGACGACGGGATTCGAACCCGCGACCCCAACCTTGGCAAGGTTGTGCTCTACCAACTGAGCCACGTCCGCGTAGCGGATTCACTGTAGCAGCCACTCCACGCTGACCTGGGCCGGACGCCGTCCCCCCGGGCTGGGAATGGCGGCTAACGCGGCGGGTCGGAATGCCACCACGGGACCGGTCGGGCCTGCCGGTTGGACTCCTTGACCAGGTCGCCGAGCGCCTCGACCATCCCATTGGCAATGACATCCACGTCGGGCACCAGGTCCCAACATCCCTGGACGCCGACATACATGGTGCCGAGGTACGAGAACACCGTCACGTTGACCCCGACCCCTTCCGCCACCGGCCCGATCGGGTAGATGGCCACCATCCGGGCCCCAGCCATGAACAGGGCCACATCGGGCCCGGGAATGTTGGAGACGACCAAGTTGAACACCGGGGGCAGGCGATCGAACAACCGGAGGTTGGTCACCAATCGGGAGACCCGGGTGGAGACCATGGGAAACACCGCCTGGGCCCAGCTGGAGAACAGTTCCGAACCGACGGTCTCCTGTTGCTCCTTGGCCATCCGGGTCCCGTCGCTGATCAGCCGGAGGCGTGCCACCGGGTCGTCCACCCCGGTAGCCAGCGACACCAGTGCCGCCGACACCCGGTTGCCCAACGCCCCGCGTTCGGCGTCGCTCCGCACCGAGATCGGGACCATGGCCACCAACGAGCCGTCGAGGGTTTCCTCTCGCCGGGAGAAAAATGCCCGCATGGCGCCGGACACCGAGGCCAGCACCACATCGTTGACCGTGCCCCCCAACACGGCTCGGATCCGCCGGATGTCCTCCATCGGCATTTCTGCGAACGCCACTCGCCGGTGCGATGAGATCGCCCGGTTGATGGATGTGCGCGGCGCCTGGAACAGCAACGGGGGAACGGCCCCCTCGACCGGCCGGTTGCGACCGCTGAGGTTCCGGACGGTGCGGGCGGTGGCCCCGAGGGTCTTGGCCACCGCCTCGGTCTGGCCGGGAAGCGAGCCCAGCGCGTCGCGGAGCTGGTCGACCTCGCCGGGGACCGGGTCCGGTGCCCACTCCTCCGAGCTGGTCGCCGATTGCGGCTCCTCTTCATCCTCCGCCCTCGCGGTCGCCGTCCGGTCGGCTGATTCCGGGGGCCGAGCCGACAGGTCGAAGAACGCCGCCATGATCTCGGCCCCGGACACCCCGTCGATGATGGCGTGATGAATTTTCGTCACCACCGCCACGTGGCCGTGCTCGAGGCCCTCGACCACGTGGAACTCCCAGAGCGGACGGCTCCGATCCAGGGGTCGCTCCACCAGGTCGCCGACCAGCGTGGCCAACTCGGCCTGACCCCCGGGCTGGGGCAGGCTCACCCGGCGCACGTGGAAGTCGATGTCGAAGTCGGGATCATCGACCATGGTCGGGTGCTGGAGCCCGAAGGGGACCTCGACCATCCGGCGTCGGAAGGGTGGGACCCGCGACACCCGACCGGCCACCATGTCCCGGATCTGCCGGAACCCCACCCCACCCGGCACCCCGGCCGGGTCGAAGACCAGCACCCCGGCGATGTGCAGGTAGGTGGTCGGCGACTCGAAGGCGAGGAACGCCCCGTCGAGCCCGGTCAGTCGGGTCATCCCGGGATTACCGCCCGGTGGATCCGAAGCCACCCAGGCCCCGCTGGCTCGACGACAACTCTTCGACCTCCGTGAACACCCCGTGGGCCACCGGTTGGATCACCAGCTGGGCGATCCGGTCCCCGCGGTGGACCTCGTAGTCGGTCTCCGGGTCGGTGTTGATCAGCAACACCGCGATCTCGTCCCGGTAGCCCGAGTCGATCAGCCCCGGGGTGTTCAGGCAGGTGACTCCGTGCCGCAACGCCAGTCCGCTGCGGGGCTGGACGAACCCGGCGTAGCCGGGCGGAAGGGCCAGGGCGATCCCGGTCGGCACCGTCGCCCGCCCCCCGCCGGCGGCCAGGGTCACCCCCGACCGGGCCACCAAGTCGGCACCGGCGTCCCCGTCCCGGGCGTAGGTCAGCAGCGGTAGCTCAGCATCCAGGCGGAGGACGGGGACCTGAATGGCCCCGGCGGCCATCTCGCTCACTCCGCCGGGTCCGTCGCCTGCCGTACTCACCGTCAACGCCACCACTTCCCTCGGTCCGGGCATCTCGACCCCTGCCCCGGTCCCCCGATCGGTACCCCCGACGTTATCGTCCCCGGTCGACCCGATTTTCTCTGACCACCCGTCAGATTGGGCCGTCGGCCGGCCACCCGGTAGCGTCACCGGGCGTGCTCGTCTGGATGGACCTGGAAATGACCGGCCTCGACCTCGAGCGACACGTCATCGTGGAGATTGCCACCCTGGTGACCGACGACCAGCTCCAGCTGGTGGCCGAAGGGCCCGACCTGGTGATTGCCACCCCCGCCGAGGCGCTCGAACGGATGGACGACTTCGTGCGGGAGATGCACACCAAGAGCGGCCTGCTGGCCGAGATGGCCGCCTCCACCATCACCCTGGAGGAGGCCGGCGCCACCACCCTCGACTTCATCAAGACCCACGTGCCCAAGCCCCGGACCGTGCCCCTGGCCGGCAATTCCATCGGGACCGACCGGCGGTTTCTGGCCGCATTCCTGCCGGAAATCGAGAACTACCTCCACTACCGGTCGGTAGACGTGTCCACCATCAAAGAACTGGTCACCAGGTGGTATCCGGATGTCCTGGCCGCCGCCCCGGCCAAAGCCGGGGGCCACCGGGCCATGGACGACATCCGCGAAAGTGTGGCCGAGTTGGCCTATTACCGTAGGACTGTCTTCCGGGGGGACTCGGGGGAAGGAGCATCGCCGGGAGCCGGGGTGGCCGATCGCCCACCGGCTTCAGACGGTCAACCGAGAGAGGACCAGTCATGACCGATACCGCCGAGGACACCGGCGCCGCCGAGGCCACCGCCGCTGACCCTGCGCCGACCCTGGCCGAGGCCACCGCCACCCTCACCGCCCCGGGCCAGATGTTCGAGATGGAGCAGCTGACCATCCGGGGGGTCCCGACCCGGACCTGGAAGAGCGCACCGGCCACCCTCCGGACGGTGCTGGAACTGTCGGCCATCCACGGGGACAAGGACTTCCTGGTCTACGAGGACGAGCGGGTGACCTTCGCCGAGCACTTCCGCATCGCCGCCTCGCTCGGACACGCCCTGGCCGACCGGTTCGGGATCAGCAAGGGAGACCGGGTGGCCATCGCCATGCGGAACCTGCCCGAGTGGGTGGAGGCGTTCTGGGCCGCCATCGCCGTCGGGGCGGTGGTGGTCCCGATCAACGCCTGGTGGACGGGACCCGAGCTCGCCTACGGGCTGGCCGACTCCGGCAGCTCGGTGGTGTTCGTGGACGAGGAGCGCGAGGCCCGGATCCGACCCCATCTCGGCGAGCTGCCCAACCTCCGGGCGGTCATCGTGGCCAGCGAGGAGCCCCTGGAGACCGGCGGGCGGCGGGCGGCGGGCGGCTCGGTGGTCGAGCGCGCTGGCCTGGAGCCGGTGCCGGTGGTCCCCTTCGCCGAAGCGGTCGGCAACCCGGTGGAGGGCGTCACCCTGCCTCCTGCCGACATCGATCCCGACGACGACGCCACCATCTTCTACACCTCGGGTACCACCGGGAAGCCGAAGGGGGCGGTCGGGACCCACCGCAACAGCGCCTCCAACCTGATGAACCTGTTCTTCGTGGCCACCGTCGGCTCGGCCCGCCGGACCGGTGGGGTCGACACCGGCAGCGGGACCCAGAACGCCAACCTGCTGTCGGTCCCGCTGTTCCATGCCACCGGGTGCCACGCCATCCTGGTGACCAACATCGCCGCCGGCGGGAAGCTGGTGATGATGCACCACTTCGTTCCCGAGCGGGCGCTGGAGCTCATCGAGCGGGAGCGAGTCACCATCTTCGGCGGCGTGCCGACCATGGTGATGCAGGTGATCGACTCGCCGGATTTCGCCAAGCGCGACGTCTCCTCGGTCAAGTCGATCTCCTACGGGGGAGCGCCCTGCCCGCCGGATCTGGTCCGCCGGATCACCGAGTACTTCCCGGCGGGTTCTCCCGGCAACGGGTACGGCCTCACCGAGACCTCGGCCATGTCCACCATGAACAACGGGGACGACTACATCCGCAAGCCGACCAGCGTCGGGCCGCCGGCGCCGGTCTGCGACGTGGCGGTCGTCCCCGAGGACTACGCCGGCGAGGAGCCACCGGCGGGGCAGCCGGTGGACCCCGATCGGACCGGTGAGCTGTGGATCCGCGGGCCGAATGTCGTCCGGGGGTACTGGAACCGACCGGAGGAGACGGCGGCGTCCTTTAGCCGGGGCTGGCTGCACACCGGCGACGTGGCCCGCATCGACGAGGAGGGATTCGTCCATATCGTCGACCGGGCCAAGGACATGATCATCCGGGGCGGTGAGAACGTCTACTGCGTCGAGGTGGAGGCGGCGCTGTTCGAACACCCGGCGGTGGCCGACTGCGCGGTCATCGGGGTCCCCCACCCGGTGTTGGGCGAAGAGGTCGGTGCGGTGATCGTCCTCCGTCCGGGCACCGACGTGGAGGGCGATGAGTTGGCCCGTTTCGTGAAGGAACGGTTGGCCGGCTTCAGCGTGCCCTCCCGGTTCTGGTTCCGCTCCGAGCCGTTGCCCCGCAACCCGGCGGGCAAGGCGTTGAAGCGGGAGCTCCGGACCGAGCTGCTCGGTCCCCCTCCGGCCTGAGGCGGGGCGGCCGGGCTGTCTGGACCTACCGCCGGGGCGGGCCGGTGGTTGCCAACCTCGAACGGCCGATTGGCGCCCCGGGCGCGGGTGGAAACCAGCGCACGGTTGTTCAAGGTGATAAGCCGGAGCGACCAGTTCCAGGAGGTACGCCATGGAGCAGCACATGCCCGACCTACCCCTCATCGACCGCCTGAAGATCGCGGCCGAACTTGTCGTTCCGATTGTCAAACAGATGGAGGAGGAGCTGGGCCCACAACAGGCGCAGGCCATCCTCCGCCGGGGAGTCTCCAAACAATTCCGGGCGATGGCTCGGGATGCCGTCGAGTCGGCGCAGGGAAGCGGCGGCCAAGCCCTCATCAGTCTCAATTCCGGAGTCCGCCAAGGGGTCGACATCGTGACCGACGTCCGGCCCACCCCGGAAGGATTCGACATGGACGTCACCGCCTGCGTCTATGCCCGGTTCTTCCAGGAGCTGGGTGAACCTGAACTCGGATTCTTGCTGGTGTGCAGTGCCGACTTCGACATGGTCGAAGAGATGAACGATGTGGAGCTGGATCGCAGCCAGACCATCATGCAAGGCGCTGACCATTGCGATTTCCAGTATCGGTTCCTGACCCAGTAAGGACCCTTGGCTTCAACAGTCTGACCTGGCTACTGTCGGAATTTGCCCCGGCCCATTGCTCTGCGCCTCTACGTCCAGACCAGCGACGCGGCAGAGCTGCACTGGGACTGGGTCGACGGCCAGCTACGCGAAGCCCGACCGTGACGGTGCATCTGGACAGCGGTAGCCAGGTCGTGATCGTCGAGGGCCGGGCCTACGGCCCTTCCGCCGATGCCGAAGTCATGGCCGAGTACAACCGGAAATACGACGGGTCCTACGATGCCGACACCTACGGCCGGCCGACCGTGGTGGTACCGGAGACGGTGTTGGCCTGGCGGACCCGGGGGCGGGCGGGCCGAGAGCGTTTCCATCAAACCGGAAAGTGGCGACTGGGCTAGGCCCGGAAGCTGCCATCTAGAGTTGCGATACGTGGCGGCAGAGAAGCTGACTCCCGGGTCGATGCGGGTGGCCCGACCGGTCCGGAAGGTGGCCAGGATCGTCGCCTTCTCCGTCGGGATCCTCGGCCTCGACCACCTGGGTGGGTTCACCGGGCATGACGGCTACGAGGGGCGTTCGTCGGCCCACCCGGGGCAGACTGGCACCTCGAGTTCACCCGCCACGTCAGTGGCCACCCGGTTCCGAGCCCAACCAAAGAGGACCTCCTGGTCCTCTATGTCACGGAGGAACCGGTCGGGGCGGCTGCCGACAGGCTGGCCGATTACCGGGACCGGGCCGCTCACCCAGGAGAATCCGTATTGGGCCGGCGCCGGAGCTTCGGTCCACCGTGATCCCGACGGCTACCTGGTGGTGCTCTGCCCCCTGGCCGTCGGTTGAGGTCGCCGGTCGGCGGTCGGCGCGGTTCCCGGGACCAGCCCCGGAGTACGGATCTAGCCTCAGGGAGATGGACGAGACCACCATGCGCCTCCGGGTGCAAGCGGCGCGGGTTGGCCATCTGGCCACGGTGCGGGCGGAAGGACGCCCTCACCTCGTCCCCTGCTGTTTCGCCTTGGACAGTCGTGACGAGGTCGTCTATTCAGCCGTCGATGCCAAGCCGAAGGCAACCCTCGCCCTGCGACGCCTCGACAACTTGCGAGCGAACCCCTCGGCTTCGCTTCTGATTGACCACTACCACGAAGACTGGTCGGCTCTCTGGTGGGTCCGGATCGACGGAACTGCCCGGATCATCGGCTCCGGCACCCAATTCGACCGAGCCCTGGTTGCACTCATCGACAAGTACGAGCAGTATGCCCGCCAGCCGCCGCCCGGACCGGTGATCGCCATCGCTATCGACGCCTGGAATGGCTGGACCTCATGACGGCCTCACGACCGTTCGCCCGCCGATGAGTTCGCTCCGCCCGGGACGTCTCTACCGGCATGGATAATCCCAAGGGTGCGTTCGCCGATATCAACGGGCTTCGCCTGTACTACGAAATCCATGGAAGCGGGCGACCGCTGGTGCTGCTCCACGGCGGCGTGCTCACAATCGACTTCATGTTCGGCCCCATGCTCCCCACCCTGGCGGCTCGCCGCCAGGTGATCGCCCTCGAGCTCCAAGGTCACGGACGCACGGTCGACACCGGGCGAGCGATGTCGTTCGACCAGCTGGCCGCCGACGTCGTCGCCCTCCTCGCCCACCTCGGGATTCAGGAGGCTGACGTATTCGGTTTCAGCCTCGGCGGGTTGGTCGGGTGGTCGCTGGTGATGCGGCACCCCGAGCTCGTCGGCCGGTTCGTGGTGGCGTCGGCCGACTACCGGAACCGGGAGGCCGACCCCGACGAGGTGCCCGGGCCGATGCCCACCGAAGGCGATTTTCAGGCCATGCGTGACGCTTACGAGGCGGTTGCCCCCGATCCCTCGCAATTCGACACCCTTCCGGAGAAGGTGGGAACGATGGTCAACAACGCCTATGTCGGCTGGACGGCCGATGACCTGCGGAGGGTCGAGACTCCGACATTGGTCCTCGTCGGCGACCGGGACTTCATCCGCGTGAGCGATGCGGCCGAGGCAGCCGACCTGCTGCCCCACGGCCAGCTCGCCGTCCTCCCGGGCACCACCCACATGGACATGACCCGGAGCCCCGAACGGCTCCTGGCCATGGTCGTCCCGTTCCTCGACGCCTGACGACCATCTGCGAGCGAATCCCGGCTGGTCGGCAGATGCGTGACTGGCTCGGGATCAGCGGGTCACGGAGGGCCCGTCGCGCAGGGCCATGAGGTCACCACAGGCAAAGACGAAGGCCAACACCGCGGCGGCAACGGAGTCCCGCTTCCCGATCGAGCGATAGCTGGCCAGGCTGACCACGGTATCGATCGAGTCGCTGGCCATGGCCACGGACGTCCAGCGCCGGACGCCGTCGCCCCCATCGATAGATCGAGCCGCGGTGACGGTACCGAGCCCCAGGACCAGGTCACGGATGCCGATGGTACGCATCAGCAACACCGAGGCCCCGGTTGGCTCCTCCCGACCCGAGAACCGCATCGGCACCTTCGGGGCCACGATGAGGGCCGCCCCGACCGCGGTCCGGAGCCACCCCATCGCTTCCTGGCTGATCTCCGGCACGATCCGCAGCGTAGCCAGGCCCGTTGGTTGGCGCCGAAGCCCACGAAGACCGGCTCCAACGGGTCGCGCTCGGCTACCAGCGTGCCCTTGGCCTGCGCCTACGCTGCGGGAGAGGAGGTCGGCAGGGAATAATGGACCGATGATCGACCAGACCACCCTGTCGCGATGAGGGTCGCGCTCTTCGTCATCGGCCTCATTGTCGTCCTCTGCACCGGGGCCAGCGTGCTCTTCACCATCGTGCTGCCGCGGGAGCCCCGGGGATTCGGCCGGATCGGGTTACTGGTCAACCGGTGGGTCCGGCTGGTGTTCGTCGGGTTGTCCCGGCTGGCCGCCACCTACGAGCGGAAGGATTCACTGCTGGCCCCGATCGCCCCGGTCGCCCTGGTGGTCCAACTCGCCTTCTGGGGGATGTGTCTGATCGTGGGGTACGGCCTGATGCTCTTTGCCACCACCCACAACCTCGGATCAGCACTGATCCAGAGCGCCGGAGCGGTCCTGACCGTCGGGGCCATTACCCTCCGCGAGCCGGCCAACCAGGCGTTGGACATCGCCGCCGGGGCCAGCTGGGTGATCGTCGTCACCCTCCAGATCGCTTACCTTCCCGCCCTCTACGCGACCTACAATCGGAGAGAAGGCCTGGTGGCCATGCTGGAGAGCCGGGCCGGCGTACCGGCCTGGGGCCCCGAGCTGCTGGCCCGCCATCAGCTGGTCGGCATCATCGACACCCTGCCGGACTTCTACGCGTCGTGGGAGGAATGGTCGGCCGATCTGGCCGAGAGCCACGTCAACTATCCGGTCATGCTCCTGTTCCGATCCCCCGACCCCTGGTTCTCGTGGTTGGTCGGGCTGCTGGCCGTTCTCGACGGCGCGGCCATGCACCTGGCCATCGACCCGAGCACCGCGTCGTCCCAGTCGCGCCTGTGCCTGCGCATGGGCTTCACCGCCCTCAACCGGATCGGCGCCGCCCTCGGCTATGAGATTGACCCCGACCCCAACCCGGAGGGACCCATCGATCTGACCTTCGAGGAGTTCGAGGACGCCGTCAAGATGCTCGAGCACGTCGGGTTCCCCATGGACCGGACCGCGGAGGCGGCCTGGCCCGAGTTCCGGGGCTGGCGGGTCAACTACGAGACGGTCGCCTACCGCTTGTGCGAGCGACTGACCGCCCCTCCGGCTCCCTGGTCGGGCAACCGTCGCTATCTCCGCTCCGGGGTGGTGGCGCCTCGACGACCGCCTCAGCGGACTCCCTCGGTCCTGTCCGACCTCCGACCTGCGGTGGTCATCCCTCCCACCGGCCGTCGGCGGGGGGCCGAACCCAGCCCGGAGCCGGACTACTCCTGAGCCCGGGATCGAGGCGGTTGGACTACGGGTTTTCGGACAGCAGGGTCCGGGTGGTCTCGACGTCCTGGTGCATCTGGGCCACCAGCTCCTCCACCGAGTCGAAGGCCAGCTCCGGGCGCAGCCGCCCGACGAAGGACAGCCGGCCCTCCTCCCCGTAGAGGTCTCCGGAGAAGTCGAGCAGGTAGGCCTCCACCAGCAGCTCGCCATCGTCGCCATAGAAGGTGGGGCGCCTCCCGACCGAGATCGCCGCCCGCCACCGGCTGCCGTCGGGCCGGTCGTACCAACCGGCGTAGATGCCGGCGGCCGGAATGGCGATGGTGGCGGGGATGTCCAGGTTGGCGGTGGGGAACCCGAGCTCGGTGGCGCCGCGATTGTCCCCATGGACCACCGGCCCCCGGAGTTGATGCGGCCGTCCGAGGAGGGCGGCGGCTTCCTCCACCCGACCTTCGGCAATCAGCCCGCGGATGCGGGTGGAAGAAATCGGATGGCCGGCTTCGAACGATCCGTCCGGGGCGGCCTCCAGGGTGACCCCCTCGACGGTGAAGCCCCCGGCAGCTCCCATCTCCCGCAACAGGGCGACATTGCCCTTGCGACCATGACCGAAGTGGAAGTCCTCGCCTACCACCACCAGCCGGGCATCGAGGCCGCGCTCGAGGATCTCGTGGACGAAGTCCTCCGCCGACTCGTTGGCCCGCTCGGTGTCGAAGGGGACGACCACCGTGCGATCCACCCCGGTGGCGGCCAGGAGTTCGAGCTTCTGATCCAGATCGCACAGGAGCAGGGGGGCTGACTCCGGTCGGACCACCGCCGCCGGGTGGCGGTCGAAGGTCACCACCACCGAGGTCAAGCCGTCAGCCACCGCCCGGGCGTGCAACTCCCCGAGCAACGCCTGATGGCCGAGGTGGACCCCGTCGTAGGCACCGATGGTCACCACTGACCCCTCGGGCGGGGGCACGCTGCTGGCTGGATCGGTGATCTCCATTGACGGGGAGACTAACTGGCGCCGGTCAAGACCACGGCCGGGCGTATCCGGTCGGTCTCGGTGGCCTCATAGACGGCCAGGAGGTTGTGGCCGACGTCGACGATCCCCCACGGCCCATCCCCGGAGATGCCGAGGGACACCCGGTCGAGGGCGAGCCCGCGACTCACGAGTTTCTCCACATCCACCGGCACCACCACCTGTTCGAGGTCCCGCATGCCCTGGGCCGGGGTCAGCACCACCGCCGGGGTGAGCTCGTCGACCAGACGGGCATCTTCGGCGGTGAACGACCCGATGCGGGTGCGTCGGAGATTGCGGAGGTGGGCTCCCCCGCCGAGGGCGGCGCCGAGATCGGCGGCCAGCACTCGGATGTAGGTGCCCGAGGAGCACTCCACATCGATCCGGAACACCCCCGGACTGGTGGTTGGAGCAACGTCGAACCGGTGGACGGTCACCGGACGGGGCTGGCGTTCGACTTCGATGCCCTCCCGGGCCAGGGCGTGGAGCCGGCGGCCGCCCACCTTCACCGCCGACACCATCGGCGGGATCTGCTCGATGTCGCCGGTCATCTGGGCCGCGGCGGCCCGCACTTCGGCCAACGTCACCTCGCTCATGTCCCAAGTGCCGGTCACCTCGCCACTGGCGTCGAGGGTGGTGGTAGAGGTTCCGAGGACCACTTCCCCTTCGTAGGTCTTGGGGAGGGCGGTGAGGAAACGCATCAGCCGGGTGGCCCGGCCCAGCCCCACCAACAGGACTCCGGTGGCATCGGGATCGAGGGTGCCGGCGTGGCCGACCCGGCGCTGGCCGAAGATGCGACGACAGCGGGCCACCACGTCATGGGAGGTCCAGGCCGTCTCCTTGTCCACCACCACCAGACCGGTGACCACTTCGGAGGGGGAGGCCATCAATCGGACTCGGTGTCGGTGGCGTCGGGGTCTGCCTCCGGGTTGGGCTCGGCAGCCCGGATCCGGCGCAACACGTCTTCGACCCGGCTGCCGGAGATCACCGCCGGGTCGACCTCGAAGGCCAGCAGCGGGGTGCGCTTCATCCGGAGCTGACGGCCGAGTGAGCGCTGCAGGTGCGGCCGCCGTTCGGCCAGGGCGTCCGCCCCGTCGTCGGACAGGGAGCTCAGGAACACGGTGGCGTGGCGGAGGTCGGGGGCGGTGTCCACCGACGTCACCGTCACCAGGCGCAAGCGTTCATCGGCATCGGCCAGGCGCTCGAGTTCCTCGGCCAGCACCTCGCGCAGCACCTGGTTGACTCGCAACGACCGCGGATAGGGCGATGCTCCCCGGTTGTCATGACGGCGACCTGACATGGCTTCTTCCGTTCGAACCTTTGGTCCTGTGGTCCTGCTGCTGATGATGCGGCTGAACTACCTCTCAGGTACGAGGGATCTCCCGCTCGTCGTAGGTCTCGATGATGTCGCCGTCTTTGAGGTCCTGGTAGTCGGAGAGCCCGATACCGCACTCGAAGCCGGACTGCACTTCCCGGACATCATCCTTGAACCGCCGGAGGGAGGTGATGGCGCCCTTCCAGATGACGACGCCCTCCCGCAGGAACCGGACCTTCGAACCCCGGGTGATAACACCGTCCCGGACGTAGCACCCGGCAACTGCCCCGAGCTTGGGCACCCGGAACACCTGACGCACTTCGGCCTCGCCGGTGACGATCTCCTCGAAGACCGGGGCCAGCAGGCCGAGCATGGCCGCCTCGATGTCCTCCAACAGCTTGTAGATGATCTCGTAGGTACGGATCTCGACCTTGGCCTTGGCCGCCATTTCCCGGGCGCGCCGGTCGGGGCGGACGTTGAAGCCGATGATGGTGGCGTTGGAGGCTTGAGCTAGCTGCACGTCGTACTCGGAGATCCCGCCCACTCCCCGATGAACGAAGCTCAACTTCACGTCTTCGCGCTCGAGCTTCCGAAGGCTCTCGGTCACCGCTTCCAGCGACCCGCGCACGTCGGCCTTGAGGATCAGGTTGAGGGTGGCGGTCTCGCCCCGCTGGATCTGCTCGAAGAGGTCTTCGAGCTTGGCCCCGCCCAAGGCCGAACCGGCGGCCGGGACATGGCCGGCCACCCGGTAGCGATGGGCGCGAGCCTCACCGATGGTGCGGGCCTGGGCCTGCTCGGGGGCGACCCGGAAGTCGTCTCCGGGTTCCGGCGGCTCGGAGAACCCGAGGATCTGCACCGGAGTGGACGGAGGGGCTTCCTTGATCTGGTCGCCGTGCTCGTCGACCAAGGCCTTCACCTTGCCCCAGGCGGCTCCGGCCACGATCGGGTCGCCGACCCGCAACGTGCCCTGTTCGACGATGACCGAGGCCACCGGGCCCCGACCCACCTCGAGCTCGGCTTCGATGACCACGCCTCGGGCCCGTCCCTCGGGGCTGGCCACCAACTCCTCCACCTCGGCGACCAACACGATCTGCTCGAGGAGGTCGTCAATGCCCAGGTTCTGGAGGGCGGAAACCTCCACGGTGATGGTGTCGCCACCCCACGCCTCGGGAACCAGTCCCTGCTCGGAAACCTGCTGCAGCACCCGGTTGGGATCGGCTTCCTCCCGATCGATCTTGTTGACGGCCACGATGATCGGCACGTCGGCGGCTTTGGCGTGGTCGATGGCTTCGATGGTCTGGGGCATGACGCCGTCATCGGCCGCCACCACCAGCACCACGAGGTCGGTGATTTCGGCGCCGCGGGCCCGCATGGCGGTGAACGCCTCGTGGCCGGGGGTGTCGATGAACGTGATCGGGTTGTCGTTCCAGACCACCTGGTAGGCACCGATGTGCTGGGTGATGCCCCCGGCTTCGCCGGCCACCACGTTGGCATGGCGGATGCGATCGAGCAGCAACGTCTTGCCGTGGTCGACGTGGCCCATCACGGTGACTACCGGCGGACGGGGCCGCAGGTCGGCCTCATCGATCTCCTCGTCGTCGTCGTCGAGGAACTTGGCCAGCAGTTCGGCCTCCCGCTCCTCGCCCGGGTCGACCAGACGCACGTCGGCACCGAGCTCGGCGGCGAACAGGTCGATCATGTCGTCGGTCAACGACTGGGTGGCGGTGACCATCTCCCCCTGTAACAGCAGGAAGCGGATCACGTCACCGGCGGACCGGTTCAGCTTGGGTCCGAGATCGCGTGCCGTCGAGCCTCGCTCCACGATGACCTCGGTGTCGGGCACCGGGGCGGTCGAGGGCGTGTAGGCAGTGAGTTGGGTCGGCTCCAGCTCTTCGAGATTGCGGCGACGCCGGCGAGGCCGACGCTGGTTGGGACGGCCTCGACCCATACCGGGGCCACCCCGTCCACCCGGACCTCCGGGACCGCCGCCCGGGCCTCCACCCGGACCACCGCCGGGACGTCCACTGAAGCCTCCGCCGCCACCCGGACCGCCGCCGGGGCGACCGCCATAGCCGCTGCCACCGCCGGGCCCGGAGGTACCCGGACGCGCGCTTCCCGGCCCGCTGGGCCGGGTTGCCCCACCCGGGCTGGGTCGCCCGGAGAAGCCGCTCCCCGGGCGTGGGCTGCTGGCCGGTTGTCGCCGCCCGCCCGAACCGGGGGGCGGGGGGATGGGCTTGCCGGTGACCGAACGAGGGGGTCCGCCGGGAGGTGGCGGAATCGACCGCCCGGAGGCACTCGTCGGTGGATGCGAAGGGGCTGACGGCGGTGCGGCCGGAGCCACGGAGGCGGCCGGAGCCAGCGGAGCCGCGGGGGGCGCGGCGGCGGGCGGTGCGACCGGCTCGTCGGGGGCTTTGGCGGGAGCCTTGGCCGGGGCTTCCGGCGGGACGGCCGCCGCCGGGGCGGTCGATCGAGTGGCGGCTGGGGCTTTGGCGGCCGGGGCTTTGGCAGCCGGGGCGGGTGAAGCCGGTGCGGTAGGCGCGATCGGCGTCACCGGTGCCGCCGAGGCAGCCGGGGCGACGGGGCGACTGGCAGGGGTTTCCGCCGGCTTGTCGGCGCCAGGACGGCTGGTGACCAGCTTGGCCCCCGACCGCTTGATCGGAGTGGGGGCGGCGGGCAGCTCATCGCCGGTATCGAGCACGGGCTCGGAGGCGACAGCCGCCGGCTTGCCGTCCTGGTCAGCGTCGGTATCGGAGCCAGTAGCCCGAGCGGTAGCCGCGGCCTTCTTGGCCGGGGCCTTCTTGGCGGCCTTCTTGGTCGCGGCGGCCTTCTTGGCCGGGGGTGCCGGCTCCTCCGGCTGGACCTCCCGACGGAGGCCTTCACGATCAGCCTTGCGACGGGCGCGATCCGCCTGCGCGTCCTCGATGGAGGACGAGTGGCTCTTCACTCCCATTCCAAGGGAAAGGCACAGGTCAAGTGCCTCTTTGTTGGTCAATCCGAGCTCGTGAGCGAGCTCGTAGACCCTTATTTTCTTCGGCAACCTCTGTTACTGCCCTTCATTCACGTCGTATGCGCCTCTACGCACATACGCCCTCTATCCTCGCACATTGCGGTGCCTGGGCCTCCGAGCCCTACCCAGGCGCCCGTCCGGACCCTCGGAGGGCCTCCCGGACCATTTCCATCTGTTCCGTACTCACCGGCCCCCGCAGGGCCCGCTCGAAGGCTTTTCGCCGTATGGCCTGGTCAACGCAGTTGGGAGTGTCCCGACACAACCACGCCCCCCGGCCCGGGACCGCCCGACCCACCACCAGGGAACCGTCGGACACCCGAACGATCCGGACCATCCCGTCCTGCGCACCTGCCCGACGGCAACCGATGCAGGTACGTATGGAGGCTATGCCGTACCCTCGCTGGCTGGATCCTTGGCCGCCGCCGCTGTGGCCTTGGCGGCCGGTGCCGGGGCTTCAGCTTCGGCGGGGGCTTCAGCTTCGGCCGGGGCTTCCGCCGGGGCCTCAGCTTCGGTCGGGCTTTCGGCCGGGGCCTCCACGGGGGCCTCGGCGACCTTCGCAGTGGCGGCGGCTTCGGTGGGCTCGGGAGCCGCGGCCTCCTCACCCTCGGCGATGCCGGCACCCTGTGACCACTGGGAGGCGGACACTGCGTCCCCGCCTTCAGCCGGCTGCCACACCATCTCCCCGGCCTCGTTTTGCACCCATTCGCCTTCGGCCCACTCCTCGCCGCCGTAGCCGGCTTCCTCTTCGGCCAGCTGGGTCTCGCTCTTGATGTCGATGCGCCAGCCGGTGAGGCGGGCGGCCAGTCGAGCGTTCTGGCCCTCCTTGCCGATGGCCAGGGACAGCTGGTAGTCGCTGACGATCACCGTGGCGGTTCCGGTGTCGTCGTTGAGCCGCACTTCGCGCACCCGCGCCGGGGCCAGCGCCGACTGGATCAGCTCGACCGGATCGTCGGAGAAGGGGACGACATCGACCCGTTCGCCGCGCAACTCATTGGTCACCATCCGCACCCGGGAGCCGCGGGCCCCCACGCAGGCGCCAACCGGGTCCACGTTCGGGTCGTTGGACCAGACGGCGATCTTGGTTCGGTGCCCGGGCTCCCGGGCCGCCGCCTTGATCTCGACGGCGCCCGAGGAGATCTCCGGGACCTCCAGCTCGAACAGCCGCTTGATGAGTCCGGGGTGGCTGCGGCTGACCACGATCTGCGGGCCCTTGGTGGTCTTGCGGACCTCCACGATGTACGCCTTCAGCCGGGCGCCGTGTTCGTAGCGCTCATAGGAAACCTGCTCGGCCTGGGGCAGCAGCGCCTCCACCTTGCCCAGGTCGAGCAAGGTGTACCGGTTGTCGGTCTGCTGGACGATGCCGGTGACGATGTCGCCCTCCCGGCCGGCGTACTCGACATATTTGAGGTCGCGCTCCACCTCCCGGATCCGCTGCAGGATGACCTGCTTGGCGGTCTGGGCGGCGATCCGTCCGAAGTCGTTGGGGGTGTCGTCCCACTCCCGGATGACGTTGCTGTCCTCGTCCAATTCCTGTCCGTAGACCCGGATCTCCCCGGACTCCGGATCAATGGTGACCACGGCTTCCTCGGCCGCGTCGGGGCGTCGCTTGTACGCCGCCACCAAGGCGTTGGCCAGGGCGTCAAGCAGCGTCTCCACCGCGATCCCCTTGTCACGGGCGATCTGGCCGAGCGCGTCGAGGAACTCGAAGTTCGGCTTGCTCATGGGGTGGTGACCTGCTTCCTCTTCTCGGTCGTCTTGGTGTTCCTCGGCGCGGCACCGGAACCGCCGGTCTTGGCCGACCCGGACTTGCCGCCGCCGGGACGGGGCGTCGGTCCCCACCCGAACACGGTGCGGACCCGGTCCATGTCCGAATAGGACAGTCGGACCCGACCCTCGGGCACCTCGTCGGTGGTCAACTCGATGCCCTCGGCGCCGGCTGCCGCCAGGGTGCCCCGCAAGCGCCGGGGGCCAGGGACCTGGGGGCGGGTCTTGACCGAGACCGTCTCCCCCACCGCTTTGGTGAAGTGAGTCGGCGTCCGCAGGGTCCGCTCCACCCCGGGGCTGGAGACCTCGAGGGTGTAGGAGCCGGGAACCGGGTCGCGCTCATCGAGCACCGCCGAGACCACCCGGTTGGCATCGGTCAGAGCCTCGAGATCCACCCCTCCGGCTCGGTCCACCGTGACCAGGACCACGCCCGACTTCAACTCAACGTCAAACAGCTCCAGCCCAACGGAGGTCACCGCCGGCTCGAGGAGAGAAAACAGTTCTTCGGTCATACTGGCTGTCTCCTCTCTCGCTCATTGCCGGGTGGAAAATCCGTGTGGTAGCCATGTATCTGTCGTCCATCTCCTGCAATCTGGCGGAAGTGTCTTTGACCAAAACAAAAGCGTGGGCTGTCCGCCCACGCTTTGAAAGCGTCACTACACCCCGACCAAACGGCAGAGTTCAAGTATAGCAGCGCCAGCCCGTTCTGGAAGCGGCTGAATGCCGATTTTTCGGCCTTCCCGCCGGGCCGGGCCGCCGTCGACACGCCTGCGGCCACTGGTCCTCTGCCGGTAGAACGACGGAGTCCTGGTTCCCTCCCGCCGGGCCCCGATCAGCCGGCGGCGACCTCGCTCACCGCGTCGCCCAGCGCCAATTCCCGGTCCTCCCCGGTCGCCCGGGACTGCCACTCGACGATCCCCCGGGCCAGCCCTTTCTGTCCCACCACCAGCCGGACCGGAAGGCCCAACAGGTCGGCGTCCTTGAACTTGACCCCGGGGGAGGCGTCGCGATCGTCGTAGAGGACCTCGACGCCGGCGGCCACCAGCCCGGCATACAGCTCGTCGGCGGCGGCGGCCACCTCCGGCGACCGGCCGGCGCCCAGCGCCAGCAGGGCCACTTGGTACGGGGCGACTTCCGGCGGCCAGACCAGTCCCTTGTCGTCGTGATGCTCCTCGGCGACCACCGCCAGCAGCCGGCTCACCCCCATGCCGTAGCAACCCATCGAGTACCGGCCCTCGCTCCCGTCCTCGGCCACGAAGGTGGCCCCGGGCATCACCTCGCTGTAGCGGAGCCCGAGCTGGAAGGTGTGGGCGGCTTCCACCGAGCGGACCAGGCCGACCGGCTCCCCGCAGCGCGGGCAGAGATCCCCGTTGGCCACCTCCACGAACGAGCCCCAGTCATCGACGGTGAAGTCGCGGCCGAGGGTCAGGCCGCTCACATGGTGATCCCGTTGGTTGGCCCCGGTCATCCAGGTGCCGCCCCGGGCGATCCCAAGGTCGGCCACCACCCGGATCCCGTGCTCCTGTTGAGCCATGGGCCCGATGTAACCCTTGATCAGCGACGGGTGGGCGGCGAAGTCGTCGTCCCCGAACAGCCGCCATCCCGCCGGCAACCGGGCCTCGCGATCGCCGGGCACCAGTAGCAGGGTGGGCCGCCCTTCGTTGTCCACCACCGCCAGGCTCTTCATCAGGTCGGCGGCGGTCACCTCCCGCTCCTGACCGGGAACCCCGCCGGCGGCGGCAAAGAACGCCACCACCGGCTCGATCCCCGGGCGCTCAGGGGTGTGATGGTCGACCAATGCCGGTCCATCCATGACGGCGCCGGCCGACGGATGGGCGTCGACCTTCCGCTCGGCGGCTTCGACGTTGGCGGCGTACCCGCACGAGGTGCACTGGACGAAATGGTCCTCGCCCACCACTGACGGCACCATGAACTCGTGGTTCACGTCGCCGCCAATGGCTCCCGAGCGGGCCTCGACCGGGAAGACGTCCAGGTCCAAACGCCCGAAGATTCGCAGATAGGCCTCAAAGACCGCCTTGTAGGAGGTCTGCATGGCCTCCTTGTCGACATCGAAGGAGTAGGCGTCGGCCATGATCAGCTCCCGGGTGCGCAACAGGCCGAACCGGGGCCGGGCCTCGTCGCGGAACTTCACCTGGATCTGGTACAGGGTGAGCGGGAGCTGGCGGTAGGAGTCGACCTCGGCGCCGACGGTGACGGTGGCCACCTCCTCGTGGGTGGGGCCGAGCACGAAGCTCCCGCCCCGGCCCTCGACCACCATGGCCGGCAGGAGGTCGGTCCCGAACATCGCCGCCCGGCCACTCTGCTCCCACAACTCGAGAGGATGGAGGGCGGGCATCAGCAGCTCCTGTCCCCCGCCGGCATCCAGCTCCTGGCGGATGACCGCTTCGATGTTGTGCAGGACCCGCAGTCCGAGGGGCAGGAAGGTGTACACCCCCGACGCCAACCGGCGGATGAATCCGCCCCGGATCAGCAACTGGGCGCTGGCCACCTCGGCGTCCGCCGGAGCATCACGGAGGGTGCGGACCAAGAGCCGGGACATGCGCATGGTCGGCGATCCTACCGGGCCGGGTCACCACCTCCCGTTGAGCGACCCCGCCTCCCGGTGGTGCCGGACGGCCGGGTTACTGAGCCTCGTGCCCCTCGCCGTACTTCTTGCGGATCAACTCGACCTTGGTCTCCGAGGCGTTGGCATCGTCGCCCTTAGCCTCGAGCAGCTCGCGGCGGTCGGCTTCCGCCTCCGCCTCCGCCCCGGCATCGGCGGCGGCCAGCCGGGCCTCGACCCCTTCGGTGACCAGCTTCTCGGCTTCGGCCACCAGCGCTTCGACCATCTCGTCCTCCGGCACTACCCGGACGATCTTCCCCTTGATGAACAGGTGGCCCCGCTTTCGGCCGGCGGCGATCCCGAGGTCCGCCTCCCGGGCCTCGCCCGGACCGTTGACCACACAGCCCATGACCGCCACCTGGATGGGCAGATTCCGGTTCTCCAACGCCGCCTGGGCGGCGCTGGCCACCGCGATGACGTCGATCTCCGCCCGGCCGCAACTCGGGCAGGCAATGAGGTCGAGGCCCTTGCGCTCCCGCAGCCCCAGCGCTTCCAGCAGTTGACGGCCGGCCTTGGCCTCTTCGACCGGATCAGCGGTCAGCGAGTACCGGATGGTGTCGCCGATCCCCTCGGCCAGGAGGGTGGCGATGCCGGCGGTGCCCTTCAACAGCCCGGCCGGGGGCGGGCCCGCCTCGGTCACCCCGAGGTGGAGCGGGTGGTCGAACGTCTCCGACGCCAGCCGGTAGGCCTCGATCATCAGCGGGACCGACGACGCCTTCACCGAGATCTTCACATCGTCGAAACCGACGTCGGCGAAGTAGGCCAGCTCCATCCGGGCCGACTCCACCAGTGCCTCCGGGGTGGCGCCGCCGAAGCGCTTGTAGAGGTCGGGGTGGAGTGATCCGGCATTCACCCCGATCCGGATCGGGACCCCCCGGTCCTTGGCTTCGGCCGCCACCTGCTTGATCTCCGCCTCCTTCCGGAGGTTGCCGGGATTCAGCCGCAACCCGTTGACGCCGGCCTCCAACGCCGCTAGCGCCATCTCGTGGTGGAAATGGATGTCGGCGATGATCGGCACCGGCGAGCGGGGCACGATCCGGGCCAGGCCTTCGGCGGCGGCCTCCTCGTTGCAGGTGCAACGCACGATGTCGGCCCCGGCGGCGGCCAACGCATAGATCTGGCTCAGGGTGCCTTCGGCGTCGGCCGTCTTGGTGGTGGTCATCGACTGCACGGTGACCGGGGCGCCGCCCCCGACGGCCACCCCGCCGACCTGGATCTGCCGGGTCGGTCGCCGTTCGGTGGTGGTCCACGCGGTTCGTCCCATAGCCCCCATGCTAGAGGCGCCGCCCCCGATACCGGTAGGCGCAAGGGCAAACGTTGGGCAAACTTCGCGACATCCGTGGGGTCAGCTGGCCATCCCAGTCGTCAACCCGGAGGTGGGATCCGAGCCGTCAGTTGAATGGATTGGCGATCGGATGCAGCAGGTCATTCAACAGGGTGGTGGCGAACAGCACCCCCAGGAAGGCCAGCATCAGCCAGGTGAACGGCATCAACTTGGCCACATCGGCGTGGTAGAGCAGGTTGCGGCCCCGGGACCGGATCTTCTCGTAGACGGCGATGGCCACGTGGCCGCCGTCGAGCGGCAGCATCGGGAACATGTTGAACACGCCGAGGAACAGGTTGATCGAGACCAAAAAGATCAGGGTGTCGCCGATCCCGGCCTTGACCGCCTGCCCGCCGGTCCCCACCGCCCCGACGATCGACTCGACCCGGGTGCCGTTGGCGGCGGCCTGCCCGGCGGCCTGGGCGTTGGCCACCTGGTGGAACCGGGCGGAGACACCCGATGGGGAGAACAGTCCACCGACCAGGCTCACCGTCGACCAGGTGAAGTGACCGATGTCGACCACCGTCGACCCGATGGCATGGATGGGGTTGGACCGCACGGTGGGCGAGGTGAGACCGATTCCGATCACCCCGTAGGGCGCCGAACCTTTCGGGGCGACCGCCCCCGGCTCATGCACCGCCCGGCCGTTGGCCGGAGTCACCGTGAGGGTCAACCGGCGACCGCCCCGGTCCACCACCACCGGGATGGGTTGGTCGGGGTGGCTCTGGATGGCGTGGGTGAGGGCGTCGGCATTGCCGCTGACGACCTTCCCGGCGATGGACACCACGATGTCCCCGGGTTTGATCCCGGCGGCGGCGGCCGGACTCGTCTGGCCGGCGATGGAGGACACATCCTGGATCTGGATCTGGGAGGAATTCGGGATCCCCACGAAGGTGAGCAGCGACCACAGCAGCAGGAAGGCCATCACGAAGTGCATGAACGACCCGGCCAGCGCCACCAGCAGCCGAGCGTGGAACGGCTGTTGCCGGTAGGTGCGCGGCTCGTCCTCGGGGTCCACCTCCTCGAGGTTGGTCATCCCCGGGATCTTCACGTAGCCGCCAAGGGGGAACGCCTTGATCCCGTACTCGGTCTCCCCCCGCCGGAACGACCAGAGCCGGGGACCGAAGCCGAGGAAGTACTCGGTCACCTTCATGCCGCCGTGCTTGGCCGCCAGGAGATGGCCGAATTCGTGGACCATCACGATGACGACGATGCAGGCCACGATGATGGCGATATCGGTGGTGCCGGTGAGCACGGTGAGGGCGACGATGGCCGCCACCACCGCCACCAGCTCGAAGGCGGACTGCCGCGGGGACTTCACCTTTTCGGGGAACCGCGGCGGTGGGCCCGGAGGCGGGAGGGAGGTTGGCGCCGCCGGTCGCTGGGTGGTGGTCACGCCGCCAACCCCCGGGCGGCGACCACTCGCTCGGCGGTGCGGCGGGCGGCGGCATCGGTCTCCAGTACGTCGTCGACCGTACGGGTCGGGGCGCCGTCGGCGTCCAGCCCCAGCCGTCCAGCCACGGGCGGTTGGTAGCCGTCGAGGGTCTCGGCCACCACCTCGGCGATGGCACACCAGCCGATCCGGCCCCCGAGAAAGGCGGCCACCGCCACCTCGTTGGCCGCGTTCAACCAGGCGGGGGCCAGGTCGCCCTCCCGCCCGGCCCGGTAGGCGAGGTCGAGACAGGTGAACACCGATCGATCCGGCTCCTCGAAGTCGAGGTGGGTCAGGGCCGTCCAGTCGATGGCCCCGAACGGCACCGGCAGGCGGTCGGGGTACATGAGGGCGTAGCCGATGGGGAGGCGCATGTCGGGCAGGGACAGCTGGGCCACCACCGCGCCGTCGGTGAACTCCACCATCGAATGGATGATCGACTGCGGGTGCACCACCACGTCGATGGCGTCGAAGGGGACGCCGAACAGCTGGTGGGCCTCGATCACCTCGAGCCCCTTGTTCATGAGGGTGGACGAGTCCACGGTGATCTTCGGGCCCATCGACCAGGTCGGATGGCTGAGCGCCTCGGCCACCTCCACCTTGGCCAGCTCGTCCCGGCTGCGGCCCCGGAACGGACCGCCCGACGCGGTGATCAACAGCCGGTTGACTTCGCTCGGGGCGCCGGTCCGAAGGCACTGGTGAATGGCGCAGTGCTCGGAGTCGACCGGGACGATTTCCGCCCCCGGGGTGCGCCGGGCCCGCTGCACCACCGGCGCGCCGGCGATGATCGACTCCTTGTTGGCCAGGCAGAGTCGGCGGCCGGCTTCCAGCGCCGCCAGGGTCACCGTCAACCCGGCGAACCCCACCACCCCGTTGACGGCCACCTCGGCCAGGGTGGCGATGTGGGCCAGGCCCTCCTGTCCGGTCACTACCTCGATGCCGGGGGGCAGCATCCGGCCCAGCTCCGGGGCCAGCGACTCGTCGCCGATGGCCACCACCGGCGGGTGGAACCGGCGGGCCTGGTCGGCCAGCAGTTTGATCGAGGTCTGGGCGCCGAGAGCCACCACCGTGAACCGCTCGGGGCAGGCTTCGATGACCTCGATGGCCTGGGTACCGATGGAGCCGGTCGAACCGATGAGACTGACGGTGGTGCGGGTCATCGAACGGGGGTGGCGGTCATCGGCGTGGTGGGCGTCGGAGTCACCCCCCTAGCCTGCCCGAAGTTCATGCGATATTGAGGGCGCGCACCAGGTAGTAGGTGGCCGGCAGGACGAACAGCAGGGCATCGACCCGGTCGAGCACCCCTCCGTGGCCGGGAAGGATGGAACCCATGTCCTTGATCCGGAAGTCCCGCTTGAGGAGGGACTCGCAGAGATCGCCGATCGGCGCCACCACCGCCACCACCAGGCCGAGGACGGCGGCGTGGGCGGGGGTCCAGGGGTGGATGTCCCCGACCAGAGCTGCGGAGATGACCACGGAGAACACCGCGCCACCCAGGAGTCCTTCCCAGGTCTTGTGGGGGCTCACGTTGGGGGCGAGGGCGTGGCGCCCGATCCACCCGCCGATGACCAGCGCCCCGACGTCGTTGGCCACCGTGGCGATGATGGCACCCAACAGGAAGGCGATGCCGGTGCGGTTGGGGAACTCCGACGGCGACAGCAACAGCGCAGAGTAGGAGCCCAACAGGGCGATCCAGCCGATGGTGAACAGGGTGGAGGCACTGCCGGCGATCGGCGATCCCCGTTCGATGCCGAACAGGTACCAGAGCATGGTGAATACCGCGATGAGGACCAGCACCAACGGGATGGCCGACGGTCCCTTGGTGTAGGCGGCCACCATCAACGACACGGTGCCGACCAGGCCGAGGAGGGTGGCGGGATGATACCCGGCCCGCCGCATGACCCCGAAGCACTCGCCGGCGGCGAAGGTCACCACCACCGCGCACAACACCAGCGCCGGCGCGGTTCCCAACTTGAAGACGATGAGCATGACGGCGACGGCGATGATGCCGGTGATCACCCGCACCCGGATGCTGGCCACCCCGCCCTCGTGTCGCTCGCCAGCCGCGCCGTTGCGACCGGGTCGGGAGGGCATCCGGAGTCGCCGCACCGGGGGCCCGCCGCCCAGGGGGCCGTCGTCGGATTCGTCGAAGTCGCCGTGGCCGAAGCGGGCGGTGTCGCCACCGCCTCGCCCGCTGCCGCGCTCGCTGCCGAGTTGGGTGTCGGCCGGGAGGATCGGCTGGCCGTAGGGATCGACCTGGGCGGCGCCGACGACTGGCACCGCCACCGTGACGTCGGCGCCGGAGTCGGGGTAGGGATGGTCTCGGGCGTAGGCCTCGGCGACCAGCCCCTCCTCGGCACCGATCTCGGCGTCGTGGCGGGCGGCCTCCTCGTCCCGATGCTGCCGGCCGGATCGCTCGGAGGCGCTGTCGGCGGCGGCCAACCCGGCCAGCCCACCCCGTCGGCGTCCGGCACCCGGCACCGCGGTCACGCTCGCACCCGGCGGCTCGGCCGCCAGTGGCGTATCGATCATCGCGTCGATCTCTTCGGGTCGCTTGGCCTTCACCCGGTCGGCCCGCATCCCGCCCCGGCGCATCCGACCCACCCGGGCACTGCCGGTCGGTCTCGTCGGCTGGATACCGGGGAGATCATCGATGACGTCCTCGGGCTCGTCCGGCTCGAAAGGCTCGTCCATCCCCCCGGTGGCCCGGCTGGACGGCAACCGCCCCTCTCGCTCCCCGCGGCGGCTACCGGCACCAATGGGATCCTCGTACCCGACGCCCTCGACCCATGCCGGTCCCGGCGATGGCGAATCCGGCGACTCCGGCGACCGGGACACCGCCGGCACCTGGGTGGTCAGCTGGTCCTCGATGGCGGGTTCGGGGGTGGAACCGGGTGTGGCCGTGGTGGCAAAGCGACCGGTTCCCGTCTCGGCCGCCGGCGTTCGGCCCAGCCCACCGGCCCGCCGGGACCGCCGGGTCCTCGGCGTTTCGGAAGACGGGAGATCGAACTCCCAGGGTCGGCGCTCGGCATCGGTCCGATTGGTCTCGTCCAGCGATCCGAGCGCATGCTCGTCGTCGCCGAACATGGAGGGCTCGAACTCCTCCTCCTGGGCCACCCAGTCGCTGTCCTCCTCGCGCCAGGACGGGGCGGAGATCCCCGAATGGGACCCGCTGCCCTCGTCGGCGTCGCGGTGGAGCACCGCGGGGACCTGTCCGGTCGGAGCTTCGGTCCAGTGCGGGAGCTGGGTGGCCGACGGCGAACCCATGGGTACGACGGTCTCCCCCGGTTGCACCGGCCGCACCGCGTGGCCCATGGTCTCGGCGTCGCTCGGCTCATTGGTGAGGTGGACGGCGGCCTCGGTGGCATCGTCGTCGGGAAGCTCGGGGTCGCCGAAGAGGTCGGCCCGGGTCACCGCCGGGACCACCGCGGTGGCCTCGCCGGCCACCTCGGCTCCCACGATCCGTACCTGGTCGGTAGAGGGGCCGCCCCGTTCCGCGGCCCGCCGGCGGATGTCCTCGTCCTCCACCTCGTCTTCTCGCCGGTCGTCACCGTCGTCCACGTCGGTATTCCCTTCATGGGCAGAGCCGGATCGGGGCCCCGCCATGTCTTAGATCTCGAGGAGCTCTTGTTCTTTGTGGGCCAGCAGTCGGTCGATGGCTGCCACCTGAACCTGGGTGGTCTTGTCGAGGCCTTCTTCTACCCGCTTCAGCTCGTCGTTAGACAGCTCGCCGTCCTTCTGCAGGGCTTCGAGCTCGTGGCGGGCGGCCCGCCGCACGTTGCGGATGGTGACCCGGCCGTCCTCCGACTTCTGCCTGACCACCTTCACCAGCTCCTTGCGCCGCTCCTCGGTGGGCACCGGGAACGACAGGCGGATCACCGTCCCGTCGTTGGACGGGTTGATCCCCAGGTCGGAGTTCTGGAGCGCCTTCTCGATCGCCCCCAGCGAGCTCTTGTCGTAGGGGGAGATCACCAGGAGGCGCGCTTCGGGCACACTGAAGCCGGCCATCGCCCGCAACTCGGTCTCAGTGCCGTAATAGTCGACCTTCAGGTGCTCGACCAGGGCCGGCGTGGCCCGACCGGTACGGATGGCGCTGAATTCCGCCTGAGCGTGTTCGACAGCCTTTTCCATACGTTCCTGCGCATCCTGGACAACCAATTCAGTCAGTTCGTTGTCCATCAGCCCACCAGCGTAGCGATCACGGTTGCACACCACCGGTGACCGTCGTGACCAGGAAGTTCTCCCTGTTCACCCTGCTCATCGGGATCATCGGACCAGTGTCCCGATGGACTCGCCGCTCAGGGCCTTCCGGATGTTGCCTTCGCCCATCAGGTCGAAGACCCGGATAGGCAGCCCGTTGTCTCGGCAGAAGGTGATGGCGGTGAGGTCCATGACCCGGAGGTCCTTGGACACCACCTCCATGAACGACACCTCGTCGTACTTGGTGGCGGTGGGATCGAGCCGCGGATCGGCGGAGTAGACCCCGTCCACCCCGCCATGGGTGCCCTTGCAGAGAATCTCGGCCTCGATCTCCGCGGCCCGGAGCGCCGCCGAGGTATCGGTGGTGAAGAACGGGTTCCCCATCCCGGCCGCGAATACCACCACCCGGCCCTTCTCGAGGTGGCGGATGGCCCGCCGACGGATGTACGGCTCGGCGACTTCGGCCATCTGCACCGCCGAGAGGACCCGGGTCACCTGACCATGGTGCTCGAGGGCATCCTGGAGGGCCAGTGCGTTGATGACGGTGCCCAGCATGCCCATGGTGTCCGAGGTGGCCCGATCCATGCCGGCGCCGGCACCGGTGGTACCCCGCCAGATGTTGCCGCCACCGACCATCACCGCCAGTTCGAGGTCGAGGTCGGCGCGTGCGCCGGCGATGTCGGCGGCGATCCGCTCGACCATGGAAGCATCGATGGTCTCATCGGAGGCCGAGGAGGCCAATGCCTCCCCCGACATCTTCAGGACGATCCGCCGCCGATTGCCCACGCCGGACTCAGTCTCCGATGACAACCTGGGCGAACTGCGTCACCGACGCCGTGCCCAGGAACTTCGCCACCGTCTGCTTCTCGTCCTTGATGTAGGCCTGGTCGAGGAGTACCCGCTCCTTGTACCAGCCGTTCAACCTGCCCTCGATGATCTTGGAGAGGGCCGCGACCGGTTTGCCCTCATTGCGGGCGATCTTCTCCACCGTCTCCCGCTCGGCGGCGAGGTCGGCCTCGGGAACCTGGTCGCGGCGGATATACGTGGGCCGGGCAAAGGCGATGTGGGCGGCGACGTCGTGAGCCAACTCGGCCGACCCGCCCGACACCGCCACCACCACCGCGTTCACGCCGCGTCCGGCCTGCAGGTGGAGATAGCTGTCGACGGCGCCGTCGGCCGGAGCCTCGATACGGACCACCTTGCCGATGGAGATGTTCTCGCCCAGGCGGGTCCTCATGTCCTCGATATCGGCAGCCCGGGCGTCGAGCGCCGACTCGCCGTCGGCAGCCACCAGGTCGGCCAGTTCGGCGACAACTTTCTTGAACTCATCCGACTTGGCCACGAAGTCGGTCTCCGACCGCAGCTGCACGATCGACATTGCGTTGCCGGCACGGCCGATGGCCACCGCCCCCTCGGTCGCCTCCCGGTCGGCCCGTTTGGCCTGGCTGGCCAAGCCGTGCTCACGGAGGTAGGCGACGGCCTTGTCGAAGTCCCCGTCAGACTCCTCGAGGGCCTTCTTGGCATCGAGCATGCCGACGCCAGTGGACTGGCGCAGTGTTTGTACGTCCTTGGCGGAAAATGCGGGCATTGTCAGGCTTCCTCAGTTGCGGGGGTCGGTGTTGGTGCGGGGGTATCGGTTTCGGGTTCGGCGGTCGGCTCGGGGGCCGCGGTCGCTTCGGCCGCGGCCGGTTCGGCGTTGACCTCGGCGGGTGCGGCCGCGGGTGCCTCCGTCGGAGTCGCTCTTTCAGCCAGTGGTGGCGGTGGTGGCGCCTTGGTCGGAGCCGTGGCTTTGGCCTCGTCCGGAGCTGCCGCCGCGGCCGGTGCCTCGGCCGGGGCCGGTGCCTCCGCGGCGACTGGCGCCGGAGCCGCGGCCGCGGCTTCTGGGGCCGCCGGCGGGGCAGGCGGGGCCGGCGGCTTGGGAGCCGGCCGTTGCTCGGCGATGAACCGACCCTCGACCACGGCATCGGCGATGACCCGGCAGAGCAGGGCGCCGGACCGGATGGCATCGTCGTTGCCCGGGATCACGTAGGAGATCACGTCCGGATCACAGTTGGTGTCCACCACGGCCACGATGGGCAGGCCCAATTTGTTGGCCTCGGTGACCGCGATGTGCTCCTTGTTGGTGTCGATGACGAAGATGGCGTCGGGAAGCTTGGTCAGTCCCCGGATTCCGCCCAGGTTGCGCTGCAGCTTCTCCAGCTCCCGGGTGTGGCGCAGTGCCTCCTTCTTGGGCATGGCCTCGAAGTCACCGGCCTTCTCCATGGCCTCGAATTCCTTCATCCGCTTCACTCGCGTCGATACGGTCTGGAAGTTGGTCAACATCCCACCCAGCCAGCGCTCGTTCACGTAGGGCATGCCACAGGCCTCGGCATAGGCGGCGATCGGTCCTTGGGTCTGCTTCTTGGTACCGACGAAGAGGATGCTTCCGCCCCCGGCGACCAGGTCCCGGGTGTAGGTATACGCTTCTTCGATACCCTTCATCGTCTGCTGAAGATCGACGAGGTAGATCCCGTTGCGCTCGCCAAGGATGAACCTGCGCATCTTGGGGTTCCACCGGCGGGTCTGGTGGCCGAAGTGGACACCCGCGCTCAACAGTTGCTTCATGGTTACGACAGCCACGATATTGCTCCTCTGACGGTTGGTCTTCCCCGACGACAACACCCAAAAGAGGGCGACCGTAGACGCGGCCGGGTGAGTGATGGTTTCTCTCGATTGCCTACCGGACGGTTAGGCACCTTTAATTATAGTGGTCAGACGGCGCGTTCCTCCACTCGGAGCCCCATTGAAGGCAGATCTCGACCATCTGAGCCGCCTGGCTGGCGATGGCCGACCTCAGCTGGCGGCGACGTTCACCGTCGGCGGCGCCGATCGACCGCCTTTGCCGGGCCCGCCGCCCGGAGTCTCGGTCCCACCTCGCTTAGGACCATCCCCGTCCCGACGGTCCGCGAGTTTGGCCCGAAGCTGAAGGACCGACTTGGTATGGATCTGGCTGACCCGGCTCTCGGTGACCCCGAGGATCTCGCCGATCTCGGCCAGGGTCAGGCCCTCGTAGTAGTAGAGGGTGATGACCATCTTCTCCCGGTCGCCCATCTCATTGATGGCGTGGATCAGGCCCTCCTTGGTCTCCTGGACCTCGAACATCGCCATCGGCCCGAGGTTGTTGTCAGGAAGGGATTCGCCCAACGTGGGCCGATCCGAGCGTTCACCGTCCCGAAACACCTGGTCGAGGGCGGCCACCCCGGTGACCGACACCTGACGCAGGACCTTTTGGAACTGGCTGGGGGTCATCTCCATGTCGGCGGCGACCTCTTCATCGGTGGGGGTCCGGTGGAGGGTGGCCTGGAGGGTGGCGTAGGACTGCTCGACCGCCCGGGCCTTGGTCCGGACCGATCGGGGTACCCAGTCGATCGACCGGAGCTCGTCGATGATGGCTCCCCGGATGCGCGGAATCGCGTAGGTCTCGAATTTGACGTTGAGGCCAGGATCGAACCGTTCGATGGCGTCGATCAGCCCGATGATGCCGTAGCTGGCCAGGTCGGCCTCGTCGACGTGGCGGGGCAGCCCGGCGGATATCCGGCCGGCGACGAATTTCACCAACGGCGCATAGTGCACGATCAGCTGGTCGCGTAGCTGACGGGTTCCTGACTTCTTGTACACCGCCCATTGGCTCGCGACGCCATCGCCCTGTCCGCCCTGATTCGTCGTCTCAGTGAGCGAGGCCAAAGCTCCCCCTAAGCCCGCGGATGCGTTCCTCCGTAGACAGCCAGCAAACGGTCCTTGCTGACATGAGTGTAGACCTGCGTGGTCTGGAGGTTGGCGTGGCCCAGCAGCTCTTGGACCACCCGAAGGTCCGCCCCCCCATCCAGCAGATGGGTGGCAAAGGTGTGGCGCAGGGCGTGGGGATGGGTCGGAACCGGAGATCGGCGGTCGAGCAACCGCCGGACATCCCGGGGGCCGAGCCGGTTGCCCCGGGTATTGAAGAAGAGGGCGGTTTCCGGGCTGCTCGCCCTGATCATCTGCGACCGGGCCTGGTTGATCCACGAGTCCAGCGCCGAGGCACACCGCTGGTGGATGAGGACCTGGCGCTGCTTCGAGCCCTTCCCGATCACGGTGATCTTCCGCCCCCGGAGATCGACATCATCGAGATCGAGGCCGCACAGCTCGGCTACTCGCAGTCCGCTGCCGTAGAGCAACTCGAGGACGGCGTCGTCCCGACAGGTGATGGCCGCCGATCCGGATCGGGTGGGATCCGTCCCCAGACCGGCGCCGTCGATAACGCCCTCGGGGTGATCGAGCAGCTGGCCGATCTCCGCCTGCCCGAGGATCCGGGGCAGCCGGGAATTGGGGGCCGGCGCCGACAGCCGGGCGGAAGGATCGGCGGCGATCAACCCCCTCCGGAGGCACCACCGGAAATAGGCGCGGAGCGAGGCCGCCTTCCGGGCGATGGTGGCCTTGGCATACCCGCGGGTGGCCAGATAGGCCAGGTACCGCCGAAGCAGCATCCGGTCGGCCTGACCCGGCTCGTCGGTACCGCCCCGAGCCGCCCACTGCATGAATCCATCCAGGTCGGTCCGGTAGGCCTTGACCGTGGCCGGCGACATTCCTTCCAACGAACGACAGAAGGCATCCAGATCCCACGGCATGGAACCAACAGTACCTTTACAACCTGGCCGAACTCCGATCATCCCCGATCCCGTGTTTGCCGTACCCGGAGGTGATAGGACATGTATCGTCACATCGTCTTCACCTTTTCGTCATACCGCCGTCACCACGATCTCTAGGGGGGGAACATGGCTGAGCGCATCGACCGACGTTCGTTTTTGGCCCGAGGAGCTGTCACCGGGGCCGGAATCGTCGCCCTCGGCGCCGGCGGCGGCCTGCTGGATGCCTGCAGCTCCGGCTCCAGTTCACCGACGTCGACCGGGTCCGGATCCCACCTCAACGGCGTCTCCAGCGCCGCCCCCAAAACCGGCGGGAAGGTCATCTTCGGGGTGGAAGCCGAAGAGAAGGGGTTCGATCCCACCACCGGCACCTTCGACACCACCGGCATCCTCTACGCCCGCACCGTCTTCGACCCGCTGGCCATCATCGCCGCCGACGGGAGCGTGCAGCCGTACCTGGCCCAGTCGATCACCCCGAACCCCGACTACACGGTATGGACGGTGGTCATGCGGCCGGGCATCGTCTTCCATGACGGCACCCCCTGCGACGGCGCGGCGGTGGCCTACAACTTCAATGCCCAAAAGGCATCGGCACTGACCGGTCCGGCGGTGACCAACATCGCCAGCATCGCCGTCACCGACCCGTTGACGGTCAAGGTGACCATGCACACCCCGTGGGTCCCGTTCAACTACTACCTGGCCGGTGGGATCGGCGGGCAGATCGCCTTCATCGCCGCTCCCTCCATGTTGAAGGACACCGCCAACGGCACCATGAACCCGGTCGGCACCGGCCCGTTCGTCAACGGCGGCTGGGTCCCCAACGACCACTTCACCGCCAACAAGAACCCCCACTACTGGCGCTCGGGCTATCCCTACCTCGACACCATCGAGTACCGGCCCATCCCCGACAGCGACCAGCTGCTCAACAGTCTGAACTCCAACAGCGTCGACATCATCCACTCGTCGGCATCGGTGGTGACCAAGGGCCTCCGCTCCAATTCGTCGCTGGCCTACGTCGACGACAGCACCCACGTGGCCGGCGAGCCGGACATGGCCTGCATGCTGCTCAACCTGTCCAAGCCACCGTTCAACAACCTCCTGGTGCGCCAGGCGGCGGCCATGGCCATCAGCTCTCAGCAGTACGCCCAGGTGATCGACGAGGGCATCAACCCGACGTCCAATGGCCCCTTCGTCTCCGGTTCGCCGTTCTTCGCCGCCGACGGCTATCCGGCCTACAACCCGACCAAGGCCAAGCAACTGGTCCAACAGGCGCAACAGGCCACCGGCGGGCCGATCGCGGTGACCCTCAACCACGTGCCCGACCCCTTCACCACCAAGATCGCCCAGTACCTGCAGCAACAACTGCAAACGGTGGGAATGACCGTCACCCTCAGCCCGGTCCAGCAGGCTCAGATCATCAACGTCGCCCTGCTCGGATCGTTCGAGGCCCAGGTGTGGCGGCAGTTCGGAGCCGTCGACCCCGATCTCAACTACATCTTCTGGAGCCCGACCCAGATCAACTCGACGTTCTCCATCAACATGGCCCGGAACACCGACTCGGCCATGGAGACGGCCCTCCAGAAGGGGCGCCAGACCGCCGATCCGAGCGCTCGGGCCGCCGCCTACCAGGAGGTGGCTTCCTTGATGGGCAAGGACATCCCCTACGTCTGGTCCGATCGCACCGTCTGGTCGATCGGCGCCCAGCCGAAGGTGCAGAACTTCAACAATCCGACCACGCCGGCCGGGGGCAAGGCCTTCGGGATGATCACCGGGGCGGTCTGGCCCACCCAAATCTGGCTCAATAGCTGACCGGCTGGCCCCTGGTCGCACCACCCGACCAGGCCGGTCGTGCCATGATCGTCCAATGAGCCGAATCCTGGTCGTCGAGGACGACGAACGGATCCGCCTGTCCATGCGGCTGGCCCTCGAAGACGAGGGGTACACCGTCGACGACGTGGCCAGCGGCGAGGAGGCCATCGCCCACTTTGCCGACGAGGCCCCCGAGCTGGTCCTCATCGACCTGATGCTGCCGGGCATAGACGGGTTCGAGACCTGCCGGGCGCTTCGCAAGCAGAGCACCGTCCCGGTGATCATGGTCACCGCCCGGTCGGATACCCACGACGTGGTGGCGGGTCTGGAGGCCGGCGCGGACGACTATGTCACCAAGCCATTTGTGGCCAAGGAGCTGGCCGCCCGCATCCGGGCGCTGCTCCGCCGCAGCCGGCCCACCGAGACGGATGCGTCGGTGCTCACCTTCGGGGACGTCGAGCTCGAGCCGGATGCCGGCGTGGTCCGGCGGGGCGGCGAGGAGGTCCACTGCACCCGGACGGAGTTCCGGTTGCTCTGCGAGCTCGCCTTCAATGCCGGGAAGGTCCTCAGCCGCGAGCAGCTCCTCGAGCGGGTCTGGGGCTACGACTACTTCGGCGACGGACGGCTGGTCGACGTCCACGTCCGCCGCCTGCGCATCAAGGTGGAACCCGATCCCGGGAACCCCCAGTTCATCCTCACGGTCCGAGGCATGGGCTACAAACTGGCGGTCTGACGGTTGGGGGCGCCGAGCCGTACCCGTACGAGCCGTACCCGCGTGTTGAGCCGCCTGGGGTTGCGGGCCCGGGTCACCGCCGCCTTCGCGGTCGGCGCCTTCGCTCTGTCGGCGGTCCTCGCCGGGATCACCTACTTCACCGCCCGGCAGAGTTTCCTCAACGAACGCCAGACGGCCATCCAACGCCAGGCCTTCGTGAACGCGCTGCTGGTCCGCAACTCGCTGCAGGCCTCCGGGACCCAGGTGAACCAGCTGGTCAACCTCATCGACACCCTCCCGGGCTCGGTGGTGAACTGGAAGGGCCAGTGGTACGCCACCTCCATCTCGGTGGGCCAGAGCGCCATCCCCGCCCAGGAACAGACCCTGGTCCTCGGGGGCACGCCGGCCACCCAACGGTTCTCCCTCGACGGAACCGTCCAGGTGGTGGTGGGCGTCCCGCTCCCCGCCGTCCACTCCGCCTACTTCGACGTGGTCTCCCTCTCGGAGCTGGCCGGGACTCTGCGGGCGCTGGCCTTCGCCCTGGGGGCCGCCGCCCTGGTGACCACGGTGGCCGGCGCCGCCGTCGGCCGGTGGGCGAGCGGCCGGGCCCTGCGTCCGCTGGTGGGCATCACTGACGCCGCGGTGGCCATCGCCGGCGGCCAACTCGACACCCGGGTGGAGGCGGGTGAGGACGTCGACCTCCAGAAGCTGGCGTCGGCGTTCAACCGGATGGCCGGCAACCTCCAGGCCCGGATCGAGCGCGAGGCCCGCTTCACCTCCGACGTCAGCCACGAGCTCCGCTCCCCCCTCACCACCCTCTCGGCTTCGATCGGGGTGCTCGAAGGCCACCGGGACGAGCTGGATCCTCGGGCCCAGCGGGCCCTGGCCCTGCTGGACGGGGATCTCCAGCGGTTCAAGCGGATGGTCGACGATCTGTTGGAGATCTCCCGGTTCGATGCCGGATCGGCCGAGCTCTCCCTCGACGAAGTCGACCCCGGCGAACTGGTTCGCCAGGCGGTCATGGCCACCTCGCCGATCGGCGAGGACGGGAACCGCATCGAACCGGTGTTCCCGGTCGAGGTGGCGCTGGGGGTCGATGGCCTGCGGCTGCGGGTCGACAAGCGCCGCTTCGAGCGGGTCATGGCCAATCTGGTCGACAACGCCACCGACTACGCCGGCGGGGTGACCCGGGTGGTGGTGGATCGGGAGCCGCCGGGAGCGGGTGCGGATGCCCGCAGCATCCGGGTGATCGTCGAGGATCACGGTCCCGGGGTGCAACCCGCCGACCGCGCCCACCTGTTCGAACGCTTCTACCGCGGCACCCGCTCCGGGCAACGGGCGTCGGGCGAAGGCACCGGGTTGGGCCTCTCCCTGGTGACCGAACACGTACGGCTGCACGGAGGATCGGTCCGGATCGAGGATGCCGAAGGGGGCGGGGCCCGTTTCATCGTCGAGCTGCCCCTCACCGAGCCGGAAACCGACGGCCCGGAGGTGCTGTTGTGATGCCTCGGTGGCCGGCTGGCGCCGGGCGGCGGGACCGCCGGCGACCCGGGGCGGTGGCGCTGATCGTATTGCTGGCCATGGTGGCGGTGTCGTGCGGCATCCCCACCCAGGACGCCCCCTCAGCCATCTCGAAGGACGCCGTCCCCTTCAACTTGCTCAGCCCCAGCTCCCCGACCACCACCACTGCGACGGTTCCCCCGGTCGCATCGGTGTCCGAGCCCATCTACCTGGTGGCTCCCACCCAGCATCTGTCGCCGGTCTTTCGCAATGTCGCCCCTCCGGCCAACCTCACCCAGGTCATCGGAGCCCTGCTCGAGGGGCCCACCTCGGCGGAGGCGTCCATCGGTCTGCAGAGTTCACTCACCGGCAAGTCGAGCGACGTGATCGCCACCGTGGTCAACGGGATCGCCACCGTCAACTTCACCTCCAACCCGGTGCAGGTGGTAGGGCCCAGTCAGATCTTGGCCATCGCCCAGGTGGTGTTCACCGCCATGGCCCAACCCGGCATCACCGGTGTCCTGTTCGAGATTGCCGGAACCGCGGTCGAGGTGCCGACGGCCGGGGGTGCTCAAGTACCGGGGCCGGTTACCGACAACAACTACGCACCCCAGGCCCCTCTCGTCCCGGGATCGGCTTCGACCGCCGCCAAATAAACGGCCGGTTGAACTTCGCCTAGAGCCCGCTGACCTGATTCAGCGAACCCGCCGACCGAGCTCAGCTGGCGCCACGAATCGACCGCTGAATGTCCCATTGGTGGTGGAACGCGTCGTGAGCGTTGGACCGGACAACGTCGAGGAGGCTTTGCTCACCCCGGTCCGGATGGATGAGGACAACCCCAGCGGCCGTGGCTTCGTCGACCGCCGATTGCCAGTCCTCCGCCGCCCGTTCGAGGGACCACATCGCCCCCGGGAGGGAGACGCCCTCGTAGTCCCTGGCCTCGGCCAGGCGAGCCTCGTCATAGCCGGCGACTGCCGGAGAAGCCCCCCGGCTGATCCCCACCAAGCGCTCCGCCCAGATCCGGAGGTTGTCGCCGACGTGACAGACGTAGGCCCGCACCGACCACTGCAACTCCGGATCCCGCTCGGACCCGTCGGAGCCGCCGGCGGCAAGGATCCGGGCGTACAGCTTGGGCATCGTCGACACCAACCCGATGGCGGCCTCCCGGGAGATGTTCCAGTCGAAGCCACATTCGTGGCAGGGATTCCCGTACAGCACCGGACCCCAGTTCTTCACCAATTGGCGTCCGTCGCTCACCGTCCAAGTATCCCATGCCGTCTTTGCCCGAAACCTGGCTGTTGGCCCGCCGGGAGCCGGGTCGAGGCCCCCGCAAAGTCCGGACCGCGGTTACCGTCAGATCGGCGAAGCCGGGGCCCAGGGGATGCGGGGGGCATCAGCCCAGAGGTGCTCGAGGTCATAGAAGGCTCGGGCCTCATCGAGGAACACGTGGACCAGGTAGTCGCCGTAGTCCATCAGGATCCACCGGGCGTCATCGAGCCCCTCCACCTGGAACGGGGCCGAGCCTCCGGCGGCTTTGACTCGAAGCTCCACCTCATCGGCAATGGTTCGGACCTGTCGCGCATTCCGGCCGCTGGTGATCACAAACGCATCGGTGATTCCGAGCATCTCGCCGACCGCCAAAATGACGGTGTCCTCCCCGGACTTGGAGTCCGCGGCTCGAGCCGCCAGGAGAACTTCGTCGGGCACTGCGGGGTCGTGACGATCTGCAACCGATGTGGCAGTGCCTGAAGTCAACGGTGTCTCCTTCTGACGCCTAGGCGCCGGGTCTGGGCAAGCTTTGGAGGATGGATATCTGATGGGCAACGACGATTCCGGCTCCAACCGGAGTGGGTCCGGGCGGTCGATCACGGGCCAGGGTGAGGACGAGCACGGTCAATCCGATACAGGCGGCGATGACCAACCCACAGATCAGGGCGATTCGCTGGCGCGTCTGGCGCTCTTCCCGGAGGACTTTCCGGCTGACGGTGCCGTTCGTCCTGACCGAACCGTTCGATACTACCGGCTCGGCAATTGCCGCCGTCACGCGGGATCCGGCAGCAGACGGCGCTGGAGTCGAGGGGATGACCACCTCGGTGGCTTTGTCCTCGGCCAGCGTCATCCGTTCGCTCATCTCCCCGTAGCGTACAGACCCCGGAGCCGAATGCAACGGATCACCGGGTCAGGGATCAATCCGTCCACCGGCAACCCGGCTTCGAGCCGAGCCCGGAGCTCGGTACTGGATACGTCGAAGGGGGCCACCGGGACCCTCACCGACCGCCACCCGGCCGGTGGATCGACCATCTCCACCCCCGGTCGGTCGACCACCGCCAGCGTGGCGTTCTGCCGCAATGTCGGCTCGTCCCGCCAGGTGGGGAGGTCGCCGACCACGTCGGCCCCGATGACCACGATCAGCTGGCGGGAGGGGTCCTGCCGGTGCAGCTGGTTGACGGTATCGACCGTGTAGGACGGGCCACCCCGTTCGATCTCGATGCGGCTCGGTTCCAGCCCTGACCGTCCCTCGGTCGCCGCCTCCACCATGGCGTAGCGGTCTTCGGCCGGTGTCACCGATCGGGTCCCCTCCTTCTGCCAGGGTTCGTTGGCCACCACCAGCAGCACCCGATCCAGCCCGAGGGTCCGGTACACGGTCTCGGCGGCTTCGACATGGCCGTTGTGAATGGGGTCGAAGGTCCCACCGAAGATCCCGATGCGGGCAGGTTCGCCAACCACCTCAGGTGCCGGCGAGAGCCGCCACCACCGGGGCGAAGGTTTCCATTTCGGCTTCGTGCACCACGATGTAATTGAACCCGAATGTCTCGCGCCGCTGGCGGAGGCTCTCGATCATCTCGTCGGTGGTCCCGATCATGACGAGGGGTGATCCTTCGACTTCCTCGGGAGTCAGGGACATCAACCCCGCCAGTTGTTCCACCGCTTCCCGCCGGTTGGGGACGATCTGGACGACGAAGGTCAAACACTGCAGCTCGATCTGGTCGAAGCGATCCCCGGCCGCCTCGCGGATCCACTCGATTCGTTGGCGGTAGTACTCGGCGGTGGTGGTGGCAACCACCTCGCGGCCGACGTAGCCGGCGGCCAGACTCGGATTGACCCCGACGATGTCGGCCTCCCGGGCGGCGATACTGAGCACCCGCTTCCCGCCGCCACCGATGATGATCAACGGGTGGGGCCGGCGGTGGGGGGCGGGGGTGCCCTTCGCCCCGGCGATTTGATAGTGCTCGCCCTTGAAGTCGGTGGTCTCATCCGCCCACAGCGACTTCATGACCGCCAAGCCTTCCGCCATCCGGCTGATGCGGACGCCGGGGGCGTCCTCGGCAATCCCCGACTGGTCGTAGTCGGTGGTCATCCAGCCGGCCCCCAAGCCGAACTCCATCCGGCCCTCGGACATCAGGTCCAAGGTGGCGATCTCCTTGGCCAATACCACCGGGTGTCGGAAATCGTTGTCGAACACCAGCGACCCGACCCGCAGGGAGGAGGTCGCCTCGGCCGCCACCGTGAGGGCCACCAGGGGCCCGAACTGGTCCTCGAAGTGGTCGGGGATGAAGAGCGTCGAGTAGCCGAGGTCCTCGATCTTCCGGGCCATGTTGCGCCAGGATGGCCCAGAATCGGTCCTGGACAACTGAATAGCGAATCGAAATGGTTGCATGTTCCGAGCCTAGAGCCAGAGGCTTTACGCTGGTGGCGTGCCGATCGACCCCCAGCCAGCAACGTGGGCCCCGGATTCGTGGCGGCAGAAGCCTGCCGCCCAGCAGCCGGTATGGCCGGATGACGCCGAGCTCAAGCGGGTTCACTCCCAGCTGTCGTCGCTTCCGCCCCTGGTCTTCGCGGGCGAAGCCCGCCAGCTCACCCGGTCCCTGGGGGCGGCGGCCGACGGTCGGGCGTTTCTGTTGCAGGCAGGCGACTGCGCCGAGTCGTTCACCGAATTCACGGCCGACGGGATCAGGGACAAGCTCAAAGTCATCCTGCAGATGGCGGTCGTCCTGACCTACGGGGCGGGGGTGCCGGTGGTGAAGCTGGGGCGGATCGCCGGGCAGTTCGCCAAGCCGCGGTCGTCGCCGACCGAGCAAGTCGGCAATCAGATCCTCGACTCGTTCCGGGGGCACATGGTCAACGACGACCTCCCGACCCCGGCCGCCCGCATCCCCGACCCCAACCGGCTCATCACCGCCTACCAGCAGTCGGTGTCCACCCTCAACCTGCTCCGAGCCTTCACCAAAGGTGGGTTCGCCGATCTCGGCCAAGTCCATGCCTGGAATCAGGAGTTCGTCGCCTCCTCGGCCGAAGGACAACGGTTCGAGGCCATCGCCGAAGGCATCGACCGGGCGTTAAGGTTCATGGCCGCCTGCGGCATCAAGTTGACCAGCGAGGACACCCTCCACGAGGTGGACTTCTGGACCAGCCATGACGCGCTGATCCTCGACTACGAAGAAGCGTTGACCCGCCGCGACTCGCTGACCGACGATTGGTACGACTGCTCGGCCCACATGTTGTGGGTGGGTGAGCGGACCCGCCAACTCGATGGGGCCCACTGCGAGTTCCTGGCCGGCATCCACAATCCGGTTGGCTCCAAGCTCGGTCCCAATGCGACTGCCGATGACGTCATCGCCCTGTGCGAAAAGCTCAACCCCGATCGGATTCCCGGAAGGTTGACCTTGATCACCCGCTTCGGCGCCGGCGCCATCGAGACCGGGCTTCCTCCGCTGCTCCGGGCAGCTCGAGAAGAGAACCATCCGGTGCTGTGGGTGTGCGATCCGATGCACGGGAACACCTTCACCGTCGACGGCGGACGGAAGACCCGACGCTTCGATGACATCTTCGCCGAGCTCAAGGGGTTCTTTGCCGCCCACCGAGAGACGGGTACCTGGCCGGGTGGCGTCCATCTGGAGCTGACCGGAGAAGATGTGACCGAGTGTCTGGGTGGAGTCGAGGACATTGTCGAGGGCCAGCTCAATCAGCGGTACGTCACCACCTGTGATCCCCGATTGAACGCTCGCCAATCCCTTGACCTGGCGTTCAGCGTCGCCGAGCTGCTCCGGGGCTGACCGGGGGGAGACAGGGCAAACCGGGGGGTCATTGACCGCCAAGGTCATGGCCACCAGAATGGTGCGGTCTCCGGGGGGCAGGAATCGGCAGCCATCTTCCAGCACCATCCGATATGTCGGCGCGCTCACCGGGATGAACTGATCGTCACCCGCCCACTCGCCCACTCGCCACCTCGAGAAGCCACGGAGAAACCTCATCTGATGTTCTTTCCCCGCAATCCGCGCTCTTCCTCACCCAGACGCTCGATCACTCGGCGGTGGCGGGGGTCGCGACGGGCGATGGGCACCGCGCTCGCCGGCGTGATCTGTCTGCTGGGGGCAGTGGTGATCCCGGCCGTCACGGTGACGCCCCCACCGGCGGCGGCGGCGGCGAACAACGTCCCGTCCTACTGGTTAGTGGCGACCGATGGGGGCGTCTTCGCCTTCGGCGGGCTTCCCAGCTACGGATCGATGGGCGGGCAACGACTCAACAAGCCGATCGTGGGGATGGCGGCCACTCCCAACGGTGGCGGTTACTGGTTGGTGGCATCCGACGGCGGCATCTTCTCGTTCGGCAACGCGACGTTCCACGGCTCGATGGGTGGCCAACCCCTCAACCGGCCGATCGTGGGCATGGCCACCACCCCGGACGGCGGCGGGTACTGGTTGGTGGCCTCCGACGGTGGCATCTTCTCCTTCGGTGACGCGACGTTCCGCGGTTCGACCGGGGCCCTCCGGCTCAACCAACCGGTCGTCTCCATGGCCCCCACCGGCGATGGCGGCGGCTACTGGTTGGTGGCGTCCGACGGCGGCATCTTCGCCTTCGGCAATGCCGCCTTCCATGGATCGACCGGCGCCATCCACCTCAACAAGCCGGTGGTGTCGATGACGCCTTCCGCCGGTGGCGGCGGCTACTGGTTGGTGGCGTCCGACGGCGGCATCTTCGCCTTCGGCAATGCTCCCTACTACGGCTCCGCCGGGGGTGAGACCCTCTCCCGCCCGATCGTGGCCATCCAGTCCACCCCCAACGGCAGTGGGTACTGGATGACCGACACCGCCGGCCTGGTCTTCAACTTCGGCGGGGCGGGGTACTTCGGATCGGCCCCGCCGAAGTTGAATGCCCCGATCATCGGTCTGACCGGGGGGATGGGTACCGGCGGCTTCGGGGCCAATCCGAACTTCTCGTCCGGCTCCTATGGCTACGACATCTCCAAGTTCCAGTGCGGGAACCTTCCCCCACCGCCCCACCAGATCGGGGTGGTGGAGGTGACCGGAGCGTCCTACTCCTTCACCAACCCGTGCCTGGCCAGTGAAGCCGCCTGGGCCGGCGCCGGGCTCAACCTCTACGTCTATCTCACCTACGGATTGACCGCCACCGGGGCCGCCATCTGCAACGGATTCGACCAGGATGCGTGTTACGCCGGCTACGGCGCCAGCCAGTACGCCTTCCAACAGGCCCAGGCGGCGGGGGTCAACACCTCGGTGACCTGGTGGCTCGACGTCGAAAGCGACCCGTCATGGTCGACCGACACCAGTGCCAACGCCACCTTCGTCCAAGGCGCGGTGGAGGGGCTGAGGGCGCTGGGCGTCAACAACGTCGGGATCTATACCAGCGTGCTCAGCTGGCCCGGGGTGGTGGGGGCCTACCAACCCCAGCTGCCGCTGTGGGCCGCCTGGTACACCAACAACCCCCAGCAGAACTGCGCCACCGCCTACTCGTATGCCGCCGCGCATGGGAGCAACCTCCCCTCCGGCGGAGTCTGGATGACCCAGTACACCGACAACGCCAACGGCTACGACGGCGACTACGCCTGTTGAGCTACCGGCGGGAGCCGTGATCCCATCGAATCTCGCCAGCTCAGATGGCTGGCGTCGTTGTAGCCCAACAGGCGCCAGCGGCCTCCGTCGACTTCCCAGGTGGTGAGGGAGGCGTGCTGGGTCCGGAGTTGCAACCGGGCTCCGGCCCGACCCCCGACCAACGGGAGCATCGATAGCAGCGATGCCTCGATGACCCCGGCATGGCATGCCACCACCACCAGGCCACCGGGATGCCGGGCCACCACCTCTTCGAGGGCATCGGCCACCCGGAGCACGAACCCAGTCCAGCTCTCCCCGCCCGGGGCGATCGGCTGATCCGGGTGCTCGTCCCAGTTCGGACCCGGGTACTGGGCACTGAACTCCGCCCAGGTGAGCCCATCGGCGTCGCCGGGGTGAAGCTCGCAGAGTCCGCATTCGGACACCAGCGTCGGCGGCGGGCCGAAGGCCCCGTCCGGCCGGATGGATCCGAGAGCCGGGGCCAACAGTTCCGCCGTCTCGATGGCTCGGGGTAGCCGGCTGGCATAGAGGGCGTCGGCACCGGCGAGTTCGCCCGTCACCGCCAATCGCTCACCCAGCGCCTCCACCTGCCGGACGCCCTCGGCGGTGAGCCCGGTGCACCCCTTGATCCCCCCGCAGATCCCCGACACATTGCACTCGGCTTCCCCGTGGCGGACCAGCACTAGGCGAGTAGTGATCGACGTGCCGGTGGGGGCCAGGGTGCGGATGCCGTCGGGTGGCGCGGTGGTGAGTCCATCCGCCCCGGTGTCGGCGCCGGAAGGCGGGGCGGCGACCAGGCCCTCGAAGCCGCCGCCGGCCTCCTCGGCCATCAGGCCAGTTCCCCGACGAATCGCTCGAGCTGCCGCAAGGTCCGGCACTCGATGACACTGTCGCAGTGGACGCCGTACTCGCCGACGATCGAGTCCCCGGAATTCCAGTAGGCCTGAGGCTCGGGGTTCAGCCAGTAGACCCGGCGGGCCCGGTCCTGGAGTTCCTTGACCACCCAGGCCTGGGAGGC
>DASXFR010000140.1:0-8351 GCA_036489495.1 Acidimicrobiales bacterium | reverse complement strand
GAACCGGCTCACGGCCAGGTCGAGCGCCCCGATCTGAGCCCGGACCAGCTCGGTGGCGTAGTCGAGCACCTCCGCATCGTCCACCACCACCTGAACGGTGGTGCCGATGGCCCGGAACTCCTGGCTCCGCCTCCCCCGTCTATCGATGCTCCCAATGGTTCGTTGGTTGGCGTCCATGGGAGAAGACTCCCCGATCGGCTTGAGGCCGACATGGGTCCGGGCTGTGAACCGGCCAAGAATATCTCTAACGCCCTGCTGGCCCTTGCTCCAGGTCTGCCTCTGCGTCGGCCAGTTGCTGTTGCGCCCGCTCGGCGGCGCGATCGGCCCGGTCGAAGGCGGCAACGGCAGCCCGGCGATCCTTCGTCGCCTGGGACTGGGTTTCCATCGCGTCGCGAAGATCGCCGCGCAGCTGTTCCACCCGATCGCCGGCGTCGGCCGCCCGCTGCTCGGCCTCCTGCAGCCTGGCGTATTCTTCCTCCCGCACCTTGGTCGCCATCCCGGCGACCGACTTGGCCTCGGCGACTTTGGCGGTGGCGCGCTTCCGCGATTCCCCGCCTCCTGGCGCCGCGGTTCGCGCCGGCTTTTCCGCCCGGGGCGGAGGCTTGGTGGTCGACGCGCCCACCCGGCCACCCACACCCCCCAAGCCGGCGAAACCGGTCGGACGCAGCCCGACGGCGAGCCGCCCGGCGGCCACGGCCTCGGCGGCGTCGGGGTCAGCCAGGGCGGCATAGAAGGTTTCCTCCAGGCTGCGAGCGGTGGTGGCACTGACCGGTCGCGCGGCCGCTTTCGCCAGCCGCTCGGCCTGCTGGACCAGGGCCCGGATGACCCGGTGCTGCTGGCGGGAGAGCTCGCGGAGGTCTCCGGACAAGTTGGCGGTGGCGTCGCGCATCCCGGCTCCCAGCTCCAGCAAGGTCTGGATGTCGCCGGGGTGTTGGCGAACCAGCTGGTTGACCAGCCCGGCAGTGGCGTTCGGCTTGGGCAGTCGATGGATCACTTCCGCCAGCTCCTTGTCGCCCTCGCCCTTGGCTTGGCGTTCGCGCTCGGTGCGGGTGGCAATGAAGTCGTCCGGCGGCAGCCCGTACAGCTCATCGGCGACGGCATCGACGTCCATCAGGGCATCTTGCCCCGTGCCACGGGGCTTCGCCGAGCCACCAGGTCCTCGAGCTCAACCGGCCAGAGGCCGGGTGTGTATCGTTTCATCATGTGAGTGCACCCTTCCGGTTCGGCATCCACCTCTGGGAGTTGCCGCGGTCGGATTGGCCGGAGCGGGTGCGCCGGTACGAGTCGCTGGGTTTCTCGACCATCACCTTCACCGACCATCTGGTCGTCCCCCAGTGGGAGCCGATGACCGCGGTGGCGGCGGTGGCGGCGGCCACCGAGCGGATCCGGGTGGGCACCCTGGTGCTCGACGCCGGCCTCCGGGACCCGGTGCTCACGGCCAAGGCCGCCGCCACCGTCGACCGCCTCTCGGGTGGACGGCTGGAGCTGGGGCTGGGGGCCGGCTACGTGGCCGCCAACTTCGCGGCCGCCGGGTTGCCCTTCGCATCCGCCGCCGATCGGGTGGACCGGCTGGAGGAGATGGTGATCCTGGTTCGCCAGCTGTGGGTCGAGCCCACCACCACCTTTCACGGCCGGTTCTTCGAGGTGACCGAGTCGCCGCGGGTGGGACCGGAGCCGGTGCGGCCCCGGTTGCTGATCGGGGGTGGCGGCCGTCGGGTCATGCAGCTCGGCGGGCGGGTGGCCGACACCGTCTCGATGATCCCCCGCCAGACCACCGGCGCCTGGTCGGTCGCCGACTCGGTGCGCGACTCGACCGAGGCCCGGATGGCGGAGAAGGCGGCCTGGGTGCGCCAGGGGGCGCAGGAAGCCGGGCGGGATCCCGACGGCGTGGAGCTCAACACCATGGTGGCCAAGGTCATCGTCGGCGCCGATCCCCGAGCGCGGATCGCGCAGGAGGCGGCCGACACCGGGATCACCCCGGCCCAAATGGCCGATTCGACCCTGTATCTCTGCGGCACCGGTCCCGAGGTTTGTGACCGCCTGCAGCGCTGGCGCCAGGAGATCGGCATCTCCTACCTCTCACTGTTCGATCCCGGCGATGAGCAGATCGAGTACTTCGCCGAGCAGGTGGCCGGCAGGCTCGGCGGGCTGTGACCCTGACGAATCAGGTCTGGGCGATCTTGAATACGGCGCCGGTCGGGTCGGTGGCGGTGGCCAGACGTCCGTAGGGAGTGTCCTCAGCCGGAACCACAATCGCACCGCCGAGCTCGCCCACCTGGGCCAGGGTCTTGTCGGCGTCGTCGGTGCTGAAGTAGATGCCCCAGCTGGCCGGCGCCCCGTCGGGGAGGAACCCGCTGGCGTCCATGATGCCGGCCAGGGCCGCCTCGCCCTCTCGGAAGGTGGTATAGCGGAACTCGGGGCTGTCGGCCTCCACATGGATGTCCCATTGGAAGACGTCCCGGTAGAAGCTCACCGAGGCGTCGTAATTGCGGGTCTGGAGCTCGAACCATGCCGGCGCGCCGGGCTCGTTGGCGATGCCGAAGCCATGGTGCTCGCCGGCCCGCCAGGCCCCGATGACGGCGTTGCCCGGATCGGCCATCAGCGCGAAGGTCCCCACATCGCCGACCACCGTGGGCGGCAGCACTACCTGTCCACCGTGGGCGGCAGCTGCCTCGGTGGTCGCAATGACGTCGGTGGTGGCCAGATAGACGGTCCAGGCATCCGGGGCGCCAGACTGGCCGTCGTTCTTCATGCATCCGGCCACCAGCTTCCCGTCTTTGGAGAGGTTGATATAGCCGCCGTGATCAGCGCTCGGCTCCGCCGCCGTCCAGCCGAACAGCGCGCCGTAGAACGCCAGGCTCTTGTCCAGATCCGTAGTCAAGAGATCGGCCCAGCATGGGGCCCCTGGGCTGGATGTGTCTCGCGGTGCCATAGAACTGCCTCCCTGAAAGTCGGTCGAATGCTTGCAACCATGTAGATACCCCGGCGACCGAAAACTCATCGGTGATTCTGTAGATATTTGGCGGTGTGTCGCAGCTCGGCTGTCCGTTGTCCGGGGTCCGCTCCGCGGTGGAACAATGGCGCCATGAACGAACCGACCGACGATGCAACCTCGATCGCCGACCAGATCCGCCAGGCGTACTCGACTCGAAACCTTGATGCCCTGGGCCCATTGCTGGCCGAGGACGTCACCTGGGGCGATCCCGGGCACCCGAGGAGTTGCCGGAACCGGTCCGACGTCTTGGCCACCTTCTCCCGCTTGATGGCCGATGGTGTCGATGGGGAGGTCACCGAGCTGAGCCAAGGGGCCACCGGGTTGCTGTGCGGCCTGGCTGCGCACTGGCCCGACGGCGCCGGAGAGCCCGAGCGGAACGTCTTCCACGTCTACCGGGTCCAGGATGGCCTCATTACCCGCATCGATCGCTTCGACGATCGGGATTCGGCGGCCGAGGCGGCCGGCGTCGGCTGACTTCGGCAGGGATTAACCGGCCAGGCCAGGGTCACTGGGGTGAGGCGAGAGCGGCGTCACCTCGTCGGTGCGCCACACATGCAGCGGCATGGAGGCGAGGACCTCCTCGAGTTGGCGGCGATCGTCAGCGGCGAAGAGCCCGAGGGTTCGCCATTCGCCCGGTTGGAGCGGAGGACGCCACAGGCGAAGGAGGTGCCGTTGCGTCGCCAGCTGGCGCGAGCGTACGGCCTCGCGGGCTCGAACGTCTTCGACGGTCGCAGATGGGGTTCCCTCCGGAACCTCCGTCGTCATGGTGACCAAGAACTCCACAATTGCCTCCTTCCGGGCACCACGCGTCTTCGAAATCCCGCGGAACAGCCGCCTTCTCACACTCGCGCCTCGGGACTTCGATCGCACCCCCGGAAGTCTCGGCCGGTACCCTCCGGTCGTCGGATGGCTTGCCCGACGTACGGCGGGCAGTCACTCCCGGCCGGGGAGCCGGGTGGTGACCTCCTGGACGAGCCACAGATTGCCGTCGGGATCGTTGAAGGAGCAGAACGACCCATAGCTGGTGCGCTCGGGGTCGGGGCCGGGCTGGCGCGCCTCGACCGGGAACGGCGGCCCGTGCCACACGTCAGTCACGTCGATGCCCAGCTTGATGAGCCCGTCATGGGCCGCCTCGATCTCGGTGACAACCAGCGTGGCCTGGATCGAGCCGGGAGCGCCTGTGGGGAGTCCCAGGCCGAAGGTGATTGAGGTCCCCGATCCGGGAGGGGTGAACTGGACGAAGCGGAGCCCCTCCATCGGCGCGACGTCATCGTCGAGCCTCCAACCCAGCTGCTGGTAGAACGCCTTGGCTCGGTCGACGTCGGTCACGGGTATGATTTCGTTTTCGAGATTCATCTTGGGTATTTCGGTGGCGCTCATGGCGATCTCCTTTTCACTGACATTCCTGTCTTGCGGTGGTCGGAGGCCGCCAGCGCTGTGCACCGCGTGGCCCGTCCACGTAAAACGCTAGGTGTCGGATGACCGGCAAGATAAGTGGCAGAAGCGACATCTTCGATAGGGATTCCGACTCGGAGCTGGCCGTGATCGAAGTTTGGCGGATCTTCGTGGCCGGCGATACGCCGCGATCGTTTGCACGCGTCGAGCCGGCGCTGACCGGTGCGGCCGGATTGACCTAAGACTCCGTCTGGGCCGTATCCGCGACCGGCGTGGCTAGTTCGGTCGTTGAAGCGTTGGCGGGCGGCAGATCCGCCTCGACCCGAACCGACGCGTGCTGATGCCCGCGAATGATGGTGGAATCCACGCCCACATCCCAGGTGATCAACCCTGAGGCGCCGGCCCTCGCGCGGATCGAAGCGGAGGCGTTCCCAGGCGCGAGGAGCTGCTGCCCCTTACCGAGGAGGCCGAACACCGGCGGTGACTCCGGCGTGATGGTCCTTTCTGTACGGCGATATCACCTTCTGCGCAGGGCTGAGGTGGTCTTGCCGGTGCGGTCCCGAAGGAGGGTTCTCAGGGTATTGGGCTGTTGGTAGCCGACTTTCCTTGAGATGGCCTCCAAGGACAGGTCGGTGGTACGTAGCAGGTGGCTGGCGCGTTCGATTCTCAAGTCCTGGACGAATCGGATGGGGGACGTTCCGATGGTGCGCTGCACGGAGCGTTGGAGGGTCCGTTCGCTGACGCCGATGGCGTTGGCCGCGTCCCGCAGGCTGATGGTTCCGTCCAGGCGCTCGCGGATCCAGCGTTCGAAGGCGGCGACGGTGGGATCGCTCTGGGCCAGGGCACTGGGGATGGTGTAGGCGGCCTGAGACGGGCGTTCGTCGATCACGAGGTAGCTGGCGACCAGGTCGGCAAGGGCGGGGCTGCTTGCCCGGACGATCGCCAGCGCCAGGTCGACGTGCCCGAATGCAGCGCCGGCGGTGGTGATGCCATCGTTGGTGATGACCATCTGGCTGTGATCCAGGTGGACCCCGGGGTACCGGGCCCGGAAGGTCGGCGACAGCCACCAGGTCGTGGTAGCTCGTAGTCCCTCCAGGATGCCCGCCTCGGCCAGAAAGAAGCTACCGGCACACGCCGACCCGATGTTGGTGCCGTGGTCACGGGTTCGCGCGATGAGGTTGCGGACGGGAAGGGATACGTCGCCGCCAACATGGTCGAGCAAGGCGTCGGGGCTGGTTCCCGCGAGTCCCGGGACGACAAGCAGATCCGTCGTCTGGGCACATTCAAGTGGTTGGGGCGTCACCAGGAGGCCGGCCCCGGTTCTCACCTGTGGGGTGGAGCCGACCATTGTCACGTTCCAGGTGGGCGGTTCGTGGATCTGCCCACCCAGTACGTTGGCGTTGTCCAGCACGTCGAGGATTGATGTGAGCCCGGAGTCGAACACGCCATCGAATACGACGACTGCTACCTCCATGGCGGGAACGCTATCCTTTCTGTCGTACCCACACCTCACGTGATCACTACGCGCCACCGTAAAATCGTTGTGCGCCGGGAAGCCGGCGGTACGTGAGCGAGGAGTGGTCACATGAAGGTCGGTCTGTTGGTGCGCATCGAGGCCAAGCCGGAGTTTGCCGACGATGTGGAGGCGATGCTGGGCGGCGCGCAGGAATTGGCCGAGCAGGAACCGGGCACGGTGACGTGGTTCGCGTTCCGCGAGAACGCCACCACCTTCGGGGTGTTTGACACCTTCGAGGACGAGCAGGGACGTCAGGCGCACCTGGCTGGCAAGATCGCCGCGGCACTGGGCGACGTCGCGCAGACAAAACTCAGCGTGCCGCCGGTGATTACCGCAGTTGACCTGTTGGGAGCCAAGGTCTCCTGAACGGCGCCGGACGACGGCCCGCCTGGCCGGCCCCGACCCCGCGGGGCGCTCCTACAACTCGTTTGCCTCGTTCAGCGACCCGGACGGCAACGGTTGGCTACTCCAAGAGATCAAGACCCGGCTTCCCGGACGCGGACCCGTACGTGTTTCCAATCCGGGGTTGCCGTGTGACTGGGCTGAGACCGCCGGACGACCCGGAATCAATCGAAAACCCAAGGAGGACGGACTCATGGACGTGGCCGCGCTGGCAGACCTTCTGCGAGAGACATCGGAGCATCATGACTCCTACGAGAAGACGGCTCCGAAGCACGACTGGTGGAACTGGTACGCCGCCTACATGAGCGCTCGCCAGGCCGGGAGCACTCCGGAGGAGGCATCAGAGGCCGCCGGGCGCTACATGGATGGACTCCTGGGTGTGGCTTGAACGCACCAGCTGTGGCCCCTACGTCGATGGGGTGGCCGGACACGGCGACAACCAGTTGGTGTCGAGGAGGACCCGGCCCAAGGCCGACCAGGCGTCGCCGTAGTAGGTGTGGAACCGTTGGGACTGCTGGTCGGCCTGGCTCAGGAGCGAGGTGGCGTCCTGGGCGTGGCCCGCCGCCTGGGCAGTCGCGGCGGCGGCCACCAGCCCGACCGGGTTCACCACCCGGCTATCGGGCTGACCGGCCAGGGTGTAGGCGATGTCACCCCCGTTGTGGTCGGCGGGCTGGAGCACCGCCCAGTCCCGTGCCGCCACCGACCGGTCGGTGGCCGAGCAACTGGCGGCCAGCCACACCGGCGCCCGTTGGGCGTTGAGGGCGTAGGCCGGGACGCCGGTGCCGTTGGCCCCACCCACCGGCTGTACCGTCCCGTCGGGCAGCAGGTCCACCCAGTCGGGAAGGAGGTGGACCGGGCTGGTGCCGGTCAGTTCGGTGACAATTGACGTCGTACTGGTGGCCAGTTGCGACCAGCGCGGGTCGCCGTTGGCGGTGGCCAGCGCCGCCATCGCCTCAGGGGCGAGATAGCTGGGGTTCACCACCACCGGCCCGGTCACCGCCCAGGGGCCGGCCGCCAGCTCGAGCTTCCCGGCCACCGTCACGGTCTCGTTGGCCAGGATGGCCGCCGCCACCGTTTTGGCCTCGGACAGGTAGGCGGGATTGGCGAAGCGCTGTCCGGCCAGGACCAGCGCCCAGGCGGTGTCGAGATCGGCGTCCGAGGCCGGCTGCGGGTCGTCGACCGCTCCGTTGCTCCAATGGAAGGAGAACAAACCGTCGGGCAGCAGCAGGTGGGTCTGGTCCCAGTGCCAGGCGTCGGCGAACTGGGTTGCCTGCCCGGTGGCCACCGCCAGCAGCATGGCGTAGCCCTGCCCCTCGCTCACGGTGTCGCCGCCCTGGTCTCGGCGTACCACCCGCCCGTCGGCGTCCAGGTAGCGGTGGAGGAACGCCAACGAGTCGGCGCGGGCCACAGCTGACGGGCTCGCCGCCGCCACCGCGGCGCGCTGGGCCGTGGCCCGGCTGCCGACGATCGACAGGCTGGCGATGCCGACGGCGACGACCACCAGCCCGGCCAGGGCCACCACCATCCGGCGGGCGGCACCCTGGCGTGGCACCGACTTCCTCGGCGCCACGATGCTGTCTTTGGCGCTCCAGGCCAGGGCCCGATCCTGGTTGCTCGAGTGAACCGTCATGCCGGCACCCGCTCCAGGTCCGGGTCGGCTCGGACCCGCGGCTCGGGGACAGGTGCGGGTTCCGGCTTCTGCGCCGACCGGCGCCGGCCGACGATGGCCGTCCACGTCCCGACCACCAGCACCGACAGGTGGAGGAGGGCAAAGCCGACGTTGTTGAGGGATGCCGCCGTCAGGCTCCGGTCGAGGGCATAGGCCATGGCCGCCAGGAGGCCGCCCATGGTGAGCAGCGTCGGCAGGACGGCGCCGGGCTGCGGGCCGTCGACCCCGTGTTTGGGGGTGACCACGAACCTCCCCCGGAGGTGGAGGATCACCAACAGTGTCGAAAACACCTGGACGAAGAAGGTGGAGATCAGCAGGGCGAAGGCGTCGAAGGTGTACTCCCCGGCTCCGGCCACTGCCACCGCCAGGAGGCT
>DASXFR010000110.1:0-53794 GCA_036489495.1 Acidimicrobiales bacterium | reverse complement strand
TCGTGCATCGCACGCGGGAGCAGAGCACGGTGGCGGCCCTGCGGGCCGAGTCCGCCGGCCACGACGTGTCAATCCAATCCTTCGACACCGGACGCATCCAACGGAGCGGCAAGGGAGCGGATCTGGCCAGAATCGCGGCCGTGGCCACCGCCTGAGCGACGCGATACGACCCCCCGAGGGGGGTCGGAGGGCCGCATCCCGTGCCGGAGGATCTCCGTCACGCTCACCGTGGCGGGTGAACAGACCGCCGCGGGATCCGGAGGAGCCGGTATTCCGACCGGACGAGGGGGACCGTCCAGGCTGGCGATTCGACCCTCCAGATGCTGGGCTCGAGCGACGCCGATGCGGCGACCCCGAGCGCGAACAGATGTCAGGTCGTGAAGATCCCCCCCATGAGTCGTAGCTGGCGGATTTGTATAAAATATACTGCAATCGAAGCGTATCCGGCTCGCCTGACTCGCCGCAAGGTTTCGGGCGGTCCATTTTCGAGCTGCCCGTCACCTCTATGCCGCCCCGAGCCCGCCCGGATGGCCCGGCGGTCAGACGTGGATGGGCAGTTCCTTGTAGCCGCGGACCGTGCTGGTATGGAGGGGCACCGCGCGCTCTTTGTCAACGGTCCAGGTCTTGTATCGCTTGAAGGTTTCCTCCAGCGCCACCTTGCCTTCCATGCGGGCCAAGGCGGCACCCAGGCAGAAGTGAATCCCGTAGCCGAAGGCAACGTGCAACTTGAACGTGCGCCGAACGTCGAAGCGATCTCCGTCGGGGTACGCCCGGTCATCCCGGCCGGCCGACCCGGTGAGCAGCAACACCTTCGAATCGACCGGGATCACCTGCCCATGGAGCTGCACTTCCTCGGTCAACCATCGGCCCTGGACCGGCGATGGCGACTCATAGCGGAGCAGCTCCTCGACGGCGTTGGGTATCAGCGACGGGTCGTCGGCCAGGTCGGCTTGCTGATCGGGATGGTCGGCCAGTAGCAGTCCAGCCCAGCCCAGCAATCGGGCAACCGTTTCCGTTCCGGCCCCGATGATCAAAAGGGCGAATTCCGTGCTCTCCTCTGGCGTCAGGCGCCGGGTGGTGCCGGCTTGATCGGTGATTTCTGCCTGCACCAGATCGGTGAACATGTCGTCACCAGGACGGGTCCGCCGCTCGTTGAGTTGGCTGTCCATGTATTCGGCCAGCCAAATGCCTGCCGTCATGGAGATGTCATTGGCCATTCCGACCCCGGGTTCGATATGGAACATCTCGTCGATGTGGTGACGGACCGGGTCGCGGTCGGACGGTGGCACCCCGAGGAGAGCGGCAATCACGTAAGCCGGCAGCTGGGCACCGAAGTCCTGTACATAGTCGAAGCTGGCCTGTCCGCGCTGGGCGTCGAGAAGCCGGACACACACCGTGCGGATCTCCTCTTCGAGCTCCGCCACCCGGCGGGGCGTGAATGCCTTCGACACCAGCCTCCGGAGGACGGTGTGCTCAGGGGGGTCGAGGAAGATCATCATTCCCTGGTGTAGGGCCTCCTCCGTCATCATCTCCAGGACGGTGCCGTGGGCAGAGCTATAGACCTTGGGATCCCGGTGGGCCCGCTCCACGTCCTCGAACCGGCTGAGGGCCCAGAAGTCGTATGTGTCGTTGTAGTAGACGGGGGCCTCGTCGCGCAGACGTCGCCACCGAGGATGGGGGTCGGCTTTCAGCGATTCGTCGAACGGGTCCCAGTACACGCCGTCGGGCGGAATGGGCGTACTGCTTGGCGCTGCCTTAGACCCGATCTCGTCCGTCATCCTGGCTGACTCGCTTCCTCGATGTAGAACTGTTTGAACCATTGGCGGAACTGGGTGATCGGCTTCTCGCTCGAAGCCAGGGCCGGGACCGGTTGGTACCGCTTGTTCTCCCAGATGGGGATGTCCTGGCCCACCTCGGAGGTGACTGAGCTGACGAACGCCCGGCCGATATTGGCCACGTGCTCGTCCTGGTCAGGGTTCTTCAGCGAGAACAAGAAGGTCAGGTGGCTCGTCTCCTCGTCGATCGGGGTGCTGCAGCCGATCAGCGACGCTTCAATGAGCCCGCGGTACCGGGTGACCGCCATGCCAGGCCCCCGACCGAAGATGTCGATCCGGGCGTCCACTGGACCCTTTGACGAGGGGAATTTCTGGGAGGTCAGTACCGTCCGATCAAACCCTCGAAATTCGATCTTCTCGACCGTGCCCACCTTCGGGTGGCTGTGCACGAACTGGAAGTGCGCGTGGTCGAAGCCGTTCTCCCCCATCTCTTGGAGACAGGTGCGGATGGTGAAGTCGAACACCTGGTACGCCCCGAACTCCGGGTCCTCGTACTCGGGAATGCTCATCAACTCCCAGAGCGGAGTTGCCCCCGAAGGGTGATACCAGGCGAAGACGATGCCGACATGCTCACGGGTGGGATAGGTCCTCAACTTGGCCTTGCGATTGGGTCGTTCCGCATAGGGGACGTCGACGTTCTCCCCGCCCGTACCCCACGCCCAACCGTGAAATGGGCATCGGATGCAGGAGGATTCCACCGTGCCGCCGACTCCGAGATGGGCACCCAGATGGGCGCAGAACGCCTCTTGGCAGACGACGGTGCCCTCGGCGTCCCGCCAGAGGACCACGTCGGTGCCAAACATCCGCCGGGTCACCACCGCGCCTTCGGGGATTTCGTCGGGCATCGCCACCTTGAACCACCCGAACGGCATCGGAAACGGGAACCGGCTCATCGAGTTGCCCTCACTACGCCCATCCTAGAACGCCATTTCGATCGAAAAATGGGTCGGCGCTTCTGAGACGAGCCAAAAGAGTGATCTCATGCGACGGCGCACGCGTCGAGAAGGGCGGAGAGCTCGGCGGGGGAGCGAGTGGCCACATTGTGGCCGGCGTCGATGTCGATCAGGTTGGCACCGCCCATATTGGCGATCATGATTTCAACCAACGCCGGGGTGATCATGGTGTCCCGAAGGCAGCGAATGTAGGTCCGGGGGAGGTGGGTGGGAAATCCATCCCAGGTAAACGGTTCGAACAACGGACCCGGCGCCTCGAGGCCCAGCCTCGGCCCGTTGTCGACCAATTCGAGGTGGGTGACGATCGGTGGTTCTCCCGGGCGCAAGCCGCCCAGCGTGCGTCCGGACGTCCGTTCCACGATCGCGTCGTGGTTCTCGATGGTCCGGGTTCGTAGGTCGGTCCGCATGAATTCCACCGGCGCTCGTCCTTCTGCCGGGACGTTGGCGGTGACGAAGACCAGTCCTCGGGCCCTCCCGCCGAGCCGGGTAGCCACCCCCGGGATCACGAAACCGGCCAAAGAATGGCCCACCAGCACCACGTCATCGAGTCCGGCGGCCTCGATGTCATCGCAGACCGATTGAATCCAGTCGGCGCGGGTCACGGTGCCGAGATCGGCCGGCCTATAGCGCCGGCCCGGGAGGTCGACGGCCAGTGCCTCGTGGTCGAGGTGCTCGATGACCCCGTCCCACATCACCGAGGTGGACATGGCCCCGTGGACCAGGACGATCGTCGGTCGAGATGGTGAGCCGTCCGGCGACACCGGTCAGCGCTTCTCGTAGGTGATGCCGGCCGCTTCGGCATCCCAAGTTGTCGGGGTCACCCCTTCGTCGCGCAGCTGGCGTTTCAGGACCCGCCCGACCGGGCTCCGGGGTAGCTCGAGCCGGAACTCGACATAGCGGGGGAGGACGAAATAGGGAAGCCGCTCCACGCACCACCCGAACAGGTCCTCGGGTTGGAGATCGGCTCCGGCTTTGAGGGTAGCCGTCACCTTCAGGTCGTCCTCGGTCAGCTGGCTGGGCACGGCATGGACAGCCACGTCCGCCAGGTCCCCGTGGCTCATCAGCACGCTCTCCACCTCATAGCTGGAGATGTTCTCCCCCCGCCGCCGCAGGTAGTCGGCTTTGCGGTCCACGAAGAAGAGATACCCGTCCTCGTCGATCCGGCCGATGTCGCCGGTGTGGTACCACCAGTTGCGGCTGGTTTCCACCGTCACTTCCGGCCGGCCCCAATACCCTTCGAACATGACATGCGGGCGCTTGGGGCGAACCACCACCTCGCCGTCGATGCCCCGGGGCACCTCCGAGTCGTCGTCGTCGAAGATGCGGACGTCGAAGTACTCGTCGTTGATCACGCCGGCGGCGTTGGGCTTGTTGGACACCCCGGGAGGCTGCCACGACACCAGGCTGGCCTCGGTGACCCCATAGGCGCCGCTGAACGTCCTGACTCCGAACCGCTCCCGGATGACGTCGTCGACCTCGACGGGCATCGGGGCGGCACCGAGCAGGCGAAGGGTGGTGTTGGCCTCGGGCCGGCCGGAGCGGGGCATTTCCGGTCGATCGGGGTCATGGGCCAGGAGATAGGCCATGGTACCCAGGGTGGAGGTGATGGTCGCCCCCACCCGATTCATCTCCGACCAAAAATTGGACACCGAGAACTTCCGGTAGATCGCTCCGCGCCCGCCGTAGAGGAGGGTGCCGATCACCACCGTGGTGAGGGCGTTGAAGTGATAGAGGGGGAGCGGCGTCCACACCACGTCTTCCCCCGTCCGCTGCCAACAGATGCCGATCTGCCGAGCCAGCGCCTCGTGATAGTTGTGGGTCAGCATGCAGCCCTTGGACGGACCTGTCGTCCCGCCGGTGTAGATGAAGGTGGCCAGGTCCGACGGTCGGATGGACATGCTCGGCTCTCGGTCCTCGACGCTGAGCAGATCCGTCCACCGATGGACGGCAACCCGCCCGAGATCTGGGAGTTCACTGGCGTTGGATACCGCCATCCCATCGTCGAGCACGAAGACGTGGTCGAGGTCGGGAAGATCGTCAACCACGTCGACCAGGCGTTGGGCCAGGCTGCTGGCCACGATCACTACCTTGGCGCCGCAGTCGGCCAACTGGTGATGCAGATAGGAGCCCTTGTAGGCGGTGTTGACCGGGACCGCGATCCGCCCACCCAACACGATCCCGCCCCAGGCCTCCACCGCCTCCGGCGAATTCTCCAACATGGTGGCGATCCGGTCGTGCTGGGCCGATCCGAGCTCGTCCAGCGCCGCCGCCAGTCGCCGACCGCTTCGGACCACCTGTGCCGCGCTCAGCTTCGTCCCGCAGACGTCCAGGTACTCCCCATCGGGGTCCTTGGCGAGGCGGCTTTCGAATAGGGACGGGATGGTGAACTGCGCGCCACTTGTCCAGACCTGGTCAGTCACCCTCGTATGTTCCCTTCTGGCCGGTCAGCAATGGCCGTTCATCGGGCGACTGCCCAAGTCGAATATAATGTACAGTCGCCGACGGGCGGGCGGGGACAGGACGGAGCCGTCAGAAAGGATGTTAGGTGTCCGATTCGTTCGACTGCGGAGGCCGCCGGTTTGCGGAACTAGTCGGGCTGAGTTGCGACCCTGCCTCGGTGCAATTCGCCCGCCGCCTGCGCCCCGAATGGCCCTCCAACCGATCGCGGGTCCGGTGACCACCAGCCCGGGCCAACTGGCGGGTCTTCTGGCCGATCATCCGCTCCCCGATGCTGCCCCCTTGATCAGTACGGTGGATCGCTCGGTGACGGCCGGCGAGGCTCGCCGACGAGCCGCCGCCATTGCCGACCAGCTGCGTGCCCTGGGGGTCGAGCCCGGTCAGGCCGTGGTCATTCAACTTTCCAACGGTTCGGAGTTCATCTCGACGATGTTCGGGGTCTGGATGGCCGGGGCCGTCTTGGTGCCGGCCAACCCCCGTCAACCCACCGCCGAATTCGACCAGGTCATCGAGGCGACCGCACCGGCGGCGGTGATCGACGGTGTCGGTGTGCGGGGTTCCGGGGTGGAACCCACCCGCTACGAGCCGGACACCGCTTTCGTCACCTGGACATCGGGAACCACCGGACGGCCCAGACCAATTCTGCAGACCCATTCGGGATACATGGAGCTGCTGGACCGGGTCCTCGGACCCCTTCGAGGGCGGTCGGCCGATCCGGCTCGACCCCCGTCGCCCAACCTGGTGCCCGTCTCGCTGGCGCTCAATGCCGGGATCTACAACGTCCTGTTCGGGTTGCGAGCCGGGGCGGAATTGGTGGTCATGGATCGATTCTCCACCTCCGAATTCGCCGCCCTGGTCGACCGCTTCTCGATCCGCTCCACCGTGCTCCCACCCGCAGCCATGGTGATGCTGACCGATGACGAAAGTGTCACCGACCTGGCTCCGCTCCGGTACGTCCGCAGCATCACCGCCCCATTGTCTCCGCTGTCGGCGCGTCGCTTCTCCGACAAGTTCGGGGTCACCGTGCTCAACGGATATGGGCAAGCGGAGATGGGGGAGGTCATCGGGTGGACGGCCGCGGATGCCCGGGAGCATCCCGGCAAGATCGGCGCCGTCGGCCGGCCCCATCCGGGAGTGGCCATCAAGGTGACCGAGGAGGATGGATCCGAAGCCTCGGAGGGGGCGGTGGGCGAGCTTCTGGTGAAGCCCCCGCGGATGGCTTCGGGGTACGCCGATGGCGGCAGCCTTGATGACCGGATCGACGACGGTGGCTACCTACGTACGGGTGATTATGCCCGGGTGGACAGCGACGGATTCGTCTGGATCGAGGGCCGGGTAGGTGATCTGATCAACCGGGGCGGCAACAAGGTGTTCCCGGGCCAAGTGGAGGAGGTGCTGTGCCTGTCGCCCCGGGTGAGCGAGGCGGCAGTGGTGGGTGTGCCCGATGAGCGGCTGGGAGAAGTCCCGGTGGCCTTCGTGGTGGGATCGGCACCCGACGATGAGCTCGAGCGCTTGTGCCGAGATCATCTGGTCGCCTACAAGATCCCGGTTGCGTTCCGGCGCATCGGCGCCTTACCCAGGAGCGAAGTCGGAAAGGTACTGCGTCGCGAATTGATCGTCCTGGCGGGCGGAGACAGTGGCCCGGCCGGCCCGGCCTCCGCTGGTCCGACTGGGTGATCAATCGTGCCGCGGGCAACGGCAGCTCAGGCGGAAGCCAACTCCGGATCGAACAGACCCCGCTGGTCGAACAGCAGCGTCACCTTGTTTCCCACCTGCCGCATCATCTTGGCGTACTCCGCCGAAGCTTTTTCCCCGTCGTTGTCGCGCATGGCCCGAACGATCGCCGCCAAGCCCCGCTTTTCCACGTCCAACGCTCCGGGCACCAATTCGAAGAAGTTGCCCGGGACCAAGGCGGACATGGCCCGCAACACCACCATGATCCGAGGAGACGCCGCCGCCTTGAGAATCGCCCCGTGAAAGTCGATGGACAGCTGTCGCTGGGCTTCGGGCTCGGTGGCGGCCGCGAAGCTCTTCTGGATGTCGGAGAGGACGTCAGGCAGGTCCTTGCTTCCACGAGCCAGCGCCCGTTTTGCTGCGAAACCGTAAATGAGGCCAAAGAGCTCGTAATGGTCGTGGACGGCCCGCTTGTCGAGGGAATTGATGAAGGCACCCCGGTGCATCTCGATGGTGACCCAGCCCTCGCGTTCGAGAACGATGAGCGCCTCGCGTACCGGGATTCGACTCACACCCAGATCCTGGGCAATGGCATCCTGTGGCACCCGCATGCCGGGGAGGAGGACGCCGTCGAAGATCAACGTCCGGATGTGCAGTGCGATATGTTCGGCACTGCTGGTGCGCACTATCCTCTTGCCACGATTCACCGTCGAGCGCTGCGAAGCGGTGCCGCGAGAATTGCCTGAGGAAGACGCCACGTACATATCTTATGCGATATTGCCGACGACCACGTCTTCCCGGAGATCCTCTGTTCTTGCCTCCCTCCGGGAACGCTCATGAGCTCTGATCCTCGCCGATCGTCGGTCTCTGACGGGACGAGCGATAGCCAAAACCGCTGGTTGGCCGAACACCTTCTCCAACTTCCAAGGGGGCATCAATGACCGACAAGGTTTCGCTGGAGATACGCGACTCCATCGCGGTGATCACCAACAACAACCCGGAGAAGCGCAATGCCTTCGACGATGAGATGGACCAACGCCTCTTCGAGATCCTGGCCGAGCTCAAACCGCGCCCGGACGTGCGTGCGGTCATCTGGCGGGGCGAAGGGAAGGCCTGGTCGTCGGGTCGGGACGTCTCGGTGATCGGGACCAATGTCACCCCGCTCAGCCACCACGAGCTCATGAGCCGCGGCCACCGGGGGATCCTCCAGGTCTTCGACCTCGACGTGCCGATCATCGTGGCCATCCACGGATGGGCGATCGGGGGATCGTTCCAGCGGGCGCTGCTCTGTGATATCCGTATCGCCGCGGAGGGGACGAGGTTCATGCTTCCCGAGGTCGGTCACGGCGTCATCCCCGATACTGGCGGGATGGGGAAGTTGTTCCAGATCTGCGGCACCGGCGTCGCCAGTGATCTGGTCTTCACCGGGCGCACCATGAGCGTCGAGGAGGCGTTCGCCCACGGGATCGTTTCGAGGGTGGTGGCCCCCGAACAGCTCGATGACACCGCCTGGGAGATGGCCACCAAGATCGCCGCGGCGCCGGCCGTCACCATCAAGATGGCCCGCCGGGTCCTGCAGCACCTGAGCGAGCCGGGGATCCGCGCCTCCATGGAAGACGAGCTGATCTATCAGACCTTCGTCAACAAGTCATCGGATTTCGCCGAGATGAAAGCGGCGACGGCTGACGGCCGCGCCCCCCACTACACCGGGAGCTGAGATGACCGAGCCGATGGGACTTCCTGAGCCGCCGCCGTCCGGAAGCTCGGCCCTCGCTGACGGGACCTTCGACGGCACCTGCGTGTTCGTGACCGGGGGAGGGACCGGCCTCGGGAAGGCCATCGCCGCCGAGTTCGGACGGCTGGGTGCCGACCTGGTCATCGCCAGCCGCAAGCCGGAGCATCTCGACGCCGGGAGGGAATCGGCCGAGGCCCTTGGCTCCCGGGTGCTGACCGTCAGCTGCGACATTCGCGACCCGGAGCAGATCAGCGCCGCCTTCGAGGAGGCGAGCTCGACGTTCGGTTTGCCGGGGGTGCTCATCAACAATGCCGCCGCCAACTTCCCGGTCCCGGCCGAGGACATGTCACCGAACGCGTGGCGGACGGTGGTCGACATCACCCTCAACGGCACCTTCTTCTGTGCCCGCGAGTTCGCCCGGCGCCACCTGGAAGCGGACACCCCCGGCTCCATCATCAATGTCGGGGCGTCCTACGCCTGGACCGGCGGGCCGGGTTTCGCCCACTCGGCGGCGGCCAAGGCCGGGGTCAAGAACATGGTGGAGACCCTGGCGGTGGAGTGGGGGCCGTATGGCATCCAGGTCAACGGGCTGGTGCCGGGCCTGTTTCCCCACGAGGACATGACCGCGGACATCACCGGAAACCTTGACCGCACCAGCGAGAAGGACGCCTGTCAGCCCGCCTTACGGGTCGGCCGGCTCCGTGAGCTCGGCTGGGCGGCGACGTTCCTGGCCTCCCCCTATGCCCGGTTCATCTCTGGCCACACCCTGGTGGTGGATGGCGCCAACTGGCAGCGCCGCACTCTCACCAATCCTTCGGTGGTGACCGTCCGCGACCAGATGGGGCGCGGGCCGTTCGACCCGAGCCCGGCGACCTGACGGCCGAGGCGCCGGAGATGTCCGACACCTCGGGGGACCCTGCCCGCCGGGAAGCCGACCGCCTTGCCCGGTTGTTGGTCCCGTCCACGTCGGCGGTGCTCGTCCAGGAGATGCAGGCCGGCGTGGTGGGCGCCGCATCGGGCCTTCCGGCCTTGGCCGACGCCGGGGCTTCGATCGGCCTGGTCGAGAAGGTTGCCGCGGTGGTGAGGGCGGCCCGTACCGCCGGGGTGACGGTGGTGCACTGCACCGCGGAGAACCTCCCCGATGGGTTCGGTGGCAACCGGAATGCCCGGGTCTTCGTGGCCGCCCGCAAGGCCGGGATGGAGAACGCGCCCGGATCCGACGCCGTCCGGCCGATCTCCGAAGTCGGTCCGGAGTCCGGCGATGTCGTCCTCCCTCGGTACCACGGGCTCAGTCCGATGACCGGATCGCCGCTCGACAATCTCCTTCGCAACGCCGGGGTGACCACCGTGGTGGTGGCGGGGGTGTCGCTCAATGTGGCCATTCCCAACCTGGTCTTCGACGCCGTCAACCGGTCGTATCAGGTGGTGGTGGTGTCCGATGCGGTGGTCGGGGTACCGGTGGAATACGGAGAGCAGGTCCTGGCCCACACCCTGTCGCTGGTGGCCACCCTGGCTTCGGCCGACGAGGTGGTGGAAGCCTGGAGGTCGGTCGAATCCGGATCCGTCGAATGACCGCGCCGTCCAGCGCCCCGCGCGTCCGGCGATGGACCCTCGGATCCAGGTCGCATACAGTATGAAATCTGCTCGTTATTGGCCCACTTGGGCGCATCTGCGCCGGTAAAAACGAAGGAGCCCGGTCATCGAATCAACCCCGAACCAGTGGCAGGGAGCCGCCGACCCCATCAAGATCGGATGGCTTGGCTCCGCGCTCGACGGCCCCGACGGCGGCTACAACAAGATCCACCGGATGGCGTTCGAGGAGGCCGCCGAGCAGGGCCTGATCGACCGGCCGGTCGAGTTCGTCCTGCACGCCGAGAACGGGCTGCCCAACGGTTCGGCCCGCAATGCCACCGAGGGGTTCAAGTACCTGGTCGACCAGGGGTGCATCGGGGTGGCCGGGGCCTACAGTTCCGACAACGCCATGGTGGTGGCAGCGCTGGCCAACGAGTTGAAGGTTCCGCTGATCAGCTGGGCCGGCACCGAGCGGCTGGCCGGCGAGTACTGCTTCAGACTCGGAAATGGCGACTGCGGAGGTGATGCCGCCTTGTGCGTCGCCTGGCTCGCCCGCAAAGGCTACAAGCGGGTGGCGGTCCTCAGCGAGGTCTCGCCCAACGGTGACGAGTACTTCCGCTTCTTCCGCCAGGAGTGCCGACGCCACGGTTTGAGCATCGTTGCCCTCGAGACGGTGAGCCAGCACCCGGCCCGCCTGGCTGACAACCTCGACAACCTCCGGCAGTCGAACCCCGACGCGCTCTGCTACATGGGGTACGGGATGCTGGCGTTGCAGGGACTGCTGCGCAAAGCGCTCGACGAACTGGCCTGGGATCCGCCCCGGATCATGAGCACCGCCTTCATGTTCTACCTGATGGGCTTCGAGAAGTTCGAGGGCTGGGTCGGCATCGACCAGTTCAACCCGGACAACCCGCTCACGGAGGGATTCCACGACCGGTTCGTCGCCCGCTACGGACAGAGCCCTCCGCTGTGGCCCAACGCCATCCCGGTCCTGGCCTTCGACACCGCCCGGGTGCTGGCCGAAGGCCTGTTTCGTGCGCCGACCCTCTCCGGCCCGGGTTTGAAGGACGGGCTCGAGCGGATCCGCTTCATGCCCAGCACTACCGGCGGGCCCCGAACCCACATTGCCTGCGCGCCGCACGAGCACGGCATGTTCCGGGGGGATTGGCTCCTCTACGGACGGGTCCGGAAGGGAAAGCTGGAGTTCGAGGGCCTCTTCGAGCCGTGGGAGTGAGCAACCGCCGGGCGCGAGTGACGGCGCCCCGAACTGCAAGGTAGCGACGGGATGGAACTCGGGCTGGAGGGTGCCACTGCGGTGGTGAACGGGGGTTCCCGAGGCATGGGCCGGGCGGCGGCCGAGAGCCTGGCTCGGGAGGGCACCCGGGTCGCGGTGCTGGCCCGGACCCAGACGGCGCTGGACGAAACGGTCGACGCGCTGGTGTCCCTCGGGTCACCCGACGCGGTGGGCATCTCCACCGACCTCACCTCCCGTGAGGCGGTGGACCGAAGCTTTGCCGCGGTGGGAGAGCGGTGGGACTCGCTCAACGTGCTCGTCAACGCGGCGGGGCCGGTCGGCGTGGGGATCGGGGGATTCGAGTCCATCGACGACGATGAGTGGCAGGCGACTTTCGATATCGGCACGCTGAGCGCGGCCAGGTGTGTACGCGCTGCGCTCCCACTCATGCGTTCGGCTCCGTGGGGCCGGATCGTGAACATCTCCGCGCACTCGACCAAGCGGCAATCGACCGGGCTGGTCGCTTACACCGCCGCCAAGGCGGCTCTCACCAGTCTGAGCAAGAACCTGTCCGCCTCCCTGGCTTCCGACGGGATCTTGGTCAACACCGTGTCTCCGGGATCGTTCCTCTCCGAGGGCATGAAGGGGTACCTGCGGGCCCTTCCTCCCGAACGAGGTGTCGACCCGGAGAGCCTGGTCGACGCCATGCGGGTGATCAGTGAGGATTTCGGCCATCCCGCCCATCTCGGACGGGCGGCCGACCCCGGCGAGATCGGTCCGCTCATTGCCTTTCTCTGCTCCCAGGCCAACACCTACATGACCGGGGCCAACCTCAACATCGACGGCGGATCCGACTTCACCTGACCCCGCGACACCGCGCCAAATGAGCCCGCCGATGGCGCCGGTAGGGTCCACCGGGTGGCCGGCACCGACCCAACCTCGGACCCCCTGCCTCTCGAGGCGCTTCGGGCCCGTTGGTCCCGGGTGGTGACGTGGCGGGCTGATCTCCAAGCCGAGCTCGAGGCGATCGGGGAGTCGACCGCCTCGGTCCCCGACGACGAGCATGATCCGGAAGGTTCGACCGTCGGCTACGAGCGAGCCCGGGTCAGCGCCCTCTTGGCCCGGGCCGATGAGGAGATCGAAGATCTGGATGCGGCCCGGGCCCGGGTGGCTGGCCAGACCTATGGACGCTGCGAGCTCTGCGGCGGGGCGATCGGGGAAGCGCGGTTGGCCGCCTTGCCCACTACCACCACCTGCGTGGCCTGTGCGGCTCAGACGCCGTCCCACAGGCCGACCGGCGCCTCGCCCAACCGGTAGTGACCGGGGGCGCGCTCGCCGGAGGCCGCCTGCTCGAGCCGCTTCTGCATCCCCGGCGTCAGGGTGCCGGCGGCGATCATCTCCATGAAGGTGGCGGTGGCGTTCCCGACGTCGAAGAAGTCGCGTTGCCAGCCCCACTGGAAGTTGCCGGCGTACTGGAACCAGCTGCCGCCCAGGCCGGCGATTTCGAAGTGGCTCCCGTCCGGCCGGGTGGCGTCGGCGATCTGACGCCAGAGACCCAGCACCTCACCCTGGACGTCGTCGATGAGGACCCGCTGATACGGGTAGGTCCATCCGCCGAGCCCCTCCATTTCCAAACCCACCGCGTACTCGCGGATCTGATCCCGGCCGACGGCCATGAACTCATCCTTGGGCCCGACGTTCCATCCGTAGGTGGCGTCCTCGGTATAGAGATCGGCCAGCGGCAACCAGTTGAGCGCCTCCTCGCAGCGGCGGTTGGTCTCCGTCCACCGCTCCATCATTTCTTCGAGCTCGGCCCGTGGGTATGACGGCATGGGTTCAGTCCTCCTGGTAGTGGTGCGATTGGGTCGCCATGGTCATGGCTCGATCTCCCGAACCGGGGCCTCCGGCTGGAGCTCGATGGTGGTGGCGTGGGTGCCCCGGGGGAGGGTCACCGCCGCCACGATGGCCTGGGCTACTCCCTGAGGTCGCATGAGGTTGGAGTGACGGCCGAATCCCCACGCCACCCACTGGTCGATTACCTCGGCGGTGACCTCGGGATCCCAGTCCATCCCCATCCCGGTCAAGGTAGGGCCGGGGCGGACAATGGTGGCCCGGACGCCGGTCCCCTCCAGCTCCATCTGGAGCGAGCGGGCGTAGCCTTCGAGGCCCCACTTGGAGGTCACATAGGCGGCCATCGACGGACGGGGCGAGACGGCCACGTCGGAGGTGACGAAGACGACGTCACCCCGGCCCCGCTCGGTCATCTCCGGCAGCAGGGCCAGGATCAATCGGTGGGTGCCGGCCACATTGACTCCGAGCACCCGCTCGAAGGCGTCGGCATCGGTGTCGAGGACGCTGCCCGGTCGGTTCTCCGCGGCGCTGGAGACCACGATCTCCACGTTCCCGAGGGTGTCGGTGGCGGCGGCGGCGAACCGCTTGATGGAATCCCCATCGGCCAGATCGAGGTGAATGGCGAAGGCGTCACCGCCGTTGGCCCGGATCTCCGCGGCGGTGTCCTCGCACGCCGACACCCGCCGGGCGCCGAGCACCACCGGGTGGCCGAGTTCGGCGATGGCGATGGCCGTCGCCCGTCCGATACCCGATGATGCGCCGGTGACCACCGCCGGTCGGAGCTCGGGGTGGGGCGTGAACCGGGACATCAGCTCACGCCTTCGCTCCGGTGCCGGTCATCAATCGGGCCGCTCCCGCCACCAGGTCGGGGACCTCGGCGTAGGTCATATGTCCCATGCCGGCCATCAGCACCGCCCCCGAGTAGGTGGTCTCGAGGACCCGGACGATGGTCGGGTCGAGGCCGGGCCCCAGGGCGGCCATGATCCGCTGATGGATCACCGCCCCGATCCGGTCCCGCAGGTGTTTCACGTCGGGCGTAGCGCTGAGCAGCGCGGTGGTACAGGCACCGACCAGCTCCGGGCTCTCGGTGGTCAGCAGCACCATCATCCGCACCGTCTCGGCCAATCGATCCACCACCGACCCGTCGGAGGCGACGTCCACCGGAGGCAACGCCGCCATGCGCCGCCAGAGGAGTTCGGCCAACAGATGGTCCTTGGAGCTGAAGTAGTTGTAGGCGGTGGCTGGGGCGACGCCGGCTCGGCGGGCGACATTCCGGACGGTCAGTCCGGCGTAGCCGTCGGCGTCGACCTCGGCGGCGGTGGCGTCGACCAGTTGCTGAACCACCTCGGCCTGGCGTTCGGTCAGGCGCCTTCGGGTGGCCTCCAGCACCGGCGCATCGGTCATGCCGAGTCCGTGGGCCCCGGGACATGGGGCGTCCCGTCACGCATGGGGGGGAATTCGAAGGTGGCAGCGGTGGTCATCCGGGTGATCTTGGTGATGTCAGCCTCGTCCAGGGGCTGGTTGTCCTCGTCGATGATCAGCTCCCACCGGCAATGGGGCGAACGTCCGGTGGGCGCTCTCGGCGGCCGATGGACGTGCCGGATGTGGGCCTTCGGGTTGATGGCCTGGGCGGTGACGTCGAAGGTTCCGTCCTCGATGTGATGGCACATGCTGGTCACCATCTTGTCGCCGAACGGCTCGACATCCATCAGCGCGCCGCAATACGCCAGTTCGAAGAAACCGTGTCGTTCGTCCACCACCTCGTAGCGGACGTCGAGATAGTGATGGGGAAAGCCGGGGTCGAGCTGGAGCACTTTGAAGATGGCCTCGACATCGTTGCCCTCGATGCCCATGATCTTGCGAAGCCGGCTGCCGTAGATGGGACTCGCCCCCCGCCACTCCTCGATGGCCAGCCGCTCCATCTCCTGCATTCCGTGCGAGATACCGATGGCCGCACACATGGAGCGGTCGAGTATGTGGACGGCCTGCGCGTACTCGCGCACCAGCCGAACCAGCGCTTCTCTCGACAGGTCTTCGTATTGGAAATCAGCAATGAAATCGCCGGAATAGTCGGCGAGGCCGGCACCGTCCGGGACGGCGTTGCCCTCCGCCCCGACGGGTTGATCGACGTTGCGGGAAGTCACGTGTCCACATTACATTCCAGACACATGTCCAAATCGAGTGGCGATCTGAGGTCGCGATCCGGCGCGAGTGAGAGTGAAGACCGTAGATGACGAATCCACCGGACGATGCCGAGACTTCACGGTCCCGGGGCATGGCCAAGATGCAGGAGATCTACGGATTCAGCGTCGACCCCGATGAGGTCCCCGGGCCGTACGTCGGTTTCATGGTCGACCACCTGTTCGGTGAGGTCTGGACCCGTCCGCAGCTCGACACCCGGGATCGGCGGCTGCTTACCATCGGCGTGCTGGCCGCCCAGGGGCAGTCCCCGCTGGTGGAGCTCCAGTTCCAATCGGCGCTGGATCGCGACGAGCTGACCGAGGACCAGGTGAGGGAGACGGTGATCCATCTGGCCCACTACATCGGCTGGCCGCTGTCCACCGGGCTCAACGAAGTCGCCGAGCGGGTCATCGCCCGGCGCCACTCGACCGAGTCGTCATGAGCCGACCCGGGTGACTGACCACCGCATCGATGTCGAGGATGGTGATGGTGTCCGGGTCATCGCCTTCGACCGACCCGAGGTTCGCAACGCCTTCGACCTCAAGATGTACGAGGCGGTCTCCTCGGCGCTGGACGAGGCATCGTCGGACGCCTCGATCCACGCGGTGGTCCTCACCGGACGGGGTAAGGGGTTCACCTCCGGCCAGGATCTCCACGAGATGGCCGCCATCGCCACCGGGGCGGCCGGCCCCGAGGCCGGAAAGGGCTTTTCCCACCTTCTCGATTCCCTGCAGTCGTTCGAGAAACCCTTGCTGGCCGCCGTCCACGGGGTGGGGGTCGGGCTCGGATTCACCATCCTGGGTCACGTCGACCTGGTCCTGGTGGACGAGACCGCCCGCCTGCGCTGCCCGTTTGCCGAGATGGGCGTGCCCCCCGAGGCGGCTAGCAGCCTGTTGCTCCCGGCCCGGATGGGATGGCAACCGGCCGCCGCCGCCCTCCTGGCGTCGGAGTGGGTCGACGCCCACCAGGCAGTCGAAAGCGGGATCGCCTGGCGGGTGGTGCCGGCCGGGACCGTGCTGGAGGAAACCCTGGCGCTGGCCCGGCGGATCGCCGCCTTTCCCCCGCACGGGGTGATGGAGATCAAGCGGTTGATGATGGATGGGCTTCGCCCGGCCATCTCCGCCGCCCGCCGTCGGGAGGAGTCAGCCTTCGCCGCGCTGTTCGCCGACCCCGCTACCAATCCCGGGTCGGGATTGACGTCCGGGTTGAAGGGCTGAGCCGGGTGCGCCTCGGGATCACCGCCTTTCTCACCGACCGGGACATGGGTCCGGCCGAACTCGCCCGTGCCGTCGAGGACCGTGGATTCGACTCGTTGTACCTGCCCGAGCACACCCATTTGCCGGTGCGGGCGGATACGCCACCGGCCCTGGTGGAGGGCGTCCACCTCGAGGACTACCGGCGCAGCCTCGATCCGTTCGTCGCCCTGTCCATGGCGGCGGCGGTGACCACCCGGATCTCGTTGGGCACCGGAGTGGTTCTGGTCGCCCAGCACGATCCCATCGTGTTGGGAAAGCTGCTGGCCACCCTCGACCACTTGAGCCGAGGCCGGGTGGTGTTCGGGCTCGGGTTCGGATGGAACCGCGCCGAAGCCAGCGACCATGGAGTGGAGTTCTCCGAGCGGCGCGCCATCGCCCGTGAGCACGTCTTGTGCATGCAGGCGCTGTGGTCCGAGGAGCAACCCGAGTTCCACGGCACCTACGTCGACCTCGACCCCTGCTGGAGCTGGCCCAAGCCGATCCAGCAACCACGGGTGCTGACCCTGGTCGGCGGGGGGCCGTACCCCGGGGTGTTCGGGGCCATCGCCGAATACGCCGACGGGTGGATGCCGATCGGGGGGGCGGGGTTGACCGCCGCCCTCCCCGAGCTCCGGAACGCCTACGAAGCCCGTGGCCGGGACCCGGCGTCCATCCGGGTGGTCCCGTTCGGCACGGTGCCGAGCGATCAGAAGCTCGCCCACTACGAGGAGCTGGGCGTCTACGAGGTCGTGCTCCGGGTCCCTTCGGGTCCGCCGGGCGAGATGCTGAACGTGCTGGATGCCCACGCCACCTATCTGGGCCGGTTCGATCGGTGACCGCGGCTGGCGACGGACCGGTGGCGGTTCCGGCCCGCCCGTCGGGCGGCGCCGAGCGCCAGGCCTTGGCGGCTGCGGTCCGTCGGTTGATGGCGGCCACCGTGACGTCACTGGCCCCGGCGGAGTTGTTGACCGAGGTCACCCGCGACCTGGCGTCGGCGGCGGACCGGCTCGAGCGCCACGCGCCGGAGTGGGACGGGGTGGTTGCCGATCGGTACGCCGATCACGAAGTCGAGGACGGAAAGACGTTCGACATGGCCGACGTCATGCCCTTCGACGTGGTCATCGGCACCTGCAACCCGCTGGCCATCCCCCTCACCATCGAATTCGACCCGCCCAAGGCCATCGGTCACGCCACCTTCACCGCCCCTTACGAGGGAGCGCCGGGATGCGTGCACGGCGCGGCGCTGGCCGGAGCCTTCGATCTGGTTCTCACTGCCGCCAATGTGATCACCGGGGCGGCCGGGCCCACGGTGACCCTCTCCATCCGCTACCTGCATCCCACCGTGATCGACCGCCCGGCCCGCTTCGAAGGATGGGTCACCTCGATCGAGGGTCGCCGGATCCACAGCCGGGGTCAGCTGATCCAGGCCGGGGTGGTGACGGTCGAGGCGGTCGGGGAGTTCAGCACCATGGGCCGATCCGGGCTGGCCTCCATGCATCGCCGTGGCGGAGGTAGGTAATTTTTCGTAGAGTCATCCTGCGGTTACCTCCGGCAACACGTCATCGTGTCCCGGCCAAGCCACTAGAGGGGGAATTGTTATGACGTCCACGTCAAGGGCAGGTGGGTCTCTGGGTCGGCGGCGGCGGATGGCGGTCACCCTGACAGTGGGCGTGATGGCCACCATCCTGGTTGCCTGCTCGTCCACCGCCACCCAGGCGCCGACGGGCTCCTCGACCAAGTCGCCGATCCCGCCGGCCGCGTTCCACGGCACCACCGGTCTCACCGCCAACTCCGTCACCGTCGGCAATGTCTCCACCCAGACCATCGGATTGTTCACCGGCGCCCCGACCGGGCTCAAGGCCTACGCCGACTATGTCAACTCCACCGGAGGGGTGAATGGGCGGAAGATCATCGTCGACAGCGCCGACGACGGCTACAACAACGGGGCCAACAACAAGGCCCTCACCCAGGCCGACATCGCCAAGGACTTCGCCATGGTCGGCAGCTTCTCCCTGAATGACCAGTTCGGCGCCACCGTGCTGGCGGCCAATCCGGCGGTGCCCAACATCGCGGTATCGCTCAGTTCCGTCGCCAACAACCTCCCGAACTCCTTCAGCCCGTCGCCGAACGCCGATGGCTGGCAGCTGGGGCCGCTGGCCTACTTCAAGAGCAAGTTCCCCAGCGATATCACCCACGCCGGTGCATTGATCGCCGACCAACCGTCGGCCACCGCCACCTGGGCAGGCGAGAAGCTGGCGATGGCCAACCAGGGGTACAAAGTGGTCTACGACCCGACCTTCGAGATCACCACCACCGATTTCACCCCGTACGTCATCAACATGCGGAAGGACGGGGTGAAGATCCTCTTCATCGAACAGATGCCGGAGAGTTACGCCTCGGCGGTGTTCAAGGCCCTCGACCAGCAGAACTTCCACCCGGTGGTGGTCCTCGGCGCTTCCACCTACAGCGAGGCCCTGATCCCGGCGTCGGGGGGTGCGGCGGCCACCAACGGCTCGTACCTCGAGCAGAACACTTCTCTGTACCTGGGAGAGGATGCCGCGTCCATCCCGGCGGTCAACCTCTTCCTCCACTGGGTGCAGGTGGCGTCGCCGGGCTTCAAGCCGGACCTCTACACCATGTACGGCTGGATTTCCGGCCAGTTGTTCGTCCAGGCGCTGAAGGCGGCCGGCCCGAATCCGACCCGGGGCTCGGTGTTGCAGGCCCTCCGCTCGGTCAAGTCATTCAACGCCAGCAATCTGATCGCCACCGCCAATCCGGCCGGCAAACTACCGGGCAACTGCTACGTCATCGCTCAGATCATCAAGGGAACCATCACCCGGGTGGACGACCCTGCCATCAACAGTGCGACCAATGGCTACCGGTGTGACCAGCCCTACTTCTTTCCTCCGGGCACCAAGCCCTCCTGAGGCGTAGCCGGTCCGATAAGCATCCAATCGGGCGGCCAATGGCTTTGGGCGGCTGATCGTCGGTGGTTTCCGATGGCCGACCGGTAGTCTCCCGGTCACCATGTGTGGTCGCATTGCTCTCTATACGGAACCGGACCGACTGTCCCGGATCTTCGACGCCCAGCTGGCACTGGGCATCGACACCGATGGCCACCCCATCTACAACGTGCCACCCACCGAGCGGGTCCTGGGGATCGTGGCGGCCGGTCCCGGTTCGGACCCCGATGCCCAGCCGGCCCGGCTGATCGACCAGTTCCGGTGGGGACTGATCCCCCCCGGGGCCAAGGAGGCCAAGGTCGGAAGCCGGATGTTCAACGCCCGGGGCGAGACGCTGGCCAGCCGGTCGGCGTTCCGGTCGGCATTTCTCTCCCGTCGGGTGGCGGTGCTGGCGGACGGGTTCTACGAATGGGGGCCCGGGGTCGGCAAGCAGCGGCAGCCCTACTTCTTCCATCGGGCCGACGGCCAACCGATGACCATGGCCGGGCTGTGGGGGCGGTGGTGCCCTCCGGCCGGGGACGGCGACACCGGGGACCGCCAGGCGATACAGACATGTGCGATCGTCACCACGTCGGCGGGCCCGGACATGGAGGGCATCCACGACCGGATGCCGGTGATCCTCGAATCCGACGCGCTCGACCCCTGGCTCGATCCGGACAATCACGATCGGGAAGAGCTGGAGGGGATGGTACGGGCCTCCCGGTTGGAAACCCTGCGCCACTATCCGGTGGACCTCCGGGTCGGGAACGTCCGCAACGATGGCCCGGAGTTGGTGGAGCCCCTACCCGGTTGACCGGTATCGGCACCCTTCACCAGACGTTCACTCAGGTCGATGGCTACGATTCGATCCGCGGTGGCTTCCCATCGCGGTCGGTGTGCACGTCCTCAGTGAAATGGATAGGAGATCCCCATGTCCGAGCAGACCTCGTACCTTCCCGGCACACCCTCGTGGGTCGACCTCGGCAGTCCGGATGCCGCCGCCGCCGGGGCCTTCTACCGCGGATTGTTCGGCTGGAAGGCGGAGATGGATCCCCGGCCCGAGGCCGGTGGATACGGGATGTTCACCCTCCGGGGTAAGAACGTGGCCGGACTCGGCCCGCAGATGAATCCCGAGGTGCCGCCGTACTGGTCGGTGTACGTGACTGTCGACGACGCCGATGCTGCGCTGGACCGGGCGGCGGCCAGTGGTGGGAGTGTGGTGATGGGTCCCATGGATGTGTTCGACGCCGGTCGGATGGGGGTGATCCAGGATCCGGTGGGGTCGTTCATCTCCATCTGGCAACCCCGCGAGCACATCGGCGCCGTCCTGGTCAACGAGAACGGGACCTTCACCTGGAATGAGCTGGCCACCACCGATCTGGACAAAGCCCGGGACTTCTATACCTCGGTCTTCGGTTGGGGCGTGTCGTCACCCGATGGCAACGGTCTCGCCTTCAGCGTCGGCGACAGGATGGTCTGCGGGGCGCACCCCGCCGGGGAGGGCGAGTTCCCCGCCTGGTCGGTGTGGTTCTCTGTCGACGACTGTGACACGTCGGCGGCCTCTGCCACCGACCTGGGTGGATCGGTCCTGATGCCGCCCAGCGATATGGACTTCGGTCGGGGCGCGGTGGTCGCCGATCCCCAGGGCGCAGTGTTCGGTATCGCCAAGGTGAGCGACGAGACCCTGAGCGCCACCAGCTGAGGCAATCCAGCCTCCAGACCGCCCGACACCCCCCTCGGGGACCGCAAGAATCCGTTTTGACCGGCGTTTCCTGTATGGCCAGCGGTGGCCAGGGGACGACCCGGGGGGATTATGCACCTGTTCAGATCACGGATGACCCGAGGGTGTGCGGCGGTGCTGGCTCTGGCCACCGCCCTCTCGGCGGGGGCAGTGGGCCTGGCGACCCGGACGCCCGCCGGGGCGGCGGCGCCTCATGTCCAGCCCGCCGGCGGCTACATCATGGTGGCCGCCGACGGCGGCATCTTCACCTTCGGAGACGCCCAGTTCGAGGGGTCGCTGCCGGGGCTGGGAGTCAGAGTCAACGACATCAGGACGATCGCTCCCTCCTCCGACTATCGCGGCTACGGCCTGCTCGGCTTCGACGGTGGGGCGTTTGCGTTTGGGGACTATCCGTTCACCGGCTCCGCGCTCCAGAACGGGATCAACGCCACCGACCTGATCGGAGGGGCAATTACCGAGAAGGGAGGGCTAGGGGTTGGGGGCCTCCTGGCCGGCGCTGATGGCGGGGTGTTCACCATTGCCGCCGCCCAGTTCGAGGGATCACTGCCCGGCTTCGGCATTCAGGTGACGAACATCGTCGGAATCGCGGCCAACACCGACAATCAGGGCTACTGGCTGGCGGGTTCGGACGGCGGCATCTTCTCGTTCGGCGACGCCCCGTTCCTCGGCCGGCCCCCCGCCGGCTCGAGCCCGGTGGTCGGCATCGTTGCCACCTCCGATGGACGTGGCTACCTGGTGGTGGAGAAAAACGGAGGTGTCGTCGCCTTCGGCGACGCCCCGTCGTACGGCGGCCTCCCCGACTTCCACGTATCCGTCGGCAACATCGTCGCCCTGGTGCCCACCCCCACCGGCAAGGGCTACTGGCTGATCGGGTCCGACGGCGGAGTCTTCACCTTCGGAGATGCGCCGTTCCACGGCAGCCTGGGCAACCTCCGCCTGGCCCAACCGATCGTCGGAGCCATCTCGACACCGTAAGCGGTCCGTCGCACCGTCGGCCCGGCGAACCGGGCCGAGGGTCAGGCGTCGGTGGTCTCCTGGGCCGCCGCCCGCCTCATCAGCCGGGACTTGCGGTTGGCGGCCTGGTTCTTGTGGATGACGCCTTTGGCGGCGGCCTTGTCGATCCGCTTGATGGCCAAACGGAGGGCGTCTTCGACATTCTCGGCCCCGTCGTCGACGGCGGCGATGGCCGTCTTGGTGCGGGTGCGCAACTCGGAGCGGACCGCCTTGTTGCGGGCCTGACGCTTCACCGTCTGTCGGTTGCGCTTGATCTGACTGCGGATGTTTGCCACGAATGGTCCTTATCGTCCTCGGGGTATCGGCCCAGCGACGCCGACGTGCGCCGCCAACCGGTTGGAGATCGGCTCCCGGGCACCCGATGGACGTCCAGGGGAGACAGGCAAGACTAGCAGCCGGCTGCAGGTGAGAGCCATCCCCGCCGCCGACGGTACGCTGACTACCCCGTGCTTCCCGTCGACCGCATCCGAAACTTCTCCATCATCAGCCACGTCGACCACGGCAAGTCGACCCTGTCCGACCGCATTCTCGAGCTCACCGGGGCGGTCGACCCCCGCCTCATGCGGGAGCAGTACCTCGACTCGATGGACATCGAGCGGGAGCGGGGGATCACCATCAAGGCCCAGAACGTGCGGGTGCAGTGGAAGGACCACACCCTCCATCTGATCGATACCCCCGGTCACGTGGACTTCGGGTACGAGGTGAGCCGGTCGCTGGCCGCCTGTGAGGGGGCGGTGCTTCTGGTGGACGCCTCCCAGGGGATTCAGGCCCAGACCCTGGCCAACTCCTACCAGGCCCTCGAGCACGACCTGGAGATCGTCGCCGTCCTCAACAAGATCGACCTTCCCGCCGCCGACCCGGAACGGTCGGCCGCCGAGATCGAGAACGTCCTGGGGATCGACGCGTCCACCATCCTCCACATCTCGGCCAAGACCGGAGAGGGGGTACCGGAGCTACTCGACGCCATCGTCGAGCGCATCCCCGCCCCGACCGGGGACCCCGACGCTCCCCTCCAGGCGCTGATCTTCGACTCGTCCTACGACCAGTACCGGGGAGTGGTCAGCTCCATCCGGGTCATGCAGGGCACCCTCCGCTCGACGGCCAAGCTCCGATTCATCAACGCCGCCTCCAATCATGAGATCGAGGAGATCGGGGTGCGGACGCCGGTCACCGTCCCGGTCGACGACCTCGGACCCGGCGAGGTCGGCTACCTCATCGCCGGCATCAAGAACGTCGGCGGCGCCCGGTCGGGGGAGACGGTCACCACCGCCTCCCACCCGGCCACCGAGGCTCTGGCCGGTTACCGGGACCCCAACCCCATGGTGTTCTGCGGGCTGTTCCCAATCGACGGGGATGAGCTCCCCGACCTCCGCGACGCCCTGGAGAAACTCCGGCTCAACGACGCCAGCTTCACCTACGAGCCCGAGTCGTCCCGGGCCCTCGGGTTCGGCTTTCGGTGCGGGTTCCTCGGCCTCCTGCACATGGAGATCGTGCGCGAACGGCTCGAGCGCGAATTCGACCTGTCCCTCATCGCCACCGCCCCGTCGGTGGCCTACGAGGCCTACTTGGCCGACGGCACCAAGGTGGAGGTGGACAACCCGAGCGACCTCCCCGACCCGACCCACCTCGATCACGTCGACGAGCCGATGTTGCGGGCCACCATCCTCACCCCGGCCGAGTACACCGGAACGGTGATGGAACTCTGCCAGGGGAAACGGGCGGAGATGAGCCGGATGGAATACCTGTCACCCGAACGGGTGGAGTTCGTCTACACCATTCCGCTGGCCGAGGTGGTGGTGAACTTCTTCGACCAGCTGAAGAGTCGGACCAAGGGGTACGCCAGCCTCGACTACGAGCCCGAGGGCTACGCCACCGCCGATCTGGTCAAGGTCGACCTGCTGATCAACCACACCCCGGTGGACGCCTTTTCCACCATCGTCCACCGTTCCCAGGCCGACTTCTACGGCCGGCGGATGACGGAGAAATTGCGGGAGCTGATCCCGCGCCAGATGTTCGACGTACCCATCCAGGCCGCCATCGGTGGACGGGTCCTGGCCCGGGAGACGGTCAAAGCCCGTCGCAAGGACGTTCTGGCCAAGTGTTACGGCGGTGACATCACCCGGAAGCGGAAGCTCCTCGAGAAGCAGAAGGAGGGGAAGAAGAAGATGAAGAGCATCGGCCGGGTCGAGGTCCCCCAAGAGGCGTTCGTGTCCGCCCTCCGGCTCGAGGACTGAGTGCCCAGCTAGCTCGGCGGGGCTTCCTTCTGCCCGTCAGCCAACCAGGGACGGATCACCGCCACGGTGTTCGACGGATCGTCGGGGTCGAACTGGAGGTCGATCGGGCCCGGGTCCCCGTCCGGCTCCCCGGTGGCCTTGATGACGAAGGCCGGCTCCTTCTTGGGCAGGGCCAGGGCGTCTTGGAGGCCCAGGGCGATGCCGGTCATGATCACTCCGGCGCTCGACCGCCTAACCTTCTCGAAGCGGGTCGGGCTGGCGTCGGCCGGCTCCTCCGCCTCGGTCTCGGCCGCCGCGGCCACCGCCTCGTCGACCCCGTCGGCCTCTCGGCTGTCACCGGCCCGCGTCTCGTCGTCCCCGAGGATGTCACCCACGATCTCCACGGTAGTTCCGCTGGCTGAATCATCGACTTCGGCGGTGCCGTAGGATCATTTCCATGCTCGACCGATTTCATCCGCCGGTCGAGGAGTACCTCGAGGCGATCTTCTCCTTGGAAGAGGAGGGCATCCCGGTCATCCAGGCGCGCCTCGCCGAGCGGCTCGACAAGGCCGCCCCCTCGGTATCGGAAATGCTCGATCGCCTGGAGGCGGACGACCTCATCGTGCGCAGCTCCCGGCAGATCTCCATGACGGCCAAGGGCGCCATCCTGGCCGAAGGCGTGGTGCGCAAGCACCGGCTGGCGGAGCGGCTCCTGGTCGACATCATCGGGCTGGACTGGGAAAAGGCCCATCTGGAGGCCGGGCGCTGGGAGCACGTGATCTCCGACGAGGTGGAAGAACGACTAGTCGTCCTGCTGGGGAACCCGACCACCTGTCCGCACGGCAATCCGATTCCGGGGGTGGCGCCCACCGGGCCCGCCCAGCACCGATTGGCCGAATCCCGACCCGGTGACCGGGTGCGGCTCGAGCGGATCACCGAGAGCGTGGAGCACGACTCCGCCTCGCTGTCCTATCTGGGTGAGCACGGGCTGACCCCGGGAGCCACCGCCACCATCCAGGCCAAAGCCCCCGACGGCACCCTGACCCTGGTGGTCGGGGGCTCGACCATCGCCCTCGGCCCGGCCATCACCCAGCAGCTGTTCGTGGCTGCGGTCTGACCAGGCACTCTGCCCGCCGGCTGCCCCACCCTGGTCAGCACTCAGTACAATGGAGTGCCAACGGGCCGACAGCCCGGAGTCGGCGGCACCTGGCCGCCGGAAGGGCTCTCACGAGGCACCACCGAAGCCATGCAGACCACTGACGACAGCCGAACCGAGGGGGCCGGACCCGACCCCTCGGCCCTCGACGTCAGGAAGTCGGCCATTCTCAACGCGGTGGTCACCGAGTACATCGGTTCCGCCCAACCGGTGGGATCCCAACACCTGATGGACGCCCCCGGGGTCAACGTCTCCTCGGCGACCATCCGGGCGGACATGGCCACCCTCGAGCGGGAGGGGTACCTGGCCCAACCCCATACCAGCGCCGGCCGGATCCCGACCGACAAGGGGTACCGGTTCTTCGTCGACCATCTGGTCGGCCCCGGTGCCCTCGACCCGGCCGGCCGTCAGCAGGTCCGGCAGTTCTTCGATCACGCCCACGGCGAGATCGAGTCGATGCTCGAGCGGACATCCGGGCTGTTGTCGGATCTCACCGACTGCACCGCCATGGTGGTGGGGCCATCCCACGAGTTGGCGACGGTGCGCTCGGTGCAACTGGTCGGGCTCGGTCAACGGTTGGCGCTGCTGGTGGTGGTGCTGGCCGACGGCGCGGTCCAGAAGCAATCCATCGACCTGCCCGAGGATGTGGACGAGGCGCACTTGGCCGATGCCGGCCGCCATCTCGCCGCTCATTCCCTCGGGCGGGCGCTGTCCCAGATCGACACCAGCCTCGCCAGCACCGGGGATGCCACCACCGACGCGGTGGCCGCCGCCGGCATCGATGGCCTCCGCCGGCTGGGTTCGGCCGAAGCCGGCGAGCAGCTGTTTGTGGGCGGGTCTTCCCACATGGCCGCCGCCTTCGATGCGGTGGAAACCGTACGATCGGTGTTGACCATCCTCGAGCAACAGTTGGTGGTGGTCACCCTGCTCCGCGACGTCCTCGACCAAGGGCTGTCGGTGGCGATCGGCGCCGAGCACGGCGTCGAGCCGCTGGCGTCGTGTGCGGTGGTGGTCATGCCGGTGTGGGTGGATGGAGAGATCACCGGCACCGTCGGCCTGCTCGGCCCGACCCGGATGAACTATCCCCAGGCCCTCGCCGCCGCCCGGGTGGTCGGCAACCGCCTGGGCCAGAGCCTCAGCGGGTCCCGGCCGTGACCGAGACCGATCTCTACGAGATACTCGGGGTCGGCCGCAACGCCACCGACGAGGAACTGAAACGGGCGTATCGGCAGAAGGCCCGGGAGCACCATCCCGACGCCAACCACGGCGAGGAGACGACCGAGGACCGCTTCAAGGAGGTCAGCCTGGCCTACGAGGTCCTGCGCGATCCCGAACGGCGCGCCCAGTACGACCGCTACGGCGCCGCCGGGGTGTTCGGGCCGGCCGCCGGCGGGGGTGGCTTCGGTGGGGGACAGGGCGACCCGTTCGGTGGGGGCCTGGGTGACCTCTTCGATGCCTTCTTCAACGGGATGGGGGGTGCCACCACCGGCGGCCGCGGCCGCCGGTCCGGGCCGATGCCCGGGCCGGATGCCGAGATCGTCATCCGCCTGACCTTCCGGGAAGCCGTCTTCGGCATCCACCGGGAGGTGACGGTAAAGGCGCCGGTCCACTGCGACACCTGCGAGGGCACCGGCGCGCGCCCGGGGACCTCCCCCATCCGCTGTCCGGATTGCCAGGGGGCCGGGGAGCTCCGGCGGGTCCGTCAGTCGATCCTCGGCCAGGTGGTGACGGCGGTGCCGTGCGTTCGCTGCCAGGGGACCGGCCAAGCCATCGCCAACCCCTGCGAGGTCTGCGGGGGTGACGGTCGCCACGACCAGGACCGGACGCTGGAGGTGGACATCCCCTCCGGGGTCGACGACGGGACCACCCTGCGGTTGTCGGGTCACGGCCCGGCGGGGTTCCGGGGCGGTCCCAACGGCTCGCTGTTCGTTCATCTCTCGGTCGCCCCCGATCCGGTCTTCGAGCGCTCAGGGGCCGACGTCCATGCCTCGGTGCAGGTGGCCATGACCCAGGCCGCCTTGGGGACGGTGATCGAATTCGACACGCTGGATGAGCCGCAGAACCTCACCATCGCCCCGGGGACCCAGACCGGTGCGGTGGTCCAGCTCAAGGGGTTCGGGATCCCGAAGCTTCGCGGACGGGGACGGGGCGACCTGTTCGTGCACGTGATCGTGGAGACGCCGACCGAGCTCACCGACGAGCAGCGGGAGCTGCTGGCCAGCCTTGCCGCCTCCCGGGACGAGACGGTGGGGGGAGCCCAACCGGGCGACGGCATCTTCTCCAAGCTGCGGTCGGCTCTCAGCTGAACATGCCCGAAGACGCGGCAGTCGGTCCAACCGGACCGTCGGCCGCGGTCCCGGATCCGGTGCTGGTCGCCGCGGCCGCCATGGTGTTCGTGCCCGACCCGGCCACCCCCCGGCTCGACGCCGACAGCGCCCATCATCTGATCGATGTCCTCCGGCTGCGGCCCGGTGAGCTGGTGGTGGCCTCGGACGGAAGCGGTGCCTGGGTGCCGTGCCGGGTGACCTCGGCGCCCGCCGGAGGGGATGCCCGTCGTCGAGACCCGTCGGCCATCCTGGAGCCCGACGGACCCGTGCGGGTGACCCCGGAGGTCCGACCCCACCTCACGGTGGCCTTCGCCCCGGTGAAGGGCGATCGGCCCGAGTGGGTGGTGCAGAAGCTCACCGAGCTCGGGGTCGACCACATCGTGCCCATCACCAGCCGCCGCTCGGTGGTGCGCTGGGAGGGGGAGCGGGAGACCCGGGCCCTGGACCGCCTTTCCCGGGTGGCCCGCGAGGCGTCCGCCCAATGCCGCCGCACCCGGTTCCCCCGCATCGGCCCGGTCTCCACGCTCGGGGAGCTGGCCGCCCTCAGCGGGAGCCCGCCGTCACTCGCCCACCCCGGCGGGCCGCCTCCGTCGCTCGATCACCCGGTGGTGGCCATCGGCCCCGAGGGGGGTTGGGACGGCGACGAACTCGACGGTGAACTGCCAACGGTGGGGCTGGGACCCAACGTCCTGCGGGCGGAGACGGCCGCCATTGCCGCCGGGACCCTCCTCTGTGGCCTACGGTCCGTGTTGATTGCCCCTTGCATAACCACGCTCCGTGGGCGAAACTGAGCACGGAGCCTCGGAACGGGGGAAACCCGGCCGCCCTGGGCGAGTTCGGGAAATCGAGATGAGGACGACAGGGATGGGTTTATCAGTGGTCGAAAAGCGTGTCGACGCGGTCGATGACGACGAACAGGAAGAGTCGGCCCGGATCGCCTATGCCCGAGCCGTCGGGGCCCGGCTCCGAGCCATGCGCAAGCAGATGCACTTGTCACTCCAGGCGGTGGAGTCGACCTCCGAGCAGGAGTTCAAAGCGTCGGTGCTCGGCGCCTACGAGCGCGGGGAGCGGGCCATCTCGGTGCCCCGGCTGCAGCGCCTGGCCAAGCTGTACGACGTGCCGGTCGACCAGCTGCTCCCCCCCGATGGCGACGCCTCCACCCGATGGGGGGCCAGTGGGGCGTCGGCGGAGACGGCGCCGCTCAGTGCCCGTCGGGTTCCGGCCACCGCTCCCGCCAACGGCAAGGTGACCATCGATCTCAACAAGCTGCATTCGGTCAGCGGCCCCGAACGTGACCTGTTGCGGAGGTTCCTGTCGATGATCCAGGTCCACCGTCAGGATTTCAACGGGCGGATGATCACCATTCGGGCCGAGGATCTGCGGGCGATTGCCTGCCTATTTGGTGTCACACCGGATGTCATGGGCCAACGTCTGGACGAACTGGGATTGCTGGTCGCCGCCTGACCTGGGCCGGCCCGAAGTTGGAAATGGCCAGAGGCCGGGTATAACTGGGAGACCATGACAGATGACATCACCTGGTTGAGCACCAAAGAAGCCGCCGAACGACTGGGGATCACCCTCCGGAGCCTGTACCGGTTCATCGACGAAGGCGACCTGGTCGCTTACAAGTTCGGCCGGGTGATCCGCCTGCAGGAGGCCGACGTGGTGCGTTTCATCGACGAAAGTCGGATCCCCCCGGGCAGCCTCGAGCACCTGTATCCCGAACTCAAGGGCAACTCCCGCCATCGGGCAACTTCGGACCACGACACCGCCGCCTCCTCCGGCTGACCCCATGACCGACTGTCTGTTCTGCGGCATCGTCGCCGGCGACGTCCCGGCCGACATCGTCCGATCCGATGCGCGCACGGTGGCGTTCCGGGACATCAATCCTCAGGCCCCCGTCCACGTTCTCATCGTCCCCCGCCGGCACATCACCAACGCGTCGACGGTGACCGCCGCCGACGCCGAGGACGTGACCGCCCTCTTGCTCGCCGCCCAAGAGGTCGCCGCCGCCGAGGGCATCGCCGGGGAGGACCGGGGCTACCGGCTGGTCTTCAACGTGGGCCCCGACGCGCTCAACTCGGTCCCCCACCTTCATCTCCACCTGCTGGGTGGCCGCACCTTCGACTGGCCCCCGGGCTGAGTGGATACGGGCTGGCCACCCGCCGCCCGCTGGTAGGGTCATCGGCAGAGTGCACGTGGAATCCTCCCCGGTCAAAATTCTCGTCCCCGGCAATCACCTGATGGCGGGTCTCCTGGGTCAGCAGGATGAGTTACTGCGCCTGATCGAAAAAGACAACCCGGACGCCCACATCTCGGTTCGGGGGAACGAGATCACCATCGGGGGTGACGATGCCGAGCGCATCGGACGCCTGTTCGAGGAGATGATCATCGTCCTCGAGGCCGGCCAGACCCTCGACTCGGCCCAGGTGAAACGAACCATCGACATGATGCACGATGACGTCCGACCCTCCGAGGTGCTGACCGCCGAGCTGCTGAAGTCGTCGCGGGGCCGGGCGGTTCGGCCGAAGACGGCCGGTCAGAAGGCCTACGCCGACGCCATCGCCTCCAACGTGGTCACCTTCGGGATCGGGCCGGCCGGCACCGGCAAGTCGTACCTGGCGGTGGCCCTCGCCGTCCAGGCGCTCCAGGCCCACCAGGTGAGCCGGATCATCCTGACCCGTCCGGCTGTCGAGGCCGGCGAGCGGCTGGGGTTCCTTCCCGGCGATCTGATGGCCAAGGTGGACCCCTACCTGCGCCCGCTCTACGACGCCCTCCACGATCTGCTGGAGCCGGAGGGCGCCCAGCGCCTCTTCGACCGGGGGACGGTCGAGGTCGCCCCCCTGGCCTTCATGCGGGGACGCACTCTGAACTCGAGTTTCATCATCCTCGACGAGGCCCAGAACACCTCGCCGGAGCAGATGAAGATGTTCCTCACCCGCATCGGCTTCGGGTCCAAGGCGGTGATCACCGGCGACATCACCCAGATCGACGTCCCCGGCGGCCGGTCCGGATTGGTCGGATTGGAACCGGTGCTGTCGGGCATCAAGGACCTGGCCTTCGTCCACCTGACCCAGCGGGATGTCGTGCGCCACCGCATCGTGGCCGACATCGTCGCCGCCTACGAGCGAGGGTCGGGGTCACCGGACTCGGAGGGTACGAACCCGGGAGCTCGATGAGCGTTGACATCTACGCGGCCGATGAACAAGCTGACCATCCGGTAGCGGTCGACCGCTGGTCGGAGCTGGCCCGGATGGCGTTGATGGCCGAAGGCATCACCGACGACACCGAAGTGTCACTGCTGTTTGTGGACGAGCCGTCCATCGCCGCCCTCAATGAGCGGTTTCTGGGCAAGTCGGGCCCGACCGATGTGCTCTCGTTCCCGATCGAGGACGAGGTCGAACGCAGCGGTCGCTCTCCGGACCAGGGCGGCACCGGTCCGGGATCGGTCGAGACCGACACCGACCGGTTTCTGCTCCTCGGAGACGTGGTGATCTGCCCGGCGGTCGCCGCCCGGAACGCGGCGGACCACGGCGCCAGTTTCGAGGACGAGCTGGCGCTGCTGGTGGTGCACGGGATTCTCCACCTGCTGGGGATGGACCACCAGGTGGATGCCGAGGCCGAACGCATGGAGCAACGCGAGCAGCAGCTCCTGGCGCGGTACTACCGGGTCAGCTCATGACCGCCGAGCCGCTCCGCCTCCTCGCCACCCAGAGCTTCCAACCCATCGACGGGGTGGTGCTGGCGGTGGTGGTGATCCTGCTGGCCGCCTCGGCGGTGTTGGCGCTGGCCGAGACCAGCCTGGTTCGGATGAGCCGGGCCAAGGCGGCGGCGCTGGTCGACGAGGGCCGGCGCGGGGCCAAGGTGCTCGAGCGACTGACCGACAACCCCCAGGGCTTCCTCAATCCGGTGCTCCTCCTGGTGCTGATCTGCCAGCTGGTGGTGGCGACGTTGGTGGGGATCCTGGCCTCGGAGTGGTTCGGCGCCTGGGGGGTGGTGGTGGCCACCGTGTTCGAAATCGTGGTGATCTTCGTGCTGGGGGAGGCGGTGCCGAAGAACTGGGCCGTCCACCACCCGGAGCGGGCGGCGCTGTTTAGCGCCCCGCTGGTGGCGGCCATGGTCGGCTTCTGGCCCATTCGGGTGGCGTCGGGGGCGCTGATCGGGTTGGCCAATTTGCTCATCGGCGAAGGAGCTCTGGGCCACGGCTCCGACGTCACCGAGTCGGAGTTGCTGGCGATGGCCGACGTGGCGCTGGAGGACGAGGTGATCGAGACCGAAGAGCGCCAGCTCATCCATTCGATCATCGAATTCGGGGACACCGTGGTGCGAGAGGTGATGGTTCCCCGTCCGGACATGGTCACCGTCGAGGCGGATGAAACCGTCGAGGCCGTCTTGGAGCAGGCGTTGGCGGTGGGGTACAGCCGGCTCCCGGTGCTGGAAAAGGGCCTCGACGATGTGGCCGGGGTGGTCTACACCAAGGACCTGATCCGAGCGTTGCGCGCCGGTCACCAGGACGATCAAGTCGGGTCGCAGGTGCGGTCCCCCCACTTCGTGCCGGAGACCAAGCGGGTCTCGGCATTGATGCGGGAGATGCAGGCGGAGAAGTTCCACCTGGCGGTGGTGATCAACGAGTACGGGGGGACGGCCGGACTCGTCACCCTGGAGGACCTGATCGAGGAGTTGGTGGGCGAGATCGTCGACGAATTCGATGTGGAGGAGCCGCCGGTGGAGCGCTTCCCGTCGGGGGAGGCGACGGTCAGCGGGCGGATGGTGGTGACCGAGGCTAACGAGCTGTTCGATGCCAATCTGCCCACCGGGGCCTGGGACACCGTGGGTGGACTGCTTTTCGATCTCCTCGGGCACGTCCCCAAACAGGGGGAGTCGGTCGACGTCGGCCGCTTGCGGCTGGTGGCCGACCGGGTGAAGGGACGCCGCATCGAGCGGGTCCGGATCATCCCGCTGTCCTCGCTGGCCGCCGGCTAGTGGACGAGCCCCCCGAGTTCGTCTCCGGCTTTGCCGCGGTGGTCGGCCGCCCGAATGTGGGCAAGTCGACCTTGATCAACCGCATCGTCGGCACCAAGGTGACCATCACCTCGCCCCGTCCCAACACCACCCGTTCCCAGGTCCGGGGGGTGCTGAACCGACCGGGCGCCCAGGTGGTGTTCGTGGACACCCCGGGCCTCCACAAGCCCCGCACCGCCCTCGGCGAGCGGATGAACGATTCGGCGTCGTCATCGATGGACGACGTGGACGTGGTGATCGCCATGGTCGAAGCCACCGGGGCCATCGGCCCGGGGGACCGGATGGTGCTCACCCAGGCCAGCCGGCGGGTCCGCTCGCTGGCCCGGGTGGCGGACCTGGAGCGAGAGGTCGGCGTGGACGGTGGTGATGGAGTCGGCCAACCGACCCTGCTGGTGGTGGTCAACAAGATCGACCGGGTGGACGACAACGGGGTGCTCACCCACCTGACCGCGGTATCGGAGGTGATCGAGTCGCTAGCCGAAGAGGACGGCTCGGTCCCGGTGCCGGTGGAGTACTTCCCGGTGTCCGCCTCGGAGGGCGACGGTGTCGACGCGCTGGTCGATGCCGTCCTGTCCCGGATGCCCGCAGGTACCCGCTATTACCCCGAAGGGATGGTCACCGATGTGGCCGAGGCGTTCTGGGTCGCCGACCTGGTGCGGGAGCAGCTGCTCCTCCGGGTGGAGGACGAGCTTCCCCACAGCATCGCCTGCCGGGTGACCGAATGGGAGTGGCCCCGGGTGCGGTGCGAGATCCTGGTCGAGCGGGATTCCCAAAAGGGGATCGTGATCGGCAAGGGCGGGAGCACCCTCAAAGAGGTGGGCACCGCGGTGCGGAAGCAGATGCCGCCGGGCGCCTACCTCGAGCTCTTCGTGCGGGTGGAGAAGCGGTGGCAACACCGGGAGGATGCCCTCGACCGCCTGGGGTTCTGAGCCGGCGGCCGGTGGAGGGACGACGCGGTGCTACCCCAGCCGGGTCAGGAGGTTCCGGGTGATCTGTTCGATCTGGGGGTCCCGCCCGGCCAGCCCGTGGGCCCAGTCGGTCGACCCCGACGTCATCACCGTCGCCCCTGCCGGGTTGGTGTACGTCCCCAGCACCGCGTGGCCGTGGCGGAGGCGTTCCATCGCCTCCGGCTCCCGGGTCCCGAACACCCGTGAGGCGATGTACTCCAACTCGCTCGGCTCGCCCGGTTTGGGCGGACGCGGGGCGGTCTGGCGGGTGAAGTGCTGGGTCGGACACGTCCCGAGGATCTCGAAGGTCGCCGGGGTGCCGTCCTCCCCGGTCGGGTAGGGCAGCCCGTCCCGGTAGGTGAACACGCACCCGTCGCACTCGTAGCCGACCACGGTGGCGCCGGCCCCGAGCACGTCGCCGTAGCCGAGCCCGGTGCCGTCGAACATCCAGTGACCGGGGCGGTGCACGGTATAGCCACCGAGGCCGGCGGTGACGTTGCGGCCGATGCGGTGATAGCCCCCGCGGGTGAACGACACGCCGGTCATGTGGTTCTCCGGGCGGCCGACCACCACATCGGACCAGAATGTCGTCACCTCGGCTTCGCGGTCGGTTCCCATCCGCGGGTCGTCCTTGAAGAAGCCCTTGTACCCGACCATCACGTCGTGGTCGTCACCCTCGATGCGCACCTGCCAGAGCGATGTATTGCCGGAGAAGAACGCCGCATTGCCGCCCTGGGCGATGAAGGCTTCGACGGTGTCCCGCATGCCCCGAGACCAGTACTCGTCGTGCCCGACGGACACATACAGGCTGGCGCCGTCCAACACCTCGGGGTGGTCTTCGAGGTCGGCATTGGTGCACACCCCGACATCGAAGCCCTCCCGTTCGGCCCACTCGATGAACGGGAGCTCCCAGTCGGGCCAGCCCGCCGACCCGGCATAGCCGGACAGGTGGTTGAGCTGGACGTAGCCCACGTGGGCGGCGTTCTGCGGATCGGGCGCACCCGTCCCGGTGACCCTTCGGCCCTTGCCGGGCGGCTTGTAGAGATAGCCGGCCGCCATCGGCCGCTGCATTGCCACCTGGGTGCCGCCGGTGTAGAGGTTGGGCCCGCCGAAGTCGTTGTAGGCGTGCCAGGTGTTGGTCGCCAGCGCCACCACGATGCGGGTCCCCGAAGGCGGACGCACGGCGAAGAACGCGTAGTCACGTCGCACCTTCTCGCCCACATCGATCTCCATGACCACTTCGTAGTAGCCCGACCGCCACGCCGGGTCGACATCCAGGGTGAGCGCGACTGGCCAACCGCACCCCTGGGCGGAGGCGTCCTTGGGCGTCTCGTGCTCGTCGGCCGCCACCGCGTTCGAACGGAACACCACCTCCCGGCGCCCGCCGACCCGGGCCACCTCGACCCGCACCGACCGTCCGGCCGACGACGACAGGTGCACACCGACCTGCCCGCCCGGGCGCACGGATTGTGGCCAGCAGTACCCCGTCACGACCTCGCGCCCCATCTCTCGACCTTAACGGGGCCGGATCCCCGGCTGCATTCGCCTACGGCCACCGCTGCCCCGCGACCAGGACCGATTGATGGCCGGAGCGCCGGCTTAGCCTGGCATCACCGGCAGCGATTGCCCCAACGACAGGAGAGCGAGGAGACATGACCGACGAGACAGACCTGGCGGATCGATTGCAGGATGGCTCACTGGCCGGCAGATGGGTCCTGGCTCCCGACCGGACAACGGTGGCGTTCCATTCGACGAGTATGTGGGGCCTGGTCAAGGTCAACGGTCGCTTCACCCGGGTGCAGGGCGAAGGCACCGTCGACCCGAACGGTGTCGTCAGCGGCCGACTCGAGATCGACGTCGCCTCCGTCGACACCGGCAAGGGCAAACGGGACACCCATCTCAAGTCGACCGACTTCTTCGACACCGCCACCAACAACCACATCACCTTTCTGGCCACCGACGTCGCGGTGAAGGATGACAATCGGCTCTACGTGTCCGGCGAGCTCACTATCGCCGGCCAGTCCCACCCGTATTCGCTGGATGTCACCGTGATCGACATCGACGAGACGGGAGTCACCCTGGCGGCCTCGGCGGTCATCGACCGCTCCCAGTGGGGCATCGCCTGGACCAAGTTCGGGATGACCAACATGGACACCGGGGTCGACATCCGGGCCCGGTTCACCCGGGCGTGAGGGCCACCGGCTAAGCGTCGGCCCGCGCCGTCTCCAGGAAGGCTTCGACCTCGGCCCGGTCGAGGGTTCGCTTCATCGGGGGCACCCGGGCCAGCAGCGCCCCCCGATAGCTGGCCGTCGCCAATCGGCTGTCGAGGACCGCCACCACACCGCGGTCGTCGGCGGAGCGGATCAATCGGCCGGCCCCCTGGGCCAGCAATGTCCCGGCCCGGGGCAGATCGACGGCATTGAAGGCGCCTGCCCCCGCCCGGTCCCGGCGGGCCTGGAGCACCGGGTCGTCGGGTCGCGGAAAGGGGATCCGGTCGATGGTGACCAGGCTGAGGGTGGGTCCGGGGATGTCCACCCCCTGCCAGAACCCGAGGGTGGCGAACAGACACGTCGAGTCGTCGGCCCGGAAGGCCTCGATGAGCGCCGGCTTGGGCAGATCCGACTGGGCCAGGACCCGGAACGGGAGCCGCTCCCGGAGGACTTCCACGGCCGCGTTCATCGCCCGCCAGCTGGTGAACAGGGCCAGGGTGCGACCCCCGGCCGCGGTGATGAGGGCGTCGAGCTCGTTGTGGATGGCCGGTTCGGATTCCGGTCGCCTCCGGTCGGGGATGGACTTGGCCACATACAGCATGGCGTGGTGGGGATAGTCGAACGGGCTGCCCACATCCATCTCGTCGGTGGCGTCCGCCGGGAGGCCCAACCGGGCGACCAGCCCGAGGGGCACGGTGGCCGAGGTCAGGACCCCGGTGACCTCACTCCAGAGTTGCTCGGTGAGCAGCGGCCCGACGTCGATGGGGGAGACCCGGAGGCTGGGGGAGCGGGAGCCGTCGTCCACCCACGCCACCTCGTCGTCGCCGAGCGAGGTCAGCTTGGCCAGGTCACCGCCCAAATGCCCGGCGGCGAGCAGGAGGCGATCCCGCCGGGTTCGTTCCGCCGCCGACTCGTCGTCGGCCCCCTCCCGCTCCGCCTGGCGGATGAGGCCGACCAGACGGGCGACCCGTCCGGTGGCCAGGGCGACCACCGCACTCAGCCCCGGCCCGTCGGCGGGGACATTGCCGCCGGGTTCGACGCCCTCGTCGGCGCCGGCCAGCGCCGACGGAGGAACCCGGGTGCCGGCCAGCGGGCGGAGGACCCGTTGGAAGTGGTCGGCCACCTCGGCCACCTGGGCCACGGCGGCGTCGGAACCGGCCATCTCGCTGGGCATCACCCCGCGGGCGCCGGTGGCCAGGGCCCGAAACCGCCCGGGCCCGATCTCCACCCCGAGACTGTCGGTCATCACCTCCTCGACCTCGTGGGCTTCGTCGAAGACGGCGATGTCGTGGGGAGGAAGCACCGCCCCGCCGCTGGCCAGGTGGGCCCCGTAGAGGTGGGTGTTGACCACCACCACGTCGGCCTCCGCCGCCCGGTTGCGGGCGTGTTCGGTAAAGCAGTCCTGCCCCGACGGGCACCGGAACGCCCCCGGGCACTCCCGGGCGGTGGTCGACACCATGGCCCACGCCCGGAAGTGGGGTTCGAAGTCGAGCTCGGCCCGGTCCCCGGTGGCGGAGTCCTCGCCCCACCGGAGCAGACGGCGTACCTGCTCGCCGAGCCGGCCGGTGTCCGGGATCCCGTCCTCCCGGGCCGGGGTCAGCGGGTCGTCGGCGTCGGGGGGATCGACGGCGGCATCGTTGAGGTCGAGCCGCTGCCCCTGGCCACCGACCTCGGAAGCCCGCTGCCGGCACAGGTAGTTGCTCCGGCCCTTGAGCACCGCGAAGGTGAGCCCGGCATCGACCGCCGCCGCCACCATGGGCAGGTCCTTGCCGGCTAGCTGGTCCTGCAGGGCCTTGGTGGCGGTGGCCACCACCACCCGCTGGCCGGAGAGGGCGGCCGGGACCAGGTAGGCGAGTGACTTTCCGGTGCCGGTTCCGGCTTGCACCACCAGGTGGCGCCCGGAGCCGAAGGCCCGCCCCACCGCCCCGGCCATCTCCTTCTGGCCTTCCCGGGTCTCGCCGCCACCGGGCAGCGAAGCGGCCACCGCGGCCAGCGTGTCGTTTACCCCGTCGGCCATTGGGTGACCCTACCCGGGTGACTGTCCGGCCGAAATGGGGTCAATACCATTCGGCGATCAGGATGCAGGCCACCACCACGCCGACCACCACGATGACCCAGCGCAGCACCGCAGTCGGCAGCCGGCGCCCGATACGGGCACCCAGCTGACCGCCGATGATCGACCCGGCGGCGATCAGGCCCACCACCGACCACGACAGGGTCGAGAAGATGATGAACAGCACGCTGGCGGCGGTATTGACCAGCATGGCCAGCACGTTCTTGGTGCCGTTCAGCCGCTGGAGGTCGTCATGGACGAAGATGGCCAGGAGGGCGATGAGGATGACCCCCTGGGCCGCCCCGAAGTAGCCGCCGTAGATCCCGGTCAAGAACACCCCGAAAAACAGCCCGATGCCGCCGTGGAGCTTCCGGTCGCCCCGAGCCTCGAGGATCTTCGACAACCGGGGCTGGAGGGCCATCAGCAGGGCGGCCACCAGAATGAGGGCCGGCACCGCCGAGCGGAACACGGTGCCGGGGAGCCCGAGGAGCAGGGCGGCGCCGGCCACCCCGCCCAACAGGGAGGCGGTGCCCAGCCGGAGCACCCTCGATCGCTGACCGGTCAGCTCCCGCCGGTAGGCCAGGGCGCCGCTGACGGTTCCGGGCACCAACCCCACGTTGTTGGACACGTTGGCCAGCAACGGCGGATACCCGAGCGCCAACAGGGTGGGAAAGGTGACCAGCGAACCGGACCCGACGATGGTGTTGATGGTCCCGGCCGCCAATCCGGCCGCGAATATTGCCAAAGCGGCCCACAGGGACATGGAGAGGGTCTAGTGCCGAACTCCGCGACGCTCAAGGCGGGAGGGCCGCCGACGGCCTGGTCGGCGGGTACGGGCGCAGCAGTGGAGGGGATAAGTTCGCAGCGTGGAACGGGACCCCTCGAGCGCCGATGGCGCCCCCAGCAACGCGCCGGCACCCTTGGTGGCGTCGGATGTCGCCGATGGTCCGATCCCGGTTCACGTGGCGTGTGTGATGGACGGGAACGGCCGTTGGGCCAGTCGTCGCGGACTGCCCCGCACCGAGGGCCATGCCGCCGGGGAGGCGGCCCTGCTCGACGCGGTGGAGGGGGCGCTGGATCTCGGCATCCCCTGGATCACCATGTACGCCTTCTCCACCGAGAACTGGCGCCGCCCGGCCGACGAGGTCCGTTACCTGATGGGCTTCAACGAGAGCCTGCTGGCCCGCCGGCGGGATGAGCTCAACGACAAGGGCGTGCGCATCCGCTTCGCCGGCCGGCGCGACTGGCGGGTACCCAAACGGGTGCTGCGCCGGATGGACGAGTCGGTCGAGCTCACCGCCGGCAACCGCCGGTCGACCTTGACCATGGCGTTCAATTACGGAGGGCGGGCGGAGATCGTCGACGCCGTCACCGCCCTGGTGGCCGACGGGGTGCCGGCCGACAAGGTCAGCGAGAAGGCCATCCGGTCCCGCCTCTACTACCCCGACCAACCCGATCCGGATCTGATGATCCGCACCTCGGGCGAGCACCGGATCTCCAACTTTCTGTTGTGGCAGCTGGCCTACAGCGAGCTGGTGTTCACCAGCGTGCTGTGGCCCGACTTCCGACGTCACCACCTCTTCGAGGCCATCCAGGAGTACCAGCGGCGGCAGCGAACCTACGGCGGGGTGGAGGGAAGATGAGGCGGCGGCCGGTGGCCGGTGGAGTCCGGCCGGTGGGGGACCCCGGCGACCCCGGCGACGCCGGGGGGCTGTGGATCGGCATCGGGATCGCCGGCGGGGTGGCGCTGTATGCCGGGATGTTGATCATGCTGGTCGCCGGGTTCAGCCCCATCCTCCCGTTCGTCATCATCCCGCCGGTCCTGATCGGTTTGATCGGGGCCAACAGCCTCCTCGGTGGCCCGCGTCGGCCCCGGCCCCCGGCCCGTCCGATCCGCCCCACCGATCGGGGCATGGTGCCGCCGGCTTCCGGTGGCCCGGTGGTGAACGGCCGGTCGGGCGAGACGTCGGACGGCGACCGGCAGGCCCGCCCGAACGGCGGGAGCTCCGCCGGCCCGGGATGACCCTCTTCCGCGATCACGGGGTGGTGCTCCGCACCATCCGTCTCGGGGAGGCCGATCGGATCGTCACCCTGATGACCGAACAGAACGGCAAGGTGCGGGCGGTGGCCAAGGGGGTGCGGCGCACCACCTCCAAATTCGGGTCGCGTCTCGAACCGTTCAGCCATGTGGCCCTCCTCGGTTGGCAGGGCCGCGGCGACCTCGACATCGTGAACCAGGTCGAGGTCATCGACACCTTTCGTCCGGTGCGGGAGGACCTCGACCGGATGGCGTCGGCGATGTCGATGCTCGAGGTGGTGGACCAGGTGGGACAGGAGCGCCACGCCAACCCGCGGCTGTACACCATGTTGGTGGGGGCGCTCTCGGCGCTGGCCGAGCGGGATTCGCCCATGGTCGCTGCCGCCTTCTTTCTCAAGGTCCTGGCCCTGGAGGGCACCGAGCCGATGCTGGATGCCTGCGCGTCGTGTGGGGAGGAGGATGCCACCCAGCTGGTGGCCTTCGATCTGGTCGAGGGCGGGGTGCTGTGCCGGAACTGCCGTCGGGGGCGTCCGCTGTCGGCCGACGGCCTGGTCCTGCTGAAGCGGATCCTCGGCGGCGGGTTGGCCGGGGTGCTGGCCGAGCCCCGGTCGGCGACCACCGACGAGGTCGGGCTGCTGGCCACCGAGGCGATGGAGGCGCATCTCGATCGGCGGCTCCGATCGGTGCGGTCGGGCCCGGCGTCGTGAGTCCGGTGCCGGCGACTCCGTTCGGGGTCTACGTCCACATCCCGTTCTGCCGGTCCCGGTGCGACTACTGCGCCTTCGCCACCTACACCGACCGCGACCACCTGATGGAGGCCTACTCGGCGGCGTGCATCACCGAAGTCGAACACGCGGTCACCACCGAGGGAATCCCCCCGGCCACCTCGGTGTTCTTCGGCGGCGGGACGCCGTCCCGGTTGGATCCCGAACTCCTGGTCTCGATCCTCGACGCCATCCCCCGTTCGCCCGGTGCCGAGGTGACGGTGGAGTGCAACCCGGAGGACACCGACCCCGACCGGCTGGCGGCCTACCGGCGGGCCGGCGTCACCCGGATCTCGCTCGGGGTGCAGTCGACGGTTCCCCATGTGCTGAGCGGTCTGGGTCGCCGCCATGGGCACGACGCGGTGGTCTGCGCAGCCGAGGCGGTGGCGGGGGCCGGCTTCGCCTCCTGGGGGATGGACCTGATCATCGGGGGGGCGGGGGAAACCGACGATGACTGGGAGCAGAGCCTGCACGACCTGCTGGGCCTGGCTTCACCTCCGCCGCACATCAGCGCCTACCTGCTGACCGTCGAGCCCGGCACCCCGTTGGCGGCCCAGCCCGACCGACATCCCGACGACGATGTCCAGGCCCGCCGGTACGAGTTGGCCGACCGGATCCTGGCCGCGGCCGGCTACCAGTGGGAGGAGATCTCCAACTGGTCCCTCCCCGGTCATGCCTGCCGGCACAACCGCCTGTACTGGGACCAGGGTGAGTACCGGGGCATCGGATCCGCCGCCCACTCCCACCGGGGCGGGCGGCGGTGGTGGAACCTGCGCACACCCGACCGTTTCGTGAAGGAGATCGAGGCGGGGAGGAGTGCCACCGCCGGGGAGGAGGCGCTGACCTCCGAGCAACGTCGGTTCGAATCGCTGGCGCTCGGCTTGCGGACCCGGGACGGGGTGCCCGCCGATTCGCTGCCTGACGATCCGGACTTCGAGGGCCTGGTCGACCGGGTCGACGGCCGGGCGGTGCTGACGGTCAGGGGCCGGCTGTTGGCCAACGCGGTGACCACCCGACTGGTCTCCGAACTGGGCGGCTGATCTTCAGTTGCAGACCGGTTCCAGCCGGTAGCCGGCCGCCTCGATGCCGGTGATGATGGCCGGCAGGGCGGCGACGGTTTGGGATCGATCCCCCCCGCCGTCATGCATGATGACGATCGCCCCCGGGTGGAGGGCGCCGAGCACCCGGTTGGTGATCACCCCGGTCCCCGGGGTGGTGTAGTCGGAGGGATCGATGTCCCAGAGCAACTCGCCCAGGCCGCGCTGGGCCAGTTGGGTCAGCACCGAAGCATTGCTGTAGCCGTAGGGCGGGCGAACGCACTTCACCGTCTGCCCGGTGACAGATTGGATCAGGTTGGTGGTGGCGTCGACTTCGCCGGCGAATTGCCCGGGGTTGAGCGAGATCAGGCTGGCGTGGTCCCAGGTGTGGTTGGTGAGAGTCATCCCGTCGGCCACCTCGAGTTTGAGCAGGTCGGGTCGGGCGGCACCCTCGTACCCGACGATCTGGAAGGTGGCCGGCACGTGGTACTGGGTGAGGACCTGGAGGATCTGGGGGGTGTAGGTCGGGTTGGGGCCGTCGTCGAAGGTCAACGCCGCCACCTTGTCGCCGGGCGGGTAGAGGCCTCCGGGGAGGTTGGACAGGTTGGAGATGGCCAGTCCGGCCACCGTCGGGCCGCCCACCGGTAGTGGCGGTCCGGGGAGGAGCCAGAATCCACCCCCGCCCGGCAGGCCGGCGATGGCCACGATCGGATCCGCCAACGGCCCGTCCCCGACCGATCCGAGAAATGGCGCGTCGCCGAAGTTGAAGACGCCGCCGTCGGCCGCCCCCAGCCAATAGCCGCGCCCGCTCGGGGTCGCCGACATCCCGATCACCGGCGCCTGGAGCCGGTCGCCGGCCATCGATCCGGAGAACGGGGCATCGCCGAAGGCGAAGATGCCGCCGTCGGAGGCGACCAGCCAGTAGCCGCGGCCGCTCGGGGTGGAGGCCATCCCCACCACCGGCTGGTTGAGGACGATCCCCCCGGTGGATCCGTAGAACTGGGCGTCGCCGAAGGCGAAGATGCCCCCGTCGGAGGCGACCAGCCGGTAGCCAAGGCCGCTCGGGGTGGCAGCCATCCCCACCACCGGCTTGTTCAATCGCTGGCCCCCGGTGGCGCCCCAGAACTGAGCGTCGCCGAAGGCGAAGATGCCCCCATCGGAGGCGACCAGCCAGTAGCCGTTACCGCTCGGGGTGGAGGCCATCCCCACCACTGGCGCGGCCAGGGTCTGGCCGGCCACGGAGCCGTAGTTGCCGGCGTTCCCGAATCCGATCGGCTGTCCGGCGGCCAGGTTCGGGGCGATGGCGGCGGCGCTCAACCCGACGGAAGGCGGCGGGGACACCGCCAACGACGTGGCGATCATCAGCGTCGCCAAAATTAGCGCCGCAACCAGCCGGATACGTCCCCCAACGCTCACCGCCGCACCTTACTGATTCCGAAACTCGGGTGCCGGGGTCCGCCCGGTACCATGTGCCCCTATGTCTGACGAGGAAGTCGCTTCCGGCGCGCCCAAACAGAATGCTGAGCCGCCCGGCGAATCCGGCGACGGGTCCGACCTCATGGAGAAGGTGGTCGGTCTGTGCAAGCGACGCGGGTTCATCTTCCAGTCGGCGGAGATCTACGGCGGGTTCCGGTCGACCTACGACTACGGACCCCTCGGGGTCAACCTGCTGCGCAACGTGAAGAATGCCTGGTGGGAGGCCATGGTCCAACGGCGTGACGATGTGGTCGGGCTCGACGCCGCCATCCTCTCCCCGCCGGCGGTGTGGGAGGCCTCGGGACACCTGACCAACTTCACCGACCCGTTGGTGGACTGCCGCAAGTGCCGGCAGCGTTGGCGGCAGGACAAGATCGAGGGGGTGTGTCCCAACTGCGGGTCGACCGAGTTCACCGACGCCCGGCCGTTCAACCTGATGTTCAAGACCCACGCCGGGCCGGTCGAGGACGAGGGGGCGGTGGCCTATCTCCGTCCGGAGACGGCCCAGGGGATGTTCACCAACTTCGTCAACGTGCTGCAGACCACCCGGAAGAAGCCGCCCTTCGGGATCGCCCAGGTGGGGAAGTCGTTCCGCAACGAGATCACCCCGCAGAACTTCGTGTTCCGGACCCGCGAGTTCGAGCAGATGGAGATGGAGTTCTTCGTCCCGCCCGCCGATGCCCAGCAGTGGTTCGAGTACTGGCTGGCCGAACGGTTCAACTGGTACCTCGGGCTGGGGATGCCCGCCGAGAAGCTCCGCCTCCGCCACCACGACCCTGACGAGCTCTCCCACTATTCGGCGGCCACCGCCGACGTGGAGTTCCTCTTCCCGTGGGGATGGGATGAGCTCGAGGGCATTGCCAATCGCACCGACTTCGACCTGAAGGCGCACGCCGCCGCCTCGGGGGAGAAGCTCGACTACTTCGACCCGACCACCAATGAGCGGTACACGCCCTATGTGATCGAGCCGGCCGCCGGGGCCACCCGGACGATGATGGCGTTCCTCCTGGCCGCCTACGACGAGGACGAGATCGGCGGGGAGCCCCGCACCGTGCTCCGGATCCATCCGAGGCTGGCTCCCTATCAGGTGGCGATCCTGCCGCTGTCCAAGAAGGAGACCCTTGAGCCGCTGGCCCGCCAGGTTCTCCATTCGTTGCAGCCGCATTTCATGTGCGACTACGACGTCACCCAGGGAATCGGCAAGCGGTACCGCCGCCAGGACGAAGTCGGCACCCCCTGGTGCGTGACCGTCGACTTCGACTCGCTGGAGGATGGGGCCGTCACCGTGCGCGACCGGGACTCGACCGACCAGGTCCGGGTCCCCGTCGACGGATTGGTCGCCGAGTTGCAGGGCCGGCTCTCGAAGCTCTGAACGTCCGGCCGTCGGCCAGTTCGGCCTCCCGGCGCGGTTTCGGAGCCCAGGTATAGGGCAAGTAGGCTCGAATGCCTGCGCCCGCGCAGGATCGCAACCCCAATACCACCCAGGAGACGTTTCCCGATGCCGTTCGTCTACGACTTCGACCACAAGCACCGCAAGCCCCCGATGGAGATGAAGGACCTCCTCGGTGGCAAGGGCGCCAACCTGGCGGAGATGACGTCGGTACTCGAGCTGCCGGTCCCTCCGGGCTTCACCATCTCCACCGACGCCTGCCGGGCCCACATGGCGGGCGGCTGGCCGGAGGGCCTGACCGCCGAGGTGGCCAAGGCCCGCTCTCGGCTGGAGAAGACCATGGGCAAGCGGATCGGGGACCCTACCGACCCCCTCCTTGTCTCGGTGCGGTCCGGGGCCAAGTTCTCCATGCCGGGGATGATGGACACGGTCCTCAATCTCGGGCTCAACGACCAATCGGTGGAGGGCCTGGCCAAGCAGACTGACGACGAGCGGTTCGCCTACGACTCCTACCGGCGGTTCGTGGCCATGTACGGGCGGATCGTGCTGGGTATCCCCGGGGAGGAGTTCGACACCCTCCTTGACGCGGCCAAGGAGTTGGCCGGCACCACCTCGGATGCCGGCATCCCCACCCCGCTCCTGCGCTACCTGGTCGACGCCTATCAGCAGATCGTGGAGCGCCACACCAACAAGCCGTTCCCCCAGGACCCCGATGATCAGCTCCGCGGGGCGATCGAAGCGGTGTTCAGTTCCTGGGACTCCCCGCGGGCCAACGCCTATCGCAACCGGGAGCGCATCCCCCACGATCTCGGCACCGCGGTCAACGTGCAGGCCATGGTGTTCGGCAACCGGGACGACGCCTCGGGTACCGGGGTCGGGTTCACCCGGGACCCGGCCACCGGAAAGCGGGGCGAGTACGGTGACTTCTTGGTCAACGCCCAGGGCGAGGACGTGGTGGCCGGCATCCGGAACACCCAGCCCCTCTCGGCGCTGAAGGATCAGTTCCCACCCATCCACAAAGAACTCCTGGCCATCTTCGCCCGGCTGGAGGCCCACTACCGCGACATGTGCGACACCGAGTTCACCATCGAGCAGGGCAGGTTGTGGATGCTCCAGACCCGGGTGGGCAAGCGGACGGGCAGCGCCGCCCTCCGGATGGCCGTCGACATGGTCGGGGAGCGGACCATCAACCTGACCAAGGCCGAGGCGGTGGAACGGGTGACCGGGGATCATCTCGACCAGGTCCTCCACCCGCAGTTCACCGGTTCCGGCTACACGGTGCTGACCACCGGGCTCGGCGCCTCGCCGGGAGCCGCGGTCGGCCAGGTGTACCTCACCGCCGACGACGCCCAAGCCGCGGCGGTCCGGGGCGAGAAGGTGGTGCTGGTCCGGAGCGAAACCTCGCCCGAGGACGTCCACGGCATGCTCGCCGCCGAGGGAATCCTCACTGCCCGCGGCGGCCTGGTGAGCCACGCGGCAGTGGTGGCCCGGGGGTGGGGAAAGCCGGCGGTGGTCGGAGCCGAGGCGGTGAAGATCACCGGGTCGTCGTTCACGGTGGGCACCACCGTGGTCAACCAGGGTGATTGGATCTCGGTCGACGGCACCAACGGCACGGTGGTGCTCGGCCAGGTGCCGCTGTCCCAGGGCAAGACCCCGGCGGAATTCGAGACCATCCTGGCCTGGGCCGACGAGATCCGGGCCGGCCACCTCGGGGTGCGGGCCAACGCCGACAACGGGCCCGATGCCACCAACGCCCGCAACCGCGGGGCCGAGGGCATCGGGCTGTGTCGCACCGAGCACATGTTCCTGGGCGAGGACCGGCTCCCGATCGTTCGCCGGATGATCCTGGCCTCCAGCCCGGAGGACGAGGAGTCGGCGCTCGAGCAGTTGCGGGTGGCCCAGAAGGCCGACTTCGAAGAGATCCTCGAGGCCATGGACGGCCTGCCGGTCACCATCCGGCTGCTGGATCCGCCCCTCCACGAGTTCCTCCCCGATACCCAGGAACTGGCCATCAAGCAGGCAACCACCGGGCTCACCCCGGAAGAGACCCGCCTCTTCGAGGCGGCCAAGGCCTGGCACGAGTTCAACCCGATGCTGGGTACCCGGGGGGTGCGCCTCGGGGTGATCAAGCCCGGGCTGTATGCCATGCAGGTCCGGGCGTTGATGGAGGCCGCCCTCGCCCGGGTGGCGGCCGGAGGCCGGCCGATCGTCGAGATCATGATCCCGCTGACCGTCAGCCGCCAGGAGATGGCGCTGGCCCGCTCCTGGGTGGAGGAGGCGGTGGCCACCACCCTGGCCGGCTCGGCCAAGAAGGGGGCCAAGGGGACCGGGAAAGGGGCAAAAGCCTCGACGGCCGGGAAGCTGGAGGTCCTGATCGGCACCATGATCGAGACGCCCCGAGCCGCGCTGCTGGCCGGCGAGATCGCCGAGGATGCCGACTTCTTCTCCTTCGGCACCAACGACCTGACCCAGATGACCTTCGGGTTCAGCCGGGACGACGTCGAAGGCAGGATGATGTCCGAGTACCTCAGCCTGGGGTTGCTCAAGCGGAACCCGTTCGAGGTGGTCGACCCCGACGGAGTCGGCGAGCTGGTCAGATTGGGGGTGGAGCGGGGCCGCGCCACCCGACCGGACCTCAAGATCGGGGTGTGCGGGGAGCACGGGGGAGATCCCGAGTCGATCGCCACCTTCGCCCGGGCCGGGCTCGACTATGTGAGCTGTTCGCCTTTCCGGGTGCCGATCGCCCGGCTGGCCTGCGCCCAGGCGGTGTTGTCCGGATCGATGGCGCCCAGGGCGAAGGGCAGCAAGGCCAAGAAGTAAGGCGAATCACCGAGCCAGCGACGCGGTACCGTCAAGCCCATGGGCATACCTGACGAGGACGTCGCCCGGGTCCGGGCGGCGACCGACATTGTCGCCCTGATCGGGGAACATGCCGCCCTGAAGCGGCAGGGACGGCGCTGGGTCGGCCTCTGTCCCTTCCACGGCGAGAAGACGCCGTCGTTCAGCGTCAACGCCGAAGAGGGCTTCTACTACTGCTTCGGCTGCCAAGAAAAAGGTGATGCCATCACCTTCGTCCGGAAGACCGAACACCTCGATTTCGTCGACGCTGTTCGCCGGCTGGCCGACAAATCCGGGATCGTCATCCACGAGGACGCCAATGCCGGCCGGGACAGCCAACGACGCAAGGTGTTCGTCGATGCCATGGAGCAGGCCACCGAGTGGTACCACCAACGCCTGCTCACCGGGGCCGACGCCGGCCAGGCCCGCGACTACCTGCGGTCGAGGGGCTACGACGGCGACGTGGTCCGCCGGTTCCGGATGGGATGGGCGCCCGACGACTGGGACGCCTTGTGCCGGGATCTGAAACTCAGCAACGATCTGGCCGTCGGTTCGGGGTTGGGCTTCGTCAACCGCCGGGGGCGGTTGCAGGACGCGTTCCGGGCCCGGATCCTGTTCCCGATCTGCGACCCGTCGGGTCACCCGGTGGCGTTCGGAGGCCGGGTCCTCCCCGGCAGCCCGGACCCGGCCAAGTACAAGAACTCCTCGGAGAACCCGATCTACTCGAAGCGGAAGATCCTCTACGCGCTCAACTGGGCCAAGACCGACATCATCAAGACCGGCGAGGTGGTGGTGTGCGAAGGCTACACCGACGTGATCGGCTGTTTCGTCGCCGGCGTCGAGCGGGCGGTGGCCACCTGCGGCACTGCGCTGGGTGACGACCACTTCCGGCTGCTCCGCAACTTCGCCAAGCGGGTGGTGCTGGCCTTCGACGCCGACGGGGCGGGCCAGTCGGCCGCCGGTCGGTTCTACGAATGGGAGCGTCGCCACGAGGTCGACGTGGTGGTGGCCAATTTGCCCGCCGGTGCCGATCCCGCCGACCTGGCCCGGGCCGACCCCGAGGCATTTCGGGCTGCGATCGCCGACGCCAAACCGTTTCTGCAGTTCCGGGTGGAACGGGTGTTGGAGACGGCTGACCTCTCCACCCCCGAAGGGCGGGCGAAGGCGGCCGATGCCGCCCTCACCGCGGTGGCCGAGCACCCCGACGATCTGGTGCGGGATCAATACGTCATGCAGGTGGCCGAGCGGTGTCGGATGGAGCCGGCCCGGCTGCGGGAGCGGCTGGAGCGGCTACGCCAGGAGGGCCCGAAGCCCGAACCCGACAAGCGTGGGTCCCGTGGGCCCGGTGGGCCGGCAAGCCGGGGGACGAATGGGCCGGCGACCGCCAACGGAAACGACGGCGAGCCGTGGATCCGGGATCCGGATGATGAGGGTTGGGACGCCGACGGCGACGCCGGTATCGGCGGGCCGAACGACCGACGGGACGGAACCAACGGGCGCGGTTCCGCCGGCGACGGATCCTTTCGTCCCGGGCTCGAGGCGCTCCGGTTGGCCATCCATCGACCCGAGGATGTGGCCCACCGCCTCGAGGCCGCCTTGTTCAGCGACGACTTGCAGCGGACCGCCTTCCAGGTCCTGATATCGAGTGACGATCTCCATCAGGCCATCGACACCTCACCCGCGGAGGTACGGGCCCTGCTGGTGCGGCTGACCGTCGAGGAGCCGACCGGGGAGCCGGATGAGGTGGTTTCTCAGCTGGTGAGGGACGCGGTCCGGCGGCAGTTGAGCCTGGCCACCAGGGAGGCTCGCACCTCGCCGGATGCGGCGGCCGAGGCGGCCGCGGCCAGCGTGTGGGTCCAAGAACTCGATGACCCGGTCGCGGCGGCGGCGGCTACGGCCCGGTTGGTAGCCTGGCTGGTGGTGAAGAACGAAGACAGCGTGTCCTCGGTGACACTTGACGGCTGACGAGACGGTGCAAGTGGTCACGGGTCCGCTGGAGGAGCTTCCTGTTGCAATGTTCGACGGGCTCATCCGGTTGGGTAAGTCGCGCGGTTTCCTCACCCAGGACGATGTGATGACGGTGCTCAAGTCGGTCGAGTTGAGCGCGGATTTGATCACCGATGTGGTGACCCGCATCCGGGCCGAGGGCATCGAGTTCACCTACGACACCGGCGAGACCACCATCGTGCCGATGGCCCCGGTGGCGAGTCCCGACGAAGACGTGGCGATTCTCGAGTCGCCGGTCAAAGCCTTCCGCAGCGATCCCGATCCGGTAGCTTCGGCGCCGACCGGTGGCATCGGTGTCCTGGTTGCCGACGAAATCGCCGTCGAGGTTTCGCCGGCCCGGGGGATCGACCCCGAGCCCGAGATTGCGGTGGCCAAGAGGGCCCGAGCCCCACGGCAGGCGGCTTCCAGCGACGGCTACAACGGCGGTGACCGGTTCGGGAGCGCTGCCGCCGACCCGGTGCATACCTACCTCAAGGAGATCGGCAAGGTAAAGCTCCTGGACGCCTCGCTGGAAGTGGAGTTGGCCGAGCGGATCCTGGCGGGCACGGAAGCCGCCGACCGGCTGATGGCGGCCGGCACCGTTTCCCTGGTCGGATCGGAGAAGGACCACTCCGAGGACCGGGCGCTGGTCCGCCGAGGCCAGCAGGCCAAGGAGGCCTTGATCGAGGCCAACCTCCGATTGGTGGTGTCCATCGCCAAGCGATACCGGAACCGGGGTCTGGCCTTCCTCGATCTCATCCAAGAGGGAAACCTCGGCTTGATGCGAGCGGTGGAGAAGTTTGACCACACCAAGGGATTCAAATTCTCGACGTACGCCACCTGGTGGATCCGCCAAGCCATCACCCGCGCGATTGCCGATCAAGCCAGGACCATCCGGATTCCTGTCCACATGGTCGAGACCATCAACAAAGTGGTGTGGGCGCAACGCCAACTCTTGCAGGAGCTCGGGCGCGAACCAACGGCCGAGGAGGTGGCGTGCCGGGTTGACTTCACCATCGAGCGGGTGCGGGAGATCCAGCGCATCAACCAGGACACGGTGTCGCTCGAGCAACCGATGGGCGACGAGGACGATTTCAGCCTGTCCGACCTCATCGAAGATCGCGGTGCGGTAGTTCCCGACGATGCTGCCGCCCGGATCATGCTCGACGAGGCGGTCCGCGAGGCGCTCGGGCACTTGAGTCCCCGGGAGGAGGACGTGGTCCGTCTGCGGTTCGGTCTCGACGATGGCAAGATCCGGACGCTCGAAGAAGTCGGCAAGGCGTTCGGCGTCACCCGGGAGCGGATCCGGCAGATCGAGGCCAAGACACTGGCCAAACTCCGGCGTCCCGACTCTGCCCAGCTGCTCCGCGACTACCTCGACGAAGCCTGAATCCCGCCGCCGCGGCGTCAGGAGCGGGGTCGCGCCGCCCGATGGCCATTGAGGGCCGAGGCCACGTCGTTGGCCATGGTGGCGGCAATAGCATCGGCGGCATCATCGCCGTCACGCCATCCGAGCCGGGAACTCACCGCGTCCCGGGCCCGCTCTACCCCCAGGGTGGCCGCCGCCCTGGCCTTGTCGCCGACCATGCCGATGGACCCGGCAACCGGCGCCGAGTGGGTGACCTGGCCGGTCACCTTCTTGATCTGGTTGTAGCGGTCCCGCCCGGCCTTGGTCCCGAGGGTGTAGCCGAGCCCGAAGGCGACGGCGGTGGCGATCCGAAACTTCACCCGACCATTGTGACCGGATCGACCGAAGTTTGCATCTTTGACCAGGCGGGAGACATCCGTCTCGGACCCCGAAGGTGGCAACGCCGCGAAAGGGTGCGACGATCCGCGGCTAATCTCCTCTGGCACGCCGTTTCCGGGCAGCCGGCGCGGCCAGCAATTCCGGGGTAGCTCAATCGGCAGAGCGAGCGGCTGTTAACCGCTAGGTTGAGAGTTCGAGTCTCTCCCCCGGAGCGTTCCCAGGTCACAGGTGGTTTTCGTCGAGCCGTCCCGGGCAGTGGATGGGACCGATGTTGATGAGGGAAACGGGAGAAACAAAGGGGGCCGGTGCCCGACGCACCACTCGGAGACAGGATCCTCGAGGGCTCCGGTTCCCGCTCGGTCCTTTGGCGCCGGCGACTGGCATTTGGATTGGTGATCCTGGTGGTGGCGGCAGCCGCCTCGTGGGCGGTCACCCAGACCGTCTCGCAAGGTCCAACCAACGCCGGGGGAGCGGGGCCAGCTCCTAGTGGGTCACGAACTGGATCGACCACCAGCACGACGGCTGCTCCGCAGCCGCCCTTCGCGGTGCAGGACGAGACGGTCGCCCTCACTGACTTCACCCGGGACACCGGAGCAAGAGGGGACGTCCCGGCCCAATCCGGTCGGATATTGACCACGGTGATCCGTCGCCCGGTCGGTCCCGTGGGACCGCTCCCGCTGGTGGTGTTCGCCCATGGGTGGAATTCCGACCCCCAGGCCTATGAGACGCTGCTGGACGAGTGGGCATCAGCCGGATTTCTGGTCGCGGCCCCGACGTTTCCCGACTCGACGGACACCCTGCCCGGCACGCCGGTGACCAGCTTTACCGAGGAGGCCGAGGACCTCTCCTTTGTGATCACCGCCATGCTCAACGGCGCGGCCGGAAAGGTCGACCCGTCCCGGGTGGCGGTGGCCGGCCACTCCGACGGGGGTACCGACGTGGCGGTGCTGGCCCTCAACCCCGCCTTCGCCGATCACCGCATCAAAGCGTATCTGTCGCTTTCGAGTCAGATCCCCGACGGGGTGGATGGGCCCTGGAATGCCACGACTCCGGGATCACTGATGGTGGCCGTCGGGACCGACGATGAGTACGGGCTGTATCCCGACGCCTATCAGGTGTATCAGTCGGCCAACATGGCCAAGGTCTTCGTCTCGGCGACCGGCGGTGACCACCTCGACACCTTCCTGGCTGACACCGCTTCCGCCCTCGCCATGCGAGCGGATACCGTCAAGTTCCTCGACGCCGCCCTTGGTCGGCATGGCCTGGATTCTGCCCAGTTGGCCGCGGTGCTCAGCCCCACCGGCGATCCGTCGCTGGTGGTCGACAGCGCACCTGCTTCCGGCCAATGACGGACGCGGATGGAAGTCTCGTCATTCGATTCCCGCCACTGCCCGCGCCCGAACGAACACCGCATCGAGCATCGTCTCGGTCAAGGTACCGGTGAAGGTGTTCTGTTGGCTGGGGTGGTAGGAGCTGACCAGCACGACGCCGCTGGGGGCCGTCACTTGCACATCGTGTCCGAACTTCGGCCGGGGTGAGATCCCCAGTTCACCGGCCATGATCTGATGGGCGAACTGCCCGAGGGCAACCACGACCTTGACGTCGGCGAGCAGCTCGAGTTCCCGACGGAGGAACGGCAGACAGGTATCCCGTTCCTTCGGGGTCGGCTTGTTGGCGGGTGGGGCACAGCGAACCGCAGCCGCCACGAATGCATCAGTCACCTCGAGCCCGTCGTCGACTGATTCGCTGGTCGGCTGGTTGGCAAACCCGGTTCGCCACAACGACGCATAGAGCCAATCTCCAGACCGGTCGCCGGTGAACACCCGACCGGTGCGGTTGCCACCGTGGGCGGCGGGCGCGAGTCCGACGATCAACACCCGGGCCGCCGGATCACCGAAACCGGCAACCGGGCGACCCCAGTACTCCTGGTCCCGGAAGGACGCTCGTTTTTCGCGGGCTACCTGCTCGCGCCAGGCAACCAGTCGAGGGCATTTTCGACACTGGGTGATCTCGCTGGCCAGCGCTGCGTGTGCAGCCTGAGACGGGTGCATGCAGGCAGCGTACGGCCTCCCTTCCGACCCAACGACGGCGGCGTCGAATCGACCGGCTGTCACCAGGAACCGGAATCATCATTGGTTGGGTAGCGGCTGGCGCGTGATCAGCCGT
>DASXFR010000094.1:0-4322 GCA_036489495.1 Acidimicrobiales bacterium | reverse complement strand
CACTCGATGAGGCGGTCTTCGAAGGCGCTCAGCCGGAAGAAGTAGTTCTCCTCTTCCAACAGCTCGACCGGGGTGAGGTGGACGGGACAGAACTCGCCGTTGACCAGCTCGTCCTCGTTGTAATACTGCTCGCACGAGACGCAGTAGAGGCCGCGGTAGGTGTCCTTGACGATCCACCCGTTCTCGTAGATCTTGCCCAGGAATTCCTGCACCGCCCGCGTGTGACGGGGCTCGGTGGTCCGGATGAAGTCGTCGTTGGAGATGTCCAGCTCGGCCCAGGCCGCCGCGAACCGGGGAGCGAGTTGATCGGTCCACTCCTGGGGGCCCAGCCCGTGCTCCTCGGCGGCGCGGGCGACTTTCTGGCCGTGCTCGTCGGTGCCGGTGAGAAAGAAGACGTCATCGCCGATCAGCCGGTGCCACCGGGCCAGCGCGTCGGCGTTGACGGTGGCATAGGCGTGACCGACGTGGGGCGCGTCGTTGACGTAGTAGATGGGAGTGGTGATGTAGTAGCGGGACACTGCCCCGTAGCGTACCGATCCCGCCCTCGGCCCCCGACCGGTTTACCGCCGACCCGCTCCGGCTGTGGAGGCGGGCGCTTCGGCGGCTCCGGTCAGGCGGTCACCAGTTGGCGACGTGGCACCCTCCGCGACCGGTGCGCTCGGTGAAGCGCTGGTGATACTCCTCGGCCGGCCAGAAGGTGGTGGCCGGGGTCACCTCGGTCACGATGGGACGCTGGAATCGGGCCTGGTACTCGTCGAGCGACGCCTTGGCCGCCTTGGTCTGTGCCTCGTTGCGGGTGAAGACCGCCGACCGGTACTGGGTCCCGTGGTCCGGGCCCTGCCGGTTGAGGGTGGTGGGGTCGTGATGGCGCCAGAACTCCTCGAGCAGGGTCTCGAAGGACACCTGGCTCGGGTCGAAGGTCACCAGCACCGCCTCGGCGTGACCGGTACGGCCCGAGCACACCTGCTCGTAGGTCGGATGGTCGACCTCGCCGCCCTCGTAGCCGGAGATGGCATCGACCACCCCGGGGATGGCTCGGAAGAACTCCTCGACCCCCCAGAAACAACCGGCACCAAAGGCGGCCCGGTCCATGCCTTCGGGGACCTCGTCGGGCCCGATCCCCGGTGCCTGGGTCTTGTCCATCTCAGTTCGTCCGAACATCACTGTGGCCTCTCTGTCGTTTCGCCGGATCCACGCCGGAACGGCGGCCCGGAACCATCAAATGGGCTGATCCCGCCAACTGCAACCTTGACGCTAATCGCCCTGTGTTTCAACGCTTGGCGCCGCGGTGCCATTCCGCACTCCGAGCGCCAAGTCGTAGACCCGCCGGCGGGCGACTCCGAATTCCTCCGCCACCGCATCCACCGCCCCTCGGGTTCGCTCGCCCCGGGCCAGGCGAAGTTCCAGGGCTTCCCGCAGTGGCCCGTCTTCCACCCTCACTTCCGGGGCTTCGGCCGCGCCGGCCACCACGATGACCACCTCCCCCCGTACCGGCGCCGATGCCGCCCACGTCGCCGCCTCGGCGGCAGTGCCGCGCCAGATCTGCTCATGAAGCTTGGTCAACTCCCGGGCCACCGCCACCGGCCGTTGGTCGCCCACCTCCCGAGCCAGGTCGGCGAGGGTGGCGGCCAACCGGCCGGGTGCTTCGAACAGAACGGTGGTCCGGACCTCCCCGGCCAGCGCCGCCAATCGATGTCGTCGTTCCTTGCCCGAGCGGGGGAGGAAGCCCTCGAAGCAGAAGCGATCGGTGGGTAGCCCGCTGGTGACCAGGGCGGCCAGGCCGGCCGAGGGCCCGGGGATGACCGAGATCGTGAGTCCGGCCGCCGCCGTCGCCGCCACCACCCGGGTCCCGGGGTCGGAGATCCCCGGCGTGCCGGCATCGCTGACCATGGCCACCGTCCGCCCGGCGGCCACCGATCCGATCACCTCATCGATCCGGTCGTCCTCGTTGTGTTGATGGAGGGAGCGGAGCCTGACCCCGGTGATCCCCGCGTGGGTCAGGAGTTTGCGCGAATGCCGGGTGTCCTCGCAGTAGATGACGTCGGCGGTGGACAGCATCTCGACGGCCCGGGGCGACAGATCGCCCAGGTTGCCGATCGGGGTGGCCACCAGCACGAGCGCTCCTCCACCCTCGCCGCCGGATGCCCCCAGCTCTCCGTCCGCGGCGTCATCACCCTCGGCGTCGTGGCCCTCGTCATCGCCCGCGTCGGCGTCGTCGCCGTCGCCGTCGCCGTCGCCATTGTCGGGATCGTCCGCCCACCCCTCCAGCTCCTCGAGGATGTCGGGATCGATGGTCACCGGAGCTCCAGGTGGTCGCCGACCCGGAGCCCCCAACGTTCGAATGCCCCGGCCTGGGCCTCGATCACCGATCGACCCCGCCGACGGGGCACCGACATTCTCCAGGGCGACAGGGTGACGACATCGAGCACCGTCATCTCTTTGTCGCAGAAGGCGACGTCGATGCCGAATCGCATCCCCAGGGTGTGCACGGCTCGGGTGTGAGGCAGCACCATCGCCCCCTCGTAGCTGGACCGGCCGAGCAGTCCCTTGGACCGCTGGCCGAAACTGGACGCGACTTCCGCCGTCGCCAACACGTCTCCATCCCGCAGCAACCAGGTCACCGTCGGCCGCCCGTTGGCCCGGGGACGGCAATCCCGACTAACCTCGTCAAACTGTGTCTAAACGAACCAACAAGCGCAAGCTGCGGGCCAAAAAGAAGGCCAACCACGGCAAGAAGCCGAACTGCGGTCGGGGCTGAGCCCTCCGGGCTCGCCTCGCCAGCCTCGCCGACCCGAACGTTCACGAGTCGTTGGTCTCCGGTCGCCACGAGGCGGAATGGGCGTCGAGCACGTTGACCAGGGTGGTGGGCAGGTCGGTGATGATGCCATCGACCCCCAGGTCGCAGAGCCGATCCATCTCCGTCTCCACATCGATGGTCCAGACATGGACCGCCATGCCGGCCCGGTGGGCCGCATCGATGAACTGTTCATCGACCAACGTCACCCCCGCGTGGCTGGCCGGAACCTGCAAGGCGACGTGGCGCATCGGTGGCGGATCCTCCCCGGCCCTCACCGCCTGGTAGAAGACGGCCACCGCCGCGGTGCCGGCCGAGGTCGGAATGTCGGGAGCGAATGAGGAGAAGGCATCGGTGGCCCGGTCCAGGAACGACGCCACGATCACATCGTCCTGCCGCCCGTAGCGCTTCAGCGCCGAAGCCAGCGCCTCTTCATAGGGGGCCACCTCGGGAGCCGTCTGTTTGATGTCGAGGTTGAGCACCACCCCCGGGAACCCATCGAGCACCTCTTCGAGGGTGGCCACCCGGAAGTCCTGGTCATCGGGAGCCCGCCCCCGGAACGGATAGCGGTCCGGCTCCAACCCGGGGGACACGTCGGCACCCGGCGCCCACCAATAGGCATTGTCCAACCCCCGCACCTCGGCCAGCGTCAGATCGGCGAAGTTCCCCGAACCGTTGGTGGTGCGGTCGACGGTGGGATCGTGGCTGACCACCAGATGGCCGTCGGAGGTGGCGTGCACGTCGAGCTCGATGCCGGTCGCCCCCGCGTCCACCGCCGCCCGGATGGCATACAAGGTGGAGGAGGGAGCTTCCCAGGCGCCACCTTGATGGGCGTAAGCGATGACCCGCCGCTCCAGCCAATCGGATGGGCGGCCGGGGTGAGGGGAGGCGTCCACGGAAGAACGGTAGCCTCTGCCCCGCCATGCTCGACCATGTTTTCGCCCAAGTTGTCACTTCGCACCGCCGGTCGTTCGAGGCGGCGTTGCTCCAGCGCCAAGCCGTCGAGGAGCGGTTTCAGGTCGACGTGTTCCTCGGGGATGTCAGCTTCGAGACGTCCCACAGCCTCCCCGGCGAGCCGCGCCCGGCCCGGATCCGGGTCGACACCAGCTTCGACTGGCCCACCTGGAGCCAGACCGCCTACCGCAGCTGGTCGATCGACGATGATTCCGACGAGCTCCCCGAATTGTTGGTGGAGATCGCCTTCCGGGTCCAGGGTCTGGAGGTCGCCCCCGAGCCGGATCTGCTCCTCGGGGTCCTCCCCGACCAGCTCCCGGTGATCGGCGACGAGCCGCTCCACCGGAGCGCCACCACCGTCGAGCAGGTGTTGCCCAACGGGCCCGCCAGCCCGGAGTTCGCCATCGAGGTCTCCTACGAGGGCTCGTGCCCGCTGGAGGAATCCATCCTCGAAGACCCGACCAAACTCGACGAGGCGCTGGCCCCCCTGGGGCGGGCGGTGGCGTCGGTGCTGGTACGCATCGGCGACCTCCCGTTCAGCTTCCGCCCGGTGGAAGCCCCGAGCGACTGACGC
>DASXFR010000147.1:0-5603 GCA_036489495.1 Acidimicrobiales bacterium | reverse complement strand
CTGGAGCCTGGGAGGAGAATCGAACTCCTGACCTACGCATTACGAGTGCGTTGCTCTACCGACTGAGCTACCCAGGCGCGACGTGCAACGCTAACCGAAGCCTGATGCGGTGGGTTTCCCGGTTTCGAGCGCCCGCCGGGACGGCCGGAAGCGAGACTGACCTTCAGCTGGCCAGTCCCGACAGCCGGGACATCAAGGCTTCCATCAGCAGCCCCTCGTTCGGGTTGCGAATCAGCGCCTCCCCAGCCCGTTCAATTGCATCGACGTCCCCCACCAACGTTCGGCTGTCGGCCTCGGCGCCGGGCGAGCCCGAATCCGGGAGGGCGTCGGTGGCAGTGACCAACCGGTCGCGGTAGACAGCCGCCAGCGTGGCCAGCCCGGTCCGGAGTTCGTCGGTTCGCCACCGGCGTTCCTCCCGTTTGTGTTGGTCCTCGACCTCTTTGCGGCCAGGAATCCCCTTGGCCCCGGCCGCTTCCGCCCGCTCGGACAGCACCGCCATCTCGGCGGCGTGCTGTTCGCGCAACGGGCCCAGCACTTCGTCGGCCGACTTGAGCAGCTCGGAGGCCACTACGCAGGCGGCGGCCCCGGTGCCGTCCAGCCGGGTCGGGACCGAGCGCCACCGTTCGACCCGTTCGGCGAATCCCGGATCGGTGGCGAGCAGCTTGGCCCGATTCAGGCGGCCACCGGACACCCCGGCCACCGATCGGGCGACGTCCTCGCTGACTCCATGCCCGATCAACCAGGTGCGAACCGCATCGACGGGAACCGGATCGAACTCGACTTTCACGCACCGGCTGGCGATGGTCGCCAACGTCGGGGGGAGGTCGTCCGCCACCAGCACGAACACCGTGGAGGCGGGAGGCTCCTCCACCGCCTTGAGCAGCGCCGGGGCCGACAGGATGGCCAGGTGGATGTCCGTCACCACCAGCACCTGGCGCGACGCTTCCATGGGCCGGCGCTGGGCCCGGGTCCCGATGATCCGGGCATCGTCCACGCTGAGCGACGCCCCCGATCGCTCCATTACCACCAGATCGGGATGGGTCCCAGCCAGCGCCCGCCGACAGGTCGAGCACGTCCCGCATCCACCCTGTGGGCACAACAATGCAGCGGCAAAACCCCGCACTGCCTCCCGCTTGCCCGACCCGGGGGGGCCGTGCAACAGATAGGCATGGACGGGCTGACGGGCCGAGGCCCGCAACTGGGCGACCGCCGCCGGTTGCCCGACCACTCCGTCGAACAGCGCCGCCACCGGTACCTCGGTCGGCTCCAGGTCAGCCACCGGTTGGCACCCCCAGCCTCGATCGCACCGCCGACCACACCGATTCGGACACATCCTCGGCGGGACCGGTGCCGTCCACCACCGTCCAAGTGTCGGGGTCGTCGGCGGCCAACTGGTGGAACCCGTCGGCCACCCGCTGGTGAAAGGCCTCCCCCAGCGCCTCGAACCGATCGCGGCGGCCGCGGGAGAGCCGCTGCTCGGCCAGGTGGGTGGGAACTTCGATCAACACGGTGAGATCGGGATGCAACCCTGCCGTCGCCCAGTCGACCAACCGGGCCAGGTCGGCGAGATCCAGGCCGCGCCCATAGCCCTGGTAGGCGAGCGTCGATCCCGAGAACCGATCGGTTACCACCCAGGCCCCGGCGTCGAGCGCCGGCACCACCACCTCGGCGACATGCTGAGCCCGGTCAGCCGCCATCAGCAGGGCTTCGGCCCGGTCGGCCAACGGGGGGAGTCCGGCGTCGAGGAGCAAGTCCCGAAGCTGACCGCCGAGTGGGGTCGCCCCGGGCTCGAAGGTGAGCATCGCATCCAGGCGGGCGGCCAACAACTGGGACTGGGTGGACTTTCCACAGCCGTCGATCCCCTCGAGGGCGATCAGGCGACCACGCGACCCATCGGTCACTCTGGGCCGGCGACCGGCTTCGGATCGGCGGTCGCCTTCAACGCCGGTGGCTTCTTGGCCGCCGTCTTCTTCATAGCCGGAGCCTTCTTCTTGGCCGCCTTCTTTTTGGCCGGCGCCTTCTTCTTGGCCGCCTTCTTCCGGCTCGACGGGCCGGCCGCCCGGCGCTCGGCCAACAACTCGGAAGCCCGTTCCACCGTCAGAGTGTCGACGTCGTCCCCCTGCCGGAGGGAGGCATTGGTGGTCCCGTCGGTCACGTAGGGACCGAAGCGGCCATCCTTGACCACCATCGGCAACCCGGTGTCGGTGTCGGCGCCCATCTCCCGGAGGGGACCGGCGGCGTTGCGGCCGCGCCGGGCCTTGGGCTGGGCGAACAGGGCCTGGGCCTCGTCCACCGTGACGGTCAGCAGTTGGTCCTCGGTCAGCAGGCTGCGGGTGTCGGTGCCCTTTTTCAGATACGGCCCGAACTTGCCATTGTGGGCGACGATCTCCTCGCCGCTCTCCGGGTCGGTTCCCACCACCCGGGGGATGCGCAACAGTTCCAGCGCCTCCTCCAAGGTGAGGGTGGCCGGCATCATCGAAGCGAACAGGGATGCGGTGCGGGGCTTGGGGCTCCCATCCACCACCTCGCCCAACTGCACGTAGGGGCCGAACCGGCCGGCCTTGACCTGTACCGGCAGACCCGTCTCCGGATCCTCCCCGAGCACCCGGTCGGACGACGGGGCCTCCAAGAGCTCCTCGGCCCGGGCCGGAGTCAGCTCGTCGGGGGCCATGTCCTCCGGAATCGAGACCCGGTCCTCACCGCGCTGCAGGTACGGTCCGTAGCGACCCACCCGTGCGACGATCTCGACCCCGTCGCTTCCCGTCCCGATGGGGATGGAGTTGATCTCGCGGGCGTCGATCTCGCCCAGATAGGTGTTCACCTCTTGCTTGAGACCGAGCCGGCGGACCTCCGAGCCGTTGGCCGACGCCGCCCCGTTTCCGTTGCCGGAGCTGTCGGCCACCCCGGCGGTGCCGAAGTAGAAGCGGGTCAACCACGGCAGCGACTCCTCGTCGCCGGAGGCGATGGCGTCGAGGTCGTCCTCCATCGAGGCGGTGAACCCGTAGTCGACCAGATCGGCGAAGTAGCGCTCCAGCAGTCCGACCACCGCGAAGGCGGTGAACGACGGGACCAGCGCGGTCCCCTTCTTCCACACGTAGCCGCGATCGAGAATGGTGGAGATCACACTGGCGTAGGTGGATGGTCGGCCCACCCCCAACTCCTCCATGGCCTTCACCAGGGAGGCCTCGGTGAAGCGGGCCGGCGGTTGGGTGGCATGGGAGCCGGGCTCCAGCCCGTCCACCGACAGCGGGTCGCCCTCGGCCATCGGGGGCAGGTGCACCTCACGGTCGGCCAGCTCGGCGTCGGGATCGTCCTCGCCCTCGACGTAGGCCCGGAGGAAGCCGGGGAACTGGATGACCTTGCCGCTGGCGGAGAACTCCGCCTCTCGTCCGTCGCCGGCGGCCGGAGCCGCCGTGGTCCCGACCAGCCGCACCTGGGCGCTGGTCCCGGTGGCGTCGGCCATCTGGGAGGCGACGGTCCGCTTCCAGATCATGTCGTAGAGCCGGAACTCGTCACCGGACAACGACCGCGAGGCCTCGTCCGGGGTCCGGAACGATTCCCCGGCCGGGCGGATGGCCTCGTGGGCCTCCTGGGCGTTCTTCACCTTCCGCTCGTAGACCCGCGGCTTGGCCGGCACGTAGTCGGCCCCGTAGAGCGAGACGGCCTGGGCCCGGGCGGCGGCCAGCGCCTCGCCCGACAGGGTGGTCGAGTCGGTCCGCATGTAGGTGATCCACCCCTGCTCGTAGAGCCGCTGGGCGATCTGCATGGCGCGCTTGGAGCTGAAGCGGAGCTTGCGGCCCGCTTCCTGTTGCAGGGTCGAGGTCATGAACGGCGCCGCCGGCGAGCGCCGGTAGGGCTTGTGGGTCATCGACTTCACCGTGAAGGGCGCACCCTCCAGCCCGGCAGCCAGACCGCGGGCCTCGGCTTCGGCCAACACCATCACCGATCCCGGTGCGGACAGCGCGCCGGTGTCATCGAAGTCACGGCCCGAGGCCAGCGTCACCCCGTCCACCGCCACCAGCGAGGCAGTGAACGAGTTGGGCGTCCCGTCGGATGGCGGCGCCGCGGTGGTGAAGGTGCCGTCGATGCCCCACCAGTCGGCGGAGCTGAACTTCATCCGGGCCCGCTCGCGTTCCACCACCATCCGGGTGGCCACGCTCTGGACCCGTCCGGCCGACAGCCGGGGCATGATCTTCTTCCACAGGACCGGCGACACCTCGTAGCCGTAGAGCCGGTCGAGGATGCGCCGGGCTTCCTGGGCATCGACCAGGCGTCGGTCGAGTTCCCGCCATTCGGTGACCGCCCGTTCGATGGCCGGCCGGGTGATCTCGTGGAAGACCATCCGCTTGACCGGCACCTGGGGCGCCAGCACCTCGAGGAGGTGCCAGGCGATCGACTCACCTTCCCGGTCCTCATCCGAGGCCAGGTAGACCTCGCTGGCCCGTTTGACCAGCTGCTTGAGCTTGGTCACCTGGGCTTTCTTGTCCGAGGACACCACGTAGAGCGGCTTGAACCCGTTGTCGACGTCCACCCCCAGCCGGGCCCAGGGTTCGCCCTTGACCGAGGCGGGGACCTCGTCGGCCCGGCGGGGCAGATCCCGGATGTGCCCGATGGAGGACTCCACCACATAGTCGGGTCCGAGCAGCCCGGCGATCGTCTTGGCCTTGGCCGGCGACTCGACGATGACCAGGGGTTTTGCCCCCCTGGGGGCCGCGCTCGAGCCGGACGAGGAGCCGGTGGCGGCGTCGGTGTCCGCGGTCGTCTGGGTCTGGTCGGTGGGAGTCATGGCTGTGGCCACAGGGTGACTGTATGGGTCGGCCGCTGTCAACCCGGCCCCCCGGGGTCTGCCGTCGGATCCGGTGGCGACGGCGTCCCCTCAGTCGTGGGTGGATCCCACCGCCGCGGTGGCCGCGTTGTCCAGCGCCACCGCCTCGGTGGCCGGCAGTTCGGTGTCCATGGCCTGGGTCTTCCGCTTCGAGAAGGCGATCGAGGCCAGCAGCACGACCAGGGCGCCGGCGGCGATGGCCAGGCGGGCGCCGGTGTGGGAGTGGAGGGTGATCACCCCGGGCAGGATCAGCAGCGACACCAGGTTCATGACCTTGATCATCGGGTTGAGGGCGGGACCCGCGGTGTCCTTGAACGGATCACCGATGGTGTCCCCGATCACCGCCGCCTTGTGGGCGTCGGACCCCTTCCCACCCTCGTGGCCGTCCTCGATGTACTTCTTGGCGTTGTCCCAGGCGCCGCCGGAGTTGGACAGGAAGTTGGCCATCAGCTGTCCCGACAGGATGGTCCCGGCCAGGAACGCCCCCAGCGCGAAGTAGTTGATGCCGAACCCGATGATCACCGGAGTGAGCACGGCCAGCAACGCCGGAGTGGCCAACTCCCGTTGGGAGGCGGAGGTGCAGATGGAGATCACGCGGCCGTACTGGGGCTTTTCGGTGTAGTCCATGATGCCGGGATGCTCCCGGAACTGGCGACGGACTTCCTGGACCACCGTGCCGGCGGTCCGGCCGACCGCCCGGATGGCCAGGGAGGAGAACAGGAAGGCGATCGAGCCGCCGATCAGCAGGCCGATGAAGACGGTGGGATGGGACACGTTG
>DASXFR010000142.1:0-4487 GCA_036489495.1 Acidimicrobiales bacterium | reverse complement strand
GACCGTCATCGTTCCGAGCTGGCCGCCCTGATCACCGCCGAGCACGGCAAAGTGCTCGGCGATGCCGCTGGCGAGGTGGCGCGGGGCATTGAGAATGTCGAGTTCGCCTGCGGTATCCCCCACCTCCTCAAGGGGGCTCATTCGACTGGAGTCTCCGACGGAGTGGACGTGCACACCGTGCTGCAGCCGCTGGGCGTGGTGGCGGGGATCACCCCCTTCAACTTTCCGGTCATGGTGCCGTTGTGGATGCTGGCCAACGCCATCGCCTGCGGGAACACCTTCGTGCTCAAGCCGTCGGAGAAGGACCCTTCGCCGTCCCTCCTCCTGGCTGAGCTGGTCACGCAAGCCGGCTTTCCCGATGGCGTGTGCAACGTGGTGCAGGGCGACCGGGCCGCGGTCGACACGCTCCTCGCGCATCCTGACATCGCCGCCATCTCCTTCGTCGGCAGCACGCCGATCGCCCGCCACGTCTACGAGACCGGCACGCAGCACGGCAAGCGGGTGCAGGCGCTGGGCGGAGCCAAGAACCACATGGTCGTGCTGCCCGATGCCGACATCGGGGCCGCCGCCGATGCGGCGATCTCGGCCGCCTACGGCTCGGCCGGCGAACGGTGCATGGCGATCTCGGTCGTGGTGGCGGTCGGTGCCGTCGCTGATGCTCTGGTGTCGTCCATCGCGGCGCGGATCCCGTCGGTGGTGATCGGACCCGGGACCGACCCGACCTCGGAGATGGGGCCGCTCGTCACCGCGGAGCACCGCGATCGGGTCCGGTCCTACATCGACGAGTCGGAGAGTGAAGGAGCCACCCTGGTCGTCGACGGCCGGGGCGACTGGCCGGCGGGTTTCTTCCTCGGCTGCACCCTGGTCGATCACGTCAAACCGGGAATGAGGGTCTACGACGACGAGGTCTTCGGTCCCGTGCTCAGCGTGGTGCGGGTGGAGTCCTACGGCGACGCGGTCGGATTGGTCAACACCAACCCCTACGGCAACGGGGTGGCGGTGTTCACCCGCGACGGTGGCGCGGCGAGGCGGTTCCAGCTCGATGTCACCGTCGGCATGGTCGGCGTCAACGTCCCCATTCCCGTCCCGGTTGGCTTCCACTCCTTCGGTGGATGGAAGTCGTCACTGTTCGGTGACAGCGCGATCTACGGACCAGAGGGTGTCCGCTTCTACACCCGTCCCAAGGTGGTGACGACCCGCTGGCCGGATCCGACCACCAGCGTGGTCGATCTAGGGTTTCCCCAAACGCGTTAGAGCGCGCTCGACCATTCGCCCAGCGGCGGGGCCAGGAGCGGCCACCGCGAGAAGATGCCGACGCCGCTGGCCGCCTGCTCGAGCCGCTCGTTCCATTCGCGGTCACCCCAGGGCGGTTCCACCAGCTGCGCCCTGGGAAGGAGCTCGGCCAACCGCTCCGACGTGGCCCGGGTGTGATGCGGATCGCTCTCCCCGCTCCGGAAGACCAGGGCCGGCAACTCCATCGACCGGGCCACGGTGTCGGGCAGTCCGGGCACGAGTTCCCCCTCGCGCGGGCAGTAGGCCAGCATCCACCGCTCGAGGGTGTTGATGAACGACTTCGGATCCTGCGCCAGGAGCTTGGCCCGGTTGCCCGGATTTCGCTCCAGGACCTCGGCCCATTCGGGGAGGGCGGCGACGGCCTCCATCCCGTCCCGCCAGGCGGCGGCGATCGAGTCCCCGCAGTAGTGCGTCCCCAGGGTGAGCAGCCCGTAGGGGCCACCGCTGATCCACCAGACGGCCAGGGCGCGGGCGACCTCGGGGTGTCGAGCTGCCACCAGCAGCGAGACCCGTGAGCCGCCGGACCCGCCCGTGATCACCGCCGGGGTCAGGCTGAGATGCGTGAGGAGCGCGGCCAGGACGTCAGCCTGCATGACCGACTCCGAATCGCCGTCGAAGCTGACCTCGGAGGCGCCGGTGTTCGGCCGGTCCCAGATGAGCACCCGCTTCCCGGTCGCGGCGAGGGCTTCGGCCAACTCGCGAACGCCCGGGCTGTCCTTGCTGAACCGGCCGCCCGGAGTGATGGACCAGGGCTCGCCATCCCCGATGATCTCGTACGCGATACCTAATCCGTTGATCTGCTCTACCGGCATCTTCGCCCCCTTTGGCCCTAGGGTATTTCAGTCACGCTGAGCTCGGGAGGGACATTGGCTCTTGCACTTGAAGGCCTCCGGGTCATTGATGCCGACACGCATCTGACCGAGGCGCACGACCTGTGGACCAGCCGGGCACCAGCCAAGTTCAAGGATCGGGTGCCCCATGTGGAGCAGATCGACGGCCGGCCGATGTGGGTCGTCGACGGTGCCGAGCTGGGTTTCGCCGGCGGAGGCGGCGTCATCGACCGTAACGGCGACAAGGGTCGCGCCCTCGAGGCGCTCTACGAGTGGACGCAGGACAGGATCCACCTCGGCGCCTTCGACCCCAAGGCGCGTCTCGAGGTCATGGACGACTCGGGCATCTGGGCGCAGGTGTGCTTTCCCAATTCCATCGGTCTGGGCGGGCAGGGCATCTCCGATGTGGTCAAGGATCCCGAGCTGCGCTTGCTCTGCGTCCAGATCTACAACGACGCCATCGCCCAGATCCAGGAGGAGTCCAACCTGCGCCTCCTACCGATGCCGGTGCTGCCGGCCTGGGACATCGCTGAGTCGGTGGTCGAAGCCGAGCGGGTGGCCGGCCTCGGGCTCCGAGGGGTCAACCTGACCTCGGACACCCAGGACCTGGGGGCGCCCGACCTGGCCAGTCTGGAGTGGGACCCGCTGTGGGACGTCTGCGCCGACCTCCACCTGCCGGTGCACTTCCACATCGGGGCCAGCCTGACGACGATGACCTACTTCGGGACCTACCCGTGGGAGTCGCAGAACGACGACACCAAGCTGGCCATCGGGGGAACGCTGCTTTTCATCGGCAACGCCCGCGTGGTCACCAACATCATCCTCAGCGGGATGCTCGAACGCCACCCGACCATGAAGATGGTGTCGGTCGAGAGCGGCGTCGGCTGGATCCCCTTCATCCTCGAAGCCCTCGACTACGAGATGTCGGAGAACGCGCCGAAGGAGCTCGACAAGCTGTCCATGCTGCCCTCGGAGTACTTCAAGCGCCAGCTCTACGCCACGTTCTGGTTCGAGAAGAACAACGTCCCGGCACTGATCGCCTCGGTGGGCGAGGACAACGTCCTTTTCGAGACCGACTTCCCCCACCCCACCTGTCTCTATCCCAAGCCGCTCGACACGGTGGCCGAGAAGATGTCGGCCCTGACCCCCGAGGTCCAGCGCAAGGTGCTGGGGGAGAACGCCGCCCGGCTGTACCGCCTCTGATCCGGCTGCGCCGGGGGTAGCGGACCGGACCGGACCGGTCCGGCCGGAGCACCTCCTGGCTGCGCCGGGGGCTGCATCCAGCGTTTATGGCGCGCGGGGGTCGGGTAGGGACGCCTATGAGGAGGTGTCTCCCCCCGCATGGCGAGTTCACCGGCGGCGCAGCGTCGTTCTCTTTCTGCATCTGACGAGCCACACCCGACAGCACCCCTGTCGGCACGCGCCCTCCCCTTTCCCTCCCGCCGTTCCCGCCCGGTCGTCGGGGGGGTCAGGCCGCAGGTCGACGGCGGCCGCCGGCCGGCCAAGGCCTGCGTCGGGGACCTGCTCGCCGTCGAGGCCGACGCCTTCGTCGACGGCCACGAGGCCCTGTGGTGTGAGCTGCGCTACCGGCACGCGGTGGCCGGGACGTGGTCCACCGCCCGCATGGAGGAGATCGGCGACGACCGCTGGCGGGGCACCATCGCCATCGGCGCCACCGGGCTCTACCGCTTCATGGTCCGGGCCAGAGTGGACCGGTTCGCCACCTGGCGCCGCGACTTGCGGGCCCGGGCCGATGCCGGGCAGGACCTGGCCGTCGAATTCCTCACCGGGGCCGAGCTGGTCGAGGAGGCCGTTCGCCGGGCCCGGGGGCCCGAGCGCCGCCTCCTGGTGACCCTCTCGTCCGGGCTGTCGTCGGCGCCGCATGGCCTGGAGGACGCGGTGCCCGCTCCACTGGCGCAGTGGGCCGGGGCCGACACCCTGGGCGAGGTCATCTTCTCGGCCCGCCTGGGCCACCTGATCGGCGACTTGGGCGATCCCGGGCACTACACGAACTCGGAGACCCTCAGCGTCGTGTCCGAACGCGCCAAGGCCCGCTGCAGCGCCTGGTACGAGATGTTCCCCCGGTCGGCCTCCCCGGACCGGTCGCGCCCCGGGACGTTCGCCGACGTGGAGGCGCGGCTGGACTACGTGGCGGGGATGGGCTTCGACGTGCTCTACCTGCCCCCGATCCACCCCATCGGCCGGACCGGGCGCAAGGGACGGGACGGCTCGGTCTCGGCCGGCCCCGGCGATCCGGGCAGCCCGTGGGCCATCGGCGCCGCCGAAGGGGGTCACACCGCCATCCATCCCGATCTGGGCACGCTCGCCGAGTTCCGTGCGCTGGTCGAGGCGGCGGCGGCGCGG
>DASXFR010000089.1:0-2001 GCA_036489495.1 Acidimicrobiales bacterium | reverse complement strand
GATCTCGTCCAGGAAGCGGCCCGGGTGCAGCAGGCCGCTCGTAGCCGGGAGGAAGAGCGCCATCGCCGGGCTCGGGCGTACAACCGACGGTCGCTGCGGTACTTCCAGCTGCCTGATGGCGGCGTCCGGGTCCAGGCCTATTTCACCGAGGACGACTGGGGTCGCTGCATGGCTGCGCTGCACGATCGGGCCAATGAGCTGTTCCGTCAGGGACGCTCGGCCAAGGTCCACAACACCCGGGAGCAATACCTGGCCGATGCCGCGGTCGATCTGATGACCGGTCGTGTGGCGGCTGGTGGTGGTGGTGATGGTGGTGGTGGGGCTGGCGCAGGACCGGGTCGGGCGGGTGCCAACTGCATTGTCCGGGTCGATGCCGGTGCGCTCCGCCGTGGTTCCGTTGCCCCGGGCGAGGTTTGCGAGATCGCCGGCGTCGGCCCCATTTCCGTCGATGCAGCAAAGGATCTGCTGGGCGAGTACGGCTTCCGACTGCTGGTCACTGACGGGTCCGATGTGACCACCATCACCAGCAAGACTCGGGTGGTGCCGGCTCGGCTCGAAGCGGCGCTCTTTGAGCGGGACCCCGCATGTGTTGTGCCGGGATGTGGGGTGTCGATCGGGTTGGAGACCCACCATTGGCGTCGCGAGTTCCATCTGGGCGGGCCGACCGAGCTCGACAATTTGTGTCGGGTCTGCGTGATCCATCACGGCCTGGTGACGAACGGCGGCTGGAAGCTGGCCGGCGGTCCCGGTCGCTGGACGTGGACGGCTCCGCACTTCGCCGTCTCCTCGGGGTTGCGGGCCAAGCGGCGTCAAGTGAACGCGGCCCGAGGACGTCGACAAGGGCGGGGGAGTGACGGGGGGAGGGATGGTCCCACTTAGGAACTCCCTGGTGGGAGGAGGTTTCGGGGGATACCTTGCGCGGAAGGTGGCGACATGCGCCACACACGCCGACACGTTTCCCCGCCCAGATCAGCTTCACCTGGCATGGAGGTGCCGCATCGGCTGGGCCGATGGTCGCGTGTCGGTCGGGTCGTGGGCCGAGTCGTGTGTGCCGGATGTGCCTTCGGCGCGTCCGTCGTGGCGTGCATCGGCGGCGGGGCGGTCGTGCTCGTGTCCCAACCCGCCTACGCCGACGGGCCGATCGCCTGTGGGCCGAACACCCAGCCGCCTTTCCCGGATGAGGGCTTCTGCGCCGACTACGACGGCGACAGCACCTGGTACGGCACCTACGGTCCGGGCTTTCCCACCCCTGAGGGGTATGGCCTGTGCGCCGACCCACCGGCCAGTGGCGGCGACTTTCCCGCCCCGTCCTACGGCTACGTTCCTGGTCCCGCTCCAGCTGGTGCCGGCGGGGACTGGAATGCCCTCGGGTTTGCGCTGAGCCAGGGCGCGGCAGCCGGATGGTGGAACGGCGCCTCGGGCCAATTCACGGCGGCACAGGCCGCGGCCGCCACCAAGATCCTCTACGACAACGTCGTCTGGGGCTCGCCCATCCCCTCCATGGACCCCGGTGTCCTGGCCGCCTTCGACGACTTCGACAACTGGTACCTCCAGGCGCGTGGCATGGCTGACAGCCCTCCGATGATCTCGGCTGGGCTGACCAGCAACTCGGGCAACTTCAACGGGACGGCGACCGATCTGGTCCACCTCGAGTTCCCGGGAACCGGGAATCCGATGGTCGGTCAGGGTGTGCTGCTCTCGATCACCAACGGCACCTTCAACTCTGCGGGTGGGGCCACCACGGCGGGCATGAGCACCGATCAGAACGGCAATGTCCTGATCCAGATCTTCGCCGACGGCACCGCCCCCGTCTCGATCACGGTGCAGAGCATCAGCGAGGTTGGGCAGCCCGGGATCAAGTTCTACGTGCCCACCACCGGAGAGCTGAACGCACAGACCTTGGCTGCCTACGTCCAGCCCACCCTGCTTGCGACCACGGAAGCCTTGTTCTCGACCGGAACCCCGCCTCCGCCGCCGGCGACCGGCACGATCTCCCTTCAG
>DASXFR010000021.1:0-8134 GCA_036489495.1 Acidimicrobiales bacterium | reverse complement strand
GGCACCTGGGCCTACACCCTCCACGTCTACACGCCCCCCGCCGCCGGCACGATCGTCCAGACCTCGCCCACGTCGGGCACGGTCACCACGACCGGATCGGCCACCTTTACCGACCAGCTCGCGGTCGCTGGCAACAGCGGGACAGTGACCTACGGTCAAAGCACTGGCAATCCCGGGCTCACCATCCTTTCGCTGCCGGCCACCAATGCCGCCGTGGTCTTGATGATCGCCCTCACTGCTTCGAGCGGCACCAAAGCGACGGCAGTCTCCGTCCCGCTCAGATCAGCTATCACCGCACTCGATACGGTGTTCACCTCCGGCCCGGGTACCTGCATGGTGGGGCTTGGTTGACATGCCCGAGATACCGAAGAGACTGAGACCAACCCGACATCGCCGGGCGCGCGGTCGTCCGCCCGGGGACGAAGGACAGGCCCTCATATTTGTTCTGATCCTCGCGGTGGCCCTCATCACCTCGGTGACATTTGCCGTGTCGTCGGGCGACGGCAATCTCGGCGCGACCAATCGCTACGCCGACGCCTCACAAGCCCAGCTCACCGCCTATAGCGGGCTGACCCAGGCGACCAGCGCGATGGGGGGGAAGACGATCGGGACGCTCCCGTGTTCGAAGACGGGAACAATGCCCCTTACCCAGGTTGCTGGGGGGAACTCCAACTACAGCGTGAGCATTGCCTACTTCAGCGACAGTGGCGCCACCCAGCCGCTGGCCTGTGACACCGGAGCCCCAGCCTCCGCCATCCTGACGTCGACGGGCACATCTCCCAATGCGGTGCCCGTGGTGATGCAGGAGACCGTGGGGATCACCGCTACGGCACAGCTGTTGCCGGCATTCGCCTTCGCATTGTTCAGTCCGGGGGCTGTGCAACTCACCTCGAACGTTGCCGTCAACCAAGTAACCGGCCAGCCCCCTCCCAGCGTGTACGGGGGCACCTTCTCGGAGTGCACGGATGGCACCGTCCTGGAAGGTGACGTGATCTCGTATTCGGCCGTCAACGTCAACGCCTCATGCACCATCTACGGGAACCTCTACGTAAGTGGAAATTTGGCAATCAGCAACACCGTTCACATCAAGGGAAGTGTCTACGCTTTCGGCGGGTCTGTGAGTCTCACCTCGACACCCACCATCGACGGCAGTATCTATGCCATCGCGGGGCCGAGCGGCGGAGGCGCCATCAATGCCAACACCAACGCGGTAACCGTCCACGGGAGCCTTGAGGCAACGGGTGCGATCACCAATATTTCCAAGGCATCCATCGGCGGCTCTGTCGTGTCGAATTACGCCGCCATCGCCAGCTGGGTCATGCCCGCACCGGTGCCGTTCCCCCAGCTCAACCCCACAGTGGCCAGCCTGATGGCCGCGGGTTACAACGTCATCCAGGTGGGGAACACTCTCCTCGGCCAGGTGAGCTGCGCGGTGTTCTTCTTGCCGACCACCCTTGTCTCGCTAGTCGACAGTTTGTTGTCGACCAAGACTGCGATCTACGCACCTACCTGCACGCCCCAGACCTACGGCCTTGGAATCCTTACGCCCTTTGTCGTTAGCACCGACATGATCTGGATACTCGGGGGAATCCAGACCACGGGGACGACGGACTTCGTTGCCTCACCGTTGACACTGTTATTTGGAACCACGTACAACCTGTCGATCATCGTCCCCTATGGAACCTCGTGCAAAAAGGGCGGCGACATCAACTTTACCAACACCACCTCATTCGACTCTCGGATCAACGTCCTTCTCTACACGCCGTGTACGGCCGACTTCACCGTGAGCCCGTCCATGAATGGCCAGATCCTGGCCCTCCAGTCGATCATCGCGACGAACCAATTCACTCTCAATTTCAACGACTTGGCGGCTCTGTCGGTTCCTGGGACCAGCTACCCGACCTCACCGGTAGTCACGGTGGAGAGCAAGACGGTGCGAAGCGGGTAGCCGTTGGCCGCTCGTCGTGGGTATCTATGGCGGCGTCACAGGCCGGTGTGATCTCAACGGTAGGGCAGGTACTCGACAAACGCCCAGGACCGCCGATGGATGGAAGTCAACCCGCAGCCGGCCAATGCGGTCTGATGGGTCGGCGACGGATACCCCTTGTTCCGGTCGAAGTCGAAGGGCGGAAAATTCTCGGATAGATCGCGCATCATCCGGTCCCGGGTCACCTTGGCCACGATCGATGCCGCGGCGATGGAGGTGCAGGTCATATCCCCCTTTACCAGGGTGCGGACCTCTGGATTCTCGACCGCACACGAGCCCCCTTCGGTTGGTTCGCTGACATAGTCGAACGCACCATCCATCAAGATGATGTCGGGGGTACAGATGAGCCCGGCCAGAGCTCGTTGCGCGGCCAATCTCAAGGCCACCGTCATCCCCCATTGATCGCACTCTTCCGGCCCGGCATGACCGACAGACCAATCAACGCACCACCGCGCCACTCGGGGGAAGAGGATCTCCCGCTCCTCCTCGGGTACCAGCTTTGAGTCACGGAGGCCTTTGGGCGGGGAGACGCCGTCCGGAATGACCGCCACCCCCACCGACACCGGTCCGGCCCAGGCGCCCCGGCCGACCTCATCGAGGCCGACGATGACCTCGAACCCTTCATTCAGCAGCGACCGTTCGGCTCTTCGGGATGGGCGGGTGGGTGACGATGGGCGGGCGGTGATCGTCATCGTCCGAGCTCGCTCCTCACCACTTTGCCCAGCGCGTTCCGCGGCAGGGAGCCGACGACGTGGACGATGCGGGGGCGTTTGAAGGCGGCCAGCCGTTCGGCGGTGTAGACGGAGAGGTCCTCGACCGACGGGGCGCTTCCGTCGGCGACGATCCAGGCGGTGACCACTTCTCCCCATTCCTCCGATGGGGTCCCGGCCACCGCCACCTCGGCCACTCCGGGGTGGGTGACCACCACCTCTTCGACTTCGCTGGGATAGACGTTGAACCCACCGCTGATGATCAGCTCCTTGGACCGGCCTCGGATGGTCAGATAACCATCGTCGATGGTACCGAGATCACCAGTGCGAAACCATGGATACCCGTCGTCGTCGGCATCGACGAAGGCCTCGGCGGTAGCAGCTGGGCGCTCCCAGTAGCCCCCGAACACGTTGGGGCCCCGCAGCTTGATCTCCCCATCGTCGGCCAGGGCGACGTCGACCCCGGGGAGGGGGAACCCGACGGTTCCGGGCCGGCGCTCAGCGCCGTAGGGGTTCGAGGCGTTCATCAGCGTTTCGGTCATCCCGTAGCGCTCGAGCACCGACACCCCGGTCATGGCTTCCATCCGACGGTGAAGGTCGGCCGGCAATGGGGCCGAACCGGAGACACAGAGGCGCAGATGGCGGAGCTCGGCAGCCCGGTCCGATCGGGCCAGGCGGTGGTACATGGTCGGCACCCCGAAGAAGAGCGAGGCCTCACCCGTCGAGGCGAAGTCGGCGACGAGCCCGGGATCGAACCCGGGCAGGAGCAGCGCCGATCCCCCGGACAGCAATGTCCCGTAGACGCCGACGCAGAGACCATGAGCGTGAAACACCGGCAGACAGTGGATGAGCTGATCGGTCGGTGCCCACCTCCAGGCGAGGGTCACCGCTCGAGTCGCGGCCAGCAGGTTGCGATGGGACAACACCGCCCCCTTGGGGGCACCGGTGGTCCCGGAGGTGAAACAGATGAGTGCAGGGTCCTCGGGCTCGGCGGAATCCAGCTGCAGGGGTTCGCCGTCGGGAAGATCGAGATCCGGTCCGGCCACCACCAGTCGCCGGCCAGAGGCGTCGCTGGCCCATTGCCCCCGGACCGGATCATCGACGATGGCCGCCGCCGGCCCGACGTCGGACACGATGTAGTCGATTTCGCCGCGGGTATAGGCGGTGTTGGCCGGCACCACCACCAACCCGGCTCGCAACGCCCCGACGTGACAGATGATCGAGGCCACCGACGACCCGGTGGACCACAACACCCGGTCCCCGGGGACCAGGCCGGCCGTCGCCAGCCGGCCCGCCGCCCGCCGGGTGGCGGCTTCGAACTCCTCCGCCGACCACCAGGTCTCGGAGCGATGAGGCAGGCCGGCCAGGGAGGAAGACCCGGTGGGGGCGGCATCTCGCAACACCGGCGCCTCCGGAGCCTCACCCCAGAGGGTCGCCCAGGACCGGAGCAGGGTCCCCTCGGCCACGAGGTCGCCCGCCTCGAGCCGGCTTCCCGACGGTAGATGGTCCCGCCACGAACGGAGCACTCCCTCCGTCTGCCCGGCTGAACCCATACCCGTTGTCTAGTCGGCAGGATCCGCCACGCCGATCGTGGTCATCCCCGAGGCGCGGACCACCCTCGGAGGTTCTACGATTCGGTGGTCGGCTCGTGGCTATCGCCAACCGGAGAGGGAGGAGCATCGATGGGGTTTATGGACAAGGTAAAAGCCCAGGCAGAGGTGGTGACGGCCAAGGCCACCGAGGCGGGGAAAGTCGGCCAGGCCAAGATCGACGCCGTCCAGGCCAAGCGCCATGCCGATGACCTGCTTCGCCAGTTGGGGGCCGCCGCCTATAGCGATCATGCGGGTCGGGCCACCGACCAGACCACCGCCGACGCCGCCCGGATCGTCGGCGAGCTCGAGAAGTACGAAGCGGAGTACGGCCCTCTCTCCTCATGAGCCCATCGACAACCGGCTCCGGAGCCGAGAGCCGCCAAACCGGACCCCGCCGGATCGCCGTCGTCCCCCACACCCACTGGGACCGGGAATGGTACGACCCCTTCCAGACCTTCCGGCTGAAGCTGGTCCATCTCATCGACGGCCTCCTCGAGCTGCTGGAGCGGGACCCGTCGTACAAGACCTTCCTCCTCGACGGTCAGCTGGCGGTCATCGACGACTACCTCGAGATCCGTCCCGAGAACGAGGGCCGCCTACGAGCCCTGGCCGCCTCCGGCCGGCTGACCGTGGGCCCCTGGTACATCCTGATGGACGAATTCCTCATCTCCGGTGAGACCATCGTCCGCGACCTCCAGGCCGGCATTCGAAGGGGAACCGCGTTCGGGGGGGTCATGGACGTCGGCTACCTGCCGGACATGTTCGGGCACATCGCCCAGATGCCGCAGATCCTCTGGTTGGCCGGCCTCGACCACGCGGTGGTGTGGCGGGGCGTCCCGTCGGCCATCCACACCTCGGCCTTCGTCTGGGAGGCGCCCGACCGATCCCGGGTCCGGGCCGAGTATCTGGTGGCCGGCTACGGCAACGGCGCCGCGCTGCCCGACGATGCCAAGGCGCTCATCCGGCGCCTCCGCGCCCATGTGGACGAGATCGGGTCGTTCCTGGCCCCCGACGCCCCGTTGCTGTTCATGAACGGCACCGACCATCAACGGCCGCAACCCTGGCTCGGGCGGGTGGTCGCCGAGGCCAACGAGATGCAGGGCGAATTCGAGCTCGGCATCAGCTCGCTTCCCGACTATCTGGCCGAGCTCACCATCGAGGGGCTGCCGGAGTGGCAGGGAGAGCTCCGGTCGGGCTATCGCTCGAACCTTCTGATGGGAGTCGGTTCCAACCGGGTCGATGTGAAACAGGCGGCGGCCCGCGCCGAGCGAGCGCTCGAGCGCCGGGCCGAGCCGCTCAGCGCCCTCTACCTCCCCGCCGACGCCTGGCCGGGATCCTTCCTCGAGGTGGCCTGGAAGCTGATGGTCCGCAATGCCGCCCACGATTCGATCTGCGCCTGCTCGGTCGACGAGGTGGTCGATTCGGTGCTGCACCGGTACGCCGAAGCCCGCCAGATCGGTGAAGGGCTCACCAGCGAAGTCGTGACCGCCATCGGTCTCTCGCTCGCCCATCCGGGCACCACGGTGGTCAACCCATCGTCGCGTAACCGGTCAGGCATGGTCGAACTGGTGGTCCCGGTCCTCGGGGATCCAGGACCGGACATCCAGGTGATATCCCAGCGGGCCGGTCTTCCCGGAACCATCACCCTCAACGGCAACTCGGTGCTGAGCATGCTCGGGCTCATCCAGGGGGCCCGGATTGACGACGACACCTATGTGACCGCGGTGGTCCTGGCCGAGGACGCCACCGGGCTCGACCTGACCCTGACCATCGGGTCCGAACCCCCCGACGGGGTCCCCATCGAGGAGGTCAAGCGGGAGTTGTTCACCAAGCTCACCGCCTATCCGGACACCGAGGTACGGGTGACCATCGACCAGCCGGCCATGCGCCGGATCCTCGGCCGGCAGGAGTCGGTTGCCGGATTCGGCTGGGCGAAATTCGAGCCGGCCCCGCTCTCCCATCCGGTCTCGATCGAGGGCGATGCCGACTCCGGCCTGACCCTGGCCAACGGTCTGCTGGCGGTGGACGTCAATCCGTCCGACGGCACCTTCGCCCTCAACGGGGTCGGCGGCTACGGGCGGTTGGTTGACAGCGGTGACCACGGGGACACCTACAACTACTCCCCGCCGGCCAACGACAGCGTCGTCGACGCTCCCGACTCGGTCACCCTCGCCATCGGGGACCGGGGCCCGGTGCGGGGAACGGTGATGGTGAGATCGACCTACCGCTGGCCCGAGCGGGTCGACGGCGACCAGCGGGCCCGGGTCGGATCCCGCACCGCCGAAGTCACCACCACCCTGGAGCTCCGGGCCGACGAATCAGCGGTGAGGGTGCATACCTCTTTCGACAATCCGTCCAGAGACCACCGGTTGCAAGCCCACTTTCCGCTGCCGGAACCGGCCGGAACCTCGCGGGCCGAGTGTGCCTTCACGGTGGTCGAGCGGGGACTGACGGCCGAAGGCCGGGACGAGGAGTTCCCTACCCCCACCTTTCCCTCCCGCCGGTTCGTCACCGCCGGCGGCCTCACCCTGGTCCACGAGGGGCTCCTCGAATACGAGCTGGTCGACGTGGAGGAGGTCGACGGGGCCGGACCGAGGGCGACCGGACTGGCGCTCACCTTGCTTCGGTCCACCGGCATGCTTTCCCGTTTCGGGATGATCACCCGCCCCCTGCCGGCCGGTCCGATGACCCCGATCGAGGGTCCACAAATGATCGGACCGGTCGAGGCCCGGTATGCGCTGTCGGTCGACACCTCCGATCCCTACCGGTTGGCGGACGACGTGCTGTTACCGCTGGTGCCGGTGGGCTCCTTCGGTGGGGGGACTCGACCCGCATCGGGATCGCCGCTCACCATTCGGGGGGTCGAGGTCTCCTCGGTCCGACGAGAGGCGGGCGCCCTGGAGGTCCGGGTGTTCAACCCGAGCGACGTCCCCGCCGTCGCCGAGATCGACAGCCGGTCGGGTTGGCTGGTCGACCTCCGGGGCCGGCCGTTGGTGCCGTTCGACGGCTCGTTCGAGCTCCGGGCCCACGGGATCGCCACCCTCCGTCTCGACTGAGACGGGGTCACTCGAGTTCGAGCGAGCCGGAGGACGTCGACACCCACAGCTTGACCGGTCCCACCTCGTCACCGCTTCGGACTTCGAGCTTGGCGGGAAGACCTTCGCCGAGCCAGGGAACCAATTCCTCCCCGGCGGGAACGTTGACTTCGAGGGTGGCGAAGCCGGTCGCCCCATTGGGGTGGTCGGATGTTCGACGGGCAGGACGGAATCGGGGGTCATCCCAGGTCATGAAGGCGCATCGCCAGGGTTGGGCCCACGCCTCATCAACTCCGACGGCTCGCCAGCCCACCGTCTCACCGTCGGGACGGACGCGTTGCCTCGGCTCCACCGGGAGCCCCAGCCGTCTGGCGGTGGCGTCGATGTCGGGTGGCTCCACCGACCAGCGGGCCAAGCCGGGTCCTCGCCGAGCCAGGGCGTCGAGCACCGGTCGCCCCTGGGGAGCGGCACGGGCCTCACCGTCGTCGACGACGGCCAGGAGTTCGAGATACTCGTGTCCGAACGGGACGATGAGGTTGGCGGTACCCCGGCCCGGATGGCGACCCCCGTCGTCGACGGCGAAGCCGAGCGTCGTCATTCGTCGGCGGGCGGCGGCCAGGTCCTCGACCAGGATGATGGCCTGTACCAGTCGGCTCATGTGTATCCCGTGTGCCCGCTGAACCCGTTCAGGGAGCGCCGGGCGGAATGAACGGGAGCCCGGAGCCGGGTCCGTGCTCGATGATGCGGAGCAGGCCGTCGGTGTCGAGGTGCTTGTCAATGGCGTCGGCCAACCGGTCGAGCATGGCGTCC
>DASXFR010000145.1:0-3050 GCA_036489495.1 Acidimicrobiales bacterium | reverse complement strand
GCCCGACTCGTCCGCGAGGCGGTCGCCGCCGGCGCCATCGGGGTCTCCACGACCCGCACCATCCTCCACCGGGCCAAGGACGGGGAGCTGGCCGCCGGCACCTACGCCCCCGCCGACGAGCTGATCGCCATCGGCGAGGCGCTGGGCAAGGCCGGCCACCGGGTGTTTTCCCTGGCCAGCGACATGATCGACCTCGACGGCGAGTTCGCCTGGATGTCGGAGATCTCCAAGCGGGCCGGCGTGCCGGTCACCTACCAGGTCCTCCAGCCCGATTTCGCCCCCGACCTCTGGCGCGAGTGGGTGGACCGGGGCGTGGCCGCCAACCGGCAGGGCGCCTGGCTGGTCCCCCAGGTGGCGGGCAAGCCCACCTCGCTGATGGTCGGGTTCGAGTCGAAGACCCACCCCTTCTCCCACCATCGGGCCTACGCCGAGATCGCCGGCCTCCCGCTGGCCGAGCGGGTGGCCCGGCTGCGGACCCCGGAGGTGCGGGCGGCGATGCTGGCCGAGGACCCGACCCCGGGCGGATTCGTGGCCCTGCTGCTGGCCAGCCTGCACAAGCTCTTCCCGCTCGGCGACCCGCCCGACTACGAGCCGGCCCCGGACTCCGCGGTGGCGGCGGTGGCCGCCCGGGAGGGACGTCCGCCGATGGAGGTGCTCTACGACCTGATGCTGGGCCGGGACGGCCACGAGCTCCTCTACCTGCCCATCCTCGACTACGCCGCCGGCAACCTCGACGCGGTCCGAGAGATGCTCATCCATCCGGCCACCGTCCTCGGGCTCGGCGACGGGGGGGCCCACTGCGGGGTGCTGTGCGACGCCAGCCTGCCCACCTTCATGCTCTCCCACTGGGCCCGGGACCGCCATCGGGGCCCGAAGCTCCCGGTCGAACAGGTGGTCCACCTCCAGACCCGCCGCACCGCCCAGCTCTACGGGTTTGGCGACCGGGGGGTGCTGGCCCCCGGCTACCTGGCCGATGTCAATGTCATCGACCACCAGGGCCTGGCCCTGGAGGCCCCCGAACTGGTCTACGACCTCCCCGCCGCCGGCCAGCGCATGATCCAGCGGGCCCGTGGGTATATCGCCACGGTGAAGTCGGGGACGGTGGTCCGGGACCACGACACCGCCACCGGGGCCCTCCCGGGGCGCCTGTTGCGGGGCCCGCAGCCGGCCCCGAGCCGGGCATCCGGAGACCAGTAGAACCGGTTCTAAACCGCAGCAAATCAGGCCATTTCGAAAGTTACCGCCAGGTACAGCGTTCCCCCCATAGCTACAGTGAGGGGAAATCGTTGGCAGGGGGAAGGGGGAGAGTCTCGGTGATGCGTTCATCGCGCCTCGGAGGGTCGCAGCTCGGGGGGCCATCACGGAGGTCGGGTCTCCGAAATTATCTACGCACCGGCGTCGCCCTGGTGCTGTTCGCCGCCACCACCCTGACCCTCATCGCCACTTCCGGGGGCGCCTCGGCCGACGCCGCCGCCTTCTATCCCGGCACCTCCACCGCCACCGCCTCGGCGGTATCGCTGGTGCCCTCGACCGGCGGGCTGGGCTACACCATCACCCTGTCCAACGCCAACGCCGAGTACGAGCAGGACCTGGCCAAGGCCACTTCCCAGACCCTCAATCTCGGGGTGATCGGCACCGTCCTCACCACCGCCAGCTGCGGCAAGCCGGCGACGATAGCCGCGTCCAGCCTCCCCCAGCCGGTGGCGCTGGAGAACAATGCCAAACCCCCGAACCAGACCCTCACGGTGGCCGGCACCTTCAACGGCACCGGCGCCGGCGCCGGGGTCGAACAAGCCTCGGTAACCCAGACCCCGTCGGCCAACGCCGTCACCCGGGGCGGCGACTTCAACGTGGCCGGCGCCCTGGACATGTCCGGCCTCGACACCACCGCGGTGGCCCAGGTGCTCAATGCCAATACCCGCGACGTCAGCTCCTCGGCCGACCTCGGCCAGATCTCGCTGTTGGGCGGGCTGGTCATCCTCAAGGGTCTCCATTGGGAGGCCAGCCAGCAGTCGGGGGCGGCCTCGAACTCGGCGGCGTCGTTCACCATGGGATCGGTGGTGGTCGCCGGAGTGCCGCTTCCCACCCCGACGCCGGCCCAGCTGGCCACGGTGATCGGCATCGTCAACACCGCGCTGGCCCCCACCGGCTTCCACATCAATCTCCCGGTCGTCACCCTGTCCGCCAACGCCCATGACGGCAACGGCGCCACCAGCAAGGTCTCCCCGCTGACCATCGGGATCGACGGCTCGGCGCTCGGCGCCGCGGTGGTCGGGAGTCAGCTGACCGCCGCCCAGCCGTTGAAGACCGCCCTCGACGACGCCCTCATCGCCGCCAACTGCCAGGTGTCCAACGACGCCTTGCCGCTCCTCGACATCGGCCTCGGGGTCCCGGCCGGCGGCGGCGGCCTCGACGTCGACCTCGGCGGCGCCACCGTCAACATCAACGACGACCCCCCGCACAACGCCTTCGGGAGCTTCGGGTTGGCCGGCAACACCAGCCCCTCGGACACCGGCGGCTCCAGCCCGGTGTTCACCCCCGGCGACGCCGGCACCCCGTTCATCCCCGGCACCGATGCCACCCCGGACACCTCGGGCACCTCGACCCCGGCGGCATCGGGTCCCTCCGGCGCCCAGTCGCTCGGGCCCACCACCAAGACCTCGGCCTGCGCCAGCCTGTCTTCCTCCGGCGGCTCGTGTAGCGGCGGCGGAGCGGCGGTGTGGATCGGCCTGGCCGCCCTCGCCCTCCTGCTGGCCGCCTTCGCCTGGGACTTTGTCCGACAACGCCGACGACGCTTGATGAGTATCGGAGAGACGCTATGACCGACGCCGCTGCCAGCCCGAACGGCACCTCCAAACTGCGCCTGCCCACCTCCCCGGGCGAACTCCGGCTCCTGAAGGGCTACGGCCCGCTGGCCGCCCTGCTGGTGGCCTTCGCGCTGATGGCCGCCTTCGTGCCCAGCGTCGCCCCCCAGCAAACGACGGTCACCAAGACCAAGCAGGTCGGTGGCTCGGGGGCCGGTGGCACCAGCGCCGCCGGGAAGACCGGGG
>DASXFR010000070.1:0-8987 GCA_036489495.1 Acidimicrobiales bacterium | reverse complement strand
TCGAGGTGGTTGAGCATCGTCCCCAGGATCCGGACCCCGCTGGCCCCGAGCGGATGCCCGATGGCGATAGCGCCGCCCCGAGGATTGAAGAGCTCCGGGTCCGGGTCGAATGCCTTCATCCACATGAGGGCGATGGCGGCGAAGGCCTCGTTGCACTCGATTGCGTCGAAGTCGGCGATCTTCATGCCCGAGCGCTCGAGTAGCCGGTGGGTCACCGGCACCGGGGCCGACAACACGATGGCGGCGTCTTCGGCCGCCACCGCGAAGTGGGCGAAGCGGGCCCGGATGGGCAGGCCGAGGGCTTCGGCCACCGATCGCTCGGCAATCAGCATGGCGGCGGCGCCATCGGTGATCTGGGAGGAGTTCCCGGCGGTGATGTCCAGCGCGGTCTCGGGCTCCCAGCTCTGGGCGGGTTTGAGACCGGCCAACGACTCCAGGGTTCCGTCCCGGCGGATCCCCTCGTCGGCGTCGAGGCTGGCGCCGGAGAAGGACCCGTCCTCGTTCTTGATCGGCACCGGGATCGCCTCTTTGGCGAAGTGACCGGAATCGGTGGACAGTGCCGCCCGCCGGTGGCTCTCCAGGGAGAAGGCATCCATCTCCTCCCGGGTGACGCCCCACCGGTCGGCCAGCAGTTGGGCCACCCGGAACTGGGCCCAGAGCCGCCCGTCCACCGCCTCGAGGAAGGAGGGCGGGAAGGGACCGGTGCCGCCGCGGGCGTTGGAGGCCAGCGGCACCCGGCTCATGACCTCCACCCCGCAGGCGATGGCCAGGTCGTAGTGCCCAGCCACCACCCCGGCGGCGGCGAAGTGGGCCGCCTGTTGGGACGACCCGCACTGGCGGTCGACGGTGGTGGCCGGCACCGTCTGGGGCAGGCCGGCGGCCACCCACCCGTTACGGGTCACATTGGTGCTCTGCTCCCCCACCTGGGTGACACAACCGCCAATCACGTCGTCCACCCGCTCGGGGTCGACCCCGGTGTGCTCGATCAGATGGGTGAGGGCGAAGGCCAACAGGTCGACCGGGTGCCAGTGGGCCAGCGCGCCGTTACGCTTGCCGAAGTTGGTGCGCACCACGTCGACGATGACGGCCTCACGTCCGCTGCTCACCATTCCGGCTCCTCTTCTCTTGTGGCGTGATCGATTCGAATTCGACGTCACGGCGGCAAACGGTGCGGCAACCGGATCCGGCGTTCGACGGGTTCCGGGAGAACGGGCGACCACCGGAATTCCGGCCATTCACCTGGGCAATCCTCGCCAGTCCGATGCCTGACACTCGTATCATAGAACGGACTCGAGAACCGAGGTACAGTGCATCGCCATGCCTTGCGGAACCGTGACGGTGGTGCCTGGACGCGCCGCCCACGGGACCTTGGGGAGAGGCAAGATGGTACCGGCTCGCACCACGGGTGCGTAGAGGTGAGGAACTGGGGGAACATGCAACACCTGACAAGATCCACGACACGGTCGGCCGGAATTGCCACTGCGGTACTCCTGGCCGCCGGACTTCTGGCCAGCTGTTCGAACTCGAACCCGACAGCGTCGTCGAGCACCACAACCACCGCCGCAGCTTCGACCTCCAGCACCTCCGGGGGCCCGGCCGGGTCGACCATCGTGGTCGGCGCCATCTCCACCCTCACCGGCTCCATCGCCGCCGACTTCGACGCCTTTTCACCCGGCATGCAGGCCTACTTCCAGATGGTCAACGCCGCCGGGGGCATCAACGGGCACAAGTTCGCGTTTTCCCAGAACCTGGACGACGGCTCGAATCCAAGTCAGTTCACCCAGTTGACCCACACCCTTCTCGACCAGGATCACGTCTTCGCGGTGGGTGTCTCGACCTTCTTCTTCAATCCGGCCCTCTACGCCCAGTCCGGAACTCCCACGTTTGGCTACAACGTGTCGGGCAACTGGAACGGGCCGAGCAACCTGTTTGCCGCCGGCGGTTCGGTCCAGGACTACGACGCCGGTGCCGGTGCGGTGGCCTGGCTGGTAAAGCAGACCAAATCCTCGTCGGTGGCGTTCATCAGCTACGGCTCCGCCATCACCTCGTCGTACAACGCCTGCAACGCCAGCGCCAACAATCTGCGGAAAGCCGGCATCAAGGTGAGCTACACCGATCTCTCAGAGGGGCTGGGCGGCAACTACACCCCGGCGGTGCAGAAAATGCAGCAGACCGGGACCGACTTCGTGGTCAGCTGCATGCAGTCGTCGGACAACATCACCCTGACCCGGGCCATCCAGCAATACGGGTTGAAGGTCCACCAGCTGTGGCTCAACGGCTATGACCAGTCGCTGCTGAGTCAGTACAGCAGCCTGATGCAGGGCGTCTACATCAATGTGAACGGGAACGTCCCCTTCCAGGTGACGACGGCCTTCCCCGGCGTCTACCCCGGCATGCAGGCCTACCTGACGGCCATGCAGAGATACCAGCCCAACTTCGTGAGTTCGGATCAGGCCTTGCAGGGCTGGCAGTCGGCGGCGTTGCTGGGGGCCGGGGTCCAGGCGGCGGGAGCCAATGTGACCCAGGCCAACGTCATTGCCCAGATCAACAAGCTGACCAACTTCACCGCCGGGGGCCTGAGTGCCCCGGTGGACTGGACCAAGTTGCACACCACCCAGACCTTCCCGGCCTGCTCGGCCGACGTGGTGGTCAAGGGCTCCAAGTTCGTTCCGGTGGCCGCCACCGGCCACCAGGTCTTCGAATGCTTCGCCCAGAACGTGAACTTGAAGAATCCGGTGCTGGTCACGCCTCCGGCCGGGACCCCAGGGACGTGAGGCCGGCCGGGAGCCGGCGGCACTCCAGGAGAGGTCGGATCCGGGGCGGCATGCGCCCCCCGGCGTGCGCTCGCGTCGCCGCGTAGGTCCGACGGAGCGTGGAGCATTTCCTCGGCTTTGCCGTCCCGGGCATCCCCTATGGCTGCACCTACGCCATCGTGGCGGTGGGGCTGGTGCTCACCTATCAGGCCACCGGTGTCTTCAACTTCGCCTTCGGTGCCCAGGCCTACACCTCCGCCTTCGTGTACACCAAGTTGGTCCAGAACGAGCAGCTTCCGGTCTGGCTGGCATTCCTCCTCTCGGTGGTCATCCTCGCGCCGCTCCTCGGGCTGATCTTCGACCGCTTCCTCTTCCGGAAGATCCCCAACACCAACCTCACCGCCAAGTTGGTCACCGGAATCGCCTTGTTCGTCGGCATCCCCGCCCTGTTGCCGGTGCTGTTCGGCAGTCAGAACCAGTACAACTCCCCGAGCATCCTGTTCGACCCCAACACCGTCTATTTCCGGGTGGTGCAGACCCCGGTCAACGGGATTTACCTGAGTTCGGTGGTGGTCACCGCCGCGGTCCTGGTCGCCCTGGTCATACTCATGAGGTTCACCAACCTCGGCCTCCAGATGCGGGGGGCGGTCGAGAGCCGGCGCCTGGTCCAACTGGACGGAGTCAACTCCGGCCGGGTGATCGCCACCGCCTGGGCGGTGTCCAGTCTGCTGGCCGGACTCGCCGGGGTCCTGCTGGCCCCCATCTACGGTCAACTGCAAGCCCAGGACTACGCCACCTTGTTGGTGGCCGCCTTCGCCGCCGCCGCCTGGGCCGCCCTGCGCTCATTTCCGATTGCCGCCCTGGTCGGCATCCTCATGGGGGTGGCCGACACCGTGCTCCAGGGCTACCTGCCGGCCACCAGCTCGCTGTCGGCCGCGGTGCTCCCGTCGTTGCCGTTCATCGTCCTCGTCGCCGCCTTGTTGTTGGTTCCGGGCATGCGAAGACTGACCGACGACAGCGATCCGCTGTCGTCGGTCGACCCGCCGCCTCCACCCACCACCGCGTCGCTGCGGGCTCCACAACTGAGCCGGGTGATCCGGATCGCCTGGTATGTGTTGTTGGCCGCCTTCATCGTCTCCATGCTGTCGTGGATGCCGAAAACCTGGGAGAGCGTCTTCAACTCCGGGCTGGCCTTCTCGACGATCTTCCTTTCCATCACCCTGATCACCGGGATGGGCGGCCAGCTCTCCCTGGCTCAGGCCACGCTGGCCGGGGTCGGGGCGTTCACCGCCGCCCAGCTGGCCAACCATCTGGGTCTCAACTTCCTGGCCGGTGCGGTGGTGGGGGCCGTCCTGGCCGCGGCAGTGGCGGTGATCCTGGCCCTGGCATCGCTCCGGTTGAAAGGCCTGGGGTTGGTGCTGATGACCATCGCCGCCGCCCTGTTCTTCGACAATTCGATCTTCAGTCAGATCGGGGTGAGCCATGGCAAAGCGCTCACCGTCGCCAATCAGTGGGTCGGCCTCGGGATCCTGAATGCCAACGGCCACAACCTGTTCATCATGCTGATCGTCGTGCTGGTCATCTGCGTGGCCGCCGTCACCCTGGTCGGCAACGGCACCACCGGCCGGTTCCTTGCCGCCCAACGCGGGAGCGAGACGGCGGCAGCAGGGATCGGGATCAACATCACCTGGCAACGCATCCAGATCTTCGCCATCTCCGGAGCCGTCGCCGGCCTCGGCGGGACCATGCTGGTCATCCAACAGCAAACCGTCAATGCCATGCAGTTCAACTATCAACTGGGGCTCGCTTTCGTGGTGATCGTCATCACCACCGGGGTCAGCAGCATCGAAGGAGCCATCCAGGCCGGCATGGGGTATGTGGTGGTCCAGCAGGTCCTCACCTATCTGCCCGCCCGGTACGGGGGCAACGGCCTCACCTTCGTGCTGTTCGCCGCCGGGGCGCTCACCTACGTCGCCCACCCCGAGGGGATCCTCGAATTCCAGAAACGCATGTGGACCATGCGGTTCCAACGGCTGATCCTCCCGGGAAGCAGCTCGTCGGACCCACCGACCCCGCCGATGGACGGGAGCGGCAACGGGACCAAACCGCCGATCAGCGTGCCATCACTGGAAGGGCACTATACGGGTGTCGCGGCGACAGAAGGAGGTGCGGCGCATGAGGAGACCTAAGGCCTTCCGCTCCCCGCCGGCCGGCCAACCGATCGAGCCGCCCGATGGCAGTCCGTTGCTGGCGGTCACCGGGGTCACCAAGTCATTCGGGGGCATTGCCGCCGTCCGGGACGTCAGCTTCACGGTGGCGACCGGGGAGAGCGTGGGCCTGGTCGGGCCCAACGGGGCGGGCAAGACCACCCTCTTCAATTGCATCTGTGGCCAGCTTCAGCCCGAGGACGGAACGGTGGCGCTGAAAGGGGCGACCCTCGGTCGGTTGCCCACCTTCCAACGGGCCAGACTCGGCATCGGGCGCACCTATCAACGGGTGGAGGTGTTCGCCGACATGACGGTGCGCGAGCACCTATTGGTGGCCGAGCGAGCCCGATGCGCCGACGGACAGCTCTTGCGCGACCTATGCAACCGGAGCCGCCCGACGTCGGCCGAGATCACCAAGGTGGCCGAGGTGCTCGACCTGGTCGGCATCGCCGACCGGGCCGAGGCGCCGGTATCCGCCCTCGGACTCGGCTCGTGCCGGCTGGTGGAGTTGGCCCGCGCCCTGGTCGCCGAGCCGTGCCTCTTGCTGGCCGACGAGCCCTCCTCGGGACTCGATCTCACCGAAACCCAGGAGCTGGCCAACGTCCTGCGCACCCTCCAGCGGGAGCGGGGAATGGCCGTGCTGCTGGTCGAGCACGATCTCCACATGGTGGCCGAGGTGGTGGACCGGACCATCGTGATGGATCTGGGCGCAGTGATCGCCCAGGGGACGTTCGATGAGGTCATGGCCGACTCCACGGTTCGCCACGCCTACCTCGGGACCAGCGCATGACCGACCTTGCCCCCGGGTCGACCACCACCGTCGGCACCGCCGTGACCCTCGGGGCGCCGGCGCTCGAGGTCAACCATGTGAGTGCCGCCTACGGCCCCTATCGGGCGCTGTTCGACGTCAGCTTCACGGTACCGGCCGGGAGTGTCACCGCCCTGCTCGGCTCGAACGGCGCCGGGAAGTCAACGGTGGCCCGGGTGGTGAGCGGGCTGCTGCCCAGCACCGCCGGGACCATCCGGCTGGGGGGCCAGGACATCACCGGCAAGCCCGCCTACAAGATTGCCCGGGCCGGGATGGCCCACGTTCCGGAGGGGAGGGGGATCTTCGCCAACCTCACCGTCGAGGAGAACCTGGTGATGGCCTTCCGCCAGCGGGCTGGGCGGAAGCAGGTGCCCGCCTCGCTGGAGCGCGCCTACCAGGCGTTCCCGATCCTCGGCGAGCGTCGAAAGCAAGCCGGCGGGACGCTCTCGGGGGGCCAGCAGCGGCTCCTGTCGCTGGCCAAGGTGCTGGTGGTGCCCCCGCATCTGCTGGTCGCCGACGAGCTCTCCTTGGGCCTGGCCCCGGTGGTGATCGAAGCCGTCTACCGCGGGCTCCGGGAGATCAATGCGGCCGGCACCGCGCTGCTGGTGGTCGAACAGCAGGTCGACCGGGCCCTCGAGCTGGCCACCGACGCGGTGATCCTCGAGCACGGCAATGTCGCCTTCGCCGGAAGTGCCGACCTGGCCCTCGGAGCCATGGAACAGGTGCTGGCCAGCCGAGGCGCCCGACCCCACCTCTGAACCGGCCTTTCCGACCGGACGTCGTCAGCGCAGAAACAACCGGGTCGGGTCGAACTCGCGGAGCGCCCGCACCTCGCCGGGGTCGACCGGCTCGAGCTGCTCGACGTTCCGGGCCACCGACGGCTCCCAACCGCAGGAGGCCACCAGGGCCTGGACCCGGCGGTCGATCGGTTCGACGCCGGCCGGGACCGCCGCCACCCGGAACTCCCCGTCCAGCCGTCGGAGCACCCCGCGGTCGGTGACCACGCTCTCGACGCGGTGACCTGGCGCGGTGATGTAGCCAACCGCATCCGGCAGCCGCTCGGGTCGGGCCAGAGTGACGACCACACAGGCCACCGCCCGGGTGGCGACGTCGTTGGCCCCGCCGGAGCCGACCAGAAACCGCCCGTCGGCCAGCCGGGTGGAGTTCAGGTTGCCGTTCCGGTCGACTTCGGCTGCCCCCAGGCAGCCGATGGTGGCGGTGCCGGATCCGCCCACCACCATGCCGAGGACGGTGGAGGCATCGGAAAGGAAGGACGTACCTGGGTACACCCGCTGGTTGAAGATGTACGGGTCGGCCGGGGTCGGAGTGTAGTGAAACAGGCCGAGCTCGGCGGTCAGTCCCCCGCTCCATCCGGCTGCCTGCATCCGGCCCACCGCCACCCAGGCCGCCAGGTTGGCCGCCCCGGCCCCGGCCAGCACCGCGTCGGCCTGATGGGTGGCCACCACCGTCTCCACCTCTCTCGCCCCGAGGCTGGCGGCGACCTCCCAATCACTCACGGCGTCGTCCTCGGGGACCGGATGAGCGGCAGCGTCTTGCTTCCAGGAGGCGGGATCGGCCCGCCTTCTCAGGTCGCCCAGCCGTTGGTGCCCGAGGCGGTCGAGATAGGCCTGGTGGTCGGGGAGGTCGAGGCAGGTGGTATGAGCCCAGGCGTCGAAGTCGTCGCGGGCGGCCCCGGCCGCCTCCACCCAGAAGGGGATGTCCTCGCCGTACCCCTCGACCGGCAGGCCCGGCGCGTACAGGCCGCCGGGGTGGGCGCCGAACGGGGCCTCCACCACCGCCAGTACCCGGTGAGCGGGTACCCGCACCCGATGACCGAGCCCGTCGAGGTCGTCGACGATCCGGTCCACCGTGGCCACCACGCCCCGGCGGGCGGCCCAGGCGCCCCACACTCCCTCCAGCAGCGGTTCCGAAAACGCCAGGTTCCCGCGGGTGTCGCCCACTGCGGCGTGACAGAGGGCGACGTCGGGGGCCAGCGGCGCCAACACCCCAATCGGCCCGTAGGGAGACTCGAGGCTGGAAAAGCCGTCGTTGGCGGCCATGTCCGATCCGACCAACGAACCGGTGACCATGGCCGGCAACCCCCGGGCCGCCGCCTCCAGCCTCTGGGCGAGGGTGAGGATCGACCAGTGCTCGACCGTCACCTGGCCCGACTCATACGCCTGGCGGAAGATCGGGTTCGGGCTGTAGGTGGGGAAACTGTTCCCCGAATAGGCCGTCACCACCCGCGTGACCAGCCCGCCCCGGAAGAAGAGGGCGCTGAGCGCACCGAGGCTGGTCATCACCAGGGTCAGCTGCGGGTCGGACCCCCAGAACTGCCGGGCCATCTCCCGGGCACCGGCGGTCCAGCGGCTGTGGCCCAGCATCAGGTGCACCGAGTCCCGGGGGTGGACATGGCGCTCGATCGCCTCGGCCAGAGTGATGCCGACCTCGGTCACCAGGGTCGCCCTCCGGTCGTCTCCGACCCGGGGCGGTCCACCCGGCGACGGAACCCACCAACACTGACCACCATGTCAGGTTACTTCCCGGCCGGAGTACGATTCGGGTTCTGTGACCACCAATGCGGGCAAGGGCCGCGGCCGCCCACGGCGACCGGTGAACAAGGCGGGGTCAGTGGCCCCGCTGATGGTCGCCGATCCGACGGTCGGGATTCCGGCCAGCAAGCGGGCGCTGCGCAGTCAGGGGCGCCAGACCATGCGCAACCTCCTCGACGCGGCCATGCAGGCGTTCGACGAACGGGGCTACCAAGGCACCCGGGTCAACGACGTGGTCAAGATCGCCAACACCTCGCACGGGACCTTCTACCTCTATTTCTCCAACAAGGAGGACCTGATCCGGGCCCTGACCATGGAGGCGGCTTCCGAGGTCTCGAGCCTCTCCTACGACGCCATATTCCAAGCTGGCACCGCCCTCGACGGCGAGAGTTGGGACCACCTGCGGACCTGGATCGGTGGGTACTCGTCCCTCTGGTTGCGCTACGCACCGCTGTTCCGATCCTGGACAGAACTGGCCAGCATCAGCGGGGGAATCGGTGACCAGGTCCGGCGGATGTACTCCGCTCTCCACGAGGGCATGGCCTCCCAGATCTCCGCGGCCCACCCGTCGGGCGATCTCGACCCGGAGGTCACCAGTATGGCGGTGCTGGCCATGCTCGACCGGTTCCACTTCATGCGCGAGTTCATGGGCACCCCGGTCGACGAG
>DASXFR010000116.1:0-25611 GCA_036489495.1 Acidimicrobiales bacterium | reverse complement strand
TGTATGGATGCAGGACATAGGAGCGGATCTGGGACCCGAAGTTGACGTCCTGCGCATCTCCTTTCTCGCGTGCGATCTCCTCGCGGCGCTTGCGCTCCTCCTGCTCCAGGAGCTTTGAGCGCAGCATCGCCATCGCCTCGGCCTTATTGGAGGACTGCGACCGCTCGTTCTGGCACTGCACCACGATCCCCGAGGGCTTGTGGGTGATGCGGACCGCCGAGTCGGTCTTGTTCACGTGCTGGCCACCCGCACCCGACGAGCGGTAGGTGTCGATGCGGAGATCCTTCTCGTCGATCTCGACTTCGTCGGAGACGTCCTCGATGAACGGCACCACGTCCAGTGACGCGAAGCTGGTCTGCCGGCGGTGCTGGGCATCGAACGGCGAGATCCTCACCAGCCGGTGCACGCCCCGCTCCACCGACAGCAGGCCGAAGGCGTACCTGCCCTTTACGATGAAGGTGGCCGACAGCAGCCCGGCCTCTTGCCCGGGGGTCGCCTCCTCGACTTCGATCTCGAAGCCACGCCGCTCGGCCCAGCGGGTGTACATCCGCAGCATCATCTCGGCCCAGTCCTGGGCGTCGGTGCCGCCGGCTCCGGCGTGGATCTCCGCCACCGCGTCGCCATCGTCGTAGTCCCCGGCGAACAGCGCCCTCAACTCCAGGGCCCCCAACCGGAGGTCCAGTTCGGCCAGAGCATCTTCGACCTCGCCCCGCAGGGAGTCGTCGCCCTCCTCCTCGTTCATCTCGAAGAGGGTCTCGGCGTCAGAGAGTCGCTCGGCCAGGGCCGCCAACATGTCGATGTCCTCGCTGATCCGCCCCAAGTCGGTGGTCACCCGGCGGGCGTTGTCGGCGTCGTCCCACAGCCCGGGGGCGGAAGCCTCGGCTTCGAGCTCGGCCCGGCGCTTCTCGAGGTGCTCGAGCCCGAGGAAGTGCTCGGCTTCCCGCAGACGGTCGGTGGTGGTGGCGATGGCCGCCCGGATATCGACGCGATCAGGTTCTCCGCCCCCCCGTCGGGGAGGCTCAGCCGCCGGCATTCAGTTGGCGCCGTGGCAGAACTTGAACTTCTTGCCGCTCCCGCACCAACACGGTTCGTTCCGGCCGATCTTTTCCTTGTCGGACTTCACGATCGGGACCTGGGTCTCCCCGTCCTCGGCCATCCGGTTGGTGACCCCGACGGGACCCCCACCGGCGCCCGAGCCGTTGGCTCCACCCTCGGCCGCCACCTCGGCCATCTCCGCGACGGTCGGCCCCACCGCGAAGGCGGCGGACATCGATCCGCTCCCCTGCACCGGGTCGTCGGCGGCGATGTAGCTGGCCTGGGCCAGGTCCGGCTCCGGGGCGGGCTCGGCCAGTACCTGGACGTGGAACACGTAGCGCAGGTAGTCATCGTCGATCCCGTCCATCAGCTTGCCGAACATCTCGAAGCCGTCCCGCTGCCAGGCCACCAGCGGATCCTGGTTGCCCATCGCCCGGAGGTTGATGCCCTCCCGCAGGAGGTCCATCTCGGCCAGGTGGTCACGCCACCGCTGATCGAGGATCTGCAGCATGATGTCGCGCTCGAGCTGCCGGGCGGTCTCCGCTCCGCCGGGAATCGTCTCGTCCCGCTCGGCGTAGAGATCCAGGGCTTCGGAAAGGATGCTCTCGGCCACCTGGCCGGCGGTGGTCGCCTCGGCCAGATCATCCTCGACGAACTTGGACGGGTAGTACTGGGTGACTTCGGTGATCAGACGAGGGAGGTCCCACTCTTCGGGGTAGTCCGTCGGGCACGATGCCTCCACCAGCGCGGTGATGGTCGTCTCCAAGAGCTCCAGGGTCTCCTCGTGAAGGTCCTCGCCCTCGATGATCTGCAGCCGGCGCTTGTAGATCACCTTGCGCTGCTCGTTCATCACATCGTCGTACTTGAGCACGTCCTTGCGGGATTCGGCGTTGCGCCCCTCGACGGTGTTCTGGGCCCGCTCGATGGCTTTGGTCACCATCTTCGCCTCGATGGGAATGTCGTCGGGGATCGCCCTCCCCATTACCCAGTTCATGGCGCCGGTGGCGAACAGCCGCATGAGGTCGTCCTCCAGGGAAAGGAAGAAACGGCTCTCCCCCGGATCACCTTGGCGGCCGGAACGGCCCCGGAGCTGATTGTCGATCCGGCGGCTCTCGTGGCGCTCACTGCCCAGGACGTACAGCCCGCCGGCCGCCCGCACCTCTCCTCCCTCCTGGGTGCAGATCTTCTCGAATTCATCCCGGATCTTGGCCAGCTCGGCGGCACCCTCGTCGGTAGTGAGGTCGATGCCCCGGGCGTTGGCCTCCCGCACCGCCATCCCCTCGGCGTTGCCGCCCAGGATGATGTCGACGCCTCGACCGGCCATGTTGGTGGCCACCGTCACCCCTCCCACCCGGCCGGCCTGGGCGACGATCTCCGCCTCCCGGAAGTGCTGCTTGGCGTTGAGGACGGCGTGGGGGATGCCCTTCTTCTCCAGCAGCCGGGCCAGGTGCTCCGACTTGGACACCGAAGCGGTGCCCACCAGTACCGGCTGGCCGGTGGCGTGGCGCTCGGCGATGTCTTCCACCACCGCATTGAACTTGGCGTCCTCTGACTTGTAGACGAGGTCGGGATTGTCGGTCCGGACCATCGGCTTGTTGGTGGGGATGGGGACCACCGGGAGGTCGTAGGTGTTGGCGAACTCGGAAGCCTCGGTCTCCGCGGTGCCGGTCATGCCGGCGAGCTTCTCGTAGAGCCGGAAATAGTTCTGCAGGGTCACCGTCGCCCACGTGTGGTTCTCCTCGTTGATCCGCACCCGCTCTTTGGCTTCCACCGCCTGGTGGAGACCGTCGGACCACCGCCGGCCATCGAGGGTCCGACCGGTGAACTCGTCGACGATCTTCACTTCGCCGTCGGCGATCAGGTAGTCCTTGTCCCGCTTGTAGAGCTCCTTGGCGTAGAGGGCCTGGGTCAGGTGGTGGACGTAGTTCACCGCCACCGCGTCGTAGAGGTTGTCCACCCCGAGCTGGCCTTCGACCTTCTCGATGCCTGACTCGGTGGGGACGACGGTGCGCTTCTCCTCGTCGACCTCGTAGTCGTCCTCGTTGCGCAACGTCCGGACGATGCCGGCGAACTGGTAGTAGAGCTTGGCCGACTCGGCGGCCGGGCCGGAGATGATCAGCGGGGTACGGGCCTCGTCGATGAGGATGGAGTCGACCTCGTCCACGATGGCGTAGCGGTGGCCCCGCTGGACCATGGCGTCCTTGGTCCGGGCCATGTTGTCCCGGAGGTAGTCGAACCCGAACTCGGTGTTGGTCCCGTAGGTGAGATCGGCGTTGTAGGCGGCCCGTTTGGACTCGGCGTCCTCGATGTCCGGGCCCACCCGGCCCACCGTCAGCCCCAAGAACTTGTGGAGCTGTCCCATCCACTCCGAGTCGCGGGTGGCCAGGTAGTCGTTCACGGTGACGATGTGGACCCCGTTGCCGGCCAGGGCGTTGAGGTACACCGGCAAGGTGGAGACCAGCGTCTTGCCCTCACCGGTCTTCATTTCGGCGATCCAGCCGAAGTGGAGGGCCATCCCCCCCATCAGCTGGGCGTCGAAGTGGCGCTGGCCGAGCACCCGCCAGGCCCCTTCCCGGACCACCGCGAAGGCTTCGACCAGAATGTCCTCGAGCGTCTCGCCGTTGGCCAGGCGCTCCTTGAACTTGGGGGTGAAGGCCTGCAACTCGGCGTCGCTCAGCGCCTCGATCTCCGGTTCGAGGGCGTTGACCAGCGGGACCAGGTCGGCCAGACGACGGACTTTTTTTCCCTCGCCGGCGCGAAGGACCTTGGTAAAAACGCTCATGAGGCAATCACTCTACCGTCGGCGTGTTGGCTTTCCCTGACGGACCGGCCCACCATCCGTCCGGGTCCGACCAATCCCGCCCCTGGCCGCGAGCCGGTGCCCCGAGGCCGGGAGGGGGTCAGGCGGTCCGAATCCGGGCCCGGACCGTCTGGACCGAGCCCCGTCGGCTCGGGTGGGGACGGCCCACAATGCGGCCCTTGGTCTTGGCCAGCTGATTTTCCAGCTTTTCCACCACGAAATCCACAGCCACCAATGGGTCGGAGGCGGAGGCGTGGGCACGGATGACCCGGCCGTGCCCGGACATGATGACCTCGCAACACTCGCAGTTCGGGATCCTCGGGTTGTGTTCCTCCGAGAAGTGCACTTCGGCTCGCTCGAGTCCGGGGCAGTGGCGGAGCAGTCTGCCCACCTTTTCCTCGACCAGGGTCCGTACCCCGTTTGGCACGATCTTCCTGCCGTTCGCGATGACAACGTTCACGTGTTTGCCTCCGAGTCGTGTTGTGAGTGTTACGGATGTGGTCGGCCGGTCCTCCTGGTCGGTCGGATCGCGGATGCCTTCGAGGTGGATGGATCGCGGGCCGGAGGTCCGGCCCGACGATCGCAGTGAGCTACGTGCGGCTGACCTGGTCTTTGACCCCACACTCGCCTGCAGTGAGGATGGCGACCTGGTTCCGGCGGAACCGACCGGCAAGCGGTCGTGAACCCTTCGGCACCGTAATTGGCCCGCGTCATCTCATCTCCGCCCGTCCCCGACAACCGGGAACGCCGCGGGCAGGTCTTACTCCTAAGCCGCACCATGCTCAGCAACCAGTAGTTGCCTTACGTGGGTCGTTTCGCCTGCGACTGGCATCGACTTGCAACCACAGACCCGCGCGTAGCTCACGCCGGACAGTGTAGGTCCGCGGTCTTCAAGTTTCACTAGGAGCGCCCTGAGTTCACCAGGTCGCCACATGGGCGTCACGCGGCTGCAACACAGGCAGTTGACCACCGGGGCGGCCCGGTCCGATCCCCGCGGGCCCCGGGTCAGCTCTCGGCCAGGCGCTCCTTGAGCTCGTCCAGCACCGGGATGGGGCCGGGATCGATGCCCTCGCGGTCGGCCAGATGGAGCGAGACGAAGTCCCCGATGATGGCCAGGTCGAAGAGCTGGGCCAGATCGCCCTCGCCTGCCGCCCGGACCTCGATGATGTCGGCCACCACCTCGCGGAGCACCTCGGCCACCAGCGCGAACCGGCGGGCCACCTGGGGATGCTCGGCCCCATGGCGCAGGTTGACCAGGGTGATCAGCTGGCGGGTGACATCGCCGTTCTGGCCCCAGCCGGCGATCTCGTTGTGGCAGAGCTCGGGGTAGACGTTGAAGAAGGCGGGGGCCTTGGCGTTTTCGTTGACTTGGGCCTTCCAGCGGAGGGCGGCGGCCGCCCCCAGGGCTTGCGAGCTGTGGGTCAGCGGGATGGTCCGGCCGATGCGCCGGGCCACGTCCTCGGCCAGGTTTCCCGGCTTGACCAGCTGGTCGCGGCGCCGGCGGAGCTGGCGTACGGCCAACTTGGCCCAGTGGACCGCACCGGGGAACAGCCCGATCTCCTCCAGCACTACCAACGGGGGTATGGCCATGGCCCCGAGCGCGGCCCGGGGTTGGGGGATGTCCGAGGGGACCCCGATCACGGGGACGTCCCATTCGCCGGCCAGCCGCCCGAGTTGGCCGCCCGCCGTCACCACCACCATGGCCGCCCCCGACTCGTAGGCCTGGCCCACCGCCTCCAGGGTCTCCTCGGTGTCGCCCGAGAACGACATGGCAAACACCAGGGAGTTGGCCCCCACGTAGTCGGGGAGCTCGTAGCCCTTCACCACCGTCACCGGGACCGGCATGAAGGGTGCCGCCGCCGCCAACACCACGTCGCCGGCGATCCCGCTGCCCCCCATGCCCGCCACCACCACGTTCTCGACCTGCTGGTGGTTGGGGAGGCCGGCCACCCCCTTGGCCGCCGCCAGTGCGGCCTCGACCTGTTCGGGGAGGCCGGCGGTGGCACCCCACATGTCGAGGCTGTCCACGCTGAGCGGCGAGGGTGCTACCGGCGGGTTGCCGGCAGCCCGGGGAGTCAAGATCCGGCGGGTTCGCCGGTGGGACGGGCGCCCCCGGATTCAGCCAGGGCCATCAGGCGGGCGTGCTCGGTGTCGTCCACGCTGGTGGCCTCGTCGATCAGCATCACCGGGATCCCGTCCCGGATCTCGTAGCTCCGGTGCAGGCGGGGGTTGTACAGCCGGTCCTCCGCCTCGAAGTAGAGCAGTGACCCCTTGTCCTCCGGGCAGGCCAGGACATCGATCAGCAGGGAGTCGAGCGGCATGATGGGTTCCTCTCAGTCAACACGTTGGTCGGTTCGTCGGGTCGATCGGTCACCCGCCGGTGAGGCGGGCCACGGCCGCTTGCACCTCGGCGACATCCCGGGCCAAGGACTCGTCATCGGGTGCCTCCACATTCAAGCGGAGCAACGGCTCGGTATTCGAGGGCCGCAGGTTGTACCACCAGTCGCCGCGGTCCACCGTCAGCCCATCCAGCCGGTCGACGGTGCCGAGCTTGCCGCCGGCTGCCTCGACTTCGGCCGCCATCGCCTCGACGGCGCCGGCAGGGTCGGGCACGGTGGTATTGATCTCCCCCGAGTCCGAGTACCGCTGGTAGGGCGCCAGCAATTCCGACAGCGGCTTGCCGGTCACGCTCAACAACTCGAGCACCACCATGGCGGCGATGATCCCCGAATCGGCCCGGTAGTTCTCCCGGAAGTAGTAGTGGCCGGAATGCTCGCCGCCGAAGACGGCACCGGTTTCGGCCATCACCTGCTTGATGTAGGAGTGGCCCACCCGGGTGCGGATGCCCACCCCACCCTTCTCGGTGATCACCTCGGGCACCACCCGCGAGCAGATGCAATTGTAGAGCACGGTGGCCCCGGGGTACTTGTCCAGCATCGAGGCCGCCACCAGCGCGGTGGTGAGGGAACCCGACACCGGCTCGGAGCGTTCGTCGACCAGGAACACCCGGTCGGCGTCCCCGTCGAAGGCGAGCCCGACGTCGGCCCCCAGGTCCCGTACCGCTTGTTTCAACGCCACCAGGTTCTCCGGCTGGATGGGATCGGCCGGGTGGTTCGGGAAGTTCCCGTCGAGCTCGGGGAAGAGGATCTCCACCTTGAAGGGGAGGCCCTCGAAGACCTTGGGGGCCACCAGGCCGCCCATGCCGTTGGCGGTGTCGGCCACCACCACCAGGGTGCGGAGGGCGCTGACGTCGACGAAGGAGCGGACATGGTCGGCGTAGTCGTCGAGCACCGACCGCTCCTCGTAGAAGGCCAGGGAGCCGGGGTCGAGGGGAGGGGGCCCGTCCGCCCCCCATTCGTCGAGCACGGCCTCAGCGGTGGACTGGATCTCGTCCAGGCCGGTGTCCATCCCGATGGGTCGGGCCCCGGACAGGCAGAGCTTCAACCCGTTGTAGCGGGCCGGGTTGTGGGAGGCAGTGAACATGGCACCGGGGGAATCGAGCTTGCCGGCAGCGAAGTAGAGCAGGTCGGTGGAGGCCAGGCCCAGGTCGGTCACCGCCACCCCCTCGGACCGGACACCGTCGGAGAACGCCTTGGCTAACTCGACCCCCGACTCCCGCATGTCCCGGGCCACCAACAGCCGGGGGGCGCCGGCAAATCGGGCCATGGCCACCCCGATGGCCCGGAATTGGTCGGCGTTGAGGTCGCCGGGGACGACGCCCCGGATGTCATAGGCCTTGAAGACGTTGGAGAGGCTGCTCATGGCTCGGCCATCCTACTCAGCCCGGGTGGCCGACCCCGTGGGCAATTCCCGGGTTGAGACGGCCCGCGGCTCGAACCTTCTGACCGGGCACCGCATCCGGGCCCGGGCCGGGATCAGCCGGCGATGCGGGCTCGAATCGGGGCGCCCACTGCGTGGAGATGGCGGAGGACCTCGACGTACGACGCCCCGAAGCCGGTCTCGTTGTAGACCAGGCCGTGGCGCTGGCAGAACGCCTTCACCAGCGGCTGGGACCGGCGAAGGTTGCGCCGGGGCATCGACGGGAACAGGTGGTGCTCGATCTGGTAATTCAAGCCACCGAGGGCGAAGTCACTGACCCACCCGCCCCGGACGTTGCGGGCGGTGACCACCTGGCGTTCGAGGAAGCCAGTGGTGTCGTCCTCGCTGAACACCGGCATCCCCTTGTGATTGGGGGCGAAGGCACTTCCGAGGTACAGCCCCAGCAGCCCCTGGTTCACCACCAGGAAGACCAGGGCGCGGACCGGTGACAGCACGAACAACAGCGGCCCCAGGTAGAGCGCAATGTGCAGACCCAACAGCACCGCCTCTTTGGTCCGCTGGCGGGTGGTACGGGCCGGGAGGGCCTTGATGCCGGCGATCTGGAGGTGCAGGGCTTCGAGCATGAGCATCGGAACGAACAGGAAGGCCTGGTAGCGGGCCAACAGTCGGCCGGCGCCGCGCTTGTCCCCGGCCTGGCCGGCCGTCCATACGAAGATGCCGGTGCCGATGTCGGGGTCCTTGCCCTCGTGATTGGGGCGGGTGTGGTGCCGGGTGTGCTTGTCGACCCACCAGCCGTAGCTCATGCCCAGGAAGAGGTTGGCATTGACCAGCCCGAAGAGGTCGTTGAGCCGGCGGGAGCGCTGGGTCTGACGGTGCCCGATGTCGTGGGCGACGAAGCCGACCTGGCCCAGCACCAGGGCTAGGTAGACGGCCACGAGGAGCTGGTACCACGAGTCGCCGATGACGAAGAACGCCGCCCATCCGGCCGCCAGCAGGAAGGCGTTGACTCCCATTCGGATCTTGTCCGAGGCGTAGTGGCGGTCGAGGAGTCCCGCTTGCTTGACCTGACGAGACAGGTCGGCAAACCCGCCGCCGGTTGGCCCGGCCGGAGATCCGCCGACGGTCTCGTTGAGCTCAGTCCGATCCAGAGTGGACGTCGTCAGCCGGGCCGGGATCGGCGGAGTCGCTATCCCTCGAGTATCCAGCGGAGTGCCTCATTTTCGATTGAACTGGCACAAGGTTCATACGCCAGATACGACGGGGTTGGTCGAGGTCGGCTCGACACCGTCCCCAGTGTGACACGTGCCATTCGATTCCGACAGTCAGACCGGACGCCACCCGCCCCGGTGCCTGATCCGGCGCCGGAACCGCCACCCCAGCACCGCCAGCACCAGCGCGGCCAACACCGCGGCGGCGGTGATCAGCCAACCGGCCCCGTCGACCGCGGTGGTCCCGTAGTGCAGGGTGACGTCGTGGCTGGTGGGGACGACCACCATGAGGTTGGGGGCCACCCGCCACGGGCCCTGCGCCCCGGTGGCCTGCCAGTTGGGGAAGTAGGAGACCTTCACCTCCACCGGGGTGCCGACCCTGTCCACATGGAAGCTGATGGAGCTGTTGGTCTGGGTGACGTCGGTCACCGAGGTCGGCGGCTCGGGAACCTTGGGGGCCGATGTGTCACCAACCGCCACCCGCTCCCAGCTGGCGGGGCCGCCGGCCGCCGGCACCACATCCCAACCGGACGGGTTGTCGTACCAGGCCACCGCCGGATTCAGCCAGCTGGTCTGGGCGGCGCCGACGCCCTGCCACACCACCGGTCGGTTGGTCAGCGGCTGGACCAGCTGGGAGCCGGCGATCCGGTACACCTTCCAGGTGGTGTCGAGGACCTCGCCGTTATAGATGTTGTGCCAGGGGCCGCTGGAGGCGACCTGGGTGAGCGAGGGGTCGGCATCGGCCGCCTTCTCGGTGGTGGTCGACGACGCCAGGAAGTAGCGGACCCCCAGCTGTTGGAGATGCTGGATGCCGAGGGCCACGTCCAGCCCTCCGTACGGGAGCCCGACCATAGCGTCGGACGGCGTGACCGACAGCTCGCTCTGATTGATGAAGTGGTACGGGGTGGTGGTCGACGACTCGAACAGGAGGCCTTCCATCGAATCGATGCAATTGTTGGTCCAGTAGGGCAGCAGCATCAGCGACTCGGTGGTGCCGAACCGGTTCAGCGACGGGTCGTACTCCCACATGGTCCGCCCGCATCCCTGTTTGGCCCCGACACTCGCCATCATGTCGATCACCGCCTTGTACTCGGGGTAGTCGGGCTTGCGTTCGTAGCCCGAGTAGTTCCAGTCCGCCCAGGCGCTGGGCTGGTTGGCGCCCACCGTGACACCCACGTGGGTGAGCGCGGAGGCCGGAAGCACCAACGGCGGCATCACCGCCAGGTACACCCCGGCCAGGGCGATGATCGGGCCGGCGATGGCACCGGCCGCCGCGGTCCCCGGGGTCGGCCGCCGGAGCCGTCGGCCCCGCCCGCCGAGGACGACGCCGCCCCCGCCGGGGCCCGCCCGGCTCCCGAGCCGGGCCACCCACTGTTCGAGTTGCCGGCGGCGCAGCCATCGGGCGGCGCCCGAGACCGTCTCGGAGACGGCGATCCCACCCAGCAGGTAGAGGCACAGGAACCAGAACGGGAGGAACCGGACGTTGTACAGCTTCCCCTGCGGATCCAGGCAGACGACCCCGGCGGAGATCCCCCCCATGATGGCCAGGAACATCCCCACCCGGTTCCGCCGGATCACTGTGGCCACCAACCCGACCAACGCCGCCACCTGGACCCATCGGGAGGATGCGGGGAACAGGAGGTGGGGGAACCCATCGATGTTCAGCCATCCCATGTTGGTGGAATAGGCCCCCTGGAAGACGAAGGGCACCAGCCACCATGCCGCCAGGCCGAGCCCGATCACCCCCACCACCACCGACCACAACAGGCGGCGCGACCATCGGCGTCTGGCCACCATGCCGCGGAGGCCACCGCCGAACGAACGGCGCAAATCGGCATCCAGGATCAACCAGACCCCGACCCCGACCACCGCGAAGATGGCCGGAATCACGTGGCACACCACGGTGGCGGCCAGCAGGATCGCCGCCAGCGAACGGTGGCGGCCGGTCCGGAGGCCGGCAGCCACCAAGCCGAGGAAGACCAGCGCCAGCGACAGGGCCAGCGAGTAGGAGAACTCCCCGGCCAGGGTCGAGAGGATGTTCCCCCCGTAGATCGAGAAGCTCGGTTCGAACAAGAAGGGCAGGGTGGCCGCGGCCAGGCACCCGGGTCCGGGATCCCGCAGACCGGCCAGCTTCCCGAACGCCCACGCCGCCAACGGCAGGGTCAGGGTGCCGAGCACCGTCACCAGCTTGAAGGCGACGTCGTAATTCACCACCCCGTTGAACAACACGGTGAGCAGGCCCGGCAGCGGAAAGTAGAAGGTGTAGAGCGGGAAGCCGTCGTACCACCCGGGGTCCCATCCGGTCAGCTGCCCGTGGTTGAGGAGGTTCGACTCCATGTACTTGGCCAGCGCCACGTGGGCACCGGTATCACCGCCGGCGGTGGTGGTGGAGGCCAGCAGCAACGACGGGTGGAGTTGCCAGAGCGCCACCGCGGTGGCGCCCAGTATCGCCACCACCGAAGCCCAGGCCGGCCACGTCGACGGCCGGGTGACCCGCCGGATCCGGCGTTGGGCGGGGTGGACCGCCATAGGCGAGGACGACACGTCAGAAGATGACGCCGGTGCCGGCGGCGAGGGTGGCCACCACCGCCACCAGGTTGAAAGTCGCGTGCGAGACCATGTTCATCCCCAGCCGCCCGGTCCGGTAGGAAACGAACGACAGGATGATCCCGAAGGCGGCCAACCCCAGGAGCTGGAGCGATTCGGCATGGGCCAGGCCGAAGAGGACCCCGGTGATCACGATGGCCAACGCCGGGCCCACCCACCGGCCGAGATTCCCGAACAATCTGGCGAACGAGCGCAGCAACAACCCGCGGAAGAACACCTCTTCGAAGAAGGGGGCGCCGACCACCGTGAGCACGGCGATGACGGCAAAGCCGAGCCCGTGGGAGCCGCCCGTCAGTTTTTGGCTGGGGGCGTTGAACTTGCTGTTGAAGTCGTTCACGTGCTGGGAGATCGGGATGTAGATGGCCGCGACCAGAAACTGGCCGCCGATCCCGATGGGAATGCCGACCAGGTCGATCCATTTGAACCGGAGGCCGAGATCCCGGACCAGACTGCGGGTCCCCCGGACGGTCGACGCCATCCAGGGGCCGGCGAAGAACCCGGCCCAGAGGCCGACCAGGGTGGAGACGATGTACCAGGTCGGCGGTTCGCTGAGGTCGGCAATGGCGGTCAGGTTGTGGAGCTTGCCGTCGGCGGCTGCCGCCACCACGGCGAAAATCGCCCCCAGCACCTGCCCGACCAAGAAGCCGAGGGCAGCGAACAACAGCCACATCCCGGCGGAGCCACGGGTGGCCGGCGCCCCGCCCGCCTGCAGCTGCCGATCGAGGGGCACGTCCCCTTGAGCCAGGGCGGCGGCGAGACCCTCGCCCGCGATCGGATCCACCACCGCCACGCGGTTGGGTCCCGGAGGCGTCCAGGCGCCGGGGGGTGGCTGGCCCCAGCCAGGGGGTGGCGGTGCCCATCCACCCGGAGGGGTCCAGCCGGGAGGGGGTACCCAGCCGGGCTGAGGAATCCACCCGCTGGCTCGGCCATCTCCTCCGTCGGTCACGCCGACACGTTACTGATCGCCACCCCCACGCAGGGAGCGCCCCTGCATTCGGCCGAAGCAGCAACGGCCCGATGCCTCGACTCTGCCCAAGGCCGCATATCATGGTTCGGTGACCCCGCCTAACCCCAACCTGCCCCCCGGACCGATGAACTCGGGTGGACCCGGCGAGGCAGCCCCTGGTCCGAACCGGAACCGACTGGTGCTCTATGTGGTCATCGCCGTCGCCATCCTGGCGGTGCTGATCGTGCCGTCCTTCATGCACTCCAACCACGCCACCTCGCTGAGCTACAACACCTTCCTCAGCGACCTGTCCGGCAAGCAGGTCAAGAACGCCAGCGTCAACAACGCCACCGGGGTCATCACCGGCACCTTGAACAACGGCACCAACTACACGGTCAACGGGCCCAGCCCGGTCGTCGACTCGGAGGTCAGCGCCCTCCACGTACTCGGCAGCAACTACAAGCTGGTCACGCCGGCCTCCAACAACCTGCTCTCAATTCTCCTGACCTGGGTACTCCCCTTTGCGATCATCTTCGGAATCTTCTTCTACATCAGTCGAAAGGCGCAGGGTCAGATGGGAAGCATCATGTCGATCGGCCGATCCAAGGCCAAGCTCTACTCCACCGAGCGCCCATCCACCACCTTTGACGATGTGGCCGGCTACGGGGGCGTCAAACTCGAGATCAGCGAGGTGGTGGATTTCCTGAAGACGCCGGGCCGGTTCAAGGACATCGGCGCCCGCATCCCGAAGGGGATCCTGCTGGTCGGCCCGCCGGGAACCGGCAAGACGCTGCTAGCCCGGGCGGTGGCCGGTGAGGCCGGGGTGCCGTTCATGTCGGTCAGCGGCTCGGACTTCATGGAAATGTTCGTCGGGGTCGGGGCCAGCCGGGTACGGGACCTGTTCGCCACCGCCCGCAAGCAGGCTCCCGCCATCGTCTTCATCGACGAGATCGACTCCATCGGCCGCAAGCGCGGTGCCGGGCTCGGCGGTGGCCACGACGAGCGGGAGCAGACACTCAACCAGCTCCTTTCCGAAATGGACGGCTTCGAGCCGACCGAGGGCATCGTGGTCATGGCCGCCACCAACCGGCCGGACATCCTCGACGCCGCCATTCTCCGACCCGGTCGATTCGACCGCCAGATCGTGGTGCCACTTCCCGACCTCGAGGAGCGGCTGCCCATCCTCCAGGTCCACTGCAAGGACAAGCGGGTCGCCCCGACGGTGGATCTGGGTCTGGTGGCCCGGGGCACCCCGGGCATGAGCGGTGCCGATCTGGCCAACCTGGTCAACGAGGCGGCGCTGCACGCGGTGCGCCGCGGCTCGGAAGTCATCGAGAACGTCGACTTCGAAGCCTCCCGGGACCGGGTGCTGATGGGTCAGGCTCGGGAGAGCCTGGTGCTGTCGGACGCCGAGAAGGAACGGGTGGCCTTCCACGAAGGTGGCCACGCGGTGCTGGCCTATGTGCTGCCCGGAGCTGACCCGGTGCACAAGGTGACGATCCTGCCGACCGGCATGGCTCTCGGTGTCACCATGCAGCTGCCGATGGAAGAGCGCCACATCCATCCTCGAAACAACATCGAGGACTCGCTGGCCGTCCGGATGGGTGGGCGGGCCGCCGAGCTCCTCGTCTACGGCGACCTCTCGACCGGGGCGAGCAACGACCTGGTCGGCAACACCGAACTGGCCCGCAAGATGGTGCGCGAGTGGGGGATGAGCGACAAGATCGGTCCCATGGCCTGGGGCTCACAGGGCCAGGTCTTCTTGGGCGAGGACCTCATGCACACCCGCGACTATTCGGAGCACACCAGCCAGGTCATCGACGACGAGGTCGAGATCATCCTCCGGGTGCAAGAAGAGCGGGCGCTCGAAGTACTGGCCCGCCACCGGGGTGGGCTCGACGCGGTTGCCCGCGCCCTGCTCGACGAGGAGACCATCGACGGGGAGACCGTCGGCCGGTTGGTCGACACCGCCTACGGGCGCCCGGTCCATGAGCACGGCACCCGGTCCATCCCGCCCGTCTTCGTTGCCTCCCAGCACGGCCCGACCGGATCGGAGAACGCCGACGGCCCGGTCGGCGAGGGGTCGACGCCGATCGCCGGTGCCGGCGCCGCCACCCCGGCCGACGCGGAAGAATCGACTCCGGCGGCCAGCGATGCCGAGTCACCCGCCGGTGCCGGGGTGTCCGGAGCCAATGACGCCGAGGCCCCTTCCTCGGCTCCGGCCCCCTGGCCGCCCCCGCCGGCCCCGGGGCACTCGCCGCAGGTCCCGGCACCCTGGCCGAAGAATCCGGCTCCGGGTCACTGGCCCCGCCAAGCACCCTGGCCGCCCCCTCCCCCGCCGCCGCCCGCCTCCCGCTAACGACGGCTACCGCCTAGGGCGTGGCCGCGGGCCACTTCGGCTCAGGGGCGCGTCTCTGCCACCTCGGTGCCGAGATCAGGAGGAGAACGGCACGCCGGTCGAGGACACCACCCCCGGGGAGCCCGACGGATTGTCATCCTCCTCGACGCTGACCGGCTGGTTGGCCGTCACGTCGTAGACCTGGAGACCGGTGATCACGCTGGGGCCGAGGACCGCCAACGAGCCGGGGGCCACCGTGAAGGTGCCCACCACCGACCCGGTCCCCAGTGTTGTGACCCGCACCTGGGCGGGGGATGACCCCGAGTTGGCCACGGCCAGACTGCCGGCGGTGGCGCGAGGCGTCCCCGGCGCGGTTCCGGTCCCCGGTCCCGGAATCAGCCAGCGGGTACTGGTGGTGGTGGTTCCAGCGATCGATCCCCACAGGGGTGGTGACGCACTATTGGGCGCCTGCACCGACCGGGAGACGACCATGCCCGTCGACGCGTTCACCGTCACCGCATACGGCGTCTGACGCGGGAGGCGGCTGGTGCCCGAGGCGATGAACGCCACCTCCGACTTGGCCGGCACCGGCACCTGGATGGGGACAACCGTGGCCGACGGAACTCCGATCATGAAGGTGGCGACCCCCTCCTGGTTTCCCGGATTGGCGATGTGGAAGGTGACGGTGGTCCTGTTGAAGTTGTTTGTCTGGGCGAAGTGCCAAACGGTGGAGAGCGACGGCGACCCGAGCCGCAGGGCCACGCCCCCGGTCGAACCGGACGACCACTGCTGCAGCTCGTAGGCCACGATTGCCGTCGACTGGGCGGAGACGATGGTGGCGATCTCGGGGTTGTTCTGCACGAAATCCCCGACGTTCTCGGCGACCAGGTGGCCGGCCGGCACCACCAGACCCTGGTAGTTCGAGGGACTGATGATCCCCGAGGCGGTGAGGAACGAGACGTTCATCGCCGCGTCGGTCGAGGTCGGATTGAAGAGGTCGAGCGTCATCGCGTTGCCGGGAGTCGTGGATCCGCCGGCGAAGTACCACGAGGTGGACACCTGGGAAGCGCAGGGGGCGGGACTCCACCCACCGGTGCCGGTCACCACCTGGTTGGCCGTCACTCCCCCGCCGGCGAACACGAACGAGGACGCCACATCCCCGCTGCCGAGCCCGGCTCCCGGGTTCACCGCGGTGGTTCCCATCGGCGGGACTTCCACCGCCCGGGGGACCGGCGGGCCCGGCGTTCCGCTGCTGGTCCCGCCGCTTCCCGTCCCCGGTGCCAGCGTCGAGGTCATCACCCCCGCCACTGGCTTGGAGGTGGAATTGGTGAGATAGATGGTGGTCCCCGCCAGTCCCGCGAATCCGGAGGCGCCGCCGGCGCAGAATACCGATGAGGCGGTCGAGTCGGCCGGCGAGATGGAGACTCCATCGGTGGTCGCCGGTGCTGCCGCCCGGGTCGGCGAGCCCACCACCGCATTCACGATGGCGATGCCGGCCACCGCCACCGCCACCCCGACCAGTGCCGCGGTTCGGACTCGCACCGGGCGCGCCTGTCCGCGGTTGACGGTACGACCGGACTGTCGGCGGCGGGCGGACTGACTGTGTTGCCCGGACGGCCGGCGTCGAGCGGGTCGGCTCACCGGACTGGCGGGATCGGTGGGATCGGTGGGATCGGTCAACTTCCCAGACCTCCGAATTGCTCGCCTTCCGGTTCGAAATCGAGCTCCTGGTTCTTGCGAGGCTCGGAACGGCGACGCCGCTGTCTCCCCTGCAACACCGAACGCAGCCACGGACGTACCACCCCGCGGCGTTCGACCAGCGCGGCCGCCACCAACAGCCAGAGAATCAGCTCGAACGCTAGCGACAGGGGAGCCCACGGCCCGCCGTTGAATTGGAGCGTCGCCGGTCCACCGCTGTCCACCCGGTACTGGCCGGCCCACCCGAAGGCGGTGGACATCGGAAAGACGGTGCCGCTCGCGGAGGTCAGGCTCCACCGTCCGGCCGGGGCCAGGGCGGTGAGGACGGTGCCGGCGGGAACCGGGCCGCGGTAAGTCCTCGACGCCGGGGGGCCCGGCAACACCGGGAGGGCGCCGGGCACGATCGGCACGCCCGGCGCGGCCCCGAGAACATTGGGGATCCCCGAGGACCCGTTGGCGATGGCGGTGGCGGCCGCCGCCGATGTCGTCGTGGCCACCGCCGACCGTTCGGGGATCCAGGCGTTGTTCTGGTACACGCTGATCCCGGTCTCGGTGAACACCGATTGGAGATCGAGCTGGTTGGCCAACCCCGGGGTCAGATCCGCCGGGGTCGGGTAGGAGGTCGGGGTCTGGACCTGGGTGATGACCGGGGCCAGTGCGCTCACCACCACCACATAACGCACCCCCGCCGGTGCCAACATGCTCCCGAGTTGATCGGTCCTGCCGGATCGCGCCTGATTGACGGCGTTGGCCAGCTGGCTGGCGGGTCCGGGGCCGGCGGCGCTCCACAACCAGGTGGCGTCGGGCGCACCGTCTTCCGAGGTGGCATAGGCCAGCCCGTCTCCGGCACTCCACGACCCCTGGTTCAACGCCCGCGGGTCACCCAGCCACAGCACCCGGAACCCACCCGCCTTGGTGTTGGCATGCATCCAGCCCAGCGTCTGGCTGAAGTCGTTCTGCGGGAGGTCCCAACGGCCCGGGAGTGCGGAGGCCAAGGTGGGAATCGCGCCTACCGCCATGGCGGCCACCGCGCCGGCGGTCGCCAGCTGCCTCCATCCGAAAGTGGAGGCGGGCAGGTCCTCCTCGAAGGCGGCGATGCCCAGGCCGATGGCCATGGAGATTGCCGCCGCGGCCGGCGCCAGCAGGACGGCGGGATCGATGGACAAGCTCCCGGTCCACCCCCGCCCGATCACCCAGGCCGCGAACCAGAACACCAGTGCGATCGACCAGCAACGCCCGGCCCATCCGAACCTCGGCCCCCGGGCCAACAACAGCGGGAGCAGCGCGGCCAGGCCAAACGCCCACGCCAACGGCGAGTTGCCGATGGGCCCGACCGAGAACCGCAGCAGATCACCCCAGGAGGCCGACCCCGACGTCGGCCCGGCCACGCCGAACACGCCGATCGCCCCCCGTCCGGCGGAGAGGACGCCGATCAACCACGGGAGACATAGAACCCCGGCCACCACCGTGGAGCCGAGCGACAGCCAGAGGGCCCGGGCGGCGATGTACGCCTGTCCGAGAACCATCGAGGCGACCGCCACCGCCACCCCGGCCAGGACCACCACGAGGGCGGCGGCGGGCACGAAGGAGACCAGGATGGCCTCCAGCACCCCCAGCAACAGGAGGCTTCGCAACGTCCGGTGCCGGGCCAGCCATCGCCCTCCCACCGGCCGACCGGCGTTGGACCTCGCTTTCCGCCGGCCGGGGCTCCGGCTCGCTACCTCGGCCCGGGTCCGGGCCGGGATCACGCCGGGCGCCGGGGCAAACGGGGGGATCCCGGTGTACCGGAATAGGTGGCCGAAGACCCAAGGGGCCCCGGCATACATGGCCAGGGTTCCCAACCGGCCAAGGGCCAAGGCGTTGTAGGGAACCGGTACGGCCAGATAGACGATGCCGGCGACCAGCGATGCTCGCTGGGATCCGAACGGGCGCACCAGTCGGACCATGCCCCACGCCCCCAGCGGGATGCAGGCGAAGATGAGCACTTTCTGGGTGAGGCCCATGGCCGCGATGAGCAGGGTTCCGAGCGCGCCGACCAAGGCAAACGCCGGCGGCGCCGGGGCGGTGGATCCGACCCCTGACGGATGCCAACCGGTGCCGAACTGGGCGAAGGTGGAGGACCAGCTCGGGAACGGTACGAACTGGCCAACCGAAGGGAGGGAGCCGGTCAACAGGCTCCGGGATCCGATGACCACCACCAAGGCGGCAATCAACCACGACAACAGCCGCACCCGACCGGTGAGGCGGCCCCGGTTGGAACCGAGAGCCTCCTGGTCGAAGAGTGCCGGCCGACCCCCGGCGGCTCCCGGGTCGCCCTCGGCGAACTCTTCGATGACTCCGCTGAAGCCGGCCTCGGCCTGACCGATTGGTGACTCGAGTTCGTCGGCGTGGGCGCCCCGGAAGCCGAGCTGCAGCACCCGGCTGACATAGGCCGACAGTCGGGCCGAGCCGGACACCTGGAGCTGGCGTATCTCCTTGTCACTGAGTCGGCGGAGGGACTGGACCTGACGGCGCTGGCGTCGGGTGTCGCCGATCCGATGGAAGTTCCAGCGCCAGGCGGCGGTCACCGCCCGCGCCCGGTTGCGGTTGCCGGCCACCCGGGCCACGAACAGTTCGCCGAGGGTGAGGATGAGGATCTGGGGAACCACCCGCAGCAGATGGAAGAAGCCGTAACACTTGAACACCGCATGGAGCTCGTGCCGTCGTTGCAGCTCCTGGAGAGTGACCGGATGCCGGTGCCGGCCATGCGAGGTACCGACCAGCGACGCTTCGATCGGTCGGGCCCCGCTGGCCATCTCTTCGAGGTGGCGAACCCGGGCGTCGGGGACGACGATGACTCGGGCCCCGGCCACCTGGGCCCGCCAGCAGAGATCGAGATCCTCGCCCATGGCCACGATGGTCGGATCGAAGCCGCCCAATTCCTCGAACAGGTCCGCCCGCACCAGCGTGCACCCGCCCGGCGCGACGAACACGTCACGAACCGCGTCGTGTTGACCGTGGTCGATCTCGTTCGGCTGCACCCGGTCGGTGACCGAACCGCCCTTGTCCACCGTCATGCCCACGTGGACCAGGCGGTCGGGATCGTCCCAACTCACCACTTTGGGTGACACGATCCCGGCGTTGGAGCGGAACGCCTCTTCGACCAGCAGATGGACGGTGTCGGGGAAGAGGGCTACGTCGTCGTGGCAGAAGAGGAAGTAGGACGCGCCGTCGACCATCGAGCGGACCTCGTTGGAGGTGGCCCCGTATCCATGGTTCTGCTCGAATCGGCGCACATAGGCGGTGGGAAGCGGGCCTGCCACCCGGGCGGTGAGGTCCTCGGCACTGGCGCAGTCGAGGACCAGGACCGACAATTCGGCGTAGTCCTGCGAGGCGAACGAGGCCAGCACCTCGTCGAACCACTGACCGGGATCATGGGCGACGATGACGGCTACGACTGGCGGAGCCAGCGAGTCCATCAGACCGCCCTGAGGGGACCGGCGTCGGCCGTCCCGGGGCGCGGGATCCGGAACGGAGCTCCGGCCGAGACCGGCACGACCGGTGCCGCCGTCTGGGTGCCTGGTCGGGACCCAATTTGGATGCTCCGCGGCCGCGGGGGGAACAGCCGAGGAACATTCGGGGTTGGAGCCGTAGACCGGTCGGCTTCAGCCGTCAGAGAAGTCACCAGGCTCAGAGGCTACTGGCACAGCCGAGCAAAAGGGGAAATACCGTGGTCAGCACCGGAGATATACCGAGGTCAGCGCCGGATTTACCGGCAGGGACCCGGATCGGCCGGCCCGGTGCTTGCAAATGTTTAACAGACGGGATACACTTGTATCTACTAGCAACCGGCGCAGCCTGACCGGACCGAGTGCTACGGACCGTCTAACGCAGGGAGATGAACATGCCAGAGATCAATGCCAACATCAACAAAGCCGCCCAGGACATCGCCAACGTCGCCAAGGATGCCACCTACGTGGTCATCGGCGCCGGCGTCCTCGGCTACCAGAAGGCCCAAGTGCAGCGCCAGGATCTTCTCAAGCGCCTGGGTGATCCCAAAGCCGGGATCGGCGAGCGCATCAAGGGAGCCCGTACCGACCTGAGCGGCGCCATCCACACGGTGGATGCCCAGCTCGAGGACGTGCTCTCGAAGGTCGAAGCCGCTTATGTGCCTTTCGAGGACCGTCTGCCCACCCCGGCCCGTGACCTGGCCAAGCAGGTGCGCACCCAGGCCAAGGAGACCCGCTCGCAGATCCGCGACCGGATCCTGACGGCGGCTGGCTGACAGTCCAACGTGCGACGGCGGCTGACCTTCCCCCCCTGGTCACCGCCGATGCAGGCCTCACCCCCCTGGGGTTTGATGGCCAGCGGACCGGAAACCCCCCTTTCCGGTCCAGCGAAGAGCGGCCCGCCTCGTGCGGGTCGTTCTTCGCGTCCGGGCCCGGGTGGGACGGCGATCCCGCCCGGCTACTACGCCTTGCGTAACTACGTATCACGTAGTATCGTGACCTCATGGCCCGAACCACCGGCACCAAGACCCACCGGCCCAACGAGCCTCCGATCCTGATCCTGACCAGCCTGGCGGGCGGACCCAAGCACGGGCACGCCCTGTCCAAGGACATCGAGGGGTTCGCCGGGGTGGTGCTGGGACCCGGCGCCCTTTACGGGGCCATCACCCGATTGGAAGCGCGAGGGCTGATCGAGCCGCTCGAGTCCGAGGACCGCCGCCGCCCGTATCGGATCTCGGCGGCAGGCTCCGCCTATCTCTCGGAGGCCGTCAGCGAGATGCAACGCTTGGCTGACGAGGGCGCTCGCCGCCTGGCGGTGGCCAGCCAGGTGAGCGCCCCGCGTCGGGCACCCCGGGTCGCCGGGAACCCGGCATGAGCGCCAGTGAGCGACTGGCCGGGACCAACTCGATGAGCGGGTCAATGCTCCGCTGGTACCCGCCCGGATGGCGGGCCCGCTATGGCGACGAACTCGCCGCCATGATCGAGGACGATCTGGGGGGAAGCCCACCCACCCTTCGCTTCCGCTGGTCGATCGCCCGGGCCGGGATGGGCGAGCGTCTCCGGGGCGCCGGGTTGGTCGGCGACTCGGTACCGCCGTCGGATCGGGTCCGGGGTGGCGCCTTCACCGTCCTCGGTGCCTTCGCCCTCTTCATCCTCCCCGGGGCCGGTTTCGCCAAGATCAGCGAGCATTGGGACCAGTCGATCTCCCGGGGACCGCGGCACGTGCCCGCCGTCTCCTTCAACCTGCTGGCGTCGCTGGCTGTGGGGTGCGCGGTCGCGGTGATGCTCGGGGCGGTCGCGGTCCTCCCCTCCTTCCTCCGTTTCGTACGGGACGGCGGATGGCCAGCCATCCGCCGCCGGGTGATCTGGGCGGCGGCGGCCACACTGGCCACCGCAGCCACCACGGTCGCCCTGGCCGTCTGGGCCCGGCATCTCACCTACCACCAGCGCAATGGCAGCTTTGGGCGGTACCAACTCCTGTTCACGGTCTTGGTGATCCTGTTCGCCACCACCATCGCCACTTGGTCGGCGGCGGCCATCTCCGCCACCCGCCGCCTCGAGCTGGGCTCGGGTCAGATCAAGGTCGCCGGATCACTGGCCGTCGTGGTGGCGGTGACGATGCCGGTCATGACCGGGGCCGCCGCGGTCTGGTGGGGATCAATGGCCACCGCCGCCCCCTGGTTCCTAGCCGGAACCGCTCCCGGAAGCTCCCCGTCACCGTTGGCCGCCAACCTGTTGGTGGTACTCATGGTGATGACGATCGCCTCGGCGGTCGGCTTGCTCGGATTACTCCGGGTGGTCCGCTCGTGGCCCCGGCTACGAGGCGCCTGAGTCGACGTGGGTCAGTCGGTGCGCTGGCGCCAGTAAGCCAGCACGTCGGCCAGGGTCTCGCCGAGGGAGATCTTCGGCTCCCAGCCGGTGGCCTGCTGCAACCGCGAGGGGTCACCCCGGAGCACGGGTACCTCCACCGGGCGCATCAGGGTGGGGTCGGTCTCGAATTTGAGCGAGGCGCCGGTCAAGGCGAGCAGCTCGTCGGCGATCTCCTTGATTTCCACGTCGCGGCCGGAACAGACGTTGTAGATCGTGCCGGGCTCCCCCGACTCGATCAACATCCGGTAAGCGCGGACCACGTCTCGCACATCGGTGAAGTCCCGTCGAGCCGACAGGTTGCCGACCGGTATGGAGCCCGCCCCTTTCCGCTCGGCGTCCACCATGCGCTTGGTCAGGGCCGGGACGGCGAATTCGGGGGTCTGTCCGGGTCCGATGTGGTTGAACGGCCGCACGGTGATGACCGTCTGCCCATGGGCGAGGAACGCCTGTTGGACCAGCGCCTCGGCGGCCAGCTTGCTGGCCGCATAGGGGGTGAGCGGAGCGGTGGGCGAGTCCTCCCGAAGGGGAAGGAGCGACGGGTTGGTCACGGCTCCGTAGACCTCCGCGGAGCTGGTCACCAACACTCGGGGGTCGGACCCGCACTCGCGGGCGGCGGCCAGGAGGACGGCGGTGCCGATCACGTTGACCTGGAGGACCTGGAGGGGATCGTCCCAGGACTTCCCCACGTGGGTCAGGGCGGCCAGATGGTAAATGGCATCCGGGGCGGCGTCGACAAGGGCGGAGAGCAGTGCGGCCGGCTGGGTGACATCCACCTCCCGGTCAATGACGACAACTTCGTCGCCCAGCTCGACCAGATGGTCGGCAAGCCAGTGGCCTACAAATCCGCGACCGCCGGTGATGAGGGAACGCACGCTGGGTCACCCTACAGGGTCCGCCGACGATCCATGCCGGCTGGCTATCTACCGACCCGCCGCCCGGTGATACGCCTCCAGGTGACGATCGGCGCTGGCCGCCCAGGTGTGCCGGGCCGCGATGTCCAACCCACGCCGCTTCCGGTCAGGGTCGGGATCGGAGCCGGCCAATACCGACTCCAACGCGCCGCTCAACGCCACCGTGTCCCCCGGCGGGACCATGATGGCGGCATCACCGGCGACTTCCTCCATCGCCGAGCCGGACGAGGTGACCACCGGAGCACCGCAGGCCATGGCTTCCAACGCCGGAAGCCCGAAGCCCTCGTAGAGGGCGGGATAGACCACCGCCACCGCCGAGCGGAACAGAGCCGGAATGACCTCGTCGCGCACATATCCGGTGCGGATGATCCGATCGCCGACGCCCGAGGCCGCCACCGCCTCCTCCACCTTCGCGGCTCCCCAACCGGCTCCCCCGGCCAGGACCATCCGGGCGTCGGGATGGCGACCGGCCACCTGGGTGAAGGCCCGCACCAGGGTAGGCACGTCCTTGCGAGGCTCGAGGGTGCCGACGAAGGCCAGAAACGGAGATCCGTCGGCCAGCGAACCACCCCGACCAGTGGGCAGGGCGGACAACAGGGCGGCATCCGATCCGGGGGCGGCCTCGGCGGGGCGGAAACGATCGAGGTCGACCCCGTGGTGAGCCACCACCACCTCGGCATCCACCTGGCACCACCGCGCCAACTCGTCGGCGGTGGCCTGACTCGGGCACACCACCACCCTCGCCTGCCGGGCGGCCACCTTGATGGCTCGCTGGAACAGCACCACCTTGGAACGTTCGTGCCACTGGGGCTCGACGAAGAAGCTCAGGTCGTGGACGGTCACCACCACCGGCACCTTGGTGTGTTCCGGCATCGTGTAGTGCGGGCCGTGATGGACATCCACCCCGAGCCGTTTGAGTACGGACGGCAGGCGGACCTGTTCCCAGGCGAGCCGGAGCGGACGGGGTTCCGGAGCCGCCGCCAACACCTCGCGGTCCGGGGCGACGGTCGACCAACGGGAGCCGTCCCGGCCGCGGGCCACGACCGCCAGATCGACGTCCGGGCGTTGAGACAGCGCCCGGGCCAGTTCGACCGTGTACTGGCCGGCACCGACCGGCTTGGCCGGCACCGCGGTCACGTCGAGGGAGACGCGCAACCGGTCACCCATCAGGGTGCCCGTCGTTTCGGGAGGCGGCGGACTCCCACACCGAGACGTGAAGGCCGGCGATGGTCGACCATTTCAGTTCTCCGGCCCGGTGGCGGCCGGCGACTTGGAGCCGGGCGCGCACCGTCGCGTCGGTGGCTACGGTCAGCAGGCCCCAGGCGATGGAATCGATGTCCCGCGGATCGACTTCGAAGGCGGCTCCGGCCGTGCTCGGAAGCGGGCTCGCCACCACCGGCGTGCCGAACACCATCGCCTCCACCGGGGGAAGCCCGAACCCTTCGATGAGCGGCACATAGGCCAACAACTGGGTCATCGAATACAGCGCCGACAGCTCCTCGGGAGTAACCATCCCGGCAAGCACCACGCCCGGACCGGATCGGACTTGCTCGCCCCAACCACTGGGTCCGACCAGGACGAGCGGCCACGGCTCGGGAAGGGACCCGCGGACCTGCTGGTAGGCCTGGGTGAGTCGGTGCAGATTCTTCCGGGGCTCGAGGGTGCCGACGCTCAGGAGGAAGGGCCCGTGCACCCCGAGCCGCTGCAGCAGGGAGGCTCCGGCCTCCAGATCCGGAGGAGGAAGATGGTCGCACCCCATCGGGATCACGGTGATGGCACCCGGGTCGGCTCCGGCCGTGGCCAGGTCGGAGGCCACCGGGTCGGAGGTGACGATGAATTGGCCGGCCCGGCGCAGGGCCCGCTGGAGGGCGGCTTCGTGCCAGGCCCGTCCGCGGGGTGGGTAGGCGTCGGGAAGCCGGCGCCACAACAGGTCGTGGATGGTGGAGACCAACACCGCCCTCCCCGGCTCGAGGGTGGCCAACGACACCGCGTGAACGACATCGAACCCGGTCGGGGCCCGGAGCAGGCCTCGGTCCCACGCCCGGGTCAGGAGCGGGCCGGGAAGCACCGAGTTACGCACCGGGTAGGCAAGGCCGCCCAGGGGGTCGCCCTGACCTTGTCGATGACGCCGGGGGCGGCTGGCCAGCAATTCGACCGCGGGGGTGTCCCCCGGGTCCAATTCGCCGAGTCCCTGCAGGAGGCCACGGGCGTAGGTGCCGATCCCGCCGGGGGTGGCCCGCCGGAGTTGCTCCACCAGCATCAGGACCCGGGTCCGGGTCATGGCCGGCCCCGGGCCGCCCAGGCGTCCCGGTACAACCGGTCGAGCCCCTCCGCGCACTTCGACCAGGTGAAGTCGGCGGTACGCCGGTGGCCCCGATCGACGAGCGCATCGATGTCCGGTCCGCCGTCGAGGAGGTGAATGAGGGCCTC
>DASXFR010000090.1:0-19641 GCA_036489495.1 Acidimicrobiales bacterium | reverse complement strand
ATGTGGCGCGTCCCCGTCGTCGTCGCCAACGACCACGAAATCGGACCCCGCTAGCACCGTCACGAGTTCGACAACCGTGGCTGACGGGCAGATCATCTCGGCGTGGCTGGCTGCCCAAAAGGCGTTTCACGACGCCGCCCTGACCTCCGATCCAAACGCGCCGGAATTGGCCGCGACGATGGTGTCACCTGTTCTCGACAGCGTTCGGTCGAACCTCGCCCAGCTGCGGGCAGAAGGCGACATCGCCAAGGGACCGACCGATTTGGGTAAGCCACATATCTCCGCCAGAGGGACGGCAGGAACTGAAGTCGTGTCTTGTATTTATGACGCAGAGATCGGAATCGTGGCAAAAACCGGCCAGCCAGTAGCCGGGATTGCGGGACAAGCTGCTCACGAGCTGGTCACGTCTGTTATGCAACTGACCCCCGATGGATGGAAACAGGCCGACCAGACCGTAGAGGCGGACAAATGCGCAAATTCTTAGGACTTCTTGTGCTCTCAATGTTCGTCTATCTGACGAGTGGAATCGGGCAACCCACTTCCGCTTACGCAGGTCGGGCAGTTGGAGCGGACGCCGGAGGCACCATCTCGGTCGGCGCCTCTACGTCGGTGGCGGCATCAGGCACTCCTAGTGCCCCGTCGGTCGGCGCCTCTGCATCCACGGGCGCGGGCGGGCCTCCCGGCTTCGTTCCGATCTGCACCACCGACGTTTTGACGTTGAACAATTCTCTGGGTCCTCCACCAGGAGTCACCGGTCCGGGAAGTTGGTACTCCATTCTGTGTACCAACAGTGGCGGGGGAACGACCACCACGAACCTCTGGATCTCTAGCGGCGCGGCCCCACCGACGCCTCCTCCTGCCGTGGATCCGTATGCCGTCGCGTTGCAGGCGGAAAACTCAATCAATCTTCCTTCGCCGGCCATCAATTTCAACCCGCCGACCAACGCTGTGGTCAACCTGCCTACGTGGCTGTGGATCGATGCTGCTCTGTGGCACCCGTATGCGGTAAGTGCCACCGTCGGCGTCGTGACCGCCACAGCGACCGCGACCCCAACATCTGTCACCTGGGACCTAGGAGATGGAGACGCGGTGAGTTGTGCCGGGCCGGGAACGCCATATCGCACCGATCTACCGTCTTCGGCGCAACAGACGTCCTGTTCGTATGCCTATCCGACAACGTCACAAGGTCAGCCGGCGTCAGACGGAAATCCGGATGATGGTGCTTTCCGAGTTACAGCGACTGTGGCGTGGCAGGTCGCGTGGACTGCCCAAGGTGCACCCGGTGGCGGCAACCTTCCCTCGCTGACGACCACCTCGGCGGCGAGCCTTCGAGTCGAGCAAGTGCAAAGTGTGAGTTCGTGAGCGGTTCCTCACGGTACCAAGGCCACCTATAGCGAGGTAGCACCATGACGTCCCTCCTCGAAAATTCGGCTCCGCCAACTCGCGAAGGTCGAAACGAACCCAATCGTGTCCCGTCGCCGGTCCGGGTTCGGAGACCGGTCCTGGCCATTGCGTCACTCGCAGTTGTGTTCGCCAGCATCGCAATATTTGTGGGCATCTACTCCCGAACGAACCATCAGGTGGCAGTGATCGCAATCACGCGATCCGTGCAGCCAGGTGAGCGAATCACTGTCAATGACCTTGGATCTGCGCACGTGGTCGTATCTGGCTCCGTGTCCCCGGTCCCCGTTGCAGAGGCCCGGGACATTGTTGGCAAATTTGCGGCGGTCTCGCTTGTGCCCGGATCACTTCTGACAATGGCGGATGTCTCGAATTCCCACCCGCTTGCATCAGGAGACGCCGTGGTAGGCATTGCGCTGAAAGACGGTCAACTCCCTTCAGCCGGTGTGGAACCGGGTGACGATGTAATGGTTGTTCAGACCGGAACGCCAGGAACGCCGGCTCCTGCGACGTCAACGGGTTCGGGTGATGCGGACACCTCGACGGGAGTACTGGTTCCAAGTGCACGGGTCTTCGACGTTGCCTCCCCGCCTCTCAGTTCATCGGGAACGACCTCGGAACTTGTCTCAATCGAAGTGTCCTCGACAGTGGCCGCTGAGGTCTCCGTGGCTGCCGCGGCTGATCAAGTGAGCCTTGTGCTCCTCCCGCCGGCCGGTACAGGCTCATGACGCTGGTCACGTTCGCGTCGATCAAGGGTTCGCCGGGGGTCACGACATTGGCCTGTCTGGTAGGGGCAACCTGGCCCGCGGGGCGGCGAGCAATCGTCGCCGAGTGCGATTCCGATGGTGGGGACTTGGCGTCGCGTTTCAGTCTCTCAACGAAGACGGGATGGCAATCACTAGCTCTTGCCGCTCGTCGTGGTGACGAAGGTCGATCCATCGAGGACCATCTACAGAACCTACCCGGAGGGCTCGAGGTGCTCGTAGGAATCCCGGGAAGTAGTTCCGGTGACACCGGGCGCGCCGTGGGGAAAGAAGCGATTCGCACCGTACGCGAACTGGCCCAGAGCGAGAGCACTGACGTAATCGTGGATCTCGGACGTCTCCATTTTGGGTCGACGGAAGCTCCGATGTGGCTTGGCCATTCGGCAACCGTCTGCATCCTGTTGCGCCCTGACGCCGCCTCCATCGGCCATGCGCGCGATCGAGCTAGAGCAGCACGGGAATCGTGCGGAGGGCGCCTCTTGCTCGGGGTCGTCGGGAGTGGGCCCTATTCCGTGCCCGAGATCGAACGCTTTGTTGGGATCACTGACATCATCGAGATCGCCGACGACCCAAGCGCTGCAGCCGTGTTGACCGCCGGACGTGGAACGGAAAGACGGCTTGCCCGCTCTGGTCTGGTGAAGTCGGCTCGCCGACTCGCACACGCGCTAGCTGGGCCCGAGCCAGAAACACTGGAATTTGGAAACCCAGATGTCACGCTTCTGGAGCAATCGTCGATCCTCGAAAACGAACCGGAGGGCGAGGCTTCCGAAAACCTGAAGAGAAAGACCGGAATACAGGCTTCGGATCGGCCGCTGTCCCTTCAGGACCGGCGATGACCGAGAATCTCGCTGGTTCGCTCCGCCGGTTGGTCGCCGAAGACCTCGCGGCGCAGGACGACGCCGATCTTCGGGGCGACGATCGTCGGGAATATGCCCGCCAGCGGATATTTGCCCACCTGGACGACTTGGCCTCCGACGGCTCTGGGGCTGGCGAAATTGCGCCGACGGTTGCCGAAGAACAGATGTTGGCCCAGTCGGTGCTTGACGCCCTGTTCGGCATGGGTCGGCTTCAGGCGCTCATTGATGATCCCAGAATCGAGAATATCGATATCAATGGCTGCGACCGAGTGTGGGCAACGTTTGCCGACGGGTCGAAGCGGATGATGGAGCCCATCGCAGATTCCGACGACGAACTCGTCGAAATGATGCGATCCGCGGCTAGTCGGTTCGGGTTGTCGGAGCGCCGCTTTGACATGGGTCGACCCGAACTCGACCTCCGTCTTCCTGACGGAAGCCGACTCTCGGCACTGATGGCAGTATCAACCCGTCCGTGCGTGTCCATCAGGCGTCACCGGTTCGCGGATCTATCGATTTCAGAACTCATTCAACTTGGGACGCTCGATGAGGATATTGCATCCCTACTCAGTGCGGCCGTGCGGGCAAGAAAAAACATCGTCGTGGCCGGCGCGATGAACTCGGGAAAGACGACTCTGATGCGGGCGCTTGCCGCGGAGATTTCTCCTCGGGAGCGAATCGTAACCATCGAGCAGGCATTTGAATTGGGCCTCGAGAACATGCCGGAGCGCCATCCGGACATGGTCGCGCTGGAGGCCCGGCCGGCCAACGTAGAGGGTGAAGGCCTGATCTCGGTCGCAGACTTGGTTCGACGCGCCCTTCGCATGAATGCCGACCGAGTCATTGTGGGAGAAGTTCTCGGAGATGAGATTCTACCCATGTTGAATGCCATGAGTCAGGGCAGATCCGGCTCGATGTGCACGATTCATGCAAATTCATCGGATGGCGCGTTCCGGCGCATCGCCTCCTATGCGGTGCAGGCTCCAGAACGCCTTCCGCTAGAGGCAACCAATCTTCTGATTGCCGGCTCGATCCATTTCGTCGTGTTCCTCGACAGTGATACCGATGACGGATCTGCCAATGACCTTGGTTTTGTCGGGATGGGACGGGGCTGGGACCGACCGGAACCCTCCGATCCGGATGGCGAGGGCGCCCGGTTTTCAGCGCTAACCAATCGACATCGGTTCGTCTCATCCGTCCGGGAGGTGGTAGATGCGGAAGGGGTGCAAGTGATCTCCAATGAGGTCTATTGCCCGGGATCCGATAGGCGTGCAGTTGCCGGATCCCCACTTCGCCCGCAGACACTCCGCGAACTTTCCCGATTCGGATATGAGTCGATTGGTAGCCGTCAGGCGATAGGTGCTTGGCGATGATCGCGGTCGTATTCCTTTGTGCACTGTCGTTCGGACTCGGAGTACTAGGGGTCGCTCGGTCCTACATGACCCGGGCAATTCCAAGCCAATCGACGCCACGAGCCAGAACGGCGTTCAAGGTGTCGACGCTGGCGCCATTTCTTGTTGCCTGTGGGGCTGGATTGCTCGCTGCGATCGCCTCTAGTTGGCCGGTGGCATTTGTCATAGCCGGAGTCGCAACTTATGGCCTGCCGAAACTGTTCGGTCAGACGGCAGGGTCGGTTTCGGTCCTGAAGATCGAGGCCATCGCCACCTGGACGGAGATGCTCCAAGGAACGCTGTCGGCCTCGGCTGGGTTGAGCCAGGCCATCATGGCTACCGCTCCCCTCAGCCCGCTCCCGATCCGGGAATCGGCGCTGGCACTCTCTAGCAGAATCGGGGCAGGAATGCACCCGGAAGAGGCATTGCTTCGATTCGGCGATGAAGTCGCCGATCCGTGTGCCGATCGGGTCATCTGCTCGTTGATCCTGGCTGTCTCCGCCCGGGCCCAGCGACTAGGGGATCTTCTGGCTGCACTTGCCGATTCGACTCGCGAGGAAGTCGCTCTACGCCTTCGAATTGAAACGAGTCGAGCGTCGATTCGAAGTGGGGTTCGGACGGTTCTGGTGTTTTCCGTTTGCTTCGCACTTGCGCTCGCCGTCCTTGCCCACGCCTACCTGGCTCCCTTTGGGAGTGCAGTAGGCCAGATCGTGCTTTTGATTGTCGGTGCGCTCTATGCAATGGGTCTGACTCTGATGGTGGTATTGGCCAGGCCGCCGGCGCCTGTTCGACTTCTCGGACGAGAGGTGGTGCAACGTTGACCGCTGCCGTCGTGCTCGGGGTCCTTGCTGGCGTCGGATGCGTCGGTGCCGTATACGGCGCCCGCACGACTCACCCTTCGTTGGAGTCCATTGCTCGTGTCGGATCCCGACCAGTGCAGGTGGTCCAAATCGAGTCGGCTCGCTACAGAGTCCTCGGGAGGGTCGGGGCACTGTTGGCGGATACAGCCTCCACCCGGGGCTTCTTCAGACATCCTCGATGGTCAGGGCTATCGCCTTCGTTCGCCATCACTATGACGTCCCCCGCTCAGCTTGCGTCCCGAGTAATCGCCGCAGCCGGTATCGGAGTATTGGCCCCGCCGGTGCTCTGGGTAGGTGCTGAGGCAGCGGGAGTTTCGACGTCCGTGCTCCTACCGGTATTGCTAGCCCTGGTCATGATCCCGGCGGGTACCGCAATTCCATTTTTGATTCTGAAGGCCGAGGCTAAAGAACGAAGACAGCACTTCCGAACTGTTGTCGGGACCTATGTGGACCTGGTTGTCCTCAGCCTGGCTGGCGGCTCTGGCATCGAGGGGAGCCTGTTGTCTGCATCGGCGGTCAGTTCTGACTGGGCGGCAAGACGGATATCAAAGGCGTTGCTTCTCGCTCGGGATACCGGAGAAACCACGTGGGAGGCGTTGAATGACTTAGGTCGCGAACTGGCCGTGCCCGAATTAATCGAGTTGTCGGCCACCCTGCAACTCGCTGGGACTGAAGGTGCCCGGGTCCGGCAATCCCTCAGCGCCAGAGCGGTATCGATGCGTCGACACGAGCAGGCGGAAGCAGAAAGTGCCGCCAATGCCATGACCGAGCGCCTCTTCTTGCCCGGCACCTTGCTTCTGCTCGGCTTCCTGCTCTTCATCGGGTACCCGGCCTTCAATCGGATTCTGGCGGGCTTCTGACCATGACCGTCGCATGGAGATTCAGTCTCCGTGTCAAGTGACTCGGCTGGGAGCGATCCTTCGCACACCTTCTAATGACAACAACGAAAGGGGCAAGGTAAATGCCGATACAAATTGTAGCTATCTGGACTTATCTGCGGGCGAGAGCGGGAGCCGCAGGTGGGTTCGATGAAGCGGGTACCGCGGTTGAGAAAGTGGTCCTCACCGCGATCTTCGCCGCCCTGGCGCTCGCTGTTGGTGCGATCATCGTGGCCAAGGTCACGGCCAAGGCCAATTCGATCAATCTGAACTGATGTGAGCCCGCGGCTACGAGCATCGCCGGCGATGACTTCACAAAAGACGCCGATCGAGCACCGGCGGGCGGGTGGTACGCGAGCCGGCAAGCCCGTGATCCGGCGGGTAGCGACTGATAATGGCTCATCGGTCGTAGAAGCAGTGCTGCTGATTCCAGTATTCATGTTGTTGATTCTCATCGCCATTCAGTTCGCACTCTGGTGTCATGCCGCACAGGTAGCGCAACTCGCCGCATCGACGGGAGATCGAACGGCCCGATCCATCGGAGCGGGACCGGCCGACGGTGTGGACCGAGCCCGATCGGTCTTAAACGGTCCAGGTTCAGATATCACTTCTTCGACCGTTTCGTATTCGGTGCTTCCCGGTGACCTCGTAGAAATAACCGTTACCGGGAGGGCAGAGTCGATCCTTCCAGGCTTCTCACTTCCGGTATCGGCAAAGCTAGTGGGGCCGATTCAGGAATTCCGAGGTTCGGAATGAGGAGGATGCGACGAAACACTGATTCGGGAAGCCTGACGGTCGAGCTCGTAATGCTTGCTCCGGTGGTGTTCCTTGTTGCGTTGTGCATATTGGTCTTCGGACGCGTTTCAGAAGCTCGTCAACTTGTGACAGAGTCGGCGCGCGCCGGTGCAGAGGCAGCAGCGGTCATGCCGAATGCCCAGAGCGCCCAGTCCGCTGCCATTGACAGCGCATCGGTTGGCGCGAGTGGTCAAACCCACATTTGCGTCCACGCCCAAGTCGTCACCGATGTGAGTCACTACTATCCCGGCGGATACGTTCGAGTTACCGTCACCTGTGCAGTCGCTCTGTCGGATCTTTCGGTGCCCGGCATCCCAGGTTCTACGACCATCAGCGCATCGTCAACAGCGCCGGTCGACCCGTATAGGCCGGTCCAATGACACGGTCTCAGTCCAAACTGGGCCGGAAGGGAGACCCAGCCACAGCAATGCGACGGCGGGCCGATCATATTCATCCCAACCGGGACGGCGACACACGCCGCCAAGATGGCTCGATTACCGCATTTCTGGCCTTCTTTGCCGTCGCTCTCTTCGCACTGATGGGGCTCGTACTTGATGGCGGAAACGCGATGAACGCTCAACAGGCCGCATACGACGAAGCCGAACAGGCAGCCCGAGCTGGTGCTGGAGCGCTATCAGTCGATGGACTCCGGGCTGGATCGATAGAGATCGATACCCAAGCCGCGATCGCGGCGGCAGAGGAGTACACAGTCAGCTCTGGTCATCCAGGTACCGCGTCCGTCACCGACGGGAAGGTAACGGTCAATGTGCGGTACCGGATACCTACTTCGATTTTGGGGATCGTTGGTATTTCGTCGTTGTCGGTGTCCGCCACCGCATCGGCTGTCAACGTTTATGGGGTCACCAAGGAGGATTAGTTGAGACACCATCTGGGTTCGCAAGGCAAACAAACCCGCTCTTTGAGTCGAGGCGTTCTGGCGATTGGTTCTTTGATCGCCGTTCTGGTGGCAGTTCCATTGCTGTTGATCTCCGAAGGCGGTTCTCCAATTCCGCAGGGTGGTCTCCACCGATTGCGAGTACTCCTAAGCACTCACCAGGGATTCGATACCCACATCGTGACCAGCTGGCTGGTGCATGGTGCGCTACTACTGGCCTGGGTTACATGGGGATGGATGGCAGTCTGCATAGTCATCGAGATTCAATCGTGGGCTACTGGACGAACGCCGACGCGCTTGCCAGGAAGCCGGACGATGCAGGCAATGGCCGCGTGTCTTGTAGGAACCTCGTTAGCAATGATCTCGATAGGCACCACCCTGCCCGCTTTGGCGCACGAGCAGCGAGCGTCGACGTTCGTCTCGACGCCTCGATCGTCGGGACCGCCCGGTCTGCAGGTGATCGATGACTATGGATTCGCACCGCTATCGCTTGATACGGAGGCGGACGCGTATCTGGCGAAATCGAATTCGGAGGAGCAGAGGCGACTATCTGACGTAGCGGATGTTGGATCTGACAAGGAGCCAGTCTCTCAACGCACTCATACGGTGAGCGGCCGCGAGACACTGTGGTCGATTGCTGAGGGTCAGCTCGGTTCGGCGCGACGCTGGCGCGAGCTGGCGACTCTCAACTATTCGGTTCCTCAATATGACGGTCAGTCGCTCACAAAGTCACATTGGATCAGGCCGGGATGGAGACTCATTCTTCCTCCGCTTTCGACCAACAATTCCGGACAGGAGACTGATCCGGAATCCGTTTCCCCTGCAATAGACCTGTCTGCATTCAGGACCGCAAAACGCGGTGGCGCCGAGGTCGGGTCCCTGACTTCGGTACATGGAACCGGAGGTCCGACCGATTGGATCGCCGGGGCACAGCGAGCGGCGGAAGCGCCTCTCCCTCTGGTTGGCGCTGGGCTATTGGGAGCCGGTGTTGTAAGCCTCCTTTCGAGAATGCGTCGAGCGCAGCAACGCCGGCGCAGCGAGGGAGGTCTCATCAGGCTCCCGAGCCCAACGTTCGAACCGATGGAGCGCCGACTTCGAAGAGGAGGTGGTAAAGACACCTTGCGCGCCATCGACCAGTCCCTCAAACTCTTTCGGCAAGCATGTATCGAGATGGGGACGAAGGTCCCCGTTGTCCAGGGAATTGAGGCTCGCACAGACCAAATCGAACTGGTTCTCGATCGACCGATGGATTCCGAAGCGGTACCGCGTCCGTTCGAGATTCGATCTGGTCGATCATCGGTGTTCATAGCGAAGGAGGAGATACCAAGTATCCCGACGGGCAGCCACAATCCATTTCCTACCTTGGTCGCCATTGGAGATGGCCCAGAGGGACCACAGTTGATAAACCTCGAGGCCACAGGTTCGCTTGCCGTGGTCGGAGATCCTAAGGACTGTGAGGACGTGATTCGTGCGCTTGCTCTCGAGATGGCGACGTCGTATTGGGCCGGCCAGTTCGACTTGGTTCTCGTCGGCTTTGGGAATGAACTGGCTCGATTCGATCGAGTGTTGAGTAGCTCGAATTTGGGAATGGTGCTTCATCAGGTCCGTTACCGTCGATTGAACGGAGAAGCGCTGCTGCGGGCGTCAAGCTACGAATCGTTTTCCCATGCGCGCGTATTCGAAGATTTGGACACATGGGACCCGTTGATTGTTGTCTGCGGACCTGGTCTAAGAAGCGAAGCTTGTGCCGAACTCATGAGCGCAGCTTCCGATCCTCGAAACGGCATGGCGACGATTGCTCCGGGACCAGGAATCCCCACGAGCCAGATTTGGAGTGTTTCAGGCACGAGACGGTCATTTTCGACAGACATCTTTAGTTCGCCAGCGACTCCTCAATCCATCACCCCAACCGAGTTGGCGGATATCGGAGGGTTGGTGGACACGGCTCGGGACTATGAGTCGGCTGATCTCGGAGCTTCGCCCTATTCGGCCATGTCGATCCCTATGCCTGCTCAGCCGTTCGAGGTATCGCCTCGGATACACAGTCATACGACTCATTCAGAACCAAACGGGGGGCGCTCCGAAGTCGATCATGGTGGCGCGGTTGGGTCTGCGACGGGCACCAAGGCAATCGAGGTAGAAGTGTCCGTCCTGGGTCCCGTAGAGATCGATGGCGCTGAACACGAATTCACTAGGGCCTGGGCGAAGGATCTCGTTGTTTACTTGGCCATGCATCCGAATGGGGTGTCGAATGATGCGTGGGCTACGGCACTTTGGCCGGATCGCCTCATGGCCTCGTCGAGTCTTCATTCCACGGCGTCTGTGGCCAGACGGTCATTGGGTCATGACCGGGAGGGTCAGGATCATCTTCCCAAGGCACACGGTCGGTTGAGGTTGGCCGAATCGGTGAGCACCGACTGGGACCGGTTTGTGGGTTTGGCGGATGGCGATAGCGCTGTCGACTGGAAAGAGGCGCTTGAACTGGTCAGAGGAAGGCTGTTTGATGGGCTTCGTTCCCCGGACTGGCCGATTCTCGAGGGGATTGCACCAGCGATGGAGGCGACGATTGTGGATGTAGCCGGACGCTTGGCAGGTGCTTATCTACAACAAGACAACGCTGGTGGTGCGGAGTGGGCCGCCCGGAAGGGTCTTCAAGTCAGTCCCTATGACGAGCGCATGTACCGCATGCTTCTGCGCGCAGCTGATACCGCCGGGAATCCAGCCGGAGTTGAGTCGGTGATGTCGGAGTTGGTGCGATTAGTTGCCGACGAAGTTGAGCCGTTTGACTCGGTGCACCCGAGCACTGTGGAACTCTACCAATCGCTCTCTCGTCGCAAGTCGTTGGCAACATCGCAACGTTGAACGGTTTCGCCGTATAGACACGGCGAAACCAAACCGCCTCGACGATAGCTACAAAATCAACTCCGCCATCGTCCGCAGAGTGTCGACGGATCCCGAGACGAGCAGCGTGGTGGCGATGGACTCCTTCCACCGGTCGAGATCGGCGCGGACTTTCTCCTTGGGACCGATGAGGGCGGTGTCCTCGATAAGTGAGGTCGGGACGGCGGCAGCGGCCTCGTCCTTCCGTCCTTCGAGGTAGAGCTCCTGGATCTTGCGGGCTTCGGCCTCGTAGCCCATGCGGGCGAAGACGTCGAAGTGGAAGTTCATCGACTTGGCTCCCATGCCCCCGATATAGAGGGCGATGTGAGGCCGGAACGCATCGGCCGCCCGCTCGATATCGTCATCGATGATGGTCGTGGCCAAGGCGATGACTTCGAAGTCATCGGCCGTATGACGCGCTCCGGGCCGGGCGAATCCCTCGGCGAGTGACGGCTCGAAGGCTTTGACCGCGTTGGGAGAAAAGAAGATCGGGAACCACCCCTCGGCGATCTCCGCGGCCAGCGCGACGTTCTTCGGTCCCTCCGCTCCCAGGATGATGGGGATCTCCTTGCGCCGCGGATGGACGATGGGCTTCAGTGGCTTGCCAAGCCCGGTTCCGCCCTTGTAGGGCAGTGGGTAATGCGGCCCGTCGTTGGTGACTACCCCTTCACGGGCCAGGACTTGACGCACGATGTCGACGTACTCTCGGGTACGGGCCAACGGCTTCTCGAACGACTGTCCGTACCACCCTTCGACGACCTGAGGGCCCGAAACCCCGAGCCCGAGAACGAACCGCCCACCCGACAGGTGGTCCATGGTGAGAGCGGCCATCCCCATGGCGGTGGGGGTTCGAGCCGACAGTTGGCAAATGGAAGTTCCCAGGCGCACCCTCTCGGTTCGGGATCCCCACCAGGCGAGCGGGGTCAAAGCGTCGGAACCGTAGGACTCGGCAGTCCAGATCGAGTCGTATCCCAGACGCTCGGCTTCGGCGATCAGCTCCGGCGCGTTGGTCGGCGGTCCGGATCCCCAATAGCCAAGCTGCAGTCCGAGTTTCATGTCCTTCATCGGTTCCTCCCCGGGTGGGTTCTGGTCACGACCATAGCTTCGTGGGTCTGAGAAACGCAGATCGGAGCGCTTTCAGCTAACCGCCAGGACGAATGGTCTCCAGGCCCGCCTTCGAGGCGGCCTCAGCCAATCGCCGGTCATAGACGACGAACTCCGTAAGGTCAGCACCGATCGAAATAGCACTGGCGAGGTGAATCGCATCCAACGAACGAAGCGTGCTCTCACCTACTTCCGCGGCATCATCGATCAAATCGCGAGTCAGCGGAACGAGGTCCAGAGAGGCGAGTAACCTCCTGGCCTCCGGCAACGCGTCCGGATTCAAGCGCCGGCAGGCACGAATCACTTCAACCCGGGCCAACTCACTGCTAACCATTGGTGATCCCGCTCGCGCCGAGGTCCAGTCCTCCAAAGCGGCACTCTCTGGCTCGTCAAAAAGCAACTTGAGAAGCGCTGACGAGTCGAGATAGTTCATAAGCGGTCCTCTCGGAGCTCGTCCAGTGCTCCGCCGGTGTCCGTCTTTTCCGAGTGACTGGGAACGCGCGCCGGAGTTCGGAAGGGTCGAGTGGAGGGGATCAGCTGACCCGATGCGAGCAAGCGCTCTCGTGCCGTGGCTGCCGGGTCGGGGGGAACGAGCAGCGCGATGAGTTGACCGCGTTCGGTCACTTCAACAGTCTCCCCGGCCTTTACCTGTTCGAGATAGCGACTGGCGTGTTGACGAAGTTCCCGGACCCCAATGCGTTCCACAGTCACATTGTAGCATACAATGTGCTACATACGGGTAAGGCTCGCCGGTTGTTATGGTGCCCGAGAACGAGAGGTGCCGATGCAGCTGGCCTTCACCGCCGAGCAAGAGGAACTAAAAGACGAGTTGCGGTCCTACTTCGTCCGTCTGGTGGACGAGGTGGAGGGGACCGACGACGCGGTCACCGACGACAACTCGCCCTACAAGCGTTACATCCGGAGGATGGGCCAGGACGGTTGGCTGGGACTGGGTTGGCCGGTTGAGTACGGCGGACAGGCCCGAGGACCGATCGACCAGATGATCTTCGTGGAAGAGTCGCACTGGGCCGGGGTTCCGCTCCCGCTCCTGACCCTCAACAGCGTCGGGCCCACCTTGATGTCCCTCGGCACCCAAGAGCAGAAGGACCGGATCCTGCCCGGCATCCTCCGCGGCGAAGTGCACTTCTCCATCGGCTACACCGAGTCGTCGGCCGGCACTGACCTGGCGTCGCTCACCACCCGAGCGGTTCGGGACGGCGACGAGTACGTGATCACCGGCGAGAAGCTCTACACCAGCGCCATCCAGTACGCCGATTACGTCTGGCTGGCGGCCCGGACCGATCCGGAGGCGCCCAAGCACAAAGGACTGTCGGTGTTCATCGTCCCCACCGATGCCAAGGGGTTCGACTGGTCACCACTGGCCACCACCGCCGGCGACTTCACCAGCACCACCTTCTATGACGATGTCCGGGTCCCCGCCGACAACCTGGTCGGCACTGAGAACCAGGGATGGAAGCTCATCACCAACCAGCTCAACCACGAGCGGGTGGCCATCTGCCCGGCCTCTGGACTGCTGCGCAGCCTGGTCGAGGTCCAACGGTGGGCCCAACAAGAGAAGCTGGCCAACGGGCGCCGGGTCATCGACCACGAGTGGGTGCAGGTCCACCTGGCCCGGGTCCACGCCAAGATCGAGGTGCTCAAGCTGTTCAATTGGAAGGTGGCCTGGGCGGCCGACAAAGGACTGAACCCGGCCGACGCCTCCGCCACCAAGGTCTACGGCACCGAACTGGCCCTGGAGATCTACCGGCTGCTCCTCGAGGTGGTCGGCCAGGGCGGCTACCTTCCCGAGGGCTCGCCCGGCGCCGTTCTGCAGGGCCGACTCGAGCGCAATTCCCGGAGCCAGACCATTTTCACCTTCGGTGGCGGGACCAACGAGATCCAGCGCGACATCATCGCCATGGTCGGCCTCGGGATGCCCCGGGCCCCGCGCTGAGCGACCGGCAGTAGGCGCCCGGGAGGGAGCATGACTCCATGGTCTCAACGGACATATATTCAGCGAAAAGACCCGGACCCAGGGATCTTACGGTAGTCTTTACCTATGGACAAAGAAGTAAAGAGTTACGAAGAACGTCCTAAAGGTCTGGTTGGTCGGTCCGGGCGGAAAGCTGCCAGGTGGAGTACCAAGATCAGCGCCAAACACCAGGTAACAATCCCGGCCTCCGCGTTTGAAGGAGCCGGTTTTGCTGTCGGAGATCGCCTACAGGCTAAGCCGCTGGGGACGGGCAAAGTACTCCTCGAGAAGGTTGAAAGTGCAGTTGATGCCTACGCAGGTGTCCTGACTGGAGTCTGGGACCGCGACGAACTCGAACGTTTGCGGGATGAATGGGACTGACGGTTCTCGACGCCGGCGTGCTCATTGGCGTTCTCGACGACGGAGATGCCCATCACATTCCAGCGTCGCAGGCCTTGCGGACAGCAGAAGAGGAGCACGTCGACCTTGCACTGCCGGCTTCTGCCCTATCCGAGATCCTCGTCGGGCCTTCCAGACGCGGGGTAGATGCGATAGCCACTGTCGACGGGCTCATTGGGGCCCTCGTCGTTGAGATTGTGACGATCGACGAACCAATTGCCCGCGAAGCGGCGGCGCTTCGAGCTATTTGCGGTATCCGGTTGCCGGATGCCCTGGTTGTCGCGACCGCCATCATTCTTCGAGCCGGTCGATTGCTGACTACGGATGCGCATTGGCCTGCCGGGGTAGCAACACGCTTAGACGGAGCCATCGAGGTCGTCGGTCGCACCTAGGCCTCTCGGTCCGCAAGACCTAGGCCTGTCGACAAACCGTCGATCGGGCCTGAACGGCCGTCCCGCTAGTCCCCGGTGATGCCCACGATCGGCGCGTTGAGGGGGAGCCCGGCCAGCGAGCCGGCGAAGGCCGCTCCGCCGAAGGCGAAGATGCCGCCGTCGGAAGAGGCCAGCCAGTAACCGCTACTGCCGGGGCTGGTGGCCATGCCGACGATCGGCTTGTTCAGCGTCAGTGCGCCGGTCGAGCCGAAGAACCTGGCCCCACCGAATGCGAAGATGCCGCCGTCGGAGGCGACCAGCCAGTACCCGCCCGGGAAGCCCGAGGACGCCATTCCCACCACCGGCTTGTTGAGGTGGAGCGACCCGGTGGAGCCGAAGAAGGTGGCGTCGCCGAAGGCGAAGATCCCGCCGTCGGAGGCGACCAGCCAGTACCCACGACCGTCGGGGGTGGCCGTCATCCCCACCACCGGCATGTTCAGGTGCAGGGCGCCGGTGGATCCGTAGAAGCCGGCGTCCCCGAAGGCGAAGATGCCCCCGTCGGAGGCGACCAGCCAGTACCCACCGGCGTCGGGCGTGGATGCCATCCCGACGATGGGCTGGTTCAGGGGCAACGCGCCGGTCGAGCCGAAGAAGCGGGCGTCGCCGAGGTTGAAGACGCCTCCGTCGGAGGCCACCAGCCAGTAGCCACCCTGGTCAGCAGTGGCCATGCCGACCATCGGCTTGTTGAGCGGACGGCCACCCATCGATCCCAGGGTCTGGAGGCCGCCGAACGAGAAGACTCCGCCGTCGGCGGCCACCATCCGGTACCCGGACCCGAACGGCACGGTACCGGGCGGACCCACCGTTTGGACGAAGGCCACCGAGGTAGACGGCTCGAACACGACGTTGCCGCTGTATGAGGCGGTGACCGAGTGCTGGGTCGCCACCGCGTGCGCGGACACCGGGCGAACCGCGCCGGTCGGACCTCCGAAGCTGGTGGTGCAGGTGGCGGTATAGGGCGGGCTACCCCCGATGGGAAGGTTGATGCAGCCGGGGATGGGCGCCCCGTTGTCGAAGATCGTCACCGTCCCGGTGTGGGCACCGGAACCGGTAGTCGGGAACGTCACCGTGGCGGTACAAGTCACTGTCTGCCCCGGGGTCGACGGGTTGGGAGCGCAAGTGATGGTGATGGTGGTCGGGGCGGGGACCCCACCGGGCCCGAGGACCACCTGGGACAGGACCACCGACGTCGAGCGGGCGAAGACCGGGTCCCCCAGATAGGCGGCGGTGATCGGGTGGGGGTCCCCGTCCAGCGTGTTGTAGGTCACCGAGCAGGTGGCGGTATCGGGGGCTTCCTCGGAGAGTGGCTGCGTCGTGCAGCCCGGGATCGGTGTCTCGCCATCGAAGAACTCCACCGAGCCGCCCGGAACCCCTTCGATGATGTCGGAGTTGGGCGCGTCCTCAATCGGCGCGACCACGGTGGCGGTGTAGGTCACCGTGTCTTCGACAACCGACGGGTTCTCGGAAGACGCCACCGTGGTGGTGGTCGGGTTGGTGCCAATGGGCGTGTAGGTGATCACCACTTCACCGTTTCCGGTGCACTGACCCGCTGCACAGTTGGGGAACGAGCCACTGTCGGGGATCAGGCCGGAACCGCCGCCGCCCCCGCCACCTCCAACCGCCACCGGCGCGTCACCGGTAGGAGAGGTCAGGATGTTGCCGACGGCTCCGCCACCACCGCCACCCCACAGCCCGCCGCCCCCGCCACCGCCGCCGATGCAGCTGCCTTCACACGACGGCAGAGGGCCATCGGCGACCGGGACCGTGCTGACAACGGAGGGTGCAAATCCGCCGTCGCCGCCCAACCCTGAGGTGCCGGCGGTGGAGCCCCCGGCTCCGCTACCGCCGGCCGCGCCACCGAGGGCCTGGGTGCCACCACCGCCGGCGTTCGACCCGTCGCACGAGGCCGAACCTCCGGTCCCATTCATGCCTCCGCCAAGACCGCCGTCAGCACCGCCGCTGTCGCCGCAGGAGGAACCGCCCCCGCCCCCACCGCCACCGGCGATCAGAAGGTTCGAAACGCCGTTGCTGACCGTCGACGCACCACCGCCACCCGCCCCGTTGCCGGGACCGCCGAACCCGCCACCGCCGTAGCCCCCGGGCGCCGCCGTGTTGGGACCGGCGCCGTCCGAGCCCTGTCCGCCGACGATGATGTCCAGGGTCGATCCGGCCGCCACGGTCATCGGGGCCATCGCGACCCCACCCTCGCCGCCGTTGCCACCCCCGTCGGAACCGCCGCCTTGGGCGCCGAAGGCGGTCACGGTTTCACTGGTCACTCCCGGGGGCGGGGTCCAGGTCTGGGTCGGGTTGAGATTGTCGCCGTTGGGGGCGATGTAGAGACAGTCGACGGTGGCGGTGTCGCCCACCACGACCGGGGGCGGACAGGCAGAGGTCGGCACCACCGCGGCGGCGGTCGACGCCCCCAGCACCGAGGCGGTGCCGGCGGCCACCAGCCCGACGGTGGCCAGACACAGACTCCCGGCCAGGACTCCGACGCGACGGCCAAGCGATGTTCTCATTGCATCCCCTCGAGGCTGGTAGGCAGCGTGCTCGGCGCAGCCTAGGCCAGTCGCTCTTGGCGAGGGAGGATCGAAGGCTGAGGATGCCGAGCCGCGGTCAGACCCGGGGAGCGACTTCACCCCGAACCCGTCTCAGCCCATCTTGGCGATGATGTGCTCGGCGAACTGCTCGCTCGCCTCCACCCGCTTCGCCTGCATCGTCTCCGGGGTGTCGTCGTCGGCGGCTCGCACCGACATCCACGGCGCGCAGAGCAGGTCGGTGACCCCGAGGTCTTCGAATCGCCGGAAGAGGTCGACCTCGGGCAGGGCCCGGACGGCCAGATAGATGGAGAAGTCGTCCGCCGATCGGTCGACCTCCTTGAGGGCGGCCTGGATCCGGTCCACCTGTTCGAAGGCCACGTCGGGGGTCACCGATCCGGTGTTGATCCACCCGTCGCAGAGGGTGGTGGCCCGGTGGATGGCGGCGTCGGAATCGCCGCCGCAGAGGATCGGGACCGGCAGGGTGGGGGAGGGGTTCATCTGGCAGAGGGGAACGTCGTAGTAGGGCCCGTGGTACTCGACCCAGCCTCCTGCCCACATCGCCCGGAGGGCGGGGATCATGTCGTTGAGCCGCTTGCCCCGGGTGTGGAAGTCCTGCCCGGTCTGGATGTACTCCTCCTCGCACCATCCGACCCCGACGCCCAACCGGACCCGGTCGTGGGACAGCACCGCGGTGGTGCCGACCGTCTTGGCCACGGTGATCAGGTCGCGCACCGGGGCGATGTAGATCCCGGTGGTGAAGGTCAGGTTGGTGGTGACCGCGGCCATGGCCGAGATCAGGCACATCGGGTCGGGCCAGGCCGTCTCCTTCTCCCAGAACGGCGAGCCGTCCGGGGCCTTGGAATAGGTGTAGCGCGACTTGAGGTCCTTGGGGTTGAACAGATGGTCGGACAGGTAGATGCCCGAGTAGCCCATCTTGTCGCTGGCCGCCGCCAGGGCGAGGGACTCGTCGGCGCCCAGGAATGTCACGGCTTGGTGGAATCGCATGGATACAGGACCGCTTCCGGAAGAGGTGGGGCCCTATCGAATCCGATAGGGATCGAACAACACGGGGTGGGGATGGACGGCGGGCAACGAGCTACGACCCGACGTCGGCGGACACCGACACCGGAGCCGAGGGGGCGAACGACACCGGCAGGTGCTTGACCCCGTTGATGAAGTTGGACTGGAGGTGCTGCTCGTCGCCGGCCTGGCGGATGTCGGGCAGACGGTCGAGCAGCCGCTCGAACATCACCTTGATCTCCATCCGGGCCAGGTTGGCCCCCAGGCAGAAGTGGGGACCGCCGCCGCCGAAGGCGATGTGGTGGTTGGGGTTCCGGCCGATGTCGAACTGGTCGGCGGTCGGGCCGAACACCGACTCGTCCCGGTTGGCCGAAGTGTGCCAGAAGACCACCTTGTCCCCTTCGGAGATCTTCTGGTCCCCAATCGCCCAGTCCATGGTCGCCTGGCGGCGGAAGTGCATGACCGGGGTCACGTAGCGCAGCATCTCCTCGATGGCGGAGGGGAGCAGGGAGCGGTCGGCCAGTAGCCGGTCCCACTGCTCGGGATGGTCGAAGAACGCCACCATCGCCCCGGAGATGAGGTTGCGGGTGGTCTCGTTGCCGGCCACCGACAGCAACAGGAAGAAGAGGTCGAGCTCGAGCTGGGAGAGGCTGTCGCCGTCGATCTCCGACTGGGTGAGCACACTGAACAGGTCCTCGTGGGGATCGATCCGCTTCTTCTCGCACAACTCGTCGGCGTAGGCGTACAGCTCCATCGACGCCTGCTCGGCCGCCTCGGCCGAGGTAGCGAACTCGGGGTCCTCGGAGCCGATCATGTGGTTGGACCAGTCGAAGACCAGATGGCGGTCGGACTGGGGGACCCCCATCAGATCGGCGATCACCTGCAGCGGCAGCTCGGCGGAGATCTGCTCGACGAAGTCGGCCGACCCGGTCTCGCAGATCCCGTTGATGATCCCGTCGGTGGCGACCACCACTTTGGCCTCGAGGTCGCGGATCATCCGGGGGGTGAATCCCTTGGAGACCAGCCGCCGGTAGCGGGTGTGCATGGGCGGGTCCATGTTCAGCATCATCAGCCGCATCGACGCCAGGGTCTCCTCGTCGGAGTCGATGAACAGGGCGGCGGCCCGGGCGGAGGAGAAGTGCTCGTAGTCGCGGTTGATGGTCACGCAGTCGTCGTAGCCGGTGACCGACCAGAACCCGTCGCCGAACCCGTTGGGGTCCTGGTGCCATTGGACCGGGGCCTCGCGCCGCAGGTGGGCGAACCAGTGGTGGGGAACCCCATCGGCGAAGTTCTTCGAGTCGCTCAGGTCGATGTCCTGGAGCTCCATGTGGATTCTCCCCCTCTCCCCGTGTCGCATTACTAACTAGAACACGTATCAGTTATCATAACTGAACCGCATCCAAGAGGCCACCGAGCAGAAGGACTCGACGCCCCTACCCGATGCAGTTAGGTTGCGC
>DASXFR010000026.1:0-9988 GCA_036489495.1 Acidimicrobiales bacterium | reverse complement strand
TCCGGTCCAGGTCATCTCCCGCATCCTGGGTCTGCCGATGAAGGATTACGCCCAGTTTCAGCGCTGGACGGTCGAGTTGATCAGCGTGGCTGCCAACTGGGATCGGGCCCTGCTGGCGTCGGCGCAGCTGGCCGAGTATCTGACCGACGTGCTGAACCAGCGACGGGCCGAGCCCGCCGATGACCTCATCAGCGATCTGGTGGTCGCCGAGGTCGAGGGCGAACGGCTGACCGACGAGGAGATCCTTTCCTTCCTCCGGCTGCTGCTCCCGGCCGGAGTCGAGACCACCTACCGGGCGACCGGAAACGTGCTCTTCGGCTTGCTCCAACATCCGGAGCAGCTGGAGGCACTTCGGGCCGATCGGGCCCTGTTCGCCCCGGCGTTCGAGGAGTCACTCCGATGGGAACCACCGGTGACGATGATCCTGCGTCGCACCCTGAAGGAGGCCGAACTCGGCGGGGTGACCATACCGGAAGGCACCGATGTCGGATTGTTCCTGGGGGCGGCCAACCGCGACCCTCGACGCTACGACGACCCGGACACCTTCGACATGTTCCGCGACGCCCAGCAGCATGTCGGGTTCGGGTTCGGCGTCCACATGTGCCTGGGCATGCACCTGGCCCGAATGGAGTCCCGGGTGGCGGTGAACGCCCTCCTCGACCGGTTCGACGACATCCGGTTCGATGCCGGCGCCGACGACGATGCCCACATCCACGGCATGGCGTTCCGCTCCCCGACGTCGTTGCCGGTCACCTTCTTGCCCCGTTGAGCGCCCGGCGGTCGACGCCGCCGGGTTGAACCCATCACGGTTCCATGTCCGATCGGGCGGTCCGCGGCTGTGCACCCTCGGCCCGCAGATGAGAGGATTGCCGCCTTGAAGCTCCAGATTGTGATCGATCGCGACAAGTGCATGGGCTCGGGGAACTGCCTGTTCTGGGCTCCCGGGGCCTTCGATCTGGGCGACGACGGCATCTCCGTCTTCCTCGATCCGGACGACGCCGACGAGCACAAGCTGTTCTTGGCCCAGGAGGGATGCCCGACCCGGGCCATCTCCCTCTGGCGGGACGGCGCCGAAGCGGTTCCCTCGTGACCCGGTCACCTCGGTGACCTTGCCCACTCCTGATCGACGACTTCGAAAGGTCCGACCGTGCCGATAGCCATCTCCGAGGAACACCAGACGCTCGGTCGCACCGTGCGTCGCTGGCTCGACAGCCATTGCCCTCCCGCCGTTCCCCGAGCGCTGCTCGACGCCGACGACGAGGAGCTGCAGCCGGTGTGGAAGGAGTTCGCCGCCCAGGGCTGGCTCGGGATCCACATCCCCGAGCCCTGGGGTGGCCAGGGGTATGGCCTGCTCGAGTTGGCGGTGATCCTGGAGGAAACCGGTTGGTCACTGCTCCCCGGACCCTTCCTCCCCACCGCGTTGACCTCCGCCCTGGTGGCGGAGGCGGGCACGCCGGAGCAGGCCGCCGCCCTGCTGCCCGGCCTGGTCGACGGGAGCGTGACCGCCGGGGTCCACCTCGGCGGGTCCGGGTTGGACATTGCCCGGCGGGAGGATGACGGGACCATCGAGCTCGCCGGCGAGCTCCGGCCGGTGCTCGGGGCTGCGGTGGCGTCGATGGTGCTGATCCCGGCTCGGGACGGCGACGGCTCGGATACCTGGTGTCTGGTTGACGTCGGCCATGCCGATACCGGCGTGCGGGTGCAGCCGCTGGCCAGCCTCGACCCGACCCGGAGGGTAGGTCGGGTCGAGGCGGGAGGGGTGAGGGTCGAGTCCGGCCGCCAGTTTCCTTCCCTCACCACCGCCCGGGTCCGCCAGGTTGCGGTGTCCATGGCCGCCGCCGAGCACGCCGGGGGGGCGCGCTGGTGCCTGGAGACGGCTTCGGAGTATGCCAAGCAACGGGTGCAGTTCGGCCGTCCGATCGGGCAGTTCCAGGCGGTCAAGCACAAGCTGGCCAACGTGTTGGTACTGGGCGAGCAGATCACCGCGGTGGCGTGGGACGCGGCAGTGGCCGTTGGTACCGGCGAACCTGCCGAGGCGGCGCTGGCCGCCGCCACCGCCGGCGCCATCGTCTTCGACGGCTATGCCGACAGCGCCAAGGACTGTGTGCAGCTGTTGGGCGGGATCGGGTTCACCTGGGAACACGACGCCCATCTCCATCTGCGCCGATCGGTGGCCGACCGCCAGCTGTTCGGAGAATCCGACGCCTACCAGACCGAATTGGTGGCGTTGGCCCGGGAAGGGACCCGGAGGGGACTGGTCACCGACCTTCCCGACGAGGCCGAACAGGTCCGCCGGGAGTTGGCTCCGATCATCGCCGAGTTGCAAGCGCTGGAAGGTGGGGATCGGCACCGGAAGCTGGTCGGCCAGGGCTTCGTGGCTCCTCACTGGCCGAGTCCGTGGGGGCGGGACGCCACCGCGGTGGAACAGCTGGTGATCGAAGAGGAGTTCGCCACCGCCGGCATCGTCCGGCCCCACATCGGTATTGGCGCCTGGGCGCTGCCGCCGATCATCGCCCATGGCACCGAGGAGCAGAGCCAGCGCTGGGTGCTCCCCACCCTGCTCGGCGAACTGAAATGGTGCCAGCTGTTCTCGGAGCCGGGGGCCGGCTCCGATCTCGCCGGTCTCAGCACCCGGGCCGAGCGGGTCGACGGCGGGTGGAGCCTTACCGGCCAGAAGGTGTGGACGTCGCTGGCCCACCAGGCGCAATGGGGGATCTGCCTGGCCCGGACCGATCCCTCGGTGCCCAAACACGAGGGCATCACCTATTTCATCGTCGACATGGCCTCCGCCGGGATCGACATTCGGCCGCTCCGCGAGCTCACCGGCGACGCCATGTTCAACGAGGTGTTCCTCGACGGCGTGTTCGTCCCCGACGACTGCGTAATCGGCGAGTTGGGCCAAGGCTGGAAGCTGGCCCGGCTGACCCTGGCCAACGAGCGGGTGTCGATGTCGTCGGGCTCCGCCTTCGGAATCGGAGTCGAGGCCCTCCTCCATCTGGCCGACCGCCAGGACGGGCAGCTGTCGCCGGGCACCACCATCCGGCTCGGTTCCCTCCTGGCCGAGGCCCAATCGATCGGCCTGTTGGCCCACCGCTCCACCCTCCAGTCGATCTCCGGGACCGATCCCGGGGCCGGGACCAGCGTTCGCAAGCTGTTGGGGGCCGAGCACGAGCAGCGGGTGCAGGAGCTCGGGCTGTCCATGCTCGGACCCGAGGGTGCAACCATGGAGGGCAGCGCGCAACGGTGGGCCCACGGGTTCCTGGTCACCCGATGCCTGACCATCGCCGGTGGAACCAGCGAGATCCAGCGCAACGTCATCGCCGAGCGCATCCTCGGACTTCCCCGGGACCCCGAACCCGGCGGGTAGCGGCCTGACGGACTCGTGCGGTGCCTGACTCGGGCTACCGGCTCGGCTCGTACTGCAGCGCCACTGCCCCGGAGCTGAACTCCAGCCGGCTCACGAGCTTCAAGTCGACATACTTCGATACCCCCGCGAACAACGTGGGCCCGTGGCCGGCGAGCCGGGGATGCACCACGAATTCGTATTCATCGATCAATCCCAGCTCCGTCAACGCCAGTGGGAGCTTCACCCCGCCCACGAACAGTCCCTGGCCCGACGCCCGCTTGAGTTGCTGAACGGCCTGGCCCAGATCTCCGCGTACGAGTTCCGCATTCCAATCGACCCGCTCCAGTGTGTTCGACACGACGTACTTCTTTGCTGCGTTGATCGTTTGGGCAAAGGCTTCCATCCAATCCGGTCTTGCCCCCGCCGGCGCCGGCGGCCGCCACGCCGATTCCATCATTTCGTACGTCACCCGGCCAAAGAGAAGGGCATCGGCCTGGCTGAGGTTCTCGACCGCGTGATGATGCAAGTCCTCGTCCGCGGGGATTGCACGATGGTCGCAGCAGCCGTCCAATGTGACATTGATGGAGTACCGAAGGGGTCCCATTTCGAAACAGTATCGACCGGATCACCAAATCCGCACACGCCACGACGAGTCAGTTTGATTCGCGGGCGCCGGCGACGCCAAGCGACTGAGACCCGGTTTCCGACCTGGCTAGACCACCCCGGTGTCGCGCAGATGCTTGAGTTCCTCGGTGGTCAAACCGACCAGCCCGGTCCACACCCCGTCGTTGTCGGCGCCGAGTCTCGGAGCCCCGGTCGGGGCCGGGGTCGGTCGCCCGATGAATCGGGGGAACGGGGCCTGCTGGCGGATGGTGCCGACCACCGGGTCCTCGACGTCGACGAGATCCTTCCTGGCGATCATGTGCGGATCGGAGAAGATATCGGCGGCGCTGTAGGCGATCCCGACGGGGACATCGTGGGCGATGCAGGTCGCTTCCACTTCGGAAGCGTTCAAACCCGAGGTCCAGGCCTGGACGACCCCGTTGATCTCGTCGCCCCGGGCCGCCCGTTTGGCCAGGGTCGAGAACCGATCGTCGGTGATCAGGTCGGGACGGTCCATGGCCTGACAGAGTCGACGGAAGTTGGCGTCGGATCCGGCCACGATGCAGACATAGGCACCGTCGGCGGCCAGGTAGTTGTCCAGCGGAGCGGAATTGGGGAGTCGGTTCCCCTCCCGGGACCGCACCACCCCGAGCTGGTCATAGCCGGCCAGCGTCCACTCCAACACCCGGAGCACCGCTCCGTACAGCGGGGCATCGATGACCGCGCCGGTGCCGGTGGCGGCTGACCCCGCGTCCCGTTGATAGAGGCCGGCCACCGCCGCCATGGCGGCGAACACCCCGGTCAGGTAGTCGGAGATGGTCACCCCCGGCCGCACCGGGGGTCGATCGCGCTCCCCGGTCAGATGGAGGAGGCCTCCATAGGCGATGCCCAGCCGGTCGAGTCCGGGACGGCGCGAGTTCGGGCCGTCCTGTCCGAAGACGCTGATGCGCACGAAGACCAGGCGGGGATCGAGGGATTCGGGGCCGAGACCCCATTCCTCCATGGTGCCGGGCCGGAAGTTCTCACAGACGACGTCGGCGTGGGCGGCGAGTCGGCGGAACAGCCCCTGGCCCTCCGGCGTCCGAAGGTCGCAGGTGACGCTCTTCCTCCCCCGGCCCTCGACCGCCCAGAACAGGGAATAGCCGGCCTCGGTCTCGTCGGAGTCCACAAACGGTCCGATGGTCCGCATGAAGTCGCCGCCGCCCGGCAGCTCCACTTTGATGACCTCGGCCCCGAGTTCGCCGAGCAGCCCGGCGCAGAACGGTGCGGAGATCCGGGTGCCGACGTCGAGGACCCGGAGGCCGGAGAGTGGGCGGCCGGCGGTCGAATCGCCGGTGCCGCCGGACTGCTCAGCTTCCACCGGCAGGTCCGTCTCCCCGGTCGCGGTCGGCGAACACCTCCTTCATGGAGGTTCGCGACTTGCGTTCCTCGAGCGCCGTGAGGGCGGTGGAGGTGTTGTGCATCCAGTGGTGAGCCATGAAGTGGTACTTCCAGGAGGCGGACTGGCCCATCAGGTCGGCGGTCTGGTTGATGGTGTCCTTGACCACCTGGGCGGTGGCCGGGGGCACCAAGGCGATCCGCTCCGCCAGCGCGTGCGACCGTTCGGCCAGATCGGCGGCGGGGACGACCTGGTTGACCAGGCCGAGCCGCCATGCCTCCTGGGCATCGATGATGTCCCCGGTCCACAAGAACTCCTTGGCCTTGCGGATGCCGAGCTCCCAGGGTTCGACCAACAGTTCGACCCCGGCACCGGTCATCCGCAGCACCGGATTGGAGAAGTGGGCATCGTCGGCCGCCACGATCAGGTCGCACATGCAGGCCAGCATCAGCCCGGCGGCGATGCAGCTTCCCTGCACCGAGGCGATGGTGGGTTTGCGGAAGTCATGGATCTTCTTGCAGCGATCGAAATACATCACTTTCTCGTGATGCATCTTCCCCTCCGGCGTCTCCCGCATCAGCCGCCACTTGTCCGGCTCGGTGTCACCGACGATGGCTTTGAGGTCGTGCCCCGACGAGAAGTGCTTGCCGGCTCCGGCCAGGATCAGCACCCGGACGGCGTCGTCGGCGTCGGCCTGGTCGAAGGCGGCATCCATTTCGTCCAGGAGCTGGGTGTCCTGGGCGTTGGCCACTTCCGGTCGGTTCATGGTGATGGTGGCGACCGCGCCGTCCACCTCGTATCGGATCACCTCATAGCCCACGACGTCTCTCCTTCCGGCCGGCCCGACCTCAACCGGACGCACTCATCCCCGGGGCAGGCCCAACACTCGCTCTCCGACCAGTGTCCTCTGGATCTCATTGGTGCCGGCGAAGATCGACGAGGCCTGATAGTAGAGCCAGGATCGCTGCCAGGTACCTTCCCCCGGGTTGTCGCTGGCCCCCTGCCAGAGGCCGGCGGCCGGCCCCAGCACCGCCATGACGGTCTCGTGGAGGCGCTGGGACATCTCGCTCCAGTACAGCTTGAGCGCGCTCCCCTCCGGTCCGGGCGCCTCGCCCCGCTCCAGGCGGGTGAGGGTCCGCCAGTTGTGCAACTGAAAGGTCTTGACCTCGATGTAGGCCTCGGCCACCCGCTGGCGGATGCCCCAGTCGTCGAATCCGGCCGCGCGGGTGTGGGCCAGCTCCAACAACTCCAACAGCAGCTGGCAGTGGATGCCGAGTTGGCGGGGGTTGACTCCTCGCTCGTGGGTGAGGGTGGCGTTGGCCACCGTCCACCCTTCGCCGGGCCGGCCGACCAGGTGGGCGTCGGGGACGAAGACGCCGTCCAGGAGGACCTCGTTGAACTCGGCCTCGCCGGTGATCTGGACCAGCGGGCGCACCTCCACCCCGTCGGCGTGCATGTCCACCACCAGGCAGGAGATTCCCAGTTGGCGCTTGGGGGCATCGGGCTCGCTGCGGGCCAGGCACAGACCCCAGTCGGCGAACTGGGCGTAGGAGGTCCAGACTTTGCGGCCGCTCAAGCGGTACCCGCCGTCCACCCGTTCGGCTTTGGTGGAGAGAGAGGTCAGGTCGCTGCCGGCGTCGGGCTCGGAGAACAACTGGCACCAGAGTTCCTCGGCGCCGAGGATGGGGGGGAGCCACTGCTGTTGCTGTTCGGCGGTGCCGTGGGCAAACAAGGTGGGGGCGACCAGATTGATGGCGATCCGACCCACCAACTCCGGGGCTCGGGCCCGGGCGAGTTCCTCGGTGACCACGAAGTGCTCCGCCGGCCCCAGACCCCGCCCGCCCATCTCCACCGGCCAAGTGATCCCGACCCATCGATCGGCAGCCAGACGTGCCTGCCACGATCGCCCGAAGGCGACACTCTCGTCGAGGTCGGGAATCCGGGGGGGCAAGCCGACGCCGTACTCCCAGGGAAGATTTTCCACCAGCCATTCGTGGAGCTCGGCGCGCAACTCTTGCTGTTCGGGCGTGATCCGCAGGTCCATTCGGGCCAGCTTGGCACATTTGGTCGCCGACCCATCCGACGCGAGGGCGTCTTCGTTTTCCCGGTCGAGGGACACCAGCCGTAGACTCCCCAGCCGTGGACTTCGACTTGTCGGCGGAGCAGATGGCCCTGCGCGACGCCGCCGCCGATTTGCTCGATGGCTGTGCGTCGCCCGAGCGGGTCCGTGAATTCGTCGGTTCCGGACTCGACCCGATCGGACCCGGGGGTTTCGACACCACCCTCTGGGCGGCCATGTCCGAGCAGGGGTGGCTGGCCATCGAGCGGCCCGAAGGGGATGGCGGGTTGGGTCTGGGCATGGTCGAGGTGGCGGTGCTGTGCGAAGAGCTCGGGCGCCGGCTGACCCCGGCGCCATTCATCGGGAGCATCATTGCCCTTGGCGCCTTCGCCGATGCTGCCAATGATGACGGGTGGTCGGATCAACTGTCGTCCGGCGAAGCGATCGGGTGCGTGGCGTGGTCGGCCGAGCCGGCTCTGGTCACCGGTGCCACCGCCGATGGCCGGTGCCTGTTTACCGCTCGACCCGAGCCCACGGTGTACGCGTCGGTGTCGGATGTGGCGGTGGTGGTGGCCGGTGACGCCGTCTACGAGGTACCCCTTCCGGTCGAGGACCGACCCTTGCCGGAGCCGGCCATGGACCGGACCCGGTCCCTGGCCTGGTTACGGCTCGACCGAGTGCCGGCCCGGAAGATCGGCGGTGCCGAGGCGGCCGCTCGAGTCCTCGACCGGGCGATCACCGCGTTGTCGGCGGAGATGCTCGGTGCCTCGACCCGGGTGCTGGAGATGAGCGTCGAGTACGCCAAGGACCGGGTCCAGTTCGGCAAGCCGATCGGCAGTTTCCAGGCCGTCAAGCACCGACTGGCTGACGCGCTGGTCGACGTGGAGGCCATGCGGTCGAACGTGTACTACGCGGCGTGGTCCCTGGCGTCCGGTGATCGTGACGGGTCGCTGGCGGCGTCGGCGGCCAAGGCCTGGTGTTCGGCCGCGTCGCGCCGGGTGATGGCCTCGGGTCTGCAGGTCCACGGTGGCATCGGGTTCACCTGGGAGCATGATCTCCATCTGTACGTGAAGCGGTCCCAGCTCGACGAGTCGAGCTTCGGAGACGCCGCCTTCCACCGCGAGCGGGTGGCGGCGCTGTTGTCAGGGCGCAAGCCGGAGGACCCAAGCCTGTTCTGATGACAGGCGGCCCAGCCGGGCCCGTTGGCAGTGGCGAGATCGTTGTGCTCGGCAAGCTGAGCCTTGAAGGGGTTCAGGAATGTCACTTGACCAAGGGCCAGCTGAGCGCGGTTAAGGAAGATCTCGAGGCGTCACCTATCGGCACCTATGCCACGCGTCCCACTTGGTTATATAGGGAGAGCGGATGGACTCCTCAACCGTTGTAGCAGCCCTGTGAGACCGTTCTGTTCGGGCACGCATCCGAAATTGATAGGACGTTGGCAGCATGGCAGCAGGACCGGAATTCGATCCACCTGAGCAGATTGATCTCAGGCTCGACGAAGCGCTCGATCTGCTTGCCGCCCTCGAGGATGCCCGAGACGTTCTGATCGACACTGACCACCTCTCCGTCCTGTCCCAAGTCGAGCACCAAATCCAGGTTGTAAGCCGTAAACTCGGATTCGAACAAGGAGGATCCGATGTCAATTGAGCTTCTCAGGGCATCAGAGGCGGCCCGACGCCTCGACATCTCGACAAAGGACCTTCTCGGGCTCGTCCACGAGCGCAAGATCCGATATGTGATGGTCGACGGGATTGCGCACGTCCCGGTCGATGCGCTCGACGAGTTCCGGGCCAAGGCCTCCTGATCCAACTCCGAGATCGTGCCCCCGACCGCCGGATCAGTGCGGGTTATCGGACTTGTGACCGACTTGGCATACCAGGGACGACGCAAGGTCGTTTAGACCTAACGCAGCGCATCAATGTATTCGGTCAGCACATTTTCAACCTGTGCCTGTCCAAACGCGGGTTTAGGTGGCAGTAGGTAGACGGTGTGGACCAGTCCGTCTGATGTGTACCAAAGCAACGTGGAAGTCCCCGATGGTTGGACGCATATGTTCCGGCCATCGGGGGTCAAAGCGGGCAGCACGGCATGAGAGTTGCCACTACAGGGTGAGAAGTTCGAGATGTTCCTGACATCATCTTCGATGATTGACTTCGTCCGGGCATCGACGAACTGCAACCTCAGGGTCCACACCGATCCTTCCTTTACTGGATAAGAGAATCCCGAAGTGAATCTGAAATGGGTGCCGGTCAGGTCCTCGATGTGGTCGAGCGAACGGGGGGCGTTGCCGTTCTCGACACAATCGGCGACCTTTGTGCAGTTGCTCTGCGCCGCCCCAGGGGTTGGGTTGCCACAGGCGGATACGAGAAATCCGCCTAGGGCCAGCACAGATAAGGCAGCCCACGATTCCCATCTGCACCGACCGCTCACTACGTCTCCATCGGCACGATTTGTTGACAACCTGAGGCGAGACAGCCGGGGTGCCCCCGAACGCCGGGTTGGTGACCGTTTCAAGATGATCTCACCATCTTGATCATCTGAAGTGCCGGGCTTTCGTCGTCCCACAGATCCGGGAATTCCTCAAGTGGCCGAAACCCACATG
>DASXFR010000066.1:0-110565 GCA_036489495.1 Acidimicrobiales bacterium | reverse complement strand
CACCCAGGCCTGGGAGGCGTGGTAATTGTTCCGGGCATCGCCGAGCAGGAGCACGCTGGTCCGGGGATTGATCTCCTCGCCCCAGCGCTCCCAGAACACCGTCAGCGCGTGGCCATAGTCGGAGTGGCCGTCGACCCAGATCACATCGGCCTCGGTGTTGATGCGGTGGACGGCGTCGGCGGGATCATCGGCGTGCTCGAAGAACCGGGTGACCTCGTCGATGCCGTCGATGAAGACGAAGCTGCGGACCTTGGAGAACTGGGAGCTGATGGCATGCACCAGGTGGAGGGTGAACCGGGCGAAGGAGGCCACCGAGCCGGAGATGTCGGCGATGACCACGATCTCGGGCTTGGCCGGCCGGGGATACCGGAACTTTGGATCCAGCGGCACCCCGCCGGTCGACAGCGAGTGACGGACGGTGCTGCGGAAGTCGAGGGGACCCTTGCGCCCGTGGCGGCGTTTCCGGGCCAACCGGACGGCCAGCTTGCGGGACAGCGGTTGCAGCGCCTTGCGGAGCAGCACCATCTCCTCGCGGGTGGCGTGCATGACGTCGACGTCCTCGGGGAGCGGCTTGCGCAGTGACTTGGCCAATGCCTCACTCCCCCGGTCGGCCACCAACCGCCGGCGGATCTCGTTCTCGATCTCGCGGCGGAGCTGATCGATGCGCGACTGGAACTCGTCGCGCAGCAGCCGCTCCTCCAGGGCGGTGAAGGTGATCTGTCCCCCCGGGTCGCCGTCCGGTTCGGTGCCGGGTACGCCGACCGGCGGCGGCGAGGTCGACCCGGCCCGGGCATCGTCGAGCAGCCGGTCGAGGATCCCGTCCAGATCGAGGTTCCGCAGCGTGCGGTAGAGGTAGTAGGTACCGCCCACCGGCCGGCCGGGCTCCATGCCCGCGTACCGGGCCACCGCGTGCCGGGCCACCGCGGCGATCATCGCGCTGTTGGAACCGAGGAGGGCTTTGTAGAGGAGCTCGGCCAACTCCTCGGAGGTCATCCCCTCCTGCCCCCCACCCCCGCCCCGGCCCTGGCCCTTGCCGGTCCCCCGGCCGGCCAGCCGGGCTGCCTCGCTCTCCTCCGACTCGTCGGCGTCGGCGTCCGCGTCGAGCTCGGTGTCGCCGATCCGGTATTCCGGCCCCCGCAGCGAGAAGTAGATCTCGAAGGTCGTCTCGTAGGCCCGCCAGTGGGTCGACGACTTGACCAGGCTGGCCCCCAGGGCATATTTGAGCCCCTCCCGGTCCTCCAGCGGGATGTGCCGCATGGCCTCGGCGGCGTCGAGATGCTCGGTGAGGGACACCGGGATGCCGGCGGCCCGGAGCTCGGCCACGAAACCGGTGAGAAGGTCGAGCACGGCGAGGGTCCTGGCTCAGATTCAGTCAGAGGCCTCGACGCCGGCCAATTCCTTGGCGGCTCGGTCGATGTCCGATCGGTACTTGAGCAGGATGTTGAGGGTGTCCCGGGCGCGCTCGGCATCGATGGACTCCACCCCGAGCACCACCAGGGTCCGGGCCCAGTCGAGGGTCTCCGACACCGACGGGAGCTTCTTCAGCTCCAGGGTGCGGAGGGAGCGGACGATGCGGGCGACCTGGTCGGCCAGCGCCGCGCTGATCCCCGGTACCCGGGTCTCGATGATGGCCCGCTCCCGGTCGAGCTGGGGATAGTCGATGTGGAGGTAGAGGCAGCGGCGCTTCAGCGCCTCCGACAGTTCCCGGGTGTTGTTGGAGGTGAGGAAGACCAGGGGGATCTGGGTGGCCCGGACGGTACCCAGCTCCGGGATGGAGACCTGGTACTCGGAGAGGATCTCGAGCAGCAGGGCCTCGGTCTCCAGCTCCACCCGGTCGACCTCGTCGATGAGCAGCACCACCGGATCCGGGGAGCGGATGGCTTCGAGCAGCGGACGGGTCAGCAAGAACTCCTCGGAGAAGATGTCGTCTTCGAGCTGCTGCCATGCCTCGTCGGCCCCGGCCTGAATCCGCAGCAACTGCTTCTTGTAATTCCATTCATACAGCGCCTTGGACTCGTCCAGCCCTTCGTAGCACTGCAGGCGGATCAGCCGGCACCCGGTCAGCCGGGCCACCGACTTGGCCAGCTCGGTCTTCCCGGTCCCGGCCGGCCCTTCCACCAGCACCGGCTTGGCCAACCGGTCGGCCAGGTACACCACGCCGGCAATGCCCTCGTCGGCCAGGTAGTCGACGCTGGCCAGTCCCTCCCGAACCGCGTCGATCGAATCGAACCGGGGCTCCCCAGCCACCGGGAACCCGGTGGTGATGATGTCGCGGCCGTTGGAATCGGCGGGGACGGAGACGGTCATGACCGCACCTGACCCTCACCCTGGACGATGTACTTCACACAGGTCAGCGCCCGGATGCCCATCGGGCCCCGGGCATGGAGCTTCTGGGTGGAGATCCCGATCTCCGCCCCCAGCCCGAACTCCTCCCCGTCCACGAACCGGGTGGAGGCGTTGACCAACACCGCGGCGGCGTCGACCTCCGTGGTGAACCGGGTGGCTCTTGCCAGGTCGCGTGTGATGATTGCCTCCGAGTGTCCTGATCCGAATCGAGCGATGTGGTCGATGGCGCCGTCGAGATCGTCCACCACCGCGACGGCCATCTTCAAATTGAGGAACTCGGTGGCGTAGTCCTCGCTGGTGGCGATCCCCACCGTGGGAAGCACCTCCTGGGTGGCGCGGTCTCCCACCAGTTCCACCTCCGGCAGCACCGAACCGAGATCGGCGAGGAACTCGCCCGCCACCTGCCGGTGGACCAGCAGCGTCTCGGCGGCGTTGCACACCCCGGGGCGGTGGGTCTTGGCGTTGCGGACGATCGCCCGGGCCATGGCCAGGTCGGCGTCAGCATCCACGTAGACGTGGCAGTTCCCGGCGCCGTCCAGCACGTAGGGCACAGTGGCATGTTCCTTGATGGCCGCCACCAACCCCGGGCCGCCCCGGGGGATCAGGCAGTCGATCATCCCCTCCAGCCGCATGAAGTCCACCGCCGACTGGTGGCTGGTGTCGGCCACCAGGCCGACGGCGTCCTCGGGGAGTCCCGCCTTCTCCAGGCCGAGGCGCAACAAGCCGGCGACGACGGTATTGGTGCCGATCGCCGACGACGACCCCCGGAGCAGGACGGCGTTGCCGGACTTGAGACACAATCCGGCGGCATCGCTGGTCACGTTGGGACGGTTCTCGTAGATGATCCCGATCACCCCGAGCGGCACCCGCACCCGCTGGATGCGAAGGCCATTGGGCCGGACCCAGCCATCGACGATCTCGCCCACCGGGTCGGCCAGCCCGGCCACCTGGCGCAGCCCCTGGGCCATCCCCGCCACCCGGGCGGGGTCGAGCCGGAGCCGATCGACGGTGGACGCCTCGGCCCCGGTGGCCTCGAAGCTGGTCACGTCGTCGGCGTTGGTGGTGAGAATCCGGTCGGACTCCTGCTCGATGAGGTCGGCGGCCCGGTAGATGGCTTCGTTGCGGATCGCCTCCGATGACCGGGCGAGCACCCGCGAGGCGGCGTTGGCTCGTTGGGCGAGGTCCACCAGGGGGGACGCGGCGCTTGCGTTCACCGCCACAGCGTACTGGCGGGGGGAACGAGGGCCGTCCCGACCAGGCACGCAGCCCCGACCGCGGTGGTGGCGGGGACGGCCCCGGCGGGCAGATTCACGGCCGGGACGTCAGACCAGCACCACCAGATCGTCACGGTGGACGACCTCCGGGGCCAGATTTTCGGGAAGCTCGGAAGAACGATGCCCGGCCCAGGCCGCCACCACCGACGCCGGATGGCTGACCAGCCCCTTGGCGAAGACCTCCCCGTCGGGCCCGGCGATCTCCACCGCCTGGTCGGTGCCGAACTCGCCGACCACCGACACCACCCCGGCCGGGAGCAGCGAGGTGCCCCGCTCCACCAGGGCCCGACGGGCCCCCTCGTCGACCAACACGGTGCCGCTGGCCCCGATGGCGAAGGCGATCCACAGCTTGCGGGCCGGGAGCCGGCGATCCCGGGGACGGAAGCGGGTTCCCACCCCCGGAGTGCCGGCGGTCACCGCCACCAGCACGTCGGGGTGGGAGGCGTCGGCGATCACCGCCTCCACCCCCGACCACACCGCGATCTTGGCCGCCGCCAACTTGGAGCCCATCCCGCCGCTCCCGACCGAACTGCCCGGGCCCCCGGCGATCCGCTCGAGTTCGTTGTCGATCTCGACCACCTCGGCGATGAGCGATGCCTCCGACGTCCGTTTCGGGTCGCCGGTGAACAGACCGGCGGTATCAGTCAGCAGGATCAGGAGGTCGGCACCGACCAGGTGGGCGACCAGGGCGGCCAGCCGGTCGTTGTCGCCGAACCGGATCTCCTCATCGGCCACCGCGTCGTTCTCGTTGACCACCGGGACGACCCCGAGCTCGAGGAGGCGCTCGAGGGTCTGGCGGGCGTGCAGGTACTGGCTGCGATGGACAAAATCGAGCGGGGCCAGCAACACCTGGCCGGCGACCAGATCGCAGGCCTGGAGGGCGTCGCTCCACACCGTCATCAAGCGGTGTTGGCCGATGGCGGCGACGGCCTGGAGGGTGGCCAGATCGGAGGGGCGGGGGGTGCCCGGCGACAGGATGGTCCAGCCGGCGGCGATGGCCCCCGAGGTGACCACCACCACCCGGTCCCCCGCCGACCGCAGCCGGCCGACCTCGTCGGCCAGCTTGGCCACCGCGTCGGCATCGATCCCGCCGCCGTTGTCGGTGACCGACGACGAACCGATCTTGACGACCACCGTCCGCGCCGGTACCGAGGAGGTCGCGGAGGCGCCGCTCACGACGAGCGTCGCCGGCGGCTCGACGGGACGCCGGTGAACTCCGGCTGATCGCGGTACCAGGTGAAGGAGATCTCCCCGATGCGGACCTCGTCGCCGTCCCGGGCCCCGGCCCGGGCCAGGGCCCGATCGACACCGATCTTGCGCAAGCGGTCCTGGATGTAATCGGCGGCTTCGTCGGTGGTCACATCGTTGAGCGCCACCGCTCGCTCCACCACCTTGCCGAACACCTCGTAGACGCCGTCATCGATCTTCTCCACACTGAAGCCCTCGGGAAGTGGGCGATGGATGACGATGTTGCCGGTGGCGTCGGGCTCCTCGGCTCGGGTGGCCGCCACCATCGTCCCCAACGTGCCGATCAGCGTGGCGATGCCGAGTCCGGTCACCGCCGAGATCACCAGGTTGGGCTGGAAGCTCCCACCGACCCCGCCGGCATCGGTGTCCGACCCGAACAGGGCGGCGACATCGGACACGTCAGCGATCCCGGCGGCGTCGGCCTTCGAACCCACCACCAGACGCGGCCGGTGGAGAAGTTCGGGACGGTACCGACCCAGCTCGTCGATGAGGATCCGATGTTGCTCGGCGGGCGGGACGCCGGTGACCGGGTCGAGCTCGATGAGCACCACCAGGACCCGGGAACGGGTGATGTGGCGCAGGAATTGGTGTCCGAGGCCCTTCCCCTCCGCCGCCCCCTCCACCAGGCCGGGGATGTCCGCCATGGTGAAGTTGGAGTCGTCGTCGCCGCGCACCACCCCGAGATGGGGTTCGAGGGTGGTGAACGGGTAGTCGGCCACTTTGGGTTTGGCGGCCGAGATCCTCGAGATCAAGGTGCTCTTGCCGACGTTGGGGAATCCGACCAGCGCCACATCGGCGACCAGGGCGAGTTCGAGGTCGTACCACTGCTCGTGGCCCTTCTCGCCCTGTTCGGCGAAGGCCGGCGCCCGGCGGCGGTTGGTGAGGAAGCTGGCGTTGCCCCGGCCACCCCGGCCGCCCTCGGCGGCCAGCCACCGGTCACCCGGGCCGACCAGGTCGGCCAGCAACTTCCCCTCGGCAGTACGGGCCCGGGTCCCGACCGGGACCGGTACCTCGAGATCCGGTCCCCGGGCTCCGTGCTTCTTCTTGCCGCCGCCGTGGCCGCCGTCGCCACCCTTGCGGTACGGATGATCCCGGAATCCCAGGAGCGAGGACTGGTTGGTGGTGGCCACCAGCCAAACGTCGCCTCCCCGCCCCCCGTCGCCGCCGTCGGGACCCCCCTTGTCCACGTGCGCCTCGCGCCGAAATGCGACCGCGCCGGCCCCGCCATTGCCCGCTTTTACGTGGAGCTGGGCCTCATCGACGAATCCGGACATCCCTCGATTCTACCGATCGACGGTCGGCCGACCCGGCGGCTGCCCTGATCGCGCTCGGTGTTGTCGAGAGACCGATCGGCTCAGATGGCTTCGGCGGCTGGGACGGCTCAGACGGTTTCGAGCAGAACCGGGCGCAGCCGGGCGACCGCCTCGGACACTCCGAGGTGCTCAGCCAACCGGTCGTACGACCCGTACTCGGCACGGATCGAGTCGAGCAGGCTGGCCATCGTCTCCGGCGATGCCTGGATGAGCGCCGGAGCCAGATTGGTCACGATCTCCACCGAATCCGGGTATTCATCCTTGAGTCGCTCGAACAACAAGACCATGGCCGGAGCGCTGAGGGCGTAGTCCTCCACGATCGTCTGGTCGGGCACCCCGAGGAAGGCCAGGATGAGTGCCGACAGCACCCCGGTGCGATCCTTTCCGGCGCTGCAGTGCACCACCGCCGGGAGGGCGTCGCCCTCGGCGAGCAGGTTGATGGCCCGGCCCAGTACCTCACCCCGTCCGACCACCAGGTCGAAATAGTGGGTCGCCACGTAGGACGCCTCCTGCCAGGCGGCAAACTCCTCCGGGGTCGGAAGGACATCGGCGAGAGGTAGGGAGTGATACCGAACCGGCACCTCGTCGACCGGGAACGAACCGCGCTGCTCGCCTTCGTCGACGGTGCGGAGATCGATCACCGTGGCCAGGCCCAGGTCCCGCAGTTGCGCCCGATCCTCGGGACTCAGCCGATTGAGGCCGTCGGCGCGGAACAGTCGGCGCCAGCGGGTTTGATGGCCGTCTGTAGTCCGGTAGCCACCCAGGTCGCGGAAGTTCACGCAGCCGTCGAGCACCACCTTCCGGCTGGGAGGAGTGGTGGTGGTCACCGGCTCGAACCGCTCACCGGTCGAACCAACCAGTACTGACGCGTGCGACGAATCAGGCGTCGGTGATGACGTCGACCAGTTTGCGGCCTTTTCGGCTGGCGAACTGGACGGTGCCGGCGGTCAGGGCGAACAACGTGTCGTCGCCACCCTTCCCGACATTGAGCCCGGGATGGAACTTGGTGCCACGTTGGCGGAGGATGATGGCTCCGGCCTGCACGGTGGTGCCGCCGAAGTTCTTCACCCCCAGGCGCTGGGCGTTCGAATCCCGACCGTTGCGGGTTGAACCGCCACCTTTCGTCTTGGACACGCCGGAAACTCCTTCTCGTTCTGGTTCTGCTGCGTTCGTACCGCCGCGCCGGGACTCAGCCGGCGGCGGTGATGCCGGTGATCTTAATCGTCGAGTAGCGCTGCCGGTGACCCCAGCGGGTGCTCTGGTTCGACTTGTTCTTGTAGGTGAACCCCCGGATCTTCGGCCCGAGCTCCTCGCCGACCACCTTGGCCGTCACCGAGGCCTTGGCTAGATCGGCCGGGGTGGCCAGCACGGTGTCGCCGTCGACCACCAGGACCGGGGTGAACGCCACCTCCGACCCGGGCTCCTGGCCCAGCAATTCGACTCGGAGCTCCTGGCCCTCGGCCACCCGCTCCTGCTTTCCTCCGGTTTGGATCACTGCGTACATAAGGGAGTAACTCTACAGCTCGTCAGCGGTGAAGACGATTCCGCGCCCCTCGCAGACCTCGCACACGGTCGAGAGTGACTCGATGAGGCCCTCGGACACCCGCTTCCGGGTCATCTCCACCAGGCCCAGCTCGGAGATGTCGAAGACCTGGGTTCGGGTCTTGTCCCGGGCCAGTGCAGCCCGGAGGGCGCTCGACACCTTGTCCCGGTTCTCCCGGATCTCCATGTCGATGAAGTCGATGACGATGATCCCGCCGATGTCTCGCAGCCGGAGCTGGCGGGCGACCTCCTCGGCCGCCTCCAGGTTGTTGCGGTAGACCGTCTCCTCGAGGTTGGTGGTGCCGACGTTCTTCCCGGTGTTGACGTCGATGACGGTCAGCGCCTCGGTCCGGTCGATCACCAACGAGCCGCCCGAGGGGAGGTACACCTTCCGGTCCAGGGCTTTGTGGAGTTGCTCGTGGACGTGGTACCTCTCGAACACCGGTAGCGGCTCCTCCGCCGGGTCGAAGTACTCCACCCGGTCGGCCAGCTCGGGGTTGACCGCCCCCACGTAGTCGCGCACCTGCTCGAAGAGGGCAAGGTCGTCGATGACCACCGCCCGGTATTCACGGTTGAGCTCCTCGCGAATCACCCTGACCGCGGTCACCGGTTCCCGGTAGAGGAGCGCGGCACCCTGGCCCTTGGCGGCGGCGGCAGAGATGCCTTCCCACTGGGTGACCAGCCGGTCGACGTCGTTGCGCAACTCGTCGGCACTGGCTCCCGCCGCCGCCGTCCGCACGATGAGGCCGTGGCCCTTCGGGCGGACCGCATCGACGATCTTCCGAAGCCGCTTCCGCTCACTGTCCTCCAACCGCTTGGAGATGCCGAAGGCGGTGCTGTCGGGGACCAGGACCACGAAGCGTCCGGGAATCGAGACCTCTTGGGTCAGCCGGGCGCCCTTGGCCCCGATCGGGTTCTTGGTGACCTGGCAGAGGATGGATTGTCCGGGTCGCAGCACTTCCTCGATGCGGGGCTGGGAGGAAGTATTCCCCGTCCCCGGCTCGATGTCGTCCTTGTCGTAGCGAACATCTCCCCGGTAGAGGACGGCGTTCTTCGGGGTCCCGATGTCGATGAAGGCAGCCTCCATACCCGGAAGTACGTTCTGCACCCGGCCCCGGTAGATGTTCCCGTCGATCTGGGTGGCATCGTCCGACTTCCGGGAGACATAGTGCTCGACCAGCGTGCGCCCTTCGAGCAGGGCGATCTGGGTCGTCTCCGGCTGCACGTGGACAACCATCATGTAGCGGCCGACCGCCTTGCCCCGGCGCTCCCGACCCCCTCTCCGGTTGCTGTTGACCGCATCGTCGGCATTCCGAACCGGCGAGAGCGAGTCGACCGACGCCCCATTCTCGTTCCCGAAGGTCTCGCTGCCGATGGTGCCGACGCCACCGGCCCTCGATCCACCCCCGTTGCGTCCGGATCCGCCGCCGTTTCCCGATCGCCCGCCGCCGGATCCACCGCTGCGTCCCGACCGGCCGCCGCCCGAGCGGCCCCCATTGCCGGAGCCGCCTCTGGATTTCTGCGCCGATCCCGACGGCCGTGACTCCGCCTCCACCGATCCGGGGCGGGCGGGCCGGGTGTCGCCGATCTTGGGTCGGGCCGGAGGAACCAGTGACGCCGCCCCTCCCGGGACCGCCGCCGGGCGATCGACCACCGCCGGTCCAGCATCAGCGGCGCCGACAACCGCGTCGCCGCCGGTTCCAGCCGTGCCGGAGGTCCCGGCGCTGCCGGGGATGCCGGCGGGGCCAGCCGTGCCAGTGGCGCTGGAGGGACCGGAAGCGCCGGTGGGGCCGGAAGTGCCGGCGGCACGACTTCCACCGCTTGGACCATCGCCGTCTCCGGAGATCGCAGCTCCGGCAGTCGACCCGGAGGTAGCGGATTTGGAGCGTCCACGCCCGCCACGAGACCCTCGTCGACGGCGACTCTGCCCGGTTCGCGGCGAGGCGGGGCGAGAGCTGACGTCCTCGGATCCGACTTGGGCGGGGGCGGACCCGTCACCCGGTGATGAGCCCGACTGCGCGACCCCGGCCCCGGCCGACGGACCGCCAACCGAGCCGCCGGGACCCGCGTCGCGGCGCCCGGAAGTCTCTTCTCCTGTTACTGCCGGATCCGATCGAGGCGTCTCGCCCCTCTGTCCAGCCTCAGCGTTAGCGCCATCTCCTACGGGCGCGGACGAGAGCGCCGGCACGTTGGCCGGCTTCTCGACCGGCGGCCCGGTCAATGCTTCTGACATCGAATTCCCTTTCAATACTGCTCACGATGCACGCTCCTGCGCGTACATGGCGCGGCCAGACGTTTTCGGGCTTACCCGGTACTTCCGGGGTTCCCATCGGACGCCTTGGCGCTCGATTCTTCGTTGAGTTCTGCATGCCCGGTTCGAAACCGGGATCCGACTTGACCCGCTGCCAATGGATCCGTCCAGGGGTGTCACAGAGTACGGACCTCCGACGATTCCCAGCTGGAGCAGGTGGCTTGTAAATCTCACTTTGCCCAGTTTGGAGAAGAGGAGACGATTACGCACGTCATTCCCTCCCATCTCCGGCCGTCTTAGCGGCAACTGCGTCCGACCCGGGGACCGGAATGGCGCCGGATGGCGCCGTGCCCCACCATGGTACCGGCCTTCATCACCCGGGAGAAACCCCAGGTGGACGGCAACTTCTGAGCCAGATTCGCCAAAACCCGGCCTTTGAACCCGGCGATTCACCCACCGGCACGCCGGGATAAGTGCACTCCGGACTCTCTGATTACTCACCTGGTTGGCGGACAAATGAGGCCGATCGGCCGACCCTGAGGGCGTCCGAGCCACCCGTTTGGCCTACGCCCCGGTCCCAGTACCGGCCGCCGGGGTGGAGGTCGTGGTCGTGGTGGTCCCCGACCCGGATCCCGATCCCGACCCGGGCGTGGTAGTGGTCGTGGTGGTGGTCGTCGTCGTCGGGGCGATCAATGGCACCGGCTTGGTCGCCTGGATGACCGGGTTGCTGGGGGGAATGGCCGGGGGTCCGACCGGATTGGCGGCCAGATAGTCGAAGATGGCCCTGACCACCGGGGCGGCGGCTTGGACGCCGTAGCCGGCCTGGTCGATGACACACACCACCACGTACTGCGGAGTGGTGGTGAATCCGACGAACCAGGCGGTGGGCTCCTTGCCCGGCACCGTGTCGGCGGTACCCGTCTTGCCGGCCAGCAGGTTGATGGGGAACAGCGAACCCTGGAAGGCGCCGCTGGCTGTACCGCTGGGATAATCCTGGACGGCGCCTTCGAACCCGGCCAACAGCGGCTGGTAGGTGGTCTGGGGGAGGCTCACGTGCCCGGTCACCTGCGGATCGAATTTCTTCACCACCGTCCCGGTCGGTGAGACCTCGGCCGCGGCGACCTGGGGGGCGTAGCGGGTGCCCCCGTTGATGAAGGTCGAGTAGGCCACCGCTTGCTCGATGGGGGTGATGGCGGTCGCCCCCTGTCCGAAGGCCATCTCGACGTTGTCGCCGGTGAGCCACTGGGTGTTCGGGAATCCGGTTGGACTCTGGGCGTGGAGCTTCTGGCGCTCGGCCTTGCTGTCCACCCGTCCGGCGACCTCATTGGGGAGATCAATGCCGGTGAGTTGCCCGAGGCTGTACTGGCCGGCCACATCCTGGATCGGGGTCTCACCGTAGGTGGACGACTGGTCGTAGAACAGGGCCCCCAGGTTGTAGAAGAAGTCGTCGCTGGACACCGTCAGCGCCTGGGAGATATTGAGCACCCCGCCGGTATCCCCGTCGGCGTTGTGGAGGACGCAACCCGGCCCGGGGTTCTGTTTGTCGCACCCGGGAACGTTGAAGGTGTTGTTGTCGTAGTAGGTCTCGTTGGGGGTCCACAGCCCACTGTCCAGCGCGGCGGTTGCGGTGTTTAGCTTGAACGTCGATCCCGGGGTGAACACGCCCTGGATAGCCCGGTTGAGCTGCGGGTAGTTGCTGGTGGGGTTGTTGATCGAGGCATAGGCGGCATCGGAGATGCCGCCGACCCAGATATCCGGGTTGTAGGACGGGAACGACGACGAGGCCAGCACCGCTCCGGTTCTCGGGTCCATCACGATGACGGCTCCGCCGGTGGCGGCCGGATAGCAGCCGGAATTGTTGTTGCAGGCCGGGTCGAGGGTGTTGCGCAGCGTCCCGATCTGGGTGGCCAGTGCGTTGTCCGCCACCTCTTGCAGACGAACGTCGATATTGGTGACCAGGTTGTCGCCGGGTACGGCCGGGGTCGACTTGAGGGTGCCCACCACGTGACCGGTCGAGTCCACTTCGAGCTGCTGTTGCCCCGGGGTGCCGTGCAGGACCGATTCGTACTGCTGCTCCAGACCCGATTGCCCGAACGGATCGCCGGCTTGATACCCCTGGGAGGAATGTGACTGCAGCTGGAAGCTGTTGATGACCCCGACGTACCCGAGGACCTGGGAGGCGGGGTAGCCGTCCTGGGACGGCCCCGGGTATTCGAGCTGCGGGTAGTTGCGCTGGGAGATCTGATCGGTCGACACCCCCGGGAATTCCTCGGGATGTTCCTTGATGTAGAGGACGTCGGTCACCGGGGCGTTGGCCAGGATCGGGATCGGTTCGTACAGGCTGTATTTGGTATTGGCGATCGAGGCATTCACCTGGGCATCGGTCTCACCGATCAATGCCGCCAGCCGGCCGATGACGCCGTTGTGCTGGACGGCCGAGTTCCGCGACAAGGTGATCTCGGTGTTGGACACGTTGTTCACCAGCGGGTTCCCGTACCGGTCGAGGATCAACCCCCGGGGTGGCACGATCGACACCGCCCGGATCTGGTTGGCGGTCACCGCGCTGACCGCCGCCGGGGCCTGGAGTATCTGCAGCGTCCACAGCCGCAGTCCCAGCACGATGAACAATCCGAGGACGATCAGTCCGGTGATGCGGAGCCGGAGCCCGGGGCGGGCGGCGGTCGAGTCGGGGGCATCGAGCACCCCTTCCACCGAAAATCGACTCTGGTGGAGTTTGGGTTGTCGGGGTGCCTTACGACGGGTCTGGCGACTGCGCTCAGGACGCACATAGAGACGCGACCCACGAAGAGGGTGCCGGAGGGAACGCTTCACGGGCCCCCATCCTGCCAACTCATCGGACGGAATTGGTCGCGAGGGCGAGAATGACGCGCCGACCTGGGAGCGGATTCCACCGCCGGGGTCGAAGCCGCCTGCCAACCAGGCCAACCCGGCGAACCCGGCGAACCAGACCTCATCGGAGCAAGCCGGACGCCGAGGTGGGCATCCCCTCTGTCGACACCTTGGGCAACGCCCAGGCGATCAACCGAACGGCCGGAACCGCCAGCAGGGCATTGAATACCGCCACCACCAGCGCCACCCGAGCCACCGAGACGTGGAGCATCTGTGGCTGGCCGAGAATCGAGCCGAAGACGGGGTAAAGCACCTCGTACACCACGCTGGCCACCAGGGCGCCGGCGGTGGGTAGCCACCACGACGATCGGTCGACGGCCACGGTCGCCAGCCCTACTCCGTAGCCGATCATGGTGCCGATGAAGGCCGAGAGGCCGAAGGGAGTCGGAAGCAGGCAGTCGGCGACCAGGCCGGCGCCGAAGCCCATGGTCGCCCCCCGACCGGGTCCGCCCACCAGGCCGGCGGCCATCGGCAGCAGCACCATGATGTCCGGATGGGTCCCGCCGATCCGGATGTCGAGCATCAGGGTCTCCTGCACCGCCAGGAAGCCGAACACCACCAGGATGACTTTGGCCGCGTCGCGTGGGGTCACTGATGGGCTCCCACGAACACGTCAGCGTCCGCGGACACGGACGCAAACGCCAGAACCAGAATGATCCCCGACGTCCTCACGACTTGGAGGGATCCCACAGGACCACCGCCACGTAGCGCAGGTTGGTCAGATCGGCCAGCGGTTGCAGGGTCACCGACTCCTCCGACGCCGAGACTCCGGTCTTGGTGCTGGTGACCCGGGCCACCGGAATACTCGGCGGGAAGATGGCGCCGTTCAGCCCGCTGGTCGCGAACACTTCCCCCACCGGAACCGGGGTGTTGACCGGGACCAGGTCGGCCGACAGCGGCTTGCCCGATCCCGAACCCACCACGTCGGCGAAGGCGCTGGGGTTCCCGTACAGCGCCCCGACCGAGGAGGCTCCGTCGGTGATCAGGCGAACGGTGGCGGTGTTGTGGTTGGCCTGGACGACCTGGCCCACCAGTTGCTCGCCCAGCGCACCCCCGCCCACGACCACCGGCATATTGAGTTGCACCCCATTGTCCCGCCCGACGCTGATGTCGATGGTGGCGGCGAAGTTGCTCGACTCGTAGTCGGTGACCTCGGCCGGGACCGTCTGAAGGTTGCCGATGTACGGCAGGTGGAGAAGGGCGCTCAGCTGCTGGAGGGACTGCTCGGTCTGCTGGGATCTGCTCCCCTGCTGCTGGAGTTGGCGGATCTCCTGCTGCAGCTTTTGGTTCTGCTGGCGTACCGCCCCGTAATTGACGGAGCCGGCCAGGAAGCTGCCCACCGGCTCGATGAAGCCGTTGACCCCCGAGCGCACCGGGGCAAAGGAATCCGCCGCCACCGATCGCACCCCGGAGGTGAAGGCGTGGAGGCCACCTCGGGCGTCGAGAGTGATGATGGTGACCGACGCCAGCAGCAGAATCAGGAGGGTGTTGCGAGGGCGGCGGGACCGCCGCGACTTCGCCACAGGACAGGGATTCCCCTGATCAGCGAGCTGACGACGTGATGAGTACCTGCTTGAGGGCCTCGAACTCCTCGAGGCACTGGCCGCTCCCGATGGCGACGCAGTTCAGCGGGTCTCTGGCCACGACGATGGGCATCCCGGTCTCTTGGGTCAGGCGGCTGTCCAAACCGTGGAGGAGGGCACCCCCGCCGGTCAGCACGATCCCCTGCTCCATGATGTCGGCGGCCAGCTCCGGCGGCGTCCGATCGAGGGTGACCTTCACCGCGTCCACGATGGCGGACACCGGTTCGTCGACTGCTTTGCGGATCTCCTGGGTGGAGATGACCACCGTCTTGGGCAGGCCGGACACCAAGTCACGGCCGCGGATCTCGGCGTGGAGTTCTTCCTCGAGGTCGAACGCCGAGCCGAGGGCGATCTTGATCTCCTCCGCGGTGCGCTCGCCGAGGGCGAGGCTGTACTCCTTCTTGATGAAGGACACGATCGCCTCGTCCAACTCGTCGCCGCCGATGCGGATCGACTGACTGGTGACGATGCCGCCAAGCGAGATCACCGCCACCTCGGTGGTGCCACCGCCGATGTCGACCACCATGTTCCCGGTCGGCTCGTGCACCGGCAACCCGGCACCGATGGCCGCGGCCATCGGCTCTTCGATGATGAAGGCTTTGCGGGCGCCGGCGTACTCGGCGGCTTCCATCACCGCACGTTGCTCCACCCCGGTGATGCCCGACGGAACACAGATGACCATCCGGGGCTTGGCGAACCGGCGCTGGTGCACCCGGTGGATGAAGTACCGGAGCATCTTCTCGCAGATCTCGAAGTCGGCGATGACCCCGTCTTTCAGGGGGCGGATGGCTTGGATGTGGCTCGGCGTGCGGCCGATCATCCGTTTGGCCTCGGTGCCGACGGCCAACGGTCGGCCATCCTTGACATTGACCGCTACCACCGACGGTTCGTTGAGGACGATTCCTCGACCACGCACGTACACCAGGGTGTTGGCGGTGCCAAGGTCTACGGCCATATCTCGGCCTAGCAGGGAAAAACCGTTATCGCGCATCAGAGATGCAACCCTCCATGGGGGATTGGGTGAGAGAGCGTGCCTGGGCGGAACCGCACCTGCATTCCGCTGGAATCTCTCCGCAGTCTACGCAGCATCGGTCGACCATGCTACGAGACCCCCGGCCGGACCCGCCACTGCACCCGGCGAATTCACCCCCAGATGCACCCGCCGCCCCGGCCGAACCGCCGGACCCCCAGAACTTTGGCGGGGGCCGGAATCGACGCCACAAAAAACCAGGTCAGGAAGGACGCAACTCCGGGAAGAAGATCTCGATCTCCCGGGTCGCCGATTCGACCGAGTCGGATCCGTGCACCAGGTTCTCGCCCACCTCCAGCGCCAGATCCCCTCGGATGGTCCCTGGAGCCGCCTCCACCGGGTTGGTCGCGCCCATCAGCGTGCGCACGACTTTGAAGGTGTCGTCCGGGCCCTCGACCACCATGATCAGCGCCGGCGACCGGGTGATGAAGGCCACCAGACCGTCGTAGAACGGTTTGCCGTCGTGCTCGGCATAGTGCCGTCCCGCCTCGGCCGGGGTGACGAGACGAAGCTCGGCGGCCACCAGCCGGAGACCCTTGCGCTCGATGCGGGCGATGATTTCGCCGGTGAGGCCGCGTTCGACGGCATCGGGCTTGCAGATGACAAGAGTTCGTCCCACGAGCGGGGCAGGCTAGCCGAAGTCGGTCGAGGTGTCAGTCCCACGTCGAGGTGTACGCCGACCCGCCCCCGCCCACCGAACCGACCGCGACCGGCTCAGACCTCGTCGGGCAGCAGCAGCCGACGGGCGTCGGCCACCACGTACAACGAACCGCACACCACCACCCGACCATCGCCGCCGGCTTGTTCGATGGCCATCGTCACCGCATCCGACGGTGAGTCCGCCACCGTGGTTGCCATCCCCAACGCCAACGCGGCTTCGGCCACCACTTCGGTCGACATCGCCCGCGGCGAATCTGGCGCGCATACCACCACCGACCGGATACCGGCCGACACCAGCGCGTCGAGCATGGCCGACGGGTCCCGTCCCGACAGCATCCCCACCACCGCCACCGCGTCACCGTCGACGGCGAACTCTTCCACCAGCGACCGGGCGAGGGTGATCATCCCGGCCACGTTGTGGGCCCCGTCCACGACCACCAGCGGATGGCGCTTCACGATCTCCAGGCGACCCGGGACTCGCACTTGGGCGAAGGCGCCCTCCACCACTTCCTCGTCGAGCGGCGACCCGAAGAACGCCTCGACCGCGGCCAGCGCGCAGGCGGCGTTGTCGCCTTGGTGGGCGCCGTGCAACGGCACCAGGATCTCCCCATAGGAACCGGCCGGCGTCCACATGTCGACCAGCCGGCCGCCCACCGCCACCCGGTTGGCCGAGCAGCCGAACTCCTGGAGCCGGACCCACGTCTCCGCCGCCCCCGCCTGATCTGCCCGGTCCCGCAGCAATAGGACCAGGTGAGGGTCGGTTTCGCCGATGATGACCCGGCTGCCCGCCTTGAAGATGCCCGCCTTGTCCCCGGCGATGTCCTCCAGCGTCGGTCCCAGGACTTCGGTGTGATCGAAGCTCACGTTGGTGATCACCGCCACGTCGGCGTCGACCACATTGGTGGAGTCCCACGTCCCGCCCAGGCCGACCTCGATCACCGCCACATCCACCGCCTCGTCGGCGAACCACATGAGGGCGGCGGCGGTCAGCAGCTCGAAGCGGGTCAGCCGCTCCTCGACCAGGGGTTCGACCCGGGCCAGGGTCTCGAGCACCTCCCGGAAGGCGTCGTCGTCGATGGGCTCCCCGTTCCGGGCGATCCGCTCGTTGACCCGGCTCAGATTCGGGCTGGTGTAGGTGCCCACCGACAGACCCATGGCCCCCAACAGGGCGGTGGCCATGGCCGCCGTCGACCCCTTGCCGTTGGTACCGGTCAGGTGGATGACCGGGTAGGCCGTCTGGGGGTCGCCGAGGACGCTCATCAACTCCCGCACCCGGTCGAGGGTCGGCACCGACTGCCGGGTCGGCATGTTCATCTCGAAGTTGATGTGCGAGTCGAGCCAGTCGAGGGCGTCAGCCAGATCGTCGAAATGGGCGGCGGCGGGCGACGCCGGAGAGGCCGGGGAAGACGGGGAGGGGCTCACGGGAGGTCAGAGAGGTCAGATGGCGACGGCCTGCCCCGGCCGGGCGACCGGAAGGCCGAGGACATGGGTCGGTCAGGAAGCGGCCCGGCGGGTGCGAGCCTTGGCCGGCGGGCTCTTCAGCGGCACCAGCGTCGGATGCACCTTGTCGAGGACCACCGACCGGTCGACCACGCACTTGGACACGTCGGTCCGGCCCGGGAGGTCGTACATCACCTCGAGGAGCACCTCTTCGAGGATGGCCCGCAACCCTCTGGCTCCGGTGCCCCGCAGCAGCGCCTGCTCGGCAATGGCCTCCAGCGCGTCATCGGTGAGTTCGAGTTCGACATGGTCGAGCTCGAAGACCCGCTTGTACTGACGGGTGAGGGCGTTCTTCGGCTCCACCAGGATGCGGATCAGCGCCTCCTTGTAGAGGTGGGCCACCGCGCCGATGACCGGAAGCCGGCCGATGAACTCGGGGATGAGGCCGAACTTCATCAGGTCCTCGGGGAGCACGTGGCGCAGCAGTTCGGAGTCGTCACCCCGGTCGGCGGCCTTGCGTACCTCGGCCCGGAACCCGATCCCCTTGCGACCGATGCGGTTCTCGATGATCTTGTCGATCCCGGCAAACGCCCCACCGCAGATGAACAGGATGTTGGTGGTGTCGATCTGGATGAATTCCTGATGGGGGTGCTTCCGCCCCCCTTGGGGCGGCACCGAGGCGGTGGTCCCCTCCAGGATCTTCAGCAGCGCCTGCTGGACACCCTCACCGGACACGTCCCGGGTGATGGACGGATTCTCCGACTTGCGGGCGATCTTGTCGATCTCGTCGATGTAGATGATGCCGGTCTCGGCCCGCTTGACGTCGTAGTCGGCGGCCTGGATCAGCTTCAGCAAGATGTTCTCGACGTCCTCGCCGACATAGCCTGCCTCGGTCAGCGCGGTGGCGTCGGCGATGGCGAACGGCACATTGAGCATCCGGGCGAGGGTCTGGGCCAAAAGGGTCTTGCCGCAGCCGGTTGGGCCCAGCAGCAAGATGTTGGACTTGGCCAACTCGACCTCACTGTCGTGAGGACCGTCGCTCTCCGCCTGGACCCGCTTGTAGTGGTTGTAGACGGCGACCGAGAGGATCTTCTTGGCGTACTCCTGGCCGATGACGTAGTCGTTCAGGAATTCGTAGATCTCTTTCGGCTTCGGGAGTTCCTCAAAGGAAAGTTCGGTGGTATCGGAGAGTTCCTCGGCGATGATGTCGTTGCACAACTCGATGCACTCGTCGCAGATGTAGACACCCGGCCCGGCTATGAGTTTCTTCACCTGCTTCTGCGACTTGCCGCAGAAGCTGCACTTCACCAGGTCGCCCCCGTCTCCGAACTTCGCCACGTCGGTGTCCCCTTGTCCTTCTGTCAGGTGCTCTCAACCACTGCTAACCGATGCCCAACTCTAGCGGCTGGTCGACGGCCGGCCGATCGTCTGCGGTGAGGGCACCCCGACTCAGGCGGCTCCGACTGCCTCCATGCCCACCAGGTCCCGGGCGGTGATGACCTCGTCGATCAGGCCGTAGGTCACTGCTTCCTCGGCCGTCATGATGAAGTCGCGATCGGTGTCCTTCGACACCTTTTCGAGGGTCTGACCAGTATCGTTGGCCAGCATCCCGTTCAGCAGGTCGCGCATCCTCAGAATCTCCTTGGCCTGCAGCTCGATGTCGCTGGCCTGGCCCTCCACCCCGCCGAACGGCTGGTGCAAGAGGATGCGGGCATGAGGAAGGGCGAACCGCTTGCCGTGGGTGCCCGCCCCGAGCAGGACGGCGGCGGCCGAGGCGGCCTGGCCGAAGCAGAAGGTGGACAGGTCCGGCTTGATGTACTTCATGGTGTCGTAGATGGCGAACAGGGCGGTGATGTCCCCGCCCGGCGAGTTGATGTAGAGGTGGATGTCCTTGTCGGCCTCCTCGGACTCCAAGAACAGCAGCTGGGCGCAGACCAGGTTGGCCACGGTGTCGTTGATGGGGGTCCCGAGGAAGATGATCCGCTCCCGGAGGAGCCGGGAGTACAGGTCGTAGTTGCGTTCACCCCGGCTGGTCGACTCGACCACCCACGGCACGCTGTAGGCCTGTATGTCCATCGGTCTGGATGCATCCGTGAAGCTCACTCCGTGTCCTCCTCTGCCTGATTCACCTTCAGGTCATCCCGCGACACGGGATTCCCGTCCTCATCCACCAGCTCGGCGTTGTCGAGCAGCCAGCGCAAGGCCTTGGCCTTGCGCCGGTCCGAGCGTACCGCCGACAGCCTTCCGCCCTGTTCGAGTTGTTCGCGTACCTGGTCGGCGCTCATCTCCAGGCGCTCGCCCATGGTGGCCAACTCGGCATCCAGCTCCTCATCGGTGAGCTCGATGTGCTCCTGGTCGACCAGCGCCCGGAGGGCAAGATCCGACTTGACCCCCTGGAGGGCGCCGGCCCGGAGCTCGTCCAGGAACTCCTGCTCGTCGCGTCCAGTGGCGGCCAGAAACTGTCCGAGTCCGATCTTCTGTTCCTCCAACCGGTGGTTGAGGTCATGGATCCGCTCGCGCAGCTCCCCCTCCACCAGGACGTCGGGGACGTCCTCGGTGACCAGTTCCACCAGTGCCTCGATGGTCTTCTGCTGGAGGGCCAGCTGCGCCTGCATGATGTGCCGTTGCTTGAGCCGTGTGGTGATGTCGTCTTTGAGCTCATCGGCGGTTTTGAACTCGGAGGCTTCGGACGCCCACTCGTCGGTCACCTCGGGGAGCACCAGCTCCTTGACGTCCTTGACCACCACCGTGAAGGAGATCGTCTGGTCGAGTTCACCGATGGAGGATTCGAAGGCAACGGTGTCACCGGCTTTGGCGCCGATCAGCGCGTCGTCGAGCTCGGGGACTACTCCCCCGCTCCCGGACTCGTAGAGGAAGTCCTCGGCGGTGAGATCGTCGTCGTCCCCCTCCTCGTCGATGACCTTGACGTCGTTGCCGGCCCCGCTGGCCTTACCCTCGCCCTCCGCCTCGGCCTCGGCCTCGGTGGGGTCGACCTCGGCGTCCGGGCCCGCCCCCCGGATCCGCTTCCCGGTGATGTCGATGGTGACCTGGTCGCCCTTTTCCACCGGCCGCTCGACGTCGACCAGCTCGCCCGAGGTGGCCCGGAGCCGGTCGATCTGGGCCGTGACCTCTTCCTCGGGGACGTCGAGACCCGGCAGGGTCACCACCAGACCCTGGTATCCGGCGATGGAGACGATGGGCCGGACTTCGACAATCGCATCGAAGGACACCGCCCCCGATTCGTCGCCGGCGGTGATGTCGATCTCCGGGGTGTTGATGGGATCGACCTCGGTATCCGACACCGCCTTGGCGTAGAACTCCGGGAGGGCTTCGCGCAGCGCCTCATCCCGCAGCGCGCCGGCCCCGCCCAGACGGGCCTCGATCACCCGGCGGGGAACCTTGCCGGGTCGGAACCCGGGAACCCGCACCTCCCGCGACAGGCGACGGAGGACGCCGTTGAGGGCTTCATCAATTTCCGATTCGTCTACCTCAACGGTGAGACGAACCTTGTTGCCCTCCTCGGGCGCGGCGGTGGCTCGCATACGAGTAAGTGAGTCTATCGGTCGCCAGGAGGCCGACTCACCGCGACGCGCCGACGGCGAAGGTCGGTCGGAATTGCTGCAAGCCGGGTCGGATCGAACCGGTCAGATCATGAAATTCATGGACTCCAGGACCCGTTGCCCGAGGTCGGCATCTCCCGAGAGGCGGGCCTCGCCCGAGGCGAGCACCTCCGCCGGAGACACCCGGCCGAAGCCCAGCCGCCAGAACGCCTCCTGGTCCATGGTCAAGGTGACGGTGGGGTCGGACGGCGGCTCCTTCCGCACATAGGCCCGGCCTCCCTCCACTTCCACCGGCACCGGCCGGCCCGAAGCGCCACCCACCTCGAACAGGACAGTGGTGCCGTCGGGGGGTGCCACCTTCTTGCCGACCACGAAGCTCATGGCCCCGGCGCACTGGGTGAGGACGTGTTTCTCGCCGGCGCCGTTGCGGCCGCCGGGGCGATCCACCGCCCGCCGGATGTCTTGCTCGTGGGTCCACGAGTCGAGGACCCGGGTGCCCATGAAGTCGCGGTACGGCACCTGGCCGATCGGGCTCCAGCCGACTTCATCGAACTTCTCGGCGGGAAATCCCCGGAGGGCGGCGAGCCGCCGGTCGGTGACGTCGACGAACTCGGCCAAGACCTCGGACCCCGACAGCTCCCGGTGGGGCTCGACCCAGGCCTCGTTCATCTCGCCGATCTGGTTCTTCACATGCCCCGGGACCTGGCTGACCGGGGGTGGCGACGCATCGCCCAAAAGGGTCCGCTCCACCCCGATCAAGTGGGAGAGCTGATCCTGGACCGACCATCCCGGGCAGTCGGTGGGGAGCGCCCACTGGCGGTCGTCCAGATCCCGGCAGGCGTCGGCCACCGACGCCCACACCTCCGCCAGGCTCTCGATGACCGCCTCGCCGTCGGCCGCGGATTCGGCCATCAATTCGGGAGGACGCCCTCGATAGCGTCGATGACCTCCGGCGCCTCCGGGTCGACCATCGGCCGGAACCGCTTGAGGATGGTGCCGTCCGGCGAGACCAGGAACTTCTCGAAATTCCACTGGATGTCGCCGGCCTCGCCGTCGGCATCGGCAAAGGCGGTCAACTGCTCGTAGATCGGGTGGCGGTGCTCGCCGTTCACGTCGATCTTCTCGAACATCGGGAAGGTGACTCCGTAGGTGGCCGAGCAGAAGGTGGCGATCTCCTCGGCGGTGCCTGGCTCCTGGGCCCCGAACTGGTTGCTCGGGAACCCGAGGACGGTGAACCCGCGGTCCCCGTAGGTCTTCTGCAGCCGTTCGAGCCCCTCGTACTGGGGGGTCAACCCGCACTTCGAAGCCACATTCACCATGAGGAGGGCCTTGCCCTCATACTGGCCAACCGAGGCTTCATCGCCGGAAAGGGAGTGGATGGGAGGGTCGTAAACTGTCATAAAACGCATCCTATGGGCGGCGGTTTCCCGGTGCGATCCGAAACCCCGGCGGCGGGGTGAGGCCCGCGGTAACGGCGTCCGCCGAGGGCCGGGACGAAGATGCCAATCCACGTTCCCACCGTCCGCCAACCGGAACTCGCGTTAGCTGGCAGCTAGCACTTAGGCGGCCCATCCCCCCTCCTTCGCCCATTCCCGGTATACGTTCGGTTGGTCGAGAGACCCAAAAGTCACCATTCCAGTCCGAGGAGGAACCATGGCGTCCTATGAGGGTTACTGCGTGAAGTGCCGTGAGAAGCGTCAGTTCGAGGGGGAAGAAGTCGAGATGGCCAATGGCCGGCGCTCGGCCAAGGGAAAATGCCCGGTCTGCAATACCGGCATGAACAGGATCCTGGGCAAGAAGGCCTGATCGGTCCCTCGCGGGCCGAGTCTCAACCGATTCCGACCGCCGCCGCCCGACGTTCGCGCGGGCCGGCCCTCCGGCCAGCTTTCAACGAGAGGGCGGCGAGGACTGCCCCCTCTCGCAACCCCCAGTCACTGACCACCAGCCGTTGGAGCCCCAGCGTCTCCACCAGCGTCGACAATAGGACGGCGCCGATGGGCAGCAGCGGGGCCCGCCGGGCCTGGACCCCCGGGAGCGCCAGCCGGGCGTCGAGATCCAACGAGACCAGGCGATCGGCCAGCTCGTGGAGCTGCCCGGCCGGGAGCTCCACCTGATTGACCTGCAGGGCGGAGACCGACTGGGATGACGGCAGCGGCCGGTGCAGCACCATGGCCAGGCGGGCCAGGGCCCGCACCGTGCCCCCGCTGGCGATGGCTCGATCGGCGGCGTCCGGGTATTTGGCCAGGATGAGCCGGATCGGCTCGGCCCGCTCCCGGGTCGCTTCCACCACCCGCAATCGCTCCTTGGGCGTCAGGCCCTCGGCGGTGCGCAACTCCCCCCGGAGCCGGGCCGGGCCCAGGGCCACGCTGGTCACCACATGCACGTGATGGGCGTCGCCGATGCCGGCTTCGAGGCTCCCGCCCCCGAGGTCGAGCCCGAGGACCGGCTCGCTTCCCACCCAGACGCCGGCCCGCTGGCCGAGAAAGCAGAGGCGGGCCTCCTCCTCGCCGCTCAGCAGGGTGATAGGGCTGCCGATCACCCGCTCCAACCGGCCGAGCAGCTTCGCGCCGTTGCTGGCGTCGCGCAGCGCGGCCGTGGCCATGGCCACCACCACGTCGACCTCGGCTTCGTCGGCGGCGGCGCGAAGCCGGCGGACGGCTCGGACGGCGGTGGTCGCCCGGTCGGCCGGCACACCCCCGGTCCGGGCGACTTCGGTTCCGAGGTGGAGAAACGAACGCCGACGGAGCACCGGCGTCAGCGCGCCGTCACGGCTGGCATCCACCACCATCAGGTGGAATGAGCTACTCCCGAGATCGAACACGGCCACTCGCACAGTCGGCATCGGCGTGACGCTACCCCGAGGACTGCCACGCCCGACAGGAAAAACTGACGGTTGGATGCATGTACGCTCCGGAGTTGTCGGAATCACCCTCGAGCCGAAGCGGGTCGAACGATCAGTTCCGGTCGGTCATACTGGAACCGGCAACCGGGAAGTAGCGCAGCTTGGCAGCGCGCCTGCTTTGGGAGCAGGAGGTCGGGGGTTCAAATCCCCCCTTCCCGACGCAGTGGGCTCCGGCGGGCCCGGCGCCTTCTGACCGGTCGTCTGCGCTCATCGGACAACGATCGAGTCAAAGAGACGCTTGGCATCCGAGACGTCGCCGACGATGAGAAGTCAGTCCGACAATCGATGCCGGGAATTGGCCATGACAGCTACCATCCGCGAATGCTTGGCAACAACTGGGAGCCGGCAACGGCAACGGTCGTGGCAAAGAAGTTCAGAGAAGGCGGGGAACGGTCGGGGGTCTGGGAGTATGTCGCCGACGTCTCACCGGCATCCGGCGCGCCGTTTCGAACAACGCTGAAGCAACCGCGATTGATGTCGCACGTCATCTGGTTGAATGACGGTGAAGTCGTGCACGTGCTGGCGGACGTCGGGCACCAGAAAGCGAAGTTTGACCGGTCGGACCCAAAAGTCAGCGGAAAGGGAAGGCCGAGCGCCAAGGACGACTTCAAGGATGCGCTGGCCCAGCCTCCGGGGTCTCCGCCGCAGGACGACCCTCGGGCGACCCCCTCCGCCACTGAGCCGGAGGACGATGCTGGTCGCAAAGAAGACTATTGACCCGATAGCGACGAGACGTAACGCTCGGCCCTCGCTCACGGGGAGGCGGGTCTATCGGCATCGCCAACCGATGCTTCGGGACACCCACGGCACATCAGCGGCAGGGGGGCCGAGCCGGCCCCAGCGCATGACACCGGCAAATCACGACAGAGGAGCCCGTGATCGTCGTTACGCCTACCGGAATGAATAGGCGACCGGCAGGTGCTTCACCCCGGAGACGAAGGACGACTCCGACCACTGGGCCGACCCGTTCGGCTCGATGTGGTCCAGCTCGGCGGCCAGCTTGCCCAACATGGTCCGGACCTCCCGCCGGGCGAACTGACTCCCGAGACAGAAGTGCGTCCCGGAACCGAACGACACCAGCTTGTCGGCATTGTCCCTCCGGACGTCGAAGCTCATCGAATCGGTGAAGACATCCTCGTCACGATTGGCGCTCGGATAGGAGAGGAGGACCCGACTGCCCTCGGGGATGTCGACGCCGCCGACGGTGGAGTCTTCGGTGGCGTAGCGCATGAAGTGGCGGACGGGGGAAGTCCAGCGGATGCACTCGTCGGCGGCGTTGACCACCAGTTCCGGATCGTCCCGCAGCGCCCAGAGCTGGGAAGGATCCCGCACCATCGCCTCCATCCCTCCGGACAGGGCGTAGGAGGTGGTGTCGTGGCCGGCGGTGGCCACGATGATGTAGTACCAGATGCGCTCGATGTCACCCATCGGGCATCCCCCCGGCTGACCGTTGGCGATGACACTGGCCAAGTCGGTAGTCGGGTGCTGCTGACGATCCTCGGTGATGGCGTTGAAGTACTCGATGAACTTCATCACCGATTCGAGGAGCCGGGCGGCGGGGTCGGCGGCGTCCCCCAGAAACTCAGGATCGGCCGCTCCGAACAGGCCCTGGGTCAGCTCCATCATCAGCGGCTCGTCGGACTCGGGGACCCCGTAGATGTCCATGATCACCCGGAGGGTATAGGGCTGGGCGATGTCGCGGGCGAAGTCGCACTCGCCGCCCATCGCCCGCATCTTCTCCACGAACAGGTCGGACAGTCCGTCGATGCGGGACTGCCGCTGCTTGACCGCCGCGGGTTTGAACCAGTCATTGGTGACTTGACGGTGGTCCTTGTGGTCCTGGCCGTCGAGGTGGATAAGCGTGCGGGGCTCGGGGACGCCGGATTCGAGCATCTTCCGGGTGTCCTCCTCGGCGGCCAGCACCGATCGGGAGGTGTTGATCCACCGGGTGTTGTCGCGGGAGACGGCGAACACGTCGGCGTGCTTGGTCAACACCCAGAAAGGTTCGAACCCGTCCAGTTCGACCTTGAGGATCGGGTCGGTGCGGCGGATCTCCGCCACCTTCCGGTGCCAGTTGTCCATGTCCGCCCAGTACTCCGGGTAGGCGAACTCCGCCCCTCGGGTGGCAGACGACAGGGTGGTCCTGGACATCGACTCCTCCTCAGCCAGCGTCGGGGAACCCAACGCACCCGGGTCCCAACTGACAAGTATGTCCAAACCGATGCGGCCCGGCCATTCTCCGTCGTCGCGACCGCCGAGATGGCGTCCACCTGCTCGCCCTGAGTACCGTGCCCCCATGGTTGTGGTCACCGGCACACTGCAGAAAGAGGCATGGGACAACAAGATCCTTCCTCCGGTTGAGCAGGTCCGACCCGGACTGTGGTCGATTCCGGTGCCCATCCCCAACAACCCGCTCCGGTACGTGCTGGTCTACGCCTTCGAGCTCGACGGAGGCGGGGTGGCCCTGGTCGACGCCGGGTGGAACACCGACGAAGCCTGGACCACCCTCGGAGACGGCCTGGCCATGGCCGGTGGGAGCATCTCCGACGTCCGGGCGGTGTTGGTCACCCACATTCATCCCGACCACTACGGATTGGCGGGCCGGATCCGGGAGACGTCGGGGGCGTGGATCGGGCTCCACCCCGACGACGCCATCATGCTCAAGGCCCGTTACGGCGATACCGACCAACTGCTGGAGAACATGACCCGGTTGCTGGTCGATTCGGGGGTCCCGGCGGACAAGCTCCCGGATCTCACCATGGCGTCGATGCGGTTGAAGGCGATGGTCACCATGGCCGAGCCCGACATCTATTTCGAGGACGGGAAGACCGTCGAGTTGCCGGGCTGGAGCCTGCGGACCATCTGGACCCCGGGGCACTCGCCCGGCCACACCTGCTTCTACAGCCAGGACCGGCGCCTGTTGCTGTCCGGCGACCATGTGCTTCCCCGCATCACCCCGAACATCTCGGTGCACACCCAACAGCCGTCCAATCCGCTGGGGGACTTCCTGGCCTCACTCCTGAAGGTCCAGAACCTGGGGGCCGAAGAGGTCCTCCCCGGACACGAGTACCGGTTCTCCGACCTGGCCGGTCGCCTCGACGAGCTCATCCAGCATCACGCCGATCGCCTCGACGAGATCGAGAGCGTGCTCCGGGACCGCCCGGGTTCGACCGCCTGGGACATCACCCTCCGGCTCCACTGGTCCCGCCCCTGGGACCAGATCGAGTCGTTCATGCAACGCCAGGCCAACGGCGAGACCCTGGCCCACTGTGTCCTCCTCGAGCTTCACGACCGGATCCGGCGGGAGGGTACTGAACCCTCCCGGTTCTTCCTGGTCGACCAGTAGCGCCGAACGGCGGTCAGCGAGAGGCGGTCAGCGCTCGTCGTCGGGGGAAGCCACCTCGGGGGGGACCACGGGTGGCGCGAGCGTCTCGGTGGTGACCATCTCGCCGGCAACCACCAGGGTGGCCGACGCCGATCGGTTCCGCCGCCGCTTGAGAAAGTGGTGTCCGACCAACAACACCACCACCACCGAGCCGATCCCGATCGCCGACCACATGCCGACCGTCTTCAGAATCGTCTCGAACGACTTCCCGACGACAAAGCCGAGCAGCGTGTAGCCCACCCCCCACAGCAAACCCCCGATGGCGTTGTAGAACAGAAAGGTCCGATAGCGGACCCCGCTCATCCCGGCCAGGCCGGGGATCACCGCCCGGGCGAAGGCGATGAACCGGCCCAGGAACACCGCCGGCCCCCCGAAACGCTCGAGGAGCACGGTGGTTTTGGCCACCCCCACGTTCCCTTTCATCGGGCGATGGCTGAGCAGCCAGGGGCCGACCTTCTTGCCCACCTCGTAGCCGACCGAGTCGCCCGTGATGGCACAGACCACCACGATGACAATGATCAAAAGCAGATTGACCTGGTTGAGCCCAGCCAGCACCCCACCGATAACCACCGCCGTCTCCCCGGGGATGAAGAATCCGACCAACAGCGCGGCCTCAGCGAAGGCCAGGAAGCCCACCAGCGCGTAGGCCGCGGGTCCGTGGAAGTGGAGCAGAGAGCCGACGATCCCTCCGGGTTGGTTCGAGTTCGACGAGGTTGCCGCCACCAGCACCGGACCCATGATCGAGATCGTCATGGCGATGACGTCAACTCATCGACGAGGACAGGGTCACGCTCGTCCAGGCTCGGCGCCGACAGGCCGGGCAGGTCATCCGGTGGTCGAACGTCCGTCCGGGCACCCAAGCGCCGAACGGAAACTGCAGCATCAGAAAATCGAGAACGCTCACCCGGGTGACCGAACCGCAAGCCGAGCACTCTACGGCCAGCAGCCCTCGGAGCGGTAGCGGGTCGGTGCCGGTATCGGTGAAGCCGGCGGCGTCCGCTTCCCTTGGCCCGACGGCGGTCGAGTAGAGGGCGTGCTTGCCCGCCGGTCGGGCCCGCCGCCGCCCGGTGGGGGGTCGGGGCACATCGTTTCCCCGGCTGACCGATCCCTCGGCGTCGCCTTCCTTGGTCACCACCGCCCGGGACTCGACTGGCATCCAGTACAGCGCCCGCTTTCCCAGCGGATCCAAATTTTCCGGCGTCACCGGTGGGTCCCGGCGCTCACCGGCGTGTCGAACAGCAGCTTGGCCAGTTGGCGATAGGCGTCAGCTCCGGCCGAGTTCGGGGCGTGCTGGAGGATGGACTTCCCCCGGGCCGGGGCTTCGGCGAACCGAATCGATTTCTTCACCGGGGGTGGCAGCACCGGGATGCCGTACCGGCTCTCCACCTCTTCGAGCACCCGACGGGCATGCTTGGTCCGGTCGTCGTACATGGTGGCGATGACGCCGCGTACCTTCAGGTCTCCGTTGGCGAAGGTGCGAACATCCTCGATGGTCTCCAGCAGCTGGCCAACGCCCCGATTCGAAAGCGCCTCGCACTGCAAGGGGATGAGGACGGCGTCGGCGGCGGTGAGCCCGTTGATGGTGAGCACGCCGAGCGACGGAGGGCAGTCGATGAGGATGAGGTCGTATTCGGTCAGGATCGGATCGAGGGCCCGCTCGAGGACGTGCTCCCGACCGGTCCGGGTCAGCAGGTGTACCTCGGACCCAGCCAGGTCGATGGTGGCCGGCAGCAGATCCAGGCCGTCGATTCCGGGCACTGGGCGGCGGACGTCGCCCACCTTGGACCGGCGGACGAACACGTCGTGCAACGACTCCTCCAGAGAATCGGAGTCGAAGCCCAGTGAGTAGGTCAGGCAGGCCTGCGGGTCGAGGTCGATAACCAAGGTCCGGCGGCCGAGCTCCGCCGATGCCACCCCCAAGGAGTGGACAGTAGTGGTCTTGGCGACCCCGCCCTTCTGGTTGGCCACAGCCAGAACCTCGGTCACCGGGGAAGTCTACGTCGGTACCGGATCGCTCAGAACCCCAACATGCCCACCATCAGCCGGTTGAGGGGGATGCCGCCCATCGAGCCGAAGAACGGCGCGTTGAAGCTGAAGATGCCGCCGTCCGAAGCCACGAACCGGTATCCGCTCCCGTTGGAGGTCTCCGCCAGGCCGACGATGGGCCGGTTGAGCGGAATACCCCCCATGGAACCGAAGAAGGGTGCGCCCCCGAAGGCGAAGACCCCGCCGTCGGAGGCCACCTCCCAGTACCCGCCGGAGTTGGTGTCGTTGACCAGACCCACGATGGGGGCGGCCAAGTGCTGGCCGCCCATCGATCCGAGGAACGGGGCGTAGCCGAAGGAGAAGACACCGCCGTCGGAGGCGACCAGCCGATAGCCGTCCCCGTCGGTCGACGGGGAGATCCCGACGATCGGCGCATGCAACGGTTGGCCGCCCATCGATCCGCCGAAGCCGGCGTCGCCGAAGGCGAAGATGCCCCCGTCGGCGGCAGCCAACCAGTAGCCCTTGCCGTCCGGCGTCGCCGCCATGCCCACAATCGGACTGTTGAGGGGACGGCCGCCCATCGACCCGTAGAACCCGGCCCCGCCGAAGGCGAAGATGCCACCGTCGGCCGCCACCTCCCAGTACCCGCCGCTCCCCCGGGCCATGGCGGCTCCCACCACCGGGGCGTTGAGCCGCAGGTTCCCGGTCGACCCGCAGAACGGCGCGCCGCCGAAGGAGAAGATGCCGCCATCGGAGGCGAAGAGGTCATAGCCACTGTTGGCTCCGGCCGGCACATTGCAGGGCGTGATCGACCCCGGCGGCGTGGTCCCACCGGCATTCCCGGTCAGTTGGGGGTCATGGTGGAACTCCGGCCACGACCCCTTGCCCACCGCCAACGCTCCGTTGGACAGGGGGATCTCGAAGTGCTCGATCTTCCCGAACAGATGGACCGGGGTGCCGGCGGCGAAGTAACCGGCCAGGGTGATCCCCACCGTGCCGTTGGCGTCCCGGGTGACCAGCGGTGAGTTCTGCAGGCCGAGGTTGGCATCGAGGACGTCGAGTTGGGTGCCGGTGACCCCGTCGAAGATGTAGGCGCCGTTGATGGTCGGAACGATCACATCCTGGTCGCCGAGACCGAAGAGATCGGCGGTCACCACCGAGCCGATGACCCGGGGGAGATTGCCGTGAGCCCAGATGGGGGCGCCGTTGGCGGCGTTCAGCACCCAGATCGAGCCGGAGGTCCCGTTGTCGGTGCCCTGGGCGACTTCGAGAGACCCGTTCCCGGCGATGTCGGCCAGGGCCGGCGAGGAGAAGGTGCTGCCGTCCACCGGCGTCGACCACCGCTGGTTGCAGTGGGTGTCATAGGCCTTCACCGTGTTGGTGTCGGAGGCGCCGGGAAAGAAGTTGCCGGTACCGACCACGATCCCGGTAGCCCCGCCGGGAAGGAACCCGCCGACGGCCGGCGAGGAGTCGACCACCTGATTGGTGTCCGCCCGACAGATCACATTGCCCTGGGTGCTGAGCACCCGGAGATGGCCACCGTTGTTGTACTGCTGGCCCTGCCCGGCTCCGGCCGACTGGTCACCCCCGAGGATGATCTGGTTCTGGCCGGTGCCGTACAGATCGGCGAGGGCGGCCGTCGAGTGGGTGCTGTCGGAATTGAAGAACGGCCAGCCGTTCAGCGCCGCGCCGTTGTCGGAGTTGAGGGCGTAGGTCTGTTGGCCGAGCGATCCCGCCGTCACCGCGATCTGACCCTGGATGGTGCCGACACTCATGCCGGCTTCGACCCCGGACGCCGGGTCGGCGTCGGTGGGGGGATTCACCACCTGGGTGAACCATTTGAAGTTGCCGGAGGAACTGAAGGACTGGTATCCGCCCGGGCCCGGGTTGCCGTCGTACCCCGACCCGAAGAAGACGGTGGAGCGACCGGTGGCGCCGGTGGCCACCGAAGGGGAGGAGTCCACTGGTGGGCTTCCGTCGGTCACCGGCCACCCCGATGCCGGGGTGCCATCGGAGAGGTGGACCCCGTAGACCATGCCCCGGCGGTCCCCGACCACCACCGATGGCGAGCCGTCCAGATTGGCCACCGTGGGTGACGACAGGGCAATGGGTTGGTCGGTGTCCTGGAGGGTGTCGACCCACGTGGGCGAGGTGTCCCAGCTCGGGATCACGCCGAGAACGGAAGCCGGGTGTGCCGCCGGCGACGGCAGGGACACGACCACGATGAAGCCCGACGCCAGCACCGCCATGATGACCAGCGCCCGCACCCCTATCGCATGCCCTGCCAGGGTCATCCGCGGGAACCTGAAGAAGCGGCGTTCCGACACGATCCGGTCAAGCTACTAGTGGTCCGCCGGCGGTGCCCGACAGTCTGGTTACAGTTTCATGTCGCTGCCGCGCTGGTCAGGTAATAGAGGGTGCCACCTCCGGTGGAGCCGTAGGAGACCTTGGTCCCGTGGGACGTCACCCAGGTGTCGATGGCGCTGACCGTTGACGACCGGCCACCCGGTCCGGCCGGTGCTCCACCTCCCCCTGCCCCACCCGGGAACCCGCCCGCCGCACCCCCAGACGGGAAGCCGTTGGCCCCGGATCCGGCCCCCGGGGGCCGGGGGAACGACCCTCGAGCCCCACCCGGGAACCCGCCGGGGAAATCGCCACCCGAGAGGGCGCCGGGCAGGGCGGCGCCGGCTCCGGTGCCGCCACCGACGACCACATAGTGGACCTTGCCCGTCGCCACCAGCGTCTTGAACTGAGCCAGGGTGGGAGCCGGGTCACCGCCGTTGAAACCACCCATGGCGATCACCGGCTTTCCGGTTGCCAGGATGATCGGGGCGGCCGTCTGGGACCCGGTGACCGCGACCAAGTACTCGGCACTCCCCTGATGTTTTTCGAGATAGGAGACCAGCGCTTGATTGGCCGATGCGTCAGTGCCAAGGCCCTTGGTCCCCTGCGGGAGCGCTGCCCCGGCGCCGGCTCGAAGGCGCGCCGCCGCGCCACCGGCCGCGCCGGCACCCCCGGGAAACCGACCGGCTCCGCCGAGCCCGCCGCCGAGCCCACCAGCGCCGGTCGAAGGCCCGGCACTGGCCAACGTGCCGCCGGCAGCGTTGTTCACGGTGGTGAAGGAGTAGGCGACGGGACCGGCCAACACGCTGGCGGCGCCGATGCCGGCGGCGGCGGCTGCCACCATTCGGGCCCGGACCGCGCCGATCACCGACAGCAAGAGGCACGCCGCCGCGACCACCCCGGCTGCCACGATGGCCGGCTCCAGCCAACTGTCGTACCCCGGGGTGCGCCCGAGCAGGACCGCTGCCCACACCGCCGACCCGATCACCGCGGCGGGCAACACCCAGCACCACCATCGGCTCGATCGTCCGAGCCGCCACAGCGCCAGCGCGCCGGCGCCGGAGAGGGCGGCCACTCCGGGGGCAAGGACCACCGTGTAGTACGGGTGGAAGATCCCCTGGGCATCGGAGAACACCGCGGCGAACATCAGGGTCCAGCCGCCCCACAACACGTACCCGGCGCGGCGCAGGCTGTCCCGGGGCTTCTTCCGGGTGAACCACAGGCCGCCGACCAGGCCCACCACGGCCAGGGGCAGCAGCCAGGAGATCTGGCCGCCGATCAGGTCGTTGAACATCCGGAGGACGCCCGGGTTCCCGGCGAACCCGGGACCGCCACCGCCGGGCCCACCGGCACCGCCGCCGGAACCGGTGATCCGGGAGAAGCCGTTGTAGCCGAAGATGAGGTTCCATTCCGAGTTGTCGGTGCTGCCTCCGATGTAGGGACGGGAGGCGGCCGGCCAGAGCTCGACGATGGCAACCCACCACCCGCTGGAGATCACCAGGGCCAACGCCGCCCAGCCGAGCTGAGCCAGCCGTCGGGGAAGCCGGGGCTTGGCGCACACCAGGTACACCAGTCCGAAGGCGGGCAGCACGATGAACGCCTCCAGCGTCTTGGTGAGGAAGGCAAACCCGATCAGGGTGGCGCACAGTACCAACCGGTTGGTCTTGGCCGTCTCCAGGGCCGACCACAGCGCCCAGGCCGCCGCGACCAGGAACAAGGTCAGCATCGCGTCGGGGTTGTTGTCCCGGAACATCTCGGTGGCGATCGGGGTCACCGCCAGGGCCACCGCCCCGAAAACCGCGGCCGTCTCTCCGGCCCACCGCCGGACCAGGCGATAGACGATCATCACACACGCCACCCCGGCCAAGGCCTCAGGCAGCAACATGCTCCACGACGAGAACCCGAACACCCGGCCGGAGAGCTCCTCGACCCACAGGGCGGCCGGCGGCTTGTCGACAGTGATGAAGTTCCCGGGATCGAGCGAACCGAAGAAGAATGCCTTCCAGCTGACCGTCCCGCTCTTGACGGCGGCGGCGTAGAAGGTATTGGACATGCCGACGGCCGAGAGGTTCCAGGTGTACAGCACCAGGGTGGAGACGAAGATGGCCCCACGGGCCGGCACCGACCACGCCGGCCGGCCGCTCCGAATCCACCAGTGGGAACCGCCCGACATCGAGGGGGGCGACGGTTCTGCCGGGATCGAAGGTTCCGACGGAATCGGGACCGGCGGGGGGGTCGATGGCTCCGGCGCCCGCTCATCCAGCGCGCCGGGGACGAGGGTGGTCATTGTGGGGTCTCCTTGAGCTGTCGGTCGCTCGGTCGGCGAGCGGAGGAAGGCAGTGAAGGCCGTGCCCGGAACACCCAGGCCCGCAGGAGGCAGAACCGGGCTAGGGCGGCGACCCCGGTGCCGATGATGATGGCGGCCATCTCGGCCAGGAGCGAGCCGGGGGCCAGGGCATCGGCCACCATCAAGGAAGCGGTGGTGAGGCCGACGCTGGTCACCAGCACGGTGCCGGCGCCGAGGAGTTGGGTGCGGTGCCGGAACGGTCCCCGTCCGGCGAAGGTGAACCGGGCATGCACCGCGGTATTCAGGGTGGTGGTGAACACCAGCACCACCGCGTTGGCCGCCAGCGCCCCGAGTAAATCCCGGAAGGCCAGGAACAGCGCCAGGTAGACCAGGGTGCTGACCATCCCCACCCGGGCGAACCGGACCAACTCGTCGGGCCGCTCCATCCGGTCGGGAACCAGGTCATCGAGCGTGGTGCCCCGCCCCTTCATGAAGCTCCACACCAGACGGGCGATGCCGCTCAGGTCATCTCGTGCGGTGCGGGCGATGTCGACCCGGGAGTCGGGATCGTCCACCCAGTCGACCGGGACCTCGTGGATCCGCAGGCCGTTGCGCTCGGCCAGCACCAACAGCTCGGTGTCGAAGAACCACTCGTTGTCCACCACCAGTGGCAGGAGTTCCTTCACCAGTTCCGAGCGGATGGCCTTGAAGCCGCACTGGGCGTCGGAGAAACTGTTATGGAGCACGGTGCGGACGATGAGGTTGTAGGTGCGGGAAATCAGCTCCCGCTTGGTCCCCCGCACCACCTTGGCGCCGGGGGCAAGCCGGGATCCGATGGCCAGGTCACTGTGGCCCGACAGCAGCGGCGCTACCAATGGCAACAGGGCGTCGAGCCCGGTGGAGAGGTCGACGTCCATGTAGGCCACCACCTCGGCGCCCGAGGTGGACCACACCGCCCGCAGCGCCCGACCCCGACCCTTCTCCTCGAGGTGGACGGCCTGGACGCCTTCGAGCTCGGCGGCGAGGGCGGTGGCCTGCTCCCAGGTGGCGTCGGAGCTGGCGTTGTCGGCAATGGTGACCACCGACCGGAACGGGAACGAGGTGTCGAGGTAGGCGCGGAGCCGGCGGATGCTCGGCTCCAGGGCCTGCTCCTCGTTGTAGACCGGAACCACGATCTCGACCGCCACCCGGGTTCGAAGGCCCTCGGGCTCGGCCGCCGGTTGCGGCGCCTCGGCGATGCTCATGGACTGATCATCGGGTCCCGACCTTGGAGCCCGCTGTGGGCCGGCTGGGCCGGTGCTCAGAAGTTGGCCCCCGGGTCGGAAATCACCCGGTGCGCTCAACGTCGACCCGCGGGTGGCCTGCCACCACTGACCGTGGTCACCGGAGGCGGATACCTCAAGCCCAGGGATAACGGCGCCGAAATTAACCGGGTGAACCTTCTGGCTGAGTTGCCCGTGGCAAAGGTGCTCCGTTATTCCGGCGCGTCGATCATCTCGGTGGCGGTCGGTCTGTTGATCCTCGGGATCAATATCGACGTCTTCCACATGTCACCGACGGTTGCCAACGTGGTGGCTATCGCGGTCTGCATCGTCCCGTCGTTCGAGCTCAATCGACGGTGGGTGTGGCGCCTGCACGGTCGGTCCGATGCCGGCCAGTTCGTCCCCTTCTGCCTGTTGTCCGTGGCCGGCCTGGTGCTCTCCACCCTGGCGGTCCGCTACACCGGCGACCACAGCGCCGGACTGGCCAATCCGTGGCACACCGTGGTGGTCGACAGTTCCAATCTGGGCGCCTATGCGGTGCTCTGGGTGATCCGCTACTTCATCCTCGACCGGTTATTCGTCGATCGGGACAGAACGGATCACGTCGAAGGTGAGGTGCCCACCCCTCGGTTCTCCCCCTCACTGGCCACCGACTCCTCGGTTGTCTCCTCGGTCGACTCGTTGGCCGCATCGCTGGTCACCGCGTCAGCCGGCTCGACCGACGCCCTGGCCGAGTCCTCCATGATCGCATCCTCGGCCGATGCCGGCAGCTTGACGGTGAACACCGCTCCGCCCTCGCCTCCGGGCGACGCGGCGATGGTTCCGTAGTGGGCGGCCACGATCGACCAGACGATGGACAGCCCTAGGCCCGACCCCCCGCTGGTCCGGGTCCGCGACGGATCCGCCCGGTAGAAGCGCTCGAAGACCTGAGCGGCCTCCTCGGTGGTGAGCCCGGGACCGTCATCCGCCACCTCCACGACGGCATTGGCGCCGTCCGAGGTCACGCTGATCACCGTGCGGGTGCCGGCCGGAGTATGGGCCCGCACATTGGCCAGCAGGTTGTCGACCACCTGGCGGAGGCGGAGGCGATCCCCGGGTACCTCGACCGGCCCGGTGGCGCGGAGGGCCACCGGCCACTCGGGCCCCATGGCCCGGCTCGCCTCGATGGCGTCGCCGACCACCGAGACCAATTCCACCGGCCGGTGCTCGATCGGCAGGCCCTCATCCAACCGGGCCAGCAGCAGAAGGTCTTCCACCAGATGCTTCATCCGTTCGCTCTCACCCTGGATGCCGACGATGAACCGGTCGAGGTCCTCGGGGTGCTCGGCGGCGCCCCGGGTATAGAGCTCGGCGTAGGCGGAGACCGCGGCCACCGGGGTGCGCAGCTCGTGGGAGGCGTCGGCCACGAATCGCCGCAGGCGCTCCTCGGATCTTCGCAGCTGGGCCTCGGTGGCATCCCGGTCGGCGAACGCCCGTTGAATCCGGGCGAGCATGATATTGAGCACCCGGGACAGGCGCCCGACCTCGGTGCGGCGCTCGTCCCCCGGGATCCGTCGGGACAGGTCGCCCTCGGCGATGGCGGCGGCGGTGACCTCCACCTGCCGCAACGGCTGGAGCCCGACCCGGACCAACCAGAGCCCGAGCAACAGGGCGGCGATGAGCGCCCCGCCGGTCACGGCCAAGTCGACCCAGAGCAGATGCTGAAGGGTTTCGGTGGTGGTGTCGAGTGTCTGGCCCAGGACGATGAGGTCGCCGTCGGAGGTCTTCGACACCAGCACCCGGAACTGCGGTCCCTTCGACTCGGTGGAGGCGGTGGTGAGGAACTCGGACGACCCGGCCGGCCGGTCGGCGAACGAGGCGAAGAGGTTGGCCGGCAGCGACGGAGTGAACTGCTGGCCCCCGGGCTCGGCGGCCTTCTGGACCTGAGTGGTGACATCGGCGGCGGTGATCCGCTCGACGAATAGTCCCGGGGCCAGGCGGGGGGCAGTGCCGGTCGGGAACCCGCCCTGGCCCGTCGTCTGGGGACCCGTGCCTCCCGGAGGCGGCGCGAACCCGGGTGGATGCCCGTTCCCCGAGAGTCCCTGGTTGGCGGCCTGGAGACTCAGGTCGACCCGGTTGTTCAGGAAGGAGCTGAGCGAGGTGTACATGGCGACCCCGGCGATGACGAGCGCCACCAGGGACACCACCCCCACCGCGGCCAACAATCGGGTCCGCAGCGACATTTAGATGCTCGGTTCCGGAGCCCGCAACGTGTAGCCGACCAGCCGGATGGTGTGGATGAGCGGAGGGCCGTGACGCTCCAGCTTCTTGCGCAGGTAGCTGACGTAGGTCTCGACCACGTTGGCCTCGCCACCAAAGTCGTAATGCCAGACGTGATCGAGGATCTGGGGCTTGGACAACACCTGGCGCGGGTTCAGCATGAAGAACCGCAGCAGGTTGAACTCGGTGGCGGTGAGCTGGATCGGGACCCCGTCGCGGCGGACGTCATGGGCGCTCTCGTCCATCTCCAGATCGGCGAAGCGCAGGATCCCGTCGTCGGTGGTGTCGCCCTGGGTCCGGCGGAGGATCACCCGTACCCGGGCGATGATCTCGGCCAGTGCGAAAGGCTTGGTGACGTAGTCGTCGCCGCCGACAGTGAGTCCGGCCAGCTTGTCGTCGAGCGAGTCCTTGGCGGTCAGGAAGAGGATGGGCACGTGGATCCCATCGGCCCGGAGGCGCCGGGTTACTTCGAGGCCGTCGAGGTCAGGCAACATCACATCGAGGACCATGAGGTCGGGCGGATGCTCCTGGGCGGAGTTCAGCGCCGTCCGTCCGGTGTAGGCCACGTCCACATCGAAGCCTTCATAGCGGAGCGAGGTGGACACCGCGTCGGTGATGGAAGGCTCGTCGTCGACGACCAGGATCCGGGCCGTCGGCGGAGCCTCAGATGCCGTTTCGGCCATGTGCACCCACCTCCTTCCTCTCCTAATTTCCTTGACCTGGCACCGTGGTTCTGGGCTCATGGTGCGCCATGGGTTTGGCCGTCGCCTGTGGGCGAGCTTGGAGCCAGCTGTGAGGAAGGACCAGTATCGCCGATCGCTGCTCTTACCGACCGGCGACTGCCCGGGCGACAGCGCTCCACCGCTCCAAGGTGGCCGGTTGGCTGGTCCACTGGGGTGACGCGGAATAGCAGATGACGTGGTGGGCGACGCCGCGGTAGCGATCGACCAGGGCCTCGGCCAGGCCGTCCCAGGGTGCGGTCACCGCGAACGCATCCACCATCTCGTCGGTGACGGTGGCGGCCATCCCGGCGAAGTCTCCGGCCCGCTGCAGCTGGTTGAGCCGTTGGCCGACACCGTCCCAGCCGTGGGTGTCGAAGACCACCTCGTAACCGGGGGTCGATCCGTAGAAGGCGATCCGCATCCGGACCTCTTCCCGCTGGGCCGACCGCTCCTCGTCGCTGTCTCCGACGATGGTCATCACCGGGCAGGCCAGTTGGGTCTGTCCGGGGTTCCGACCGGCCCGCGCTTCGCCCGCGGCCACCGCCGGGCCCACCACCTTCTGGAGGTAGGCCGTGGTGTTCAACGGGTGGACGTGCATCCCGTCCGCCACCTCGCCGATCATCCGGCACATCCAGGGGCTGACTCCGGCCAGATAGATAGGTGGGTCCTCGTAGTCGATTGCCCCTGGTGACCACATGTCCGGCAGCAGCGAGAACGAGTAGTAGTCGCCGTCGAATCGCAATCGTTCCTCCCGTCGGAACGCCCGGAAAATGGCTCGGATCGCGGCCACGTACTCCTGGAGCCTCGGGCCGGGGTGATCAAATTCCGCCGAGTACCGACGCTCGACGTGGGCCCGCACCTGGGTGCCCAGGCCGAGGGTGAATTTCCCGGCGGTGGCCTTGGTCAGCATCCAGGCGGCCTGGGCGGAGACCATCGGGCTGCGGGCGAAGGCCACCGCGATGCCGGTGCCGAGGGCCAGGTCGTGGGTGGCCAGGGCCGCGGCGGTGCACAGGCTGAAGACGGGCTGAGTGCTCTCGGTGAGCCAAAGGGTGGAGAAGCCGGCTTGTTGGGCCTGACGGGCGACGCCCTGCATGTCCGACGGCGAGGAACCGAAGCCGATCACATCGAGTCGAAAGGGGGGGCCCGGGCTCATGGCGAAACGGTACCTGCCCTGGACTGCTCTTGGCTTGGCTTGGGGGGCGACGTCGATCGGACCTGTGGCTCGGTTGAGACGTGATCAGCCCAGCATCTGGAATTGCGGCCACACGGTGAGCCAAGTGCCCCGAAGTCCGGTGCAGATCCGCACCGGGACTCCTTGCTCGTCATTCTTGAGCTGCTCGTGGTTGTCGAGGCGGATACCGAGGACGCATTGCTCGAAGTGTCGATTCAGGGTCGATCGGCTGAATCCCACCGTGACGTAGGCGCTCGCCGAGGCTGGTGGCGGACCCCAGTACCAGAAGCCGTTCTGTCCGCTGAAGGCGATACCAGGAAGGCCGTCGGCCGGGCCAAAACGTTCGACGGCGCCAGCCTCGCCGTAGTTACTGGTCAGAACCACCGTCGTCGGTCGCTGCGACGCCGGGAGTTGGTGGTACACGGCGGCGATCTGGCTGACGTAGGTCGGCCACCCGACCGTCTCCCCTTCGTCGTAGTTGAGGGCGACGATCGGCGTCCGGTGGAGCGCACCGACCGGCAGCACCGGCAAGGTCGCCAGCACAGTGCCAACCGCGGTGAGGACCAGGGCAGTTCCCACCGCCGCTCGGCGCCGGCTCGAACGGCCACGGCTGACCCAATCGATGGTCGGCTGCGCGCCGGCGGCCAGAAAGACCGGGAGGATCCCCGCCAGGTAATAGGACTTCCCTCCGGTGGCGATGAACACCACCGCGAGGAGCGGGTAGGCCCAGGCGATGGCCCGACACCACCTGAGGGCCGATCGGCGGAAGAGTTGGAACAGCCCGACGATCCAGACCGGCGCCAGGTACGGGCTGATCAACACCAGTTGGAAAGGAAGCAGTTGGATCCGCGGTTGGGAGGTGCCCGAACTCCCGGCGGCGATAGCACGGCTCACCGTCAGCTGCGGCCACCCATGTTGTGCCTGCCACACCAGATAGGGCGCCCACATCACCGCCGCGATTGCTCCGCCGGCCCATACCCACGGCGAGGCCAACACCCGGCGAGGACCGGCGATGACGATACCCACCACCACCGCCGCCATCAGGAAGGCGACCAGGTCGCTGTTGAGCAGGCCGACGCCGGCCACCACCCCGACGACCAACCAGAGCCGCTGATTGTGGGTCCGGAGGATTCGCACGATCAACCAGAGCAACAGCGTCCAGGCCAGCAGGTCGAAGGCGGCGGTATTGAGGTAGTGATCAGCCCCGTAGAGCAACGCCGAGGTGGCCATCGCCCCAGCCGCCAGGAGCTGCGCGGGGCCTCGACCCCCGAGCTCGCGGGCCAGGAGGCCAGTGAGCGTCACGGTCGCGGCGGCGGCCAACGCCGACGGCAGGCGCAGTACGAACACCGAGCCGGAATCGATGGTCGACAACAACCGGGCCAGCAGTGGAACGAGGGGCGGCTGGTCGGGATAACCCCAGGCCAGGTGGTGGCCGGCGGCCAGGAAGTACAGCTCGTCGCGGTGGTAGCCATAGCGGGACGAGACGGCGACGAGCACGGCCAACGTGCAGGCGGAGACGATGAAGATGGCGCGGTTGATGGAAGGCAGCTGTCTCGCCGAGGTCGAGGTTTGGTCTTCGGGGCCCGGGTCGGTCCGGTCGTCGTACTCGGCGGTAGCCGATTGGACGGCACGCGGTGGGTGGGTCACCGGCGGGACCCCGATTTGATGGTTGGCGGAGGCTCGGGGACGAAGGCGGCCAGCAGCAGGTCGGTGACGGTGGCGTGGGCCTCCGCGTCTCCGATCATTGCCGAGTCTGGATCGCGCTGGCGGTGCCAGGCGAACCAGGCGATCGTCTCGACGACGAACCGGGCGGCGATCGGAACGTCGGGCACCGGTCGGAGCTCACCCGAAGAGATCCGGCGCCCTAGATAGAGAGCCAGATCCGAGATCTGATCGCGCCGCCAATGCTGGAAATAGAGGGCGGAGAGATCGGGGAGATCCTGAGCCGAGCGCTCGATCAGGGACAGGAGTCGCTGGTTGTCTTCCAATAGTTGGTAGCGCTCGTCGATGATGGCGGTCAGCTCAGCCCGGACGTCCGCCCGCCGCCGCCGTTTCAATGCCTGGGCCAAGATCGGAAACCCCGAGGAAGGCGCCCAACCTCGCAAAAGGGCAAGCGTCCCTCCGGGAGGCGGCGTAGGGACCGGGATGGGGAGCTCGGCGATCCGGTCTGCGGCAACGGCAAAGACCATGGCCAAATGGAACAGCGCCTCTTTGCTCTCCACGTAGCCATAGACGGCGCCTTGACTGAGACCCAATTCTTCCGCCACATCAGAGACCAGCGTCCGGCGGTAGCCCTTGTCGATGAAGACCCGGCATGACGACTCGGCTACCTCGTGGAGTCGCTGACGGAGGGACGCCCTGGCCATCGGAATTGATACTAACTGACTAAGTCAGTCAGTGACGACGAGATCTGTCCGGATGGTCTCGTAACCTTCGGACATGGTTGCCCAACCGCGGCCCCCATCGGGCAAGACGGCTATTGAACTGCGAGTCACGCTCTTGGAGCTGGAGCCGACGATCTGGCGGCGGCTGCAGGTACCTGGGGATGTCCGATTGTCCAGGCTCCATTCCATCCTCCAGGCAGCCATGGGCTGGGAGGACCGCCACCTCCACAACTTCGAGATCGCCGGGGAGAGCTACGAATCGCTCGACGAGGATGATGACGAAGACGGCGAAGCCGAAGACGAAGACAGCGTGATCCTCTCCGACGTGGTCGAGGCCGGAGCGTCCTTTTCGTACCTCTACGACTTCGGGGACTCCTGGATCCATGAGATCGTCGTCGAATCGGTCGGGCCGGTCCCCCAGGCCTTGAAAGTGGCCGTCTGTCTCGACGGTCAGCGTGCCTGTCCCCCGGAGGACTGTGGCGGTGTACATGGATTCAAAGGATTCCTCGAGGCCATCGGTGACCCGGACCACGACGAGCACCACGAGTATCTGAATTGGGTGGGTGGCTCCTACGACGGCGCGTACTTCGACCTGGCAGCCGTCAATGCCGCCCTCCGCCGGGTCCGCTGAGTCAGGCGATCACGAGACGATCAGCCCCGCCACTCAATCGCCGAAGGCGTAGTCACTGTCGTCGACAGGCTCCACCCGCTCTTCGTCGGGGGTGACGGGTTCGACGCCACCGTCGACCGGCAACTCCTGCTCGAGCACATCGGCCTCGGGCTGTTCGGGGTCGTGCGCGTGCCGCCAGGGGTCAGCGCCTCCCGCAGGTACCCGCTGCTCCTGCAGATCAGCGTCGGCAACCGCGGCCTCGGGTGAATCGGGATCTACCACTGCCCCACTCCCTCCATCGGCAATGACCCATATATACCCGTTGCAACTCAGAATTCACTACGGAAGATTGCCGCTTGAGATTGACCTCGTGAAACCAGCAGATCAGGCGGCCAGGGTGGCGCCGGCGGTCCCCATCAGAAAGAGGAAATTGTCGACATAGAACTGCTGGCGCACTTCATCGCTGGCGTCGTCGAGTGACGCCTCGAACCGCTCGACCGGCTTGCGCCCTCCTTCGACGTGGGGGTAGTCGGACGAGAACATCACCAGGTCCGGCCCGCCCTGTTCAACGATCCAGCCAACGTCCTCGGTGGGATACGGAGTAAAGCGAACCTGCCGATGCACGTAGTCGGTGGGTCGGAGCGAAAGGGCTTGCAGGCGTTCCTCGTGCCGGTGGAACGCCTCGAAGGCTGACTCCATTTGCCGCAGCCAGGACGGCACCCAGATGGCGCCCTGTTCGATGACCCCGATACGGAGGTCGGGGAACTGCTCGAGCACCCCATCGAAGATCAGGGTGGCCAATGTCTGGGCCGGGGGGACCGGGATGCCCATGTAGTCCACCGATCGGAAGTTCTCGTCACCCCCATGAAAATCGTGCGGAACGGGGAGGCCGTTGACGAAGTATTTCGGGCTGATGAGCTCGCCGGTGCCACCCACGTGGAAGACGATCGGTATGCCGGCCTCCTCGGCCTGCGCCCAGACCCCGAATAGGTCTCGATGGCTGGGAGAGAACGAGGGCGGGCACCCCGAGGCGACGAGCAACGCCGCCGCGCCCTGGGCCAAGGCGTCACCGGTCGCCTGGACGGCTTTCTCCGGGTTGACCAGGGGGACGTAACAGGAAGGGAGGAGCCGAGAATCGACCGAGCAGAATTCGAGCATCCCCCGGTTATGCGCTCGGGCGGCTGCGTAGGCGAGCTCGTCGTCGCCGGCGTGCTCGAAGTCGTGCAAACGACCGTTATGAAAGGTGTTGAAGATCAACTGGCTGTCGAACCCCAGTAGGTCCAATGCTCGAGGCCGGTCCTCGGCGATGAACCCGCCGGTGGCGGCGAAGTTCTTGCGCTGCATGATCTCGGCAGCCTCGGTGGCTCGGTACTCGTCGGAAAGGTGGCGCTCCCGCAACCGCTCGAAGGACGCCACCAGATCCTGTTGTTGCTCCTCGGGGTTTCCCGTCTGGCGCAGCTCGTTGCCGCCGGGGTACTTCAGCACCGGCAGCCGGGCGCGGAATTTGGCCTCGGCGTGGTCCCGGAGCCAGGTTGGCGTCTCCATGATGTGGGCGTCGGCGTCGTGAACAACCCGGCGTTCGCAATATGGCATGAACCCCCCTTTCCTCATACCCCGGCGATTCCAGGGCTCCCCGGCGCCCCCGGCAGGAGTCGAACCCGCAACCTGGTGGGTAGAAGCCACCCGCTCTATCCAGTTGAGCTACAGGGGCTCGGCCAATGAGGATACAACCGTGGTGTTGGGGGAAGGTGACCTGTGCCAGAATGAATCTTCCTTGGTGGCCGTAGCTCAGTTGGTCAGAGCGCCGGGATGTGGCCCCGGAGGTCGCGGGTTCGAACCCCGTCGGTCACCCTCACCAACTGGTGGTAGGCAGTTACGCTTGTAATCAGCCGCACGTTTACCGTGTCGGGCGCCTCTAGCTCAATGGCAGAGCAACGGACTCTTAATCCGCAGGTTCTGGGTTCGAATCCCAGGGGGCGCACCAAGTGGCCTAAACCCCTTAGGCCGGACCAGCGTTATGAGAGTTTGGTTGTGAGCTACCAGACGAGTTCCAGCTGTTTGGGACCTCGGATCGTCGAGGTTGGTTTCCACTCGATTTCCGGGCCATCCAGCGCCAGATTCGGAAAGCGTTGGATCAATTGACCCAGGGCTTCTTGGCCTTCGATTCGGGCCAAGAGTGCCCCAAGGCAATGGTGGATGCCTCCCCCGAAGGCAATGTGAGGGTTTTCTGTGCGCCCGATGTCCAGATGCTCTGGATCGTCGAAGACCTGTGGGTCCCGATTGGCTGAGCCGATCACTGCGATGACCTCGGTGCCTTTGGGGACTGACTGGCCGGCTACCTCGGCATCGACCGTTGCAGTACGGGCCGTGATTTGGACGGGTGGACCGAATCGGAGCAGCTCCTCGACGGCGGTCTTGATGAGGGATGGGTCCTGACGCAGTCGGTCCACTTGGCTGGGATGCCGCAGGAGATTGAGCGCGCCCCCGGTGATCAGGTTCACCGTCGTCTCGTGGCCGGCGCCAAAAAGCAACACGGCGGTGTCGAGCAGTTCCTCGTGGCTTAGCCGGTCGCCGTCGTCCTCGGCGGCGATCAGCGCGCTGAGCAGATCCGAGCCCGGGTTCCGCCGGCGACTTACCACCAGTTCGTCGAAGTATCCGCGCAGGGCGCGAATCCCCTCGGCCGCCGGGAACAGCACCGTCGGGTCGTCAATGGGATCCAGCGCCTTCACCGCTTCTCGCGTCCACTCCCGCAGCCTCTGATGATCCTCGGCCGGCACCCCGAGCATGTCGCTAATTACCGTTACTGGAAGGGGGAAGGCCAACGTCTCTACCAACTCCGTGCCGCTGTCTGCCGCGATCGAATCCAACATCTGGCTGACAATGGCCGCGATACGGGGCCGCATCTCCTCGACGGAGCGCACCGTGAACGCCTTGCCCACGATCCGGCGCAGCCGGGTGTGGTCGGGCGGGTCGGCGAAGAGCATGACCCGCCCGAACAGCTCGAGCAGGTCGGACAATCCAACCGCCTCGGCCAACTGGACGAATTGCTCGTAGTTGGCCTGATGGCGGGCGTTACTGCTGAATCGGGCATCCCGGAGGACCGACAAGACCTCGGCATGCCGTGTGAGCAGCCAGCCTCCATAGTCGAGGGGAAGGACCGGTCCCATCGCCCGGAGTCGCGCGTAGGTCGGGTAGGGGTCTTCTCGGACCGTCGGGTCCTTCATCATCTCCATGAGTGACACCGACTCGAGCTGGCTCACGGATTGATCTTTCACCCCACATTCCTTGGTCGCAAGACGATCTCTCCTTCTCCCCACGACCGCATCGCCTCGAACCGGATTGGGGACGGGCTACTTGGGTCCTTCGGTCCTTTGGTGACTGGCGTACGTTCGGGGAGAAATGGCATTGACACCGTCATTCCCTTCGGGCGAGTGGTCTGGACGGCGGGCTCCTTTTGACGGCCGATTCCACCCCAAACGCCAACGAATGTTCAGCGAGGCATGGGCCACCGCAGTCCGCATGAGTCCTCGTCGCGGATTGGGCTCTTCTCCCCGGCTCAATCGATGGATCTGTTGGGCATACCACGGACCATTGAGCCCCAAGTTGATCGAACGCGCCCTTACCTGTGGCGGCGATGGAACCGCCCCCACCGGCCGCTCGGCGAGGACCTTCCCCGGCAAATCGGGCATCACGGCCAGAGCCCGTGCCAGGCCGACGACATCGACAGCACCTTCTGCGACCAGCTGCCTCATCATCTCGGGGCGGGCGATGCCTCCGCTCAACATGATCGGCATCTCGGCAATTGATCGCACCTTGCGGGCATACTCCAAAAAGTACGCTTCGCGGGCCAAGGTGCTCTGACGGCTCGTGCGCCCGTCGTCCATCACGGGGGCTTCGTACGTACCGCCGGTCACCTCGAGGAGGTCGATCCTCTCGTCATTGAGGGCGGCGACTACCCCCATGGACTCCTCTTCCGTGAAGCCACCTCGCTGAAAGTCGGCCGAGTTCAACTTGACTCCGACCGCGAAACTGGAAGCCACCTGGCTGCGAATCGACCGCAGGGATTCGAGCAGGAACCTCATCCGCTTCTCGGGGGTACCTCCCCAATCGTCAGCACGCCGGTTGGTCAGGGGCGAGAGGAATTGGCTGTGGAGGTAACCGTGGGCGGCATGTAACTCGACTCCGGTGAACCCGGCTCGCTCCGCGATCCGCGCCGCCCGCCCGAAGCGCTCGATGAGCCCCACGATCTCGTACCCATCCAGTTCACGAGATGTGGCCAGCAGACCCCGGTAGCGCGACTTCACGACCGACGGAGCCACCGAACGACGAGTCACCGTGCGGAGCACTTGGCGTCCGGGATGGTTGAGCTGCATCCACGCCTGTCCGCCCCCTGAACGGGCCCCGGCCGACCAACGACTCAGGCAGTCGAGGTCTCTGTCCTCGATCACCACCACGTAGGGCTCTGAGGGCCAACGGGGATCGACAAGCACCCCTCCAGTAATCAGGAGGCCGGATCCGCCCGCCGACCACCGTGAGAAGAGAGTGACCAACGCGTCGGTCGGGTGGCCAGCCCGATCGGCGAGTTGCTCGGTCATGGCCGCCTTGGCGATCCGGTTGGGCAACCGGGTGCCGCAGCCAAGCGTGAGCGGCGTACCCAACTCGACGACCGGAGCCGCCTCTCTCTCGGATCTCGCGATAGTCCTAATCATTCGATTACAATAGTAATCATATGATTACAGCGCTGCCAGTGGGATTCGAGGGGAGCACCCGTGACCGGCTCTTGGCCTCCGGGATCAGGCTCTTCGCCGAGAGGGGGTTCCGGGAGACGACGGTCGGCGACATCGAAGTCGCCGCAGGACTCCAGCCCCGGCGAGGCGCGCTCTATCACCACTTTCCGACCAAACAGGCTCTGCTGGAGGCGGCCGTCCACACCCATCTAGCGGTCATCGAGGCGGGGGTTCGTCAGATGGAGTCGCTGCCCGGCACCGACATCCGATCCGAGGGACTCCTGATGGGTCGCTGGTTCCTGGACGAGCTCGACGCTCAGCGCCTTCTCGTTCGTATCCTCGAGCAGGACGGTGACCGTGTACCCGACATCCGCGAGGTGATCCGGGAACGCATCGTCGACGCGGGCCATCGAGCGGTCGAGCAGATCCTTCGTCGTCGGCTGGGGAGTCTCGCTGCAAACGTCGACACCGACGCACTGGCCGCCATGGTCATCGGTCCGTTAACCAACCAGAGGCGAGTGGCGTGGACATACGGTGCCCCACCATTGGGCATTGATGACGAGCGTCTCCTGGAAGCTTGGGCCGACACCTTGATGCTCCTGGGAACACTCGCGGACAGCTAAGCCATTGGCGGGCGTCTGGCAACAAGCTTGGCGATCTAGATGGAGCCACTGACTCCCAGCGCGCCGGTCGGCTTGGTCGGCCGGCGGCTCCAGGTGTCGAGGCAGCCGGGCGAGCAGAAAAAGATCTTGTCGGCGTCGCCATCGTCCGCCGTCGCCTCGGCGGTCCCCTCCGACAACGGAAGCCCACAGATCGGATCCCGGAAGCTCATCATCCCGACGGTCGCGAGACCGAGGCTCGAGGTGGGGACCGGCTTCGCCACACCCCGCACGGTCATGTCCTTTTGCGCCACCACCGCACCCCATCGGGGCAGCTCGTCGATCACGGACGGGGTAGCCAGCGCTTCACCGGCCTGAGCCAGATCACACAACCGAGCCGCCACATTGACGGAGTGACCGATGTAGTCGTCACCCTCCATCAAGATGACGTCTCCCGAGCTGATGCCCGACCGTATCGACACCGTCTGAACCGGAGTGGACACTTCGCAGACGACGTAGTGCAGCTCGAGGATGCTGGCCAACAGTGGTCGCGTCTCAACCGCCACGAGCATGACTCCATCCCCCAGCCATTTGGCGATGCGAACGCCCCGGCGACCGCAGATATCCCGGAGGAGCGCCCGGAATGCGGTGAGCACATCGACCGCGTGCTCGTCACCCTCGTGTTCGGTCAGGGCGGTGAAGCCCGAGACGTCGACAAAGGCGAAGTTTCGGTGGACTCGCACGCTCTGATCGTGCCACGTGGGCCCAGCGGCGTCCCAATTGAAGAGTGCGGATCGGGTGTCCCTTCGCCCCGAAACCGTGATACCAGCTTGGGTTTGCTGCCTACCCGCTCGCGCTTACGAAGGGCTCCTCCAAATCCGGGTTACGACCAAACGCTCCGAGCCGTTGGGGTGCCACAATGGCGGCGTGAACACCTCCGGTTCCGAAACTGACCGGCTCCCCGCCTTCCTTCACCCCTTCGCGGCCCCGGCCGCCCCACGGGGCAGCTTCATCAACATCGTCGAGGGGTCGGGCGCCGAAGTTATCGACGCGTCCGGCCACCGCTACATCGACGCTCTGGCCAGCCTGTGGTACTGCCAGGTAGGACATGGCCGGGAGGAGATTGCCGACGCCGTCGCCCGCCAGATGCGCACGTTGGGCGGCTTCCACACGTTCGACCGGTACACCAACCCGACGACCGACGCCCTGGCTGATCGCCTTACCAGCTTGTCCCCGATGCCTGATGCCCGGGTGTTCTTCACCTCGGGGGGATCCGAATCGGTAGAGACGGCGATCAAGTTGGCCCGGCTGGCCCAGGTCCGGTCCGGGCACCCCGAGCGCACCGTCATCGTGAGCCGTCAGCCGTCCTACCACGGCGTCACCTACGCGGCCATGACGGCAACCGGCATACCGCCCAACCAGGAAGGGTACGGACCGCTGCTCCCCGACGTCGTCCGAGTCCCCTACGACGACCTGGCGGCTCTCGATGAGCTTCCGGAGGTAGAGCAGGGCCGGGTCGGTGCGGTGATTGCCGAGCCGGTGGTGGGCGCCGGCGGCGTATGGCCGGCCCCCGAGGGTTACCTGGCCGGGCTTCGGGAGCGGTGCGACGCCTGGGGCGCCCACCTCATCTTCGACGAGGTCATCTGCGCCTTCGGGCGGCTCGGATCGTGGTGGGGGGCCGAGTACGCCGGCGTGCGCCCCGACCTCATCACCTTCGCCAAAGGGGTGACGTCCGGCTACCTGCCCCTCGGAGGCGTCCTGGTCGGCCCCGCGGTCCGGGGTCCCCTGGAGGACGACCCGGCCACGGTCCTCCGTCACGGCTACACCTATAGCGGCCATCCGAGTTGCGCGGCCGCCGCCCTCGCCAACCTCGACATCTTGGAGCGGGAGCAGCTGCTGGGCTCCGCCGCCCGGATCGCCGCCCAGCTGGGTACCGGCCTTCAGGGCCTGGTCGATGGGGAAGCGGTCGCCGAGGTGCGCGGGACCATGGGGATCTGGGCGCTCGGATTGGGAGCCGGCGTCGATGCCACCGCCCTGCGCGACGCGCTGTTGACCCAGGGGATCATCGCCCGACCGATCGGCACCTCCACGGTTGCCTTCTGCCCGTCGTTGGTCATCACTGACTCGCAGTTGGAACAGTGCGTCGAAGGGACCCGTCGGGCCCTCGAGCAGGTCGCCTGAGGCGGTCGAGCACGCTGGCCTGCCCTTCGAACCAGGGCAGGGCGGATTGCATCGATGAAGATGGGCGACGACTCCTGGGAGCGTTCACACATTCCTAACCCCTACTTGTCGGTCCCTTCACAACTCTGATCGAAGCTCGTTACAACGGCACGATCAGGAGGACCGAGATGAGCAGTCTCAGGCATCGAGCACAGCAGCGGTGGGCGGCGACCGGCCTGGCGGCGCGGGTGTGGTGGACCGCCTCCCTCCCGGTCCAGCCGGCCTGGGCACCCCCGGCGGACACCAGGATTCCGGTGCACTAGCGGGTGCGGGTACAGTGCGCTGGACCCCAGGGAGGTACCGATGCCATACGCCCACAACGGCCCCGTGGACATCTACTACGAGGCGTTCGGGGATCCGTCGGATCCCGCCTTGCTGATGATCAACGGTCTCGGCTCCCAATCCATCAACTACACGTCGGAATGGTGCGAACGATTCGTGGGCCGGGGGCTCCTCGCCATCCGGTTCGACAACCGCGATGTCGGGTTGTCCACCAAGTTCGCCGACGTCGAACCGGACATGGCCGGCGCGGTGCAGGCCCTCCGTGACGGAAAGGACCCCGACGTCGCCTACCGCCTCGCCGACATGGCGACCGACGGCCTCGCCGTCCTCGACGACCTGGGAATCGAGCGGGCCCACGTCATGGGGGTATCGATGGGCGGAATGATCGTCCAGCAACTCGCCATCGACCATCCCGAACGCCTGCTGTCGATGACTTCGGTCATGTCCACCACCGGCGACCCGGACGTCGGTCGGTCCACGCCGGAGGCCTTTGCCATCCTCACCGGTCCACCCGCCACCGATCGCGCCTCGGCCATCGCCCGGAACCTGGAAGGGGCCCGCACCTTCGGGAGCCCCGGCCATTACGACCCGGACCGACAGGCCCAGCAGGCCGGGGAAGCCTTCGACCGCGGCTTCTACCCGGCCGGGGTGGCCCGCCAGATGATCGGGGTACTGGCCTCGGGAAGCCGGGCCGAAGCGCTCCGCAGCGTGAAGGTGCCGGCGCTGGTCTTGCACGGGGATGCCGACACGCTCATCGACATCAGCGGTGGTCGGCACACCGCGGAATGCATCCCCGGCGCCCGTTTCGAGGTCATGGAGGGCATGGGTCACGACTACCCGCCCGCCTACTGGGACCGCTGGGTCGAGCTGGTAGCCGACCACACCGGAGTCGCGGCCACCCGGTAACCCGAGCCGACGATATGGCGCATCGCTCCGGGCACCGTCCCGGAACGATTGTCCCTGCCTCGAGCGATATGCCATCGTCGTAGCTGGTATGGCCCGAACGGAATCGTCCTCTCGGCACCCGGTAGCCCTGGCCACGGGAGCCATCGCCGGTGCGGCGCTGGCCTACTTCGTTCCGTCGGTGCTGGTCCTCCCTACCTTCTGGAAGGACCCCCCGGAATCGCTTCCCGGCCGCTGGTGCCGCTGGCGGGCGCCGAGCCAACGTCCGGAGGTGGGTCTCACCTTCGACGACGGCCCTTCCACCGACACGGATCGGACCCTCGACGTGCTCGACGAGCTGGACATGCGGGCGACCTTCTTCGTGCTCGGTACCCAGATGCGCTCCCACCCCGACACCGTGGTGGAGATCGCCGCCCGGGGGCACGAAGTGGGTTGCCACGGATTCGAACACCGTCACCACCTGCATTCGAGCCCCCGGGCCATCCGGTCGGACCTCGCCACCGCCGTGCAGATCCATCGCGACGTCCTCGGCCGGCCGCCCCGCTTCTACCGGCCGACCTACGGTCAGCTCTGCGCGGCAACCCTGATCGAGGCCCAACGCCACCGGATGGAGGTGGTGCTGTGGAGCCGCTGGGGGAAGGAATTCACCGAGTCCGATCCCGATCCCGTCCTGCGCCGGTTGGAGCCCGGGCTGGTCCCCGGCGCCATTCTCCTCCTCCACGACAACGACGTATCGTGCCGCCCCGGGACCGGTGACCTCACCCGAAGCGTCCTTCGACCGTTGGGAAACGCCCTTCGAGAAAAGGGGCTGAGCTCGGTCACCCTCGAACAGCTCCTCCCCCGCCCGACCGCGGCGTAACGCGCTATCTGAGGAGGTCGGCGGCCGTATCGATGTCGAGTGCCTCCCCCGGGCAGGGAACCTCGACGACCAGATCGGGTCGAGCCGCCATCAGGCCCCGGGCGCCGACGTCACCGTCTTCGGGCAGCAACCCCCACACCGAGCGGGCCAGCCGGGCCGGCGGGGTACGGCGCCCGTCGAAACTGGCCACCGCGATCGGGCTGTCGGTATCGGCCACCGCCGACCAGGCCTCGGCGGGCACCAACGGCTGATCCCCGAGCCCGATCACCACCACCTCGTGTCCGTGTTCTTCCGCGGCGGCGATCCCGGCCCGGAGGGAGCCCGCCTGGCCCGATGCCCACGCCGGGTTGTCGACGACCACCGCCCCGGGTAGCAGGGCGGACAGGTCCACCGGACCGACGACCACGAACGTCTGGTCGAAGCCGGCGGCGATGACGTGTTCGAGGGCCCAGGTGACCAGCGGTCGCCCCCGGAAGGGAGCCAATAGCTTGGGCGGTGAGCCGAACCGGCTGGACCCTCCGGCGCAGAGGAGGACGGCGGCCGTCACCGTGGGGGCGAGCCGAAACGTGCCACCGTGATCGCCGCGGCGTTCAACCCCGGCACCAAACGCCCATCCGTCGGCTACATCCCCTGTTCGCCGGCCACGATCGCCTGACGAATGCGGGGGTAGGTGCCGCAGCGGCAGATGTTGCGGATGGTGTCCAGATCGGCGTCGGTGATGGTGCGGCCCTCCGCCTCGACCTCCTTCACCAGTGCCACCGCGGCCATGATCTGTCCGGGCTGGCAGTAGCCGCACTGCGCCACGTCGAAGGACAGCCAGGCTTCCTGCATCGGGTGCATCGGTTTACCCACGGTGGCAGGCAGGCCCTCGATGGTGGTGATCTCGTCGGTCGGTTGGATGTCGGAGACCGGGACCGAGCAGGGGTTGAACGCCCTGCCGTTGATGTGGCTGGTGCAGGCCCGGCAGACTTCGAGCCCGCAACCGTATTTGGGCCCGTGGATGCCGAGGAGATCGCGGAGCACCCAGAGCAAGCGCACGTCATCCTCGACGTCCACACTGACCGTCTGTCCGTTGACCTTGAACGTTTGTGTCGGCACGATAACTCCTAGAAGGCGTTGGAAAGGCCGTCGGTGGGTGATTCGGGAAGTGGCGGGATGACCGGCGTCGGGGTGAACCCGAGGGGACCGTTGTGGTTGATGGGAAAGCTGGTCGGCATGGTTCCGGTGGCCCGGGTGTAGGCGCAGGCAACCGCGGCCATGGACGCCGCGACTCCGAACTCCCCGGCCCCACCCGGCTGACCGGTGGTGGGCGGCATCACGATGATCTCCACATCCGGCGGCACGTTCCACTGCCGGGTGTAGAAGTAGTTGTCCCAGCTGCCCTCGAGCGGGAGGCCGTTCTCGAAGTGCAGGCTGGAGGTGAGGGCCTGGGCGATCCCGTCCATGATCCCGCCCATCATCTGGGCCTCGAGGCCGCGGGGGTTGATCGGGAGTCCGACATCGACGACGAACACCGCTTTGGTGACCCGGGGTCCGGTGGCGGCGTTGGCAACCGTCCGGTTGACCGTCGCCGGCGTGCAGTCGATCTCGACCAGGGCGGCGCAAACGCCCTTGTATTCGGCGTGGAAGGCGATCCCCTGGGCGGTGCCCGGAGCCATGGTCCGGCCCCAATTCCCGACCTGGGCCGCCTTGTCCAGCACTGCCTGCGACCTGGCGTCCTTCAGGAATTGGCGCCGGAACGTGTACGGGTCCATCGACATGCCCTTGGCGATCTGATCGACCATCAGCTCCTGGGCGGTGCCGACGTCGGGCGAGTAGATATTGCGCATGCTGCCGGTGTGGAACCCCATGTCCACCTCGTCGAGCAACTGGGAGGTGACCCCGAAGTTGTAGGGGACGTTCTGGGTGAGCTCGAAGATGGTCTCGGCGTAACCGAGGTTGCCCAGGGGCAGCTCGGCCAACGTCGAGGACAGGATCTCCCCGAACCCGTGGGTGAAGTCGGTGGACACGCTGGTGTGCCGCTGCTCGAAGCTGAGCACGTTGCCTGCCACGAAGGAGGCCCGGACCCGGTTGGTGGCCATCGGGTGGGTGCGGCCGTGGCGGAAATCATCGGTACGGTGCCACATCAGCTTGACCGGCTTCCCGATTTTTTGCGAGATCTCCGCCGCCTCCAGGGCGGCGTCGGAGAACAGATGGCGGCCGAACGAACCGCCTCCCAGCATCACGTGCACGGTGACCTTGTCGGTCGGCAGCCCGAGCTTCTGGGCGATGTTCTCCTGGGCCAGGATCGGGACCTTCAGACTCGACCAGATCTCCGCCCGGTCCGGCCGGACGTCGGCGATGGCGCAGTTGGTCTCGAGCGGGCTGTTGCTACGGAAGTAGAAGGTGAACTCGCTCTCGATGGTGGTGGCCAGCAGGCTGAGGGGCGGGGCCAACAGCGGCACCTCGGCGTTCTTGAGCTCGGCCAGCACCGTGGCGTCGGACTGTTTATCCTCGGAGCCGGGGCCCCAGGTGACGCTCAAGGCGTCGACCGCGTCGATGCACTGGCCGAAGGTCGCTCCCCGCACCGCTACGCCGGTGGAAATCGGCATGACGTCGGTGATGCCGGGCATGCTCTTGACCGCGGCCAGGTTGGCCACCGACTCGACCGTGCCGTTGATGGTCGGAGGCCGGCACACCATGGTCGGGAGGGCGTTCGGGACCTCGAGGTCCATGGTGAACACCTTGGTCCCGGTGACCGAGGCCAGCGCGTCGGTCCGGTTCTGGGGGGTCCCGATAAGCGTGAAGGCCGATGTCGGCTTGAGTTGGACGCTCAGTGAGCTGGCCTGGGTGGCCGCCGCCGGGGTGGCCAGCGAGCCATAGGTGGCCGTCGCACCCGTAGAAGAGGTGATGACGCCGTTCTTGGCGGTCAGCGACGAAACCGGGAGGCCCCAGTTGGCGCCGGCCGCCGTCATCAACCGGGCGCGGGCGGTGGCGGCGGCGACGCGCACGGCTTGATAGAGCGACCGGGTGGTGTTGGATCCGCCGGTGAACTGGTTGAACAGCAGCTCCGGGCGCGCGTCGGCCAGGGTGACGATGACGTCGGACAACGGCAGGTCCATCTCGTCAGCGATGATCATTCCGATCGAGGTGGTGATGCCCTGTCCCACTTCGGCGCGGGGCAGGGCGAACGCCGCCGTCCCGTCGCGGTTCACGGTGATCGAGATCAGCGACGAGGTGGCCGATGCCGCCAGGTCTTGCAGGTCACCCAAGTCGTAGAGATCCGAGAGCCCGGGCAATGACGGGATGGCGGCGGCGGCCGTTTGAGGTGCGGCATCGTCAGCCACCAGCCGGGCCGCGACCACCAGGGTCGGCGCCGCCAGCACGTAACCCAGGAAGCGGCGGCGACCAATCCCATTCGGGGAGGCGTCGAGCTCGGGCACCACCTGCGGTGGTGGGTAAGGGGTCAGGTCGACGTCCGGCCCTTGGTCGGCCCCCTGGCTTCCCCGGCGTAGTCGTGCTCGCATCGATAGCCCCCTCCGGATGAACTCCCCCACTCACCGTTGGTTGCCCGGTGCTTAATTGGAGCGTAGTGGCCGGGTCCCGATCATGGTCAAACCGACCAATGGTCAGTATTCCTGACCAATTGACGGGTCGAGACCGTCGATGCCGTCGATGCTGGCGGCGTTCTTCTCGGTCCAGTAGGTCCGGATGCCCTCCGGGCCTTTTCGGGTCGACCATTGGTCCATCGTCGGTCGATGTCCCTCGAACGACATCACCGGAACGCCATAGCCGCAGGAGTCGGCGACCCGGCGCACGTCGACGTCGATGATGGAGCGCACCCCCACCCCGGTCCCGCCGGGGAATCGAACCGCCAGGTCGGCGAAGTCCGGGTCGCCGGTGAACACCACCCGGCCCCTCCCGTGCAACCGCACGATGCGCGGCGGCCCGGCGAAGGCGCAGAACATGATGACGATCCGACCATTCTCCTGGACGTGGGCGATGGTCTCGACACCGCTCCCGGTCTGGTCGAGGTAGGCCACCCGCCGTTCACCCAGCACTGCGAACTCGTGGCGATTGCCCTTGGGCGAGCAGTTCACCGACCCGTCGGGATCCAGAGGCGCGGTGGACACGAAGAACACCGGTTGGGCCACCAACCAGTCGGACAAGGTCTCGTCAATGCCCTCGTAGGTCTTTCCCATCCAGGCATTATCGCACCTGGGTTCTGTGCGACCGCACGGCCATGGAAGCGCCGACGGTGCCACTAACGTCAGATCGATGCCCCTCGCCGCCAAGATCCTCACCGTCTCGGACTCGGTCAGCCGGGGCGAACGGCAAGACCGCTCGGGCGAGGAACTGGCCACCGCATTGATCGAGCACGGCTTTGACGTCCTCGAGCGGAAGGTCGTTCCCGACGGTGTGGTCCCGGTGGCCGCCGCCATCCTCCAGCTGTCGGCCAATTTTGCCGGACTGGTGGTGACCACCGGCGGGACCGGGTTCTCTCCCACTGACCTCACCCCGGAAGCGACCGACTCGGTGATCGAGCGCCCGGCCCCCGGCCTGGCCGAGGCCATGCGCGCCGCCAGCCCCCTCGGACGCCTGTCTCGCGGCATGGCGGGGACGATCGGCCAGTGCCTGGTGCTCAACGTTCCGGGATCCCCGAAGGGCGCGGTGGAGTCTCTCGACGCCGTTGTCGACGTGCTCGACCATGCCCTCGAGCTCCTGGCCGGACATCAGCCGCATTGAGTCTTCGGATGGCCATTGACGCGCCGACCATCGTCGGGCCCTGATTAGTGTGGCCAACGGGGTCGTATCTGGCCAGCGCTGGAGGGAAGAGGATGCAGCCGTGAAGGACGTGCTCGACGACATCGAACGGTGGCAGCGGGCCGGCTCCCGGGTCGCCTTGGCCCGGGTCGTCACCGTGACCGGCTCGGGGCCCCGCGAGCCGGGTGCGGCCATGGCCGTGAACGACCGGGGCGAGGTGGCCGGATCGGTGTCCGGCGGCTGTGTCGAGGGTGCCGTGGTGGCCGAGGCACTCGAGGTGCTGGCCTGCGGGGAACCTCGGCTCTGCACGTTCGGCGTCTCTGACGATCAAGCCTTTTCGGTCGGGCTCACCTGTGGCGGCACCGTCCGCATCTTCGTCGAGCCGCTGGACTGATGGACGGCTCGTTCGGTCTGGTTCGAGACTGCTTGCGAGCAGGGATGCCGGTGGCGTTGGCCACCGTGGTCGAGGTGGTTCCGCCGGAGGACACCAACCAGGTGGTCCCCCGTCTCGGCGCCAAGCTGGTGGTGTCCCCCGATGCCGAGCCGGCCGGCTCGCTGGGTCAGGAGGATCTCGACCGGGTGGTGATCCGGGATGTGGAAGGGGCGCTGGAAGCGGGTCGAAGCGTGGCTCGTCACTACGGGCCCGGGGGGGAAGCGCGGCGCACCGATGTCACGGTGTTCATCGAGGTGTTCGCGCCCCCTCGCCGCATGCTGATCTTCGGGGCCGTGGACTTCACTGGGGCGCTGGTCCGGATCGCCAAAGTGCTCGGCTACCACGTCACGGTGTGCGACCCCCGGCCGGCGTTCGCCACCGAGGCCCGGTTCCCTGAAGCTGACGAGGTGGTGGTGGACTGGCCGCACCGACTGTTGGCCAAGGTGGCGGATGGGCTGGGCCCGTTGGACGCCATCTGTGTGCTGACCCACGATCACAAGTTCGACGTCCCCGCCCTGCTGGCCGCTCTGGACACCAGGGTGGGCTACCTCGGCGCCATGGGCTCGCGCGCGACCCACGAAGGCCGCGTCCGGCTCCTGGAGGCCGAAGAGGTGGATCCGGCCAGGATCCAACAGATCATGGCGCCGATTGGGATCGACATCGGCGCCCGCACCCCCGAAGAGACGGCGGTGTCCATCTGTGCGGAGATCATCTCCCGGCACGCCGGCGTCCAGACACCCTCCCTCCGGGATGGCTCCGGGCCGATCCACCAGGCCGCATCGTGACCGGGAGACCGGCTCGATCCATGTCGATACCCGGCGGATAGTCATGGCCAGGCTCCGTCTGTTCGGGCCCGCCCGGGAGGCGGCCGGGCTGTCGTCGATCGAGTTGCCCGGAGCGAGCGTGTCCGTCGTCATCGCCGCCGCCGAGGAGAAATTCGGGGAGGCGTTCTCCCGAGTGGTGGCGGTATCGAGCATCTGGCTGAACGGCGACGCCGCGGGCCCGGAGGAACCGGTAAACGACCTCGACGAGGTGGCGGTGATCCCTCCGGTCTCCGGCGGCTGATCCATTCCATAATACATAGACATTCTATATAGATGGTTCTATACTTGCGGAATGGGCCCGAAATCGCCACGACCGATCGAGGACACCGGGGACCGGGCTTCCGCCGGTCAGGCCCTCTACGGGCTGGTGACGGCGGCGGTGAGGCGCGGGGACCGGGATATGAGCCTGACCTCGGCATCGACCCTGGCCACCTTGGACCAGACCGGGCCGCGCCGGATCACCGACCTGGCGGCGGTGGAGGGGGTGGCCCAGCCGTCGATGACCGTGCTGGTCAGCGGGCTGGAACGCTCCGGCCTGGTCAAGCGGCGGGCCGACCCCGCGGATCGGCGGGTGACCCTGGTTACCCTCACCCCGGCGGGGGCGGACTACCTCCGAGGGCGGCGTCGAGCCGGCGCCGAGGCCTTCGACCTCTTGATCGACAAGCTGCCGCCCGACGAGGCCGAAACGCTGCGGGCGGCGATGACCGCGTTGGCCCACCTTCGTGCCCTCGATGAGGAGGAACGCGACCCGGGCAACCGCCCCGGCGGCGAGCGTCAAACCCGGACGGATCGATGAGCGCCCACCCGACCACCGTCAGCCCGTTCCACCAGCCGAAGGCGGTGTGGGCGGTCGCTTTCGCCTGTGTCGTCTCGTTCATGGGCATCGGTCTGGTCGATCCGATCCTCCCCGCCCTGTCCAAGCAGCTGCACGCATCACCGAGCTCGGTCGAGCTGCTGTTCACCAGCTACTTGGTGGTGACGGCGGTGGCCATGCTGGTGACCGGCTGGGTGTCCAGCCGCATCGGCGGCAAGTGGACCCTGGTGGCCGGACTGGTGCTGATCGTGGCCTTCAGCGCCGCGGCCGGGGCGTCGCACAGCATCGCGGAGATCATCGACTTCCGGGCCGGTTGGGGCCTGGGCAACGCCCTGTTCATCGCCACCTCGCTGGCGGTGATCATCGGCGCCGCCTCCGGTGGGTTCTCCGGCGCCATCATCCTCTACGAGACCGCTCTCGGGGTCGGCATCGCCCTCGGCCCGCTGGTCGGTGGCGAGCTGGGGGGCGTCAGCTGGCGCGGGCCGTTCTTCGGGGTGGCGGTGCTGATGACCATCTCCTTGGTGGCCACCCTGCTGTTCGTGGACAAGACACCCCGTCCGGCCCGCAAGACCTCGATCCTCGAGCCGGTCAAGGCGCTGCGACACCGAGGGCTGGCCACCATGAGCCTGACCGCCCTGGGATACAACTGGGGCTTCTTCACCCTGTTGGCCTACACCCCGTTCCCGATGCACCTCGGGATTCACCAGCTTGGCTACGTCTTCACCGGCTGGGGCGTCCTGGTCGCCATCTTCGCGGTGTTCGCCGCCCCCCGGCTCCAGGCCCGGTTCGGTACCCCTCGGGTGTTGTACGTGAATCTGGCCCTGCTGGCCGCCGACCTGGTCGTCATCGCCGCCTTCACCTCCTCCCAGATCACCTTGATCGTGGCCGTTATCATCTCCGGAGCCTTCGTCGGGCTCAACAACACCTTGACCACCCAGGCGGTCATGCTGGTGGCCCCGGTGGAGCGTCCGGTGGCGTCGGCCTCTTACGGCTTCGTCCGCTTCATCGGGGGCGGGCTGGCGCCCTATGTCGCCAGCCGGCTGGCCGCCCAATTCAACGTCCACGTCCCCTTCTATCTCGGCGCCGGGACGGTGGTGGCGGCCATCGCGGTGCTGGCCACCGGCCATTCACTGCTGACCCGGGCGGAGCAGGCGGGGGCGGAAGAGGAGCTGACGGTTCCGGTCCCCACCTCGGCGGGGGCGCCGGTGCCGGCCAATCCGCTCAGCGCCAACGGCGCAGGTTCGCCGTCTCTCCAACCCCCCCGTCACGACCATCCGATCGTGGCCGCGGTCGACGCCAGCTCCCGTTCGGGAGCCATCGACGCCGGCATCCGTCTCGCCCAGGTCCTCGGGTGCCGACTCGAGATCCTTCACGTCATCGAGACCGACATCGTCGAGGAGCTGGCCGTCGACGTCGAGACGCTCGATGCCGCCCGGGCCGCCATCGCCGACAGCGTGCTCCGACTCCGGGCCGCCGGCGTCGCCGGGGACGGGCACCTGGTCCGGGCGGTCGGTGGCCACGGCGGGACGGGTCGCCGGGTCGCCGAATTCGCCAACCAACTGGGGGCCCGGATGATCGTCGTCGGCACCCCCGAGGACGGTGAGGCGGCGTCAATATTCTCCGCCGGTCTGACCGACCAGCTGATCCGATACGCCCAGTGTCCGGTCCACATCGTCCCCGGCGGTTCCGAGCAGCCGTCGACCGCGGCCGCTCGGACCCGGGGGTAGTCGTGGCCCCGTCGAGCGATATGGATCACTCCTCACACCGACGGGACGATGTGACCGAGCGACCGGGTGCCCCCACGGCCACGGTGATCGTGGTCGGGATCGACGGCTCTGACACCTCCTGGGATGCGTTCTACTGGGCCTGCGGGGAAACCCGGCGCACGTCGGGCCGGGCGATTGCCGTGTTCGTCAGTCCCGTTGTCGCCACCGGGGCGGCGGCGGCATCCGCCCGCTGTTCCCCGTACGCCATCGACTGCCAAGCCTTCGAAGACGTGGTGTTGGCCCAGGCCGAGCAACTCGGCGGCCAGGCCGCGACCTATGCCGCCGACCATCAGGTACGGCTCACCTTTGTTCACCGGCGTGGGAATACCGCCAAAGAACTCCTACACATCGCCGACGCCGATCACGCCGATCTGATCGTGGTCGGGAAATCCGCCAAGGCCCGCCACCAGTTGGCCGGCTCCCTCGGACGACGGCTCATCCGAAAACGGGAAGCCCCCATCGTCGTCATCGTGCCCTAGCGCCGGGCCCAAAAGATCATGGTGCGGTGAACAAAAGGACATGCAAACGCAACCCGGGTATCAACGTCTGTTTACCTTCGCCTCCTACCGTGGTGGTGACAGCTGATGCACGAGCGCCATTCCTTCGCACCAACCACGGGAGGTCCGATGACCGCAACCAACAAGATCCGGGTCGCCACCGCCGACCGGGCCGGCGCCATCAACCTCGTGCGTGCGGAGGTCGAATCGGCGACCGGGATGGCGGTGGAGGCCGAATTCCAGGAGATCGAGGGCGATTGCCTGATCCTCGAGCTCCGCGTCGGCGATGAATCCACCCACTCCGCCCACCCAACTCGACTGGGCATCGCCGTCGACAACGCCGCACCCGCCGTCCAGGTGCTCAGCGCCTGGAACGAGCCGGCGGCGGCCGACCCATTTCCCCAACTCTGCAACCGTGTGCTCGGCGTGCAGTTCGACACCATGCCCGCGGTCGCCCATCGTGCCCTGATCGACCGGCTGCCCACCGCCCAGTGGGACCGATCGGACGCATGCTGGCATCTGGCCGTGCCCTCGGTATTCGCGACTCGGCCGCTGGTAGGGGTGTCGCATCGACGCGGCTACACCCATCGGTTCACGTCGTTCGAGGCGGCCGCCATCCGGTGTGGTCTGGCCTCCTGAACCCATCGCCAACCTCCATCAATGAGGTGATAGGTGGTGCCGGCAACCTCCGGTAGCGTTCTCGACCATGTCGAGCCCGCCTGCTGCCGAGAGTCGACCTCCGGTCACCCCGTTCATCGACCCGTTCGCCAATGTCACCGTCGATACCGAGCGGGGCGGAGCCCCTTACGCCCGATTCCTCGAGCTGTTCCGCACCCTGCAGGACACGGTGGTCAGTTCCAATCCGCCCGAGGAGGTGTGGGATGAGGTGTCGGCCCACCTGAAGGCGGTGATCGATCTCCTCGAGCCTTGGGCGGCTCCCGAGTGGCAACGCCCAGCCGGGATGCGGGTCGACCTTCCCGGCCGGGGGAACCCGCTGCTGATCCCGTTCGCCTGGGACGACGAATCCGAGGGCCACGTCCGGGGCCGGGTGGTGTTCCGCCCCTTCCACCTGGGCGGGAACGGCGCCGCCCACGGGGGTACCTTGCCGTTGCTGTTCGACGACGTGCTGGGCCGGCTGGCCAACTCGGTGGGCGGCACCATCGGTCGGACGGCCTACCTGAAGGTCAACTACCGCAAGGTCACCCCGATCGGGGTGGAGCTCCAGGTCGAGGCCACCGTCGACCGGATCGAGGGGCGAAAGCGCTGGGTGAGTGCCCGCCTCCTCGACCGGGACACCCTGATCGCCGACGCCGAGGGGCTGTTCGTCGAGCTTCTGCCCGGCCAGCCGTAGCCCTCCGGTCAGGTCCCATTAGGAGAGGATCTGGTTGGCTCCGGTGCCCCAGTACTTGTCCCGGAGGAGCCGCTTGTAGAGCTTGCCGGTCGGCAGCCGGGGCAGTTCGGGGTCGAAATCGATGGAGCGCGGGCATTTGAGATGGGCCAGATGCTGCCGGCAGAACTGGATCAGCTCCGTCTCGATTTCGGGACCCGGTTCGATCGAAGGCATCAGCTGGACGACCGCCTTCACCTCCTCCCCGAGATCGGTGTTGGGGATCCCGAACACTGCGGCATCGGCAACCTTGGGGTGGGTGATGAGGAGGTTCTCGCATTCCTGCGGGTAGATGTTGACCCCGCCGGAGATGATCATGAAGGTCGCCCGGTCGGTCAGAAACAGGTAGCCGTCGTCATCGAGGTACCCGACGTCCCCCACCGTGATCATCGACCCGTCGGGTGATGTCGATTCCTTGGTCTTCTCGGTGTCGTTGAAGTAGCGGAAACGGGTGGCGGGTTTGAACCACAGCGTCCCCGGGGACCCGGGAACCACCGGCTCGAAGTCATCATCGAGAATGTGCAACTCCCCGATGATGACTTTGCCCACGGTTCCGGGGTGGGCCAACCACTCCTGGCTGTCACAGGCGGTGAATCCGATGGCCTCGGTCGCCCCGTAGTACTCGATGATGATGGGCCCCCACCACTCGATCATCTGTTGTTTGACCGGTACCGGGCAGGGAGCCGCGGCATGGACCGCCACCTCCAGCGACGACAGGTCATAGCCGGTGCGCACCTCTTCGGGCAGCTTGAGCATCCGGCTGAACATGGTCGGGACCAGTTGGCTGTGGGTCACCCGATAGCGCTCCACCAACTGGAGGTAGTGCTCGGGGTCGAACTTCTCCATGATGATCACCGTGCCGCCGTTGCGGATGGCCAGGCCGACGGCGGCCTGGGGTGCCGAGTGGTACAGCGGGGCGGGCGACAGGTAGATGAGCCCTTGGCGATACCGCCAGAGCTGCTCCAGAAAGCTGAACAGCCGGGTCGGCCGACCCGGCGGGCTGTCGTCGATCGGCCGGAGAATGCCCTTGGGCCGACCGGTGGTGCCCGATGAGTACAACATGGCGCTGCCCAGACACTCGTCGTCGATCGGAGTGTCGGGAAACCCGGTAGTGGCCGCTTGGTAGTCGACGAACCTTCCATCCTCATCGGATCCGCCCACCACTAGACACAGGGACACCCCCGGGGAATCACGGAGCGCCTCTCGAGCCACCTCCTGGCAGGCGCTCGAGGTGATCAGGACCCGGGATTCGCTGTTGTTGAGGATGTAGGCCAGTTCTTCGGCACTCAGGAAGGAATTGACGGCGGTGTAATACAGCCCGGCCCGTTCACCGGCGCTGCAGGCCTCGAGATACCGGCTGTTGTTCTCCATGAAGATGGCGTAGTGGTCGAGGCGACCGAGCCCGTGGTCCCGGAGCAGGTGGGCGAGGCGATTCGTCCGGGCTTCGAATTCGGCGTACGTGACCGTCTCGCCGGTGGAGGCCATCACGAAGGCCGCCTGTCCAGCCCGGTCGATGGCATGGGCACCTGGGTACATCTGGCTGGCTCCTCGATCGCGGCGGCTTCCGGTGGATCACGGTAGATCTTCGGGAGGTTCGGCGCCCGGGTCCGGCCGGTAGCCTGCCGAAATGACGCTTGGCGATAGGTTCCCGATAGGCCCGAAAACCGTGCACCGGATGGGATTTGGGGCGATGCAGCTACCCGGCCAGGGGGTCTTCGGCCCTCCTCGTGATCGCGCCGAGGCGGTGGCGGTGCTGCGCCGGGCCGTCGAACTCGGGGTCGACCACATCGACACTGCGCAGTTCTATGGGCCCGACGTCGCCAACCAGCTCATCCACGACGCCCTGCATCCCTACCCGGCGGAGTTGGCCCTGGTGAGCAAGGTGGGAGCCCGCCGTGACGACAACCGACAATGGTTGCCGGCCCAGACACCAGCGGAACTCCGAGCCGGGGTCGAAGACAACCTCCGGACCCTGGCCGTTGACCAGGTCGACGTGGTGAACCTCCGGATCATGGACCACCCCGAGGTCGCCCTCGAGCATCAGCTGGCCGCCATGATCGAAATGCGCTCCGAGGGCCTGATCGGTGGGATCGGGCTGAGCAACACCACCGCCGATCAGCTGGCGGTGGCCCGTACCATGACCGACGTCGCCTGTGTGCAGAACGCCTTCAATGTCGTCGACCGTTCATCGCAGCCTGTCCTCGATGCCTGCCGGGCCGACGGCATTGCCTTCGTGCCCTTCTTCCCCCTCGGCTCGGCCTTCGGTGGCGACCACAACGATGTCCTCGAGGCTCCGGCCGTCGTGGCCACCGCCGGCCGGCTCGGCGTCACCGTCGCCCAGGTGGCGCTGGCCTGGTTGCTGGATCACGCCTCCAATGTGCTGCTGATTCCCGGAACCTCGTCGCTCACCCACCTGGAGGAGAATCTGGCGGCCGCCGAGATCGAGCTCGACGATGTCGCCCGCCAGGAGCTCGGGGCCGTCGCCGGCTAGGACAACCGTCGGATCCTCCTGACGGTCGGCGCCGGTAGCTCAGCCGCCCCCGAAATAGGTCGCATTGAAGGAGAACACCTGGCCGGCCCCGTCGACCAGCCAGTAACCCGGAGTTGCGATGGACCGGTTGGAGGCCATGCCCACCACCGGCGTGGCCGGAGGGCTGGCTCCGGTCGAACCGTGGAAGCGCGCATCGCCAAAGCTGAAGATGCCCCCGTCGGAGGCCACAAACCAGTAGCCCCCGCCGTCGGGGGTCGGGGCCATCCCGTTCACCGGCTTGTTGAGTGCGATGGCTCCGGTGGAGCCGTAGTAGGTGGCATCGCCGAAGGCGAAGATGCCGCCATCGGTGGCCACCAGCCAATAGCCGCCCCCGTCGGAGGCGGGGGCGATCCCCACCACCGGCTTGTTCAGGCGGGAAGCGCCCATGGACCCATGGAAGCTGGCGTCGCCGAAGGCGAAGATGCCGCCGTCCGACGCCACCAGCCAGTAGCCGTTGCCATCCCGGGTCGGGGCCAAATCGACGATGGGGGCGTTGAGTCGCTTCCCGCCCATCGAGCCGAAGAAGCCGGCGTCGCCGAAGGCGAAGGTCCCCCCATCCCCGGCCACCAACCAGTAGCCCCGGCCATCCGGGGTGGCGACGATATGGGCGATCGGTGAGTTGAGCGGCTGTCCGGCAATCAGGCCGTAGGAGACCGCGTCACCGTGTGGTGACACTCCTCCGGCCGCGTCGGCCAACCAGTAGCCGTTGCCGTCCGGGGTGGCGTCCATGCCCACCACCGGCGCGGTCAGGGTTCCCGTCCCCGACGATGCCCCCGGCGGACCCGCGGCCACCCCGGCGCAGCCGGGTAACCCGGTGTTGCCGGTCCCGACCCCGACGTTGTAGGCGACCACGCAGATCTGGTGGGGTGAGCCGTCGAGTCCGATCTTCATGTCGAACCCGTGGGGCCCGACATCGCTGCGGGAGAGATTGGCCGATCCGATTCCGCCGGTCGGCACGCCATCGACGGTCATCTGCACCGACACCGGGTTGCTCCCGGCGTTGGGGTCTTCCGCCCAGCCGACGACTTCGACGCCTCCGCTGATCCGCTTGACAGCCTCGAGATTCCCCGCCGGATTGCCCGACTGGCTCGCGCTGGTCAGATCGTCGATGTGGATGAACCCGGTGAACTCCGATGCCGGCACGCCACTCCGGACGTCGTAGCCGCCCAGCGTGTTGTAGTCGTACTCCTCGACGTCAACGGTGCCATTCGGCTCGACGTTGGCCACCCAGGCCACGTGGCCCAGGCTCCCGGTCCCCCCGGTGCCGGCGTCATTCCACGCCACCGATCCAACCGCCGGGGTGGTGTTCACCGGGATGCCGAGGGACATGGCCGCGGCTCCCCAGGTGTTGGCATTCCCCCACTGGGGCCCGCCGTAGAAATCGTTGAACCCGACCCCGTTGGTGTTGTTCAGGCGCCAGGCCACGAACGAAGTGCATTCACGGTTGAAGAATCTCCAGGGATCGATGAGCGCGTCCTTGGCCGCGGTGGCCAGGTTGGCGGGGTAGTCGTTGCCGACGATGGCGGCGTTGGCCGGTGGGGCGGGGGTACCCATCTGGATGAGCGATACCACCAACCCGACCAGCGCCACTCGACTGACGGTGCGGATGACCCAACCAGCCCGGTGGTGGTGACGCGTCCCCGAGGCCATATCGACTTTTACCACGGTCCCGCCCCGAATTTGCGCCATGGGGCCACTCGGAAGGGACGAATGGAACCCGACTGTATGACCCACTCACCCGGAACTCAGCCGTCCATCCGCCCTAGTCACCAGCGGTCTACGGGCTCAGCCCGAAGGGATGAGCGAGGCTGACAACATCAAAAACGGTCAGAAGAGCGATAAGACCTTCTCGCCCCCTGACCTCAGCTGGCCGCCTTCTCCAGGATGTGGACGCCGCAGGCCGAGCCCAACCCGATGACGTGGGTCATCCCGACGGTGGCGCCCTCGATCTGCCGGTCGCCGGCCTCGCCCCGCAGGTGATGGGCGACCTCCCAGACGTTGGCAATGCCGGTGGCGGCGATGGGGTGGCCCTTGGACTCGAGCCCGCCGGAGACGTTGACCGGGGTGGCCCCGTCCCGCCAGGTGGCGCCCGACTCGAAGAACGGAACGGCCTCGCCCGGTGGGCAGAGCATCAGGTTGTCGTAGTGCACCAGCTCGGCGGTGGCGAAGCAGTCGTGCAACTCGACCAGGTTGAGGTCCTCCGGCCCGACCCCGGCCTGCTCGTAGGCCTGAGTGGCGGCGTTCCGGGTGAGGGTGTTCACGTCCGGCAGCACCTGGCACGACTCCTGCCACGGGTCGCTGGTCAGCACCGACGCCGAGATCTTCACCGCCCGCCGCCGCTGATCGGGGTCGAGGGTCTTGAGTTTGGCGTCACTGACGATCACCGCAGCGGCGGCGCCGTCACAGTTGGCCGAGCACATCGGTCGGGTGTTCGGATAGGCGATCATCATGTCGCCCATGATCTGCTCCAGGCTCATCTTCTTCGAGTACGACGCCAGCGGATTGAGAGTGGAGTGGGAGTGGTTCTTCTCCGAGATCCGGGCGAACAACTCGAAGCTGGTCCCGCCGTAGCGGTGCCCGTACTCCATGCCGATCTGGGCGAAGACACCGGGCATAGTCTCGGTGCCGATCCGGCCGTCGACCGGCGCCACCGCCCCGTAGCGGCCGTGCCGGGTCCAGGTGTCATCGTCGGACTTGCGGGCCCCACCGGCCAGCAGTCCGGCGCCGGCCAGCTTCTCGACTCCGACGGCCAGGCCCATGTCGCATTCGCCGGCCCGCACCGCCATGATCGCCGTGCGGAGGGCGGTCGCCCCGGTGGCACAGGCGTTGGCCACGTTGTAGACGGGAATGCCGGTCTGGCCGATCTGCTTCTGCAGCTGCTGGCCGATGCCGGCCTGGGCCATCATCAGGCAACCGGCGGCCAGCACGCCCATGTCCTTGATGCCGACCCCACCGTCGTCGAGGGCGCCCATGGCCGCCTCGGCAGCCAGATCGACCACGTCGAGATCCGGGTGCTTGCCGAACTTGGTCATGTGGATCCCGAGGATCCAGATGTCATCAGATGCCATTGCTCGCAGCCTCCTGTGGCTCGAATCCAAAGCCGATCGCTTCCGTCCCGTTGCTGTCCGTCCCCACCGAATAGGTGGCCAGGCGCACCTTCATGCCCAGGCTCACGTGCTCGGGATCCGCTTCCACGTTGATCAGGTTGCCCCGCACGCTGGTTCCGTCGCAGTCGATCAGGGCGGCCACGAACGGGACCGGTACCCCGGGAGCCGCAAACGACACAATGGTGAAAGCCCGAACCTCGCCCTCGTCGGCGATGCGGACCCGGTCGAACTCCGTCTTGCCGCACGAGGCGCAGGCGTTTCGCCGGTCGAAGAACCGGGCGCCGCAGGCACGGCATTGGTTGGCGATCAGATGCGGCTCGTCCCCCAGCTCCAGGTAATCCACCAGCGTTATCCGGTCACTCAACTGATCCCCTCCCCATCGATGTCCATCCTCAGGCTAATAAGTGTCATGACCGTACCCGACGGCCCCGGTGGCGGGCCAAGTGAGGCTGACCACGCCCAGCCGGGCCGCCTCCACCCAGGCTGAATCGGCCCGGCCGGCGGCGTATCTCCAGTTCCGCCCTGTTTTAATCGGCGACCTCCCGCTACGATGCAGGCCAACGAGGAGGGCCGGATGTCAGGTTCGGAACACGGCACCGCTGGTGGCCACTCGCCGGGGGCGCATTCCGACGATCCGTGGGCCAGGTACACATTGCAGACCGTACGGGGGGGACTCCTCTCGTCGGTGTTCATCATCCTGGTCGTCACCCTCTACCTGGTATTGCCCGGCCACAACCAGGTCAACCGGGCCGGCGCCTTCATCCTGATCCTGGTGGTCACCGCGCTGACCTACGTCGTCAGCACCCTCCCGTGGAAGCAAATCCTGGCCCGTCCCCGCGGCCGGCTGGCCGTCTACGCCTGGGCCATCGGCATGGTCGCGATGGTCGATCTCAGCATCGCCTTCACCCATGGCGCCCAATCTGAGCTCTTCGTCCTGCTCATCGTCACCTCCATCTTCCTGGCCGGGCCGAACTACCCGATCTCCGCGCAGATCACCCTCGGGGTCCTCACCATCGCCGGGTATCTCGGGACGCTGGCTGCCACCGGTTGGGGGATCGGGGTCGCCACCCTGGTGTTCCGGGTCGGGATGATCATCGCCGCCTCGCTGGCGGTCGGATTGTTGAATCACGAGCTCGGTCAGTCCTTCCGGCGCCAGATGACCGAACACGAGGCGTCGGAGAACCGGGTGGCGCTGTGGAGCCGGGTGGCGGCGGTGGCCCGGCAGATCGATGCCTCCGATGTCGACCACGTGCTCTCGGCGGTGGTCGATGCGCTCGGAACACTGGGGTTCGAGTCGTCGGACATCTGTGCCATCGACGACGACGGCGCCACCTACCGGGTGCTTCATGCCCGGCACCTCGACACCGACTACACCTCCCAGCATCACCCCGCCTCCTTCGGCATGGTCGGCATGGTCCTCCAGCAACGCCGCACGGTGGTCATCCGCGATTACGCTTCGCAGTCCGGAAGCGTGCCCGTCCTGGCCGGCGACGGCTACCAAACGGTGATCGGCGGCCCGGTGTGGGTCAATGGCGAGTTGACCGCCATCCTCGAGGCCGGTACCCGTCAACACCGGGATCCGTCGCCCGAAGAGGTCGCCGCCTTCGAGATGCTGGCCACCCAGGCCGGTCACGCCCTGGAGAACGCCCAACTCCTCGAACAGCAGATGCGGGACGCCGACCACTTCCGACAACTGCTGGAGTCGGCCCCCGACGCGGTGGTGGTGGCCGACGTCGACGGCGTCATCGTCGAAGTCAGCAACCAGGCCGAAGCCCTGTTCGGCTACCCGGCCGATGAGCTGGTGGGGAAGAAGGCATCGACGCTGATGCCCGAACGGTTGCGCTCCGACCAGATGGCCACCATCGGTCGCTGGATCGACGGACTCGACCAGGCCGAGGCCGGGCTGGATCGCACCATGTTCGCCCTCCGTCGGGACGGGACGGAGATCGCCGTCGAAGCCTCGTTGAGCACGCTGGACACGCCCCGGGGCGAGGTGTTCTCGGTGGCCGTCCGGGATGTCACCGAACGCCGGGAGTACGAGCGCCGGTTAGCCCATCAGGCCACCCATGACCAGCTGACCGGGTTGGCCAACCGCGAGCTGTTCATGCAGCGGCTGTCCCGGTCCCTGCATTCGCGGCTGACCGTCGATCCCCCGATGACCGTCTGCTTCCTCGATCTCGACCACTTCAAGTACCTCAACGACAGCCGCGGGCACCGGGTCGGCGACTCGTTGGTGGTGGCCGTCGCCCAGCGCCTCGAGCACTCGGTGGCCGGGCACTTCATCGCCCGGGTGGGCGGGGACGAGTTCGGCCTGTTGGTGGAAGGCCTGGCCGGTCACACCGACGCGGTCGGGTTCGGCCACCACCTCCTGGCCGCCTTCGACAAGCCCTTCGTCGTCGACGACATCGACTGCTACGTGACTGCGAGCATCGGCATCGCCTTCGGCTTCGCCTCCGACCGGGCCGAGACGATCATGAGCAATGCCGACGCGGCGGTGAACCGGGCCAAGCAGAACGGTCGGTCCCGGTTCGAGTTCTTCGACGAGGCGCTGACCCTCCAGGCCGCCAATCGGGTGGCGACCGAGGCCCAACTCCACATGGCCATCGACCGCGGCGAGTTCCGGCTGGTCTACCAACCGGTGATCTCGCTGGATGGAAACCACCTGGTGGGGATGGAGGCGCTCATCCGTTGGCACCACCCGACCCGGAACCTGGTGCAACCGGTCGATTTCATCTCCACCGCCGAAGAGACCGGACTCATCGTCCCGATCGGCCGTTGGGTCCTCCACGAGGCCTGCCGGCAGCTGGCCGAGTGGCGCGACCGGTACCCGGACCGTCCCGATGGCTCGATCAGCATCAACGTCTCCAGCCGGCAGCTCGAACACGATCACTTCGTCAACGACGTGGCCGAAGCCCTGCTGTCGACCGGGGTGCCGCCCGAGCTGCTCATCTTGGAGATCACCGAGAGCTTCTTCATGCGCGACTTCCAGGCCGCGGTTCGCCGGCTCCAGGCCCTGAAGGAGTTGGGGATCCGCTTGGCCATCGACGATTTCGGCACCGGGTTCTCGTCGCTGTTCTCCCTCTCCCGCCTACCCCTCGACATCGTGAAGATCGACAAGGCGTTCATCGACGGGCTGGGCAGCCGCTACGACGCGGTGGTCACCGCCGTCGTCACCCTCGGGAACGCCTTCGATCTCGAAGTGGTGGCCGAAGGCATCGAGACTGAGGCCCAGCGGGACCGCCTGGTGCAGCTCGGGTGCCGGTTCGCCCAGGGCTTCTACTTCGCCAAGCCGCTGGAGCCGATCGAAGCCGAGGCGGTGTTCGCCCGGGGCATGGACGCCGCCCGTCCCGTCGATGGTGGCCGTCCGGGAACCTCGATGAGTCGGCCGCGACCCGGGGCCCTCGCCTAGCGCGGGGTGATCCCCCACGAGCCCGTCCAGTTCGCCCCCGGGCTTAACACCGCGATGCCGTTCCCGGAGCGGAAGGCGTCGGGCGGGCAGGTCATGGGTTCCACCGCCAGCCCCTTGCGCCGCTGGTCGGCGGCCAAGGTGTCGCCGCTGTAGACCATCACGTAGTCGAACTGGTGGTCGGCCCACAGACTCACGCCGTTGGTTCCGTCGGGATGGTCGAGGTCGACCCGGATCTTCCCGTCACCGTCGCGGCGCAGGGAGGTGTAGCCGGTATCCAACCGGGTGGTGCTGAGCAGGCGGCCGGTGGTGAAGTCGAATTCGGTACCCGCCACCGGCGCCAGCCCGGTGGGGAGGCCGCGATCGTCGGTGACCAGCCGGCGATCGGCAGGCACGGTGAGCCGCACCATGTCGACCGTCGGGGTTCCGACGGTCAGGTACGGATGGAAGCCGAGTCCGAAGGGCAGATCCATGGGTCCCAGATTCTCGGCGTCGGTGACCACGGTGAGGCCGTCCCGGCCGAGCCGGTACTCGATGGTGAGCCCGAGGCTGAACGGATACCCCGGTGAGGGGTGGAGCACGCAGGCCATGGTCACCCGGTTCTGGGCCCGGCCGATCATCGCCCACGGGAGCCAGCGCACCAATCCGTGAATGGCGTTCTGTCTCGACGGCTCGTCGAGTGGGGCCTGGGCGCTCACCCCTTCGAACTGGTAGCGACCGTCGCCGAGCCGGTTGGGCCACGGGGCCAGCACCTGACCCCGACCTCCCTGGCTCCAGGCCTCGGTCCCGAAGCCGTCGATCACCGGCTCGTCATCCACGGTGAAGGAACGGAGGGTGGCGCCGACTTGGGTGATCACCGCCCGCTGATGGCCGTGTCCGATGACCCACTGGTCGCCGGTGGCGGCGGTGGTCTCCGACGGCCGCGGATCGTCGGGGGTGGTTCGGGAGGTGGTGGTCATCGGGATTCCGGTCTGCCCGCGAGGGGCGGTGGATGTCGACCGGTATGGTAGGCGATCGGGCCACCGTGGCCCGATGAAGGCCCACCGGCACGGTCGCTGCGGACGGCGATGCCCGGAGCCGCCCGACCTCTTCGATGGGATCGCCGACCATGCGGATTCTGGTGACGAACGACGATGGCGTGTTCTCCCCCGGCATCGCCGCGCTGGCCCGGGGCCTGTCCACCGCCTTCGAGGGCGAGCACGAACTGTTGGTGGTGGCGCCGATGGTCGACCACAGCGGGGCCGGGGCGGCGGTCGGACCGGTGTACGACCGGGAGTCGATTCCCTATGAGGCGGTCCAGGTCCGCGGGCTGGAGGAGGTCCCGGTGTTCGGGATCGACGGCCCCCCGGCGCTGGCGGTGATCCTGGCGTGCATCGAAGGGTTCGGCCCTCGGCCCGACATGATCGTCTCCGGCATCAACCACGGCATCAACGCCGGCCGGTCGGCGCTCCACTCCGGGACGGTGGGCGCCACCCTCACCGGCGCCCAGTTCAGCGTGCGGGGGCTGGCGGTGAGCATCGCCTGGGGACCCGACCCGGTGCCGTGGGAAACGCCGGTGGCCCTGGTCAACGAGCTGGTTCCCGAGCTGGCCACCATGGAGCGCGGCACCGTCCTGAACCTCAATGTTCCCGCCCTCCCCCTCGACCAGCTCCGGGGCATCCGCCACGGATCTCTCGGAGCCGTCGGCCTCATCCGGGCGGCCCGCCAGGACCGGCCCCGGGCGCCGGTCGGCGGCTCGGCCATCGACCGGACCGGAGGGGCGATCACCCTCACCCTCCGGGGCGGCCGCGGCTCCAACCGCCGCCAGGAGCAGGCGGAGCTGGACCCCGAATCCGATGCCGCCGCCATCGCCGACGGATGGGCATCCCTGACCTCGCTGGTCGGGGTGAGGGAAGATGTCTCCGACCCGGGGTCCGATGCCCTGGCCAAGGCGCTGGGAGCGGTTTCTCCCCGGTTTCCCGGGCCGTCGGGCGCCTGAATCCCCCGCCGGATGAACAGCCGGTGACCTGCATGTTTCGGTTGTGTGAACAGAGTTTTACCACTCTAAGCACCAAAAATGCCACCATTCGTAACGTAATTGCAACGTTGTTACTCCACTACTAGGGTAAGAAGAACTCGCCCAGCAATTTGGCGAAACGGCGGTGATGCGGAGGCCCGAATTGGGTGCCGACAGAACCACACGAGGGTCGGCTCGTGCCGTTCGATCAGCTGGGTAGAGGACATATGAACACACACCGTTCACCCCACCGACTGCGCCGACCAGGAGCCGCCCAACGCTGACCTGTTAAGGGTTACCCCGTCTGCACCTCGTACGGACCTCATTGAAAGTCCCGAGCCGCCTGCCCTGCCCGGCAACAGTTCGCGAGTCGAATGCACCCAAGACGGTTGCCCGCATACCCATGCCACCCTCGAAGCCCTACGGGCTTCCGCGACTTTGAGGAGGCGCAAGATATGCGCAAGCACCGCTTTTTTCTCTTATTTGTCTCTGCACTGGCTGTGATCGTTGGCGTCGCCATCCATCAAAGCCAATCGTCACAGGTTGCCGCCGGCAGCTCGGCGGCCATCCTCGGCTCGCGGCTGGCGGCCGACAGCCTGGCCGGGGCCAACTCCGGGACCACCCCGGCCTCGGCCGAGGGCCCGATGGGTGGGCTCGATATCGCCCTGACCTCCCTGCACGTCCCGATGCCGGCCGTCCCGGCTGCCGCCCCGGTCCCGGCCACCACCGCTCCCACCGGTCCCCCGACGACCACCACCACGTCGACCACCAGCACCACCGCCCCGATCCCCACCACCACGTCGACCACGGCGGCGCCGGCGCCGGCCTATGTCTCCACCTCCGGATCGTTCGCCGAACTCCGGGAATGCGAATCGGGCGACAACTACAGCGACAACACCGGCAACGGCTACTACGGCGCCTACCAGTTCTCGGAGGAGACATGGCAGGGCCTCGGGTACTCGGGTCTCCCCAGTGACGCCTCGCCGAGTGTGCAGGACCAGGCCGCCGAGCAGCTGCAGGCCCGCAGCGGGTGGGGCCAGTGGCCGCAATGTTCGGCCGAGCTCGGGCTCAGCTGACCAACCCGGAGACTCGGCACTTGGTTGCCTGCGCCATCTGCGGCAGGCTTCGGGGATGAACGAGCCAGCCACCCCCGGGGTGATCGCCTTCGTCTGCGCCATGCCGATGGAGGCACGCCCGCTGGCCCGGAAGCTCTCCCTCCACCCGGACCGGGCCGGCCAGGTCGCCCACCGATCCGGGCAACTGGCGGGTCACCCGGTGGTGGCGATGGTGACCGGGATGGGCACCCGGTTGGCCACCGACCAGACCATCCGCCTCCTGGATGCCATCCGGGTCGACCGGGTGGTGGTGGTCGGGATCACCGGTGCGGTCGAGGACACCACCCCCATCGGGACCCTGGTGCTCCCCGAGGTGGTGGTGAACAGCGCCACCGGGGCCGAGTACCGCCCAGCCCGGCTGGGGGGAGGCACCCCGGCGGGCAAGATGTGGACGACCGACGTGCTGCTGACCGAGCCCGAAGTGATTGCCGGTCTGCGGGCCCAGGGAGTCGTCGCCCTGGACATGGAGACCGCCGCCATCGCCGAGGTCTGCGAGGGGCGGGGTATCCCCTGGTCGGTGTTCCGGGCCATCAGCGACCGGGCCACCGACGGGAGCATCGACGACGAGGTCTTTCATCTCAGCCACCAGGACGGAACCCCCGACGGGCGGGCGGTGGCCCGCTACGTCCTGAAGCACCCGGGGCGCATCCCCGGGATGGCTCGCCTGGCCCGGGGGGCGAAGCTGGCCACCGAGACCGCCGCCGACGCCGCCATCCGAGCCGTCTCGTCGATCTGACCTCCCCCGCCTCTCCCGGGGGTCACCGACTCAGCTGAATCGCTCGTCGAGCCAGTCGAACACCACCTGGGCCGAGAGCCGGATGTTGTCCGACTGACAGTGGGTCGACGCCCCGTCGTCCACCTGGAACCGGCGGGCGGTGACCGGTCCGCCCACCCCGTCGACGAACGTCTCGAACTGGGCCAGCGGCTCTACTCCTTCGCGATCGCCGACCAGGGCGAGCACCGGACAGTGGATGGCGCCGAGCAGGCCGCCCAGCCGATAGCCGGCGATGGCCTCCCGCCAGGCGGAGAACGACGCCACCCCGAACCGCCGGCAGATGGACTCGATCCCCCACTGCATCTGCTTGGGCATGAGGTCCTCGGGCACCCCGGCCACGTCTTCGGGCCGGATGTCCCGGGTCATCCCGAACACCTCGCGTCCCACCCACGCCTCCATGTAACGGCGCATGTCGACAATCGGGGGATTGGCCACTAACGCCCGGACCCGTTGGTCGTGGCCGGCGCTGCGGGCGGCGAAGTACGAACCGAAGCTCTCCCCCACCAACGCCAGCCGCTCGGCGTCCACGTCGTCGCGGGCTCCGATCACGTCGAGCACCGCGGCGATCGGGGCTTCGTAGTCGGGCCGGAACGGCAGCGCCGGGTCCAGACGCATGCAACCCGGTTGGCCGGGCCCGTCGAAGGCGAACACATTCCAGCCGCGCTCGGCTCCCGGCGCTCCGTAGTGGAAGTAGAGCTCTTCGGCACTGGAGTCGAAGCCGCCCACGCAGACCAGGGTCGGGAGCTGCCCGGGATGGTCGGCACCCGCGCCCGGGCGGAGGAAATACCCGGGCAACCGGGAGCCGTCGAAGGGCACGTCGACCAGCTCGACCGGCGGCTCCATCAAGGATCCGGCCTCGGCGAAGCAGGCCCGGCTCCGCTCGCCGGTGTGCCAGGACGCCTCGGTGGCCGGGTCGACGTAGTACTCCGCCGTCCGGTAGTAGGTCGACGCCCGCAACAGGTGATCCCGCCCGCTGACCCGATGGCCGGCCTCCAGGCACCGGCGGGCAGAGGCCTCGACCCGACGGGCCAACTCGTCGAATCCCCGGGCCCAGCTCTGAGGGCTCCCGTCAGTGATCTCGTCGGCCACCGCCAGACACTCCCCGACGGTGGAGCCGCCGTAGTCGGCCACCCCGATGGCCTTGATCAGCTGGTAGTCGAACTCCTCGTCGCGAAACCCTTCCACCCGGATGGCGCTGCGGATGATGTCGGAGTCTCCGAAGGACACGACGGCTCGATTCTGCTCGGCGGTTTTGTTGGCCCGCCCAACGGCGGTCGCCGATCAGTCTGTCAGCCGGGCGGTGTCAGGTTCGGAGTCGGGGGCCGGGTTTGGGGGCCGGGGGCAGAGCCGCCAGCACCGCGGCGGCCAGCCCGGCTCCGTCGAGCCCGGCATCGGCCAGGATGTCGGCCGCTCGACCATGGGGCAGGAAGGTCCGGGGCAGTCCCAGGGTCAGGGTGCGCGGGCCGTCCCCTCTACTCGCTGCGCCCCGGACCGCGGTGGCGATGGACGCCCCCACCCCGCCTTCGGCGATCCCGTCCTCGGCGCTCAGCACCAGCCGGTGCCGGGCGGCGTCCGCCACCATCGCGCCGTCCAGCGGTGCCGCCACTCGCACGTCCCACACCGTGACCCCCACCCCGAGGGGCTCGAGCCGGGTGGCGGCCTCCTCGCAGGCCGCCACCATCTTTCCCACCCCCAATAGGCACACGTCCGGGCGCCGTCCGCGCCCGCCTCCCTCCGGGGCGGCGCGCAGCCGACAGGCCGACAGCCGGTTCCCGACCCGGCCGGTCAGCGGCGCCTCCGTTTTCGGCCACCGGATGGCCGACGGACCCGGCAGCGACAGCGCGGTGTCGAGCATGGCCCCCAACTCCTCATAGGACGATGGGGCGAATACGGTCATGCCCGGCACCTTGGTCAGCAGCATGAGGTCGAAGATGCCGTGGTGGCTCGGACCGTCGTCACCGGTGACCCCGGCCCGGTCGATGCAGAACACGATGGGCGTCCGGTGGAGGGCCACGTCGAAGAGCAGCTGATCCCAGGCCCGGTTGAGGAACGTCGAGTAGATGGCCACCACCGGGCGGAGCCCGCCCATGGCCATGCCGGCGGCGGCGGTGACCGCGTGAGGTTCGGCGATCCCGACATCGAAATACCGCTCCGGGAACCGGTCCTGGAAGGCCAGCAGCCCGGTCGGGCCACCCATGGCCGCGGTCAGGGCCACCACCGACGGGTCGCGTTCGCCGGCCGCCACCATCGCCCGTCCGAACGCCTGGGTGTAACTCGAGGTGGGTGGGCGTCGGGAGGCGCCGGTGGCCGGATCGAAGGGCCCGACATCGTGGAGGCACTTCTCCGGGTCGTGCTCGGCGGGCCCGTAGCCACGTCCCTTGACCGTGTGCACATGCACCACCACCGGACCGGCGATGCCGTCGGCCACCCGCAGCATGTCGTCGAGGGCATCGAAGTCGTGCCCGTCGACCGGGCCGAGATAAGCGAGACCCAGGGCGCCGAAGAAGGCGGCCGCCGCCCCTTCGGCCGGGAGATCGGTCCCCGGCGCCGAGGTCAGCCGGGACACCGTCGGCGCATACGACCGTCCGTTGTCGTTCAGGACGATCAGCACCGGTGTCCGGGCGACCCCGATGTTGTTGAGCGCCTCGAAGGCCAGCCCGCCGGTGAGGGAACCGTCGCCGACCACCGCCACCACCCGGCGGGCATCCCCGGCCAGCTTCCGGGCCGAGGCCAGCCCGTAGGCGTAGGAGAGCCCGGTGGAGGCATGGCTGTTCTCCACCAGGTCGTGGGCCGACTCCGCCCGGTTGGGGTAACCGGACAACCCGCCGGCCTGGCGCAAGGAGGGGAACGCCGCCGCCCGCCCGGTGACCAGCTTGTGGATGTAGGCCTGGTGCCCGGTGTCCCAGACGATGGCGTCGTCCGGGGAGTGGAACACCCGGTGCAAGGCCAACGTCAGCTCCACCACCCCGAGGTTCGACCCGAGGTGGCCACCGGTGGCGGCCAGCGTCGACACCAGCAGGCGGCGGATGTCGGCAGCCAGTTCGGTCAGCTCCTGGGTCCCGAGATCCCGGAGGCGCTCGGGATCGACCCCGGCCAGCGGCGGCCCCGGGGCCGGGGGGTCCATGGCCGACGGCGGGCGGACCGATCCGGTCGCCAACGGTGTCTCGGGCGGCACCGGGTCGGTGCCCGGCTCGGCCAAGGTCAGCACCGCACCGGCGGGTTGGGAGTCGATGGTGGTCACGATCAGTGAGTGTTGACCATGGCCCGGAGTGACTGGCGCAACGAGCCCATGGTGGCGATCACCGACGACGGCTCGTACCCGCAGTGGGCCATGCAGTTGGCGCAGCGGACGTCCTTGCCCCGGCCGTAGGCGTCCCAGTCGGTGGTCTCCACCAGCTCCCGGTAGGACGCGGCGTAGCCGTCAGCCATCAGGTAGCACGGCCGCTGCCAGCCCAGCACCGAGTAGCTGGGCACGCCCCAGGCGGTGCAGCTGAACTCTTCTTTTCCCTCCAGGAAGTCGAGGAACATCGGGGAATGGTTGAGGCGCCACTTCTTGCGCTTCCCGTCGAAGGCGTCAGCGAACAGCTTGCGGGTCTGCTCGACCCCGAGGAAGTGCTGCTGGTCGGGGGCTTTCTCATAGGCGTAGGCCGGCGAGATCATCATCGCGTCCACCCCGAGGTCGTCGTTGAGGAAGTCGAGCACGTCCCGCACCGTCTTGGGTGAGTCGGTATTGAAGAAGGTCGAGTTGGTGGTGACCCGGAAGCCCTGCGCCTTGGCCTCCCGGATGGCCGCCACCGCCTCGTCGAACACCCCCTCCCGGTCGACGGCGGCATCGTGCCGCTCCCGCAGGCCGTCGACGTGCACCACCCAGGAGAAGAACCTCGAGGGGGTGAACTTGTCCAGCCGGCGGCGCAGCAGCACCGCGTTGGTGCACAGGTAGACGTAGACCTTCCGACGGATGAGCTCGGCCACGATGTTCTCCATGTCCGGATGCAGCAGCGGCTCGCCGCCGGCGATCGACACCATCGGGGTCCCGCTCTCCTCCACCGCGCCGACGATGTCCTCGAGGGAGAGCCGCTTCCGGAGGATCTCGGTGGGGTGCTGGATCTTCCCGCACCCCGGGCATGACAGGTTGCAGGCGAACAGCGGCTCGATCTCCACGATGAAGGGGTAGTGCTTGGTCCCCTTGATCCGTTGCCGGAGGAGGTGGGATCCGATCTTCATGTTCTGTCGCAACGGAATGGGCATCAGCGCACCTGCCTTGGTAGAGCGAATTGGACGGTTTCCTCGGTGATTCGTTGTTCACGGACTTCGACGGGGCCGAGTTCCTCCAGGACCTCGATCACCCGTTGGACCAGCGACTCGGGTGCCGACGCCCCGGCGGTGACGCCGATGGTGTCGGCGTCGAGCAGCCACGGGAGCCGGAGATCGGCCTCGTCCTCGATGAGCTCGGCCCGGCAACCCTGCCGCCGGGCGGCTTCCACCAACCGGGCGGTGTTCGACGAGTTGGCCGACCCGACCACCAGCATCAGGTCGCAGGAGCCGGCCAGGGCCCGGACGGCATCCTGGCGGTTCTGGGTGGCGTAGCAGATGTCGGTGGCATTGGGCCCGACGATCGCCGGGAACCGGGCATGGAGGGCCTCGACGATCTCGGCCGTCTCGTCGGTGGCCAGCGTCGTCTGGGTCAGATAGGCCAGCGGCACCCCGTCGGGCACCTCCAGGCCGGCGACGCCGTCCGGACCGTCGACCAGATGGATCCGGTCGGGGGCCTCGCCCACGGTGCCCACCACTTCCTCGTGGTCGGCGTGCCCGATGAGGACGATCTGGTGGTCGCCGTCGGCGAACCGGCGGGCTTCGTGGTGCACCTTGGCCACCAACGGGCAGGTGGCGTCGATCACGTTGAGGTCCGGCCGGGACGCGGCTTGCCGCCGGACGGCGGGCGAGACCCCGTGGGCGGCGATGACCACCGTCGAGCCGTCCGGCACCTGATCGAACTCCTCGACGAACACCGCCCCCTTGGCTTCCAGCCCGGCCACCACGTGGATGTTGTGCACGATCTGGCGGCGGACGTAGACCGGCGGCCCGAAGCGGACCAGGGCGCGCTCGACGGTGTCGATGGCCCGTTCGACGCCGGCGCAGAACGACCGGGGCCCGGCCAGCAGCACCGTGCGGGGTTGGACCGCCTGGGCCCAGCGCTCGAGGGCCGGGCGCACCCGGAGGAGGGCGCCGAGTGCCCGCAGGCCGCCGGCCACCGGGGCGTGGCCCCCGGAATCGGCCACCGCCAGGACCACGGCCCGCGGCCGCCGACCCAGCCCCTCGGCCATCCAGGCCGCCTCCGTGTCCACCGCGATGGCCCCGCCGGCCGCCAGCCCCGCCGATTCGGGCCGAGCGGTGGGGTGACGGCACGAGACGATCGGGCCGGTATGGACGATGTGCCCGTACCGGCGCAGCTCTTCGGCCAGCAGGTGATTGCCGGCCATCGGTTGTGGGGGGGTGCCCTCGGTGGTGCGAACTTCGGTGGCCACCACCAGGTGTCCGGGCCACAGGTGACCACTCAGGCCGGCGACCGCCCCGACCATGGCCACCGGGTCGTCCGGCCCCAGGCTCCGGGCCAGCGCCGCCCCGGCGGCCGCGGCTCGCTGGCGCCCGATGCCGAAGGTGATGACCGGGCCACCGACCGCCACCGCCTCGACCTGCCGCGGGCTGACCGTGGTGAGTTCACCCATGGTCGCCACCGTCCGCCACCCTCGGCGGCTCGGCCCGGAGATACCGGCCCAGCGCCATGACCGGAAAGACAATCCGGTAGAGGTGGTAGTTGATATAGAAGTCGCCGGGGAATCCGGTGCCGGTGAACCACGGTTCGTCCCAGCCGCCGTCGGGCCGCTGGGTGGCGACCAGCCATTCGATCCCCCGGGTGGTGGCGTCCCCCCACTCCCCGGCGGCCAGGAGGGCGAGGAGGGCCCAGGCGGTCTGGGAGGCGGTCGACTCCCCCCGGCCGTGCCAGGCCGGGTCGTCGTAGGAACGGAGATCCTCCCCCCAACCCCCGTCCCGGTTCTGGCCTTGGCCGAGCCACCCCACCGCCCGGCGGACGGCCGGGTGACCGGGGGCGATGCCCGCCCCGATCAGCGCCGGCACCACTGCGCCGGTGCCGTAGAGGTAGTTGGCGCCCCAGCGCCCGAACCACGAGCCGTCGACCTCTTGATGGTCGAGCAGCCATTCCACCCCCCGACGGGTCGCCGAGGCCTCCCGGCCGGTCGCGGCCAGCCATTCGACCACGTGGGCGGTCACGTCGGCGCTGGGGGGATCGATCAACTCGCCGAAGTCACAGAACGGCAGCTCGGCACACAGGGCCTGGGTGTTGTCGACGTCGAACGCCGCCCAACCGCCGTCGGCGCATTGCATACCGGCCACCCAGGCGATGGCCCGCGCCTCCGCCCCGTGGTCGGGCTCGGTGGTCCGGCGCAACGCCAGCGCCACCTCGGCGGTGTCGTCGATGTCGGGATAATTGTCGTTGGCGAATTCGAACGCCCAGCCTCCCGGGGCCAGGTTCGGACGCCGCACCGCCCAGTCCCCCCGGACCCGGACCTCCTCCCCGGTGAGCCAGCCGGCGGCCCGGCGCAGCTGCGGATGGTCGGGGGCGAGGCCGGCGTCGGCCAGAGCGATCATCGCCAATCCGGTGTCCCACACCGGTGACTGGCACGCCTCCACCCGCCGCCCCCGGTCGTCGTCGATGGTGAACCCGTCGATCCCGGCCAGACCCGCGGCCATCACCGGATGATCGAGTGGGTAGCCCTGGAGGTGGAGCGCCATCAGCGAATAGACCCACGGCGGCTGGATGCCACCCCACGAACCGTCGGCCTCCTGGCGGGCGAGGATCCACTCCTCGGCCCGCCGGAGGGCCAACCGGCGCAACGGCTTGACCCCCAGGCGCTGATAGCCATGGAGGAAATCGTCGAGTCGCTGGAACCTCCCCGGCCAGGTCCGCCAGCTTCGTGACGCTCGATCGAGGGTGGCCGAAACCGGGCGGCGCAGTTCGTCGACGCCGATCGGGATCGGCCGCACCGGTCGGTGGGCGCTGACCACCGTCAGCGCCACCACCGTCTGTCGGGCCCAGCAGCCGAAGTCGTAGATGTTGAGCGGGAACCATGGCGGCAGGAACATGATCTCCGGCGGCAGCACCGGCAGCTTCTCCCATGGCCAGAGGCCGAACAGCGCCAACCAGATCCGGGTGAACACCCGGCTGTGCTCGAGCCCGCCCGAGTCGCGGACGAACGCCGCCGCCGTCTGCAGGTGGGCGGCGTCGACCGGGTCGCCGGCCAACCGGAGGGCGACGTAGGCCTCGATGGTGGTGGACAGGTCGGGCGGCCCACCGAAGAAGTTGGCCCAGGTCCCGTCCGAGCGCTGCTGGGAACGGATCCAGACGGCGGAGGCGGCGGTCTGCTCCGCTGTCCGGATGCCGAGGAACTCCCGGAGGAGAAGGTCCTCAGCGTCCATGGTGACGTTCGTCTCCAGTTCGCCCTTCCACCACCCGTCCGGGTGTTGGAGCCCGGTCAGATACTCCGACGCCCGACGGAGGGCGTCGGCGGCGGCCGGGTCGGCCGGACCAACCGAAGGCCCGACAACGCCGCGGGTGGCGGGAACGGTGGAGGTCACCAGTTCCGCTCGGTCACGAATCGGGCGACTTCAGCCAGTTCCGCTGCCGCGGTGGCATCCAGCGGGAGCCGATCGAGGGCCGCCTGGGCCTGGCGCAGCGAACGGTTGGCGGTGTCGGCCGCCCCCCGCCGGCCACCGCCGGCATCGACCAACCCGGCGGCCCGCTCCATCTCGGCTTCGGACATGCCGGTCGGCGACCATCGTCGGTCGAGCAGCTCCCGGAGTTCTCCGGACTCCCCGTCCAGCCCGGCCAGGGCGATGGCCACCGGCAGGGTCTTCTTGCCGGCCAGGAGGTCGCTACCGATCGGCTTGCCGGTCACCGCCGGGTCGCCCCAGATGCCCAGGAGGTCGTCGATGGCTTGGAAGGCGGTGCCGAGACTCGCCCCGAAATCCTGCAGCGCCTCGATCACCGGTTCGGGAGCCCCGACCAAGATCGCTCCGAGCCCCATGGCGCATTCGATGAGGGCGCCGGTCTTGCCGGCTTCCATGGCCAGGCATTCGGCCACCGACACCGACGACCGGGCCTCGAAGGCCATGTCGTCGGCCTGGCCGGAGATCATCGCCAGGGTGGCATCGGCCAGGGTTGCCGCGGCTCGCACCCGCCAGGGCGTCGGCTCCGCCAACAGCACCTGCAGCGCCAACGTGGCCAGCGCGTCGCCGCCGACCACCGCCGGCCCCACTCCGAACTCAGCCCACACCGTCGAGCGGTGACGCCGTTGCCGATCGCCGTCGATCAGGTCGTCGTGGAGGAGCGAGAAATTGTGCACCAGCTCGATGGCCACCGCGCCGGGCATGGCGTCGTGCTCCTCGCCACCGGCAGCCCGGGCGGCCAGCAACACCAGGGCGGCACGGATCCGCTTGCCCCCGCCGGCCAGGTGGTGGGCGACCGGGGCGCGGAGACCGGATCCCAACTGCTCGACCTCCCGGTCGAGGGCCGGGCCGACCAGGTCGGCGGTATGGGCCAATACCGCGGTGACCGGGTCCGACCCGTTGCGGTAACGGCCGGGCGCCTCCGGCTCGGACACGTCCAGGGCCGGGGCGTTCACCACGTGGCCTCCTCGGGGACTCGAAGGGGTGGAGGGTCGATGGTCGGGCGGTCGGCGCGCGGCGGGGTGGATGCGGCGGGGGTGGCGGAGGCGATGGCTTCGATCGCTTCCCGGGCGGCGGCGCGGCCGCTGCGCACGGCTCCCTCCATGGTCGCCGGCCAACCGGAGTCGCACCATGCCCCGGCCACCACCAGCCCGGGGACCCCGGTGGCCGCCGGGGGACGAAACCGCCGGCTGCCGGCCACCGCCGCGAACGTCGCTGCCCGCTCGCGGGTGACCACCGCATCGACCAGCACCGCCTCCCTCGCCTTCGGGAACAGCTCGCCGACCGCCTCGAAGAAGGTCCGGATCAGGTCGTCCTTCGGTTGCCCGATATAGGCGTCGGCCGCCGACAGCGACACCGCCAGGTACTGACCCCGCCCACTCCCGGACGGCCCACTCCCTGACGACCCGGTGCGATCGAAGACGAACTGCACCGGCGAGTCGACCCCGGCGGCAAACGGCAGGTCGGTCACCTGGCGGTCCAGCACCAGATGCACGTTGACAATGGGTGACGTCCCCAGCCCGGACAGGTCGGGGAGTCCGGCCGACGGCGGCACCAGGCCGGTGGTCACCGGCGGCGGGGTCGCCACCACCACTGCCCTCGCCTCCAGCGACCGGGCCCCGGCGGTGATCATGAATCCATCCCCGCCCGGCGAGATCTGATCCACCGCCGTCCCGAACACCATCTCGACCCCGGCCAAGCTGAGCGCCCGTTCCCCGGCGTCGCCGTGCAGCCGGCCGAGCGGAACGTTCGACCAACCCATGTCGCCTCCGTCGGCGGTGTCGAGCAGGCCGGTGCGGAACACCTTGACGGCGAGGCTCAGCGACGCCCGCTCGGCGGGGACGTTGAGGGTCGGCAGCACGATCAGGTTCCAGAGGACAGCCATCGCCCGGGGGCTCTGGCCGTGCCCGGCCAGAAATTCGCCGAATGTCACGTTGTCCAGCTCGGGATCCTCGGGGTCGAGCTTCTGCAAGGCGAGGATGGCCCGCACCAACCGGCCGCGATCGGCCACCGATAGGTGGCGGTAGCGGGCGACGGCCGCGGCCAGATGGAGGGGGGCCGGCAACCCCGACCGTCGGATGGAGGCCCGGATCCCGCCGGGGGCCAGCACCGGCACGTCGAGCCGGGGTTGCAAGGTCACCGAGCCGGACATTCCCAATCGCTCGAGGAAGCCGCGGTACTCGGTGCAGCACCGCATGAAGACGTGCTGGCCGTTGTCGAACCAGCGCCCGTTGCGCTCGAACGACCAGGTAAGTCCCCCCAGCCGCCGGCGCCGCTCGATGAGGGTCACCTCGCATCCGGCATCGGCGGCCACCAGCGCCGCGCTCATCCCGGCCAGGCCGCCGCCGATCACCACCAGTCGGGGCCGGCTCATCGGAACCTGTCCCGGCCCCACGACCCGGTCATCGCCCGAACCCGGCCAGGCTCGAAATCGCCACCCAGCCCTTCTCCCAGGTCGGCACCGACACCCGGCCCCGGGTGACGGCACCGGGATCCGCCGCCATCCGGTCGAGCAGGCGACGGTAGATGCCGGCCATGGCCGACACGCAGGCTCGGCTCCGCCGGTCGAGCAGGGGCAGCAACTGGAGTCCCCCATCGAACCACCCGGCGGCATAGGGGCACTCGTAGGCCACCAGCCGGGCGAGCGCCTCGGTGTCGGCCATCAAGTCGGCCGGACAGCCGACCGACCGGGCGTCGTCGGCGGGGAGATACACCCGTCCCATCCCCCGGTCCTCGATCACGTCGCGCAAGATGTTGGTGAGCTGCAGCGCCACCCCGAGATCGTCGGCATGCAAGACGGCCGCCTCCGGATCGGTACTCGAGAAGATGGCCAGCGACAGCCTCCCGATCGAGCCGGCCACCCGGCGGCAGTAGCCCACCAACTCGTCACGGGTGAGATAGGTGGTAGCGGTGACATCCATTTCGCACCCGTCGATCAGATCCCCGAAGGCGTCGAACGGCAACGGGTAGCGTTCGGCGGCATCGGCCAGGGCGGTGAGTACCGGGTCGTGTCCCCTCGGGTCGCTCCCACCCAGGTCGTTGCGCACCCCGGCCAGGGCTTCGAGCTTGCGCTCGGCTGGAAGGTCGCCGTCGGTGATGTCGTCGATCCGCCGGGCCATGGCATAGACCGCGGTCATGGCCCGGCGTTCGGGCGGCCGCAGCAGACGGATCCCGTAGGCGAAGTTCTTGGCCTGGCGCGAGGTCACCTCCTCGCAGTACTGGTAGGCGGACTCCAGGGTCATCGGCGTCCACCCCCCGAACGGCCGGCCACCAGCCGGGCCAGATGGACGAGCACCCGGCTCTGGGCCGGCCGCCGGGTCTCGGCCAGCACCTCGTAGCCGGCCTTGGCCAGCGCGTCGGCGGTGGCCAGCCCCCCGGCGGCGAACCCGGCGATGGCCAAACGGGGAAGACCCGGGAGGCTTCGGACCAGCGGCGTGGCCGGCCCGAGCAGGCGACGGCTCCGGTCGGTCTCGAAGGCCACCACCTCCCGGAGCTCCTGGCTGGCGGTCGGGGCGTAGAGGTCGGACTCCGGGCAGCCGAACCGGGCCAGGTCCTCCGCCGGGAGGTAGACCCTTCCCCGCCGGGCGTCCTCACCCAGGTCCTGGAGGTGCTCGACCAGCTGCAGGGCGGTGCAGACGTCATCGGACCATGCCCGTCGCTCGGCCGTCGACACCTCGAAGATCCCCAGCACCAACTCGCCGACCGGGGTCGCCGACAGTGCGCAGTAGGCCCGGAGGTCCTCGAACGTCTGGTAGCGGCGGACCTGCTGGTCGCGCCGGTTGGCCTCGATCAACCGGCGGAACGGGTCGAGCGGCAGGCCGAGGTCGACCAGGAGGGGCGTCAACCGCTGGAGCAATGGGTGGAGGGCCGACCCGGTGGCCGCCCGGGCCAGATCCTCCTCCAGCCAGTCCAGCTGGGCGGTGACATCGCCGCCGCCCTCGTCGCCGACATCGTCGACCAATCGGGCGAAGCCGTAGACCGCCATCAGCCGTTGGCGGACCTTCGCCGGGAGAAACCAGAGCGCCACCGGGAAGTTCTCTCCGCCGGCCTGGGCCAGCACCTCGGCGGTTTCCGGAAGGGTCGGGGCGGCGGGGGCCGGCGCATTGAGCCCGGATGCGCTCATCACCCACCACCTGCCCTTCTCAACGATTCAGCCATTTTCGGCTCAAACTATGGGAGCATTATTTCTCTATGGATGCGCAATAGTCAAATCGATTTAGACCACTATTCTGTCACCGACCCTGACGCATGTTCAGCAGCATTTCAGCAGGTGTAGTGCGGGTTTTGTGGAGCGTCCTCACCAACAAGTCTCCGGTAGTTCGGACTTCCATATGAACATTCATATCCACTGTGATTCAAACCATATGTACAATGCGCTCGTACGTATAGACGGTGGTTCAAACGGTCCGTTGAGGTCGACTGACCCTCCGAATGTGCTCCCGAGGACAGTTGGGTCACCGCCGTAGCATGTCGGCATGCGGGTTGCGGCCATCCAGACGACGGCGACCGCCGACCGTGATCGCAACTTCCGGGATGCGGCCGAATGGGTGGATGCGGCCGTGGCGGGAGGAGCCGAGCTGGTGGTGCTGCCCGAGTACTTCTCGGTGGCCGGCGACCCCGACCACCTCCGGGCCCACGCCGAGACCCTGGAAGGCCCGACCCTGGCCTGGGCCTCGGACCTCGCCCGTCGTGACCGGATCTGGTTGTTGGCGGGAAGCTTCCCGGAGGCGCCCCTGGCCGGCTCCCCCGCCGCCCCGGGTGCCGAATCCCGGCTGAGCAATACCAGCTGTCTGGTCGATCCCGATGGGAACCTCGCCGCCACCTACCGGAAGATCCATCTCTTCGACGTCACCGTGGCCGGGGCCGCCCATCGGGAGTCGGACGCCATCGCCCCGGGAGACGCGGTGAGCCTGGCGCCGCTCCTCTCCCGGCCGGGCGGTGCCGACGCCCCCGCGGTGCTCGGCCTCTCCGTCTGTTACGACCTCCGGTTTCCCGAGGTCTACCGGGCCCTGGCCCTGGGCGGCGCCACCATTGTGGTGGTGCCGGCCGCCTTCACCGCCGCCACCGGGCCAGCCCATTGGGAGGTGCTGTTGCGGGCCCGGGCCATCGAGGACCAGGTGTTCGTCATCGCCGCCGACCAGGTGGGGGTGCTGCCTCCCGGGATGCCGGACTGTCACGGCCACTCGATGATCCTCGATCCCTGGGGATCGGTGCTGGCCGAACGGATCGACCCGTCGCCCGGGGTGGTCACTGCCGACCTCGATTTCGAGTTCCAGCAGCGGGTCCGCCGCCAGCTGCCGGTCCTGGTAAATCGGCGACCGGGCACCTACGCTTCACCTCGATGACAACTCAGAGCGCGAAGCCCAACGCGCAAGGTAACAGTGCCCCGAGCGTTACCCATAACGTGATCCCCGTGAAGATGTCATCGGTTCCCGCCCCCTACGAGGTCGGGGAATTCGAGTCGGGCGGCCAGCGCCTGTACTACGAGATCCATGGGCACGGGCCGAGGGTGCTCGTCTACCTGCACGGGATCCTCCTCGATGCGAACCTCAACCGGCGGTTGGCCGCCGACCTGGCCGCCAAGGGCAACCGGGTGATCCTCCTCGACCTGCCCGGCCACGGGCTGTCCGACAAGCCGAGGCGGGCGTCCTTCCACCGGATGGACACCTACGCCCGCCACGTGGTCGCCCTCCTCGACCATCTCGGCATCGACACCGCGGTGATCGGGGGGGTGTCACTCGGCGCCAGCGTCGCCTTGACGGTGGCCGCCCAGTCTCCCGAACGGGTCCAGGGACTGGTCATCGAGATGCCGGTGCTCGAGTGGGCACTGCCGGCCGCCGCCCTTACCTTCATCCCGCTCCTGCTGGCCGTGCACTACGCCGCTCCCGTGGTGCGGGCGTTCGCCAGCGTGGTTCGCCGCCTCCCGCGCACCGGCGTTGGCTCGGTCGACAGTGTGATGAACACCCTGTCCAACGAACCCAAGGAGACGGCCGCGGTGCTGCACGGGGTCCTGGCCGGTCCGATCACCCCGACCGTCGAGGACCGGGAGGCGATGACCATGCCCACCCTGGTCATCGGGCACGGCGCCGACCAGATCCACGCCTTCCACGACGCCCAGCAGCTGGCCCGCCGAATGCCCAACGCCCGCCTGGTGCGAGCCAGCTCGGTCCTCGAGCTCCGGGTGCGGCCCGAGCGTCTCACCAATGAGATCGCCGATCTGCTCGACCAGGCCTGGGACCCGGCCGAACCCATCGAGCTCGCCGCCGGCTGCTGAGGGAGACGCTCGGCGTCTGACCCGTCCCCGACGGGACCTCAGGGGGAGAAGGCGGTCGGCTCCTCGTCGATCTCGACGTGTCTCGTCCAGGTGTCGACCACGATCAGCGTCTTGGTCCCGGTCACCCGTCCGCTCCGTCGCAGCTGCTCGATCACCTGACCGAGGCGTTCGACGTCCGGCACCCGGAGCCAGATGAGGGCGTCGGGGTCCCCGGCGGTGGCAAACACCGCGAGTACCTCGGGCATGGTGCTGGCGGTGGCCCGGATCTCCTCGAGATCAGCCGTCCCGGAAAACCGGACCTCCATGAACGCCTGGAGCGGCCGGCCGGCCTTGGCGTGGTCGATGACCGCGGTGTACCCGCTGATGACCCCGTCCCGCTCCAGCCGTTCGACCCGTCGGGTGACCGCCGATGCCGACAGTGAGACCCGTTCGGCGATATCGGCCATGGTGCGCCGGGCATTCCGGGACAGCAGCTCGAGGATCTGATGGTCGGTGTCGTCCAGCTCGTGCTCGGCCACCGCCCCAACCGTAGTAGAGGCGACCAGAGCGCACAATAGATGCGGTTGCGAGGCGCAATCCAGGGTTCCGTTGCGTATTAGTGCACATTTGCTGCAATTTTCACCTATCAGCCTCGGGGGCGAGGTGTAATTGCTGGATGAGCACATTGACCGACCACGTTCCGGAGGTTCGGACCGAGAGGTTGGCCGTTGCCCACGACCAAGCCACCGGCCTGCAGGCGGTGATCGCCATCGACGACACCACCCGGGGCCCGGGCCTCGGAGGCGTCCGCTGGATGCCCTATCCGGACCTCGACGCCGCTGTCGCCGAGGCCAGCCGGCTGGCCCGGGGGATGACCCTGAAGAACGCGCTGGCGGAGTTGCCCTACGGCGGGGCCAAGTCGGTGATCCTCAGCCCGGACGACGGGGCGGATCGGACCGCGGTGCTGCGGGCTTTCGGGCGGGTGGTGGCCGACCTTCACGGCACCTACATTCCCGGCGTCGACATGGGGACGTCCATCGAAGATCTGGCCGTCATCGGGACGGTGGTCCCCGATGTCGCCTGCAGCCACGCCGACCCGTCGCCGTGGACCGCCCTCGGGGTCTACGCCGGCATCGTGGCCACCGTCTGCCACCTCGACCACACCGATCTCGACGGCCACCGCGTGGTCGTCCAGGGCGCCGGCCACGTCGGCTCGAGCCTGGCCCTCCGGCTGGCCGATGCCGGCGCCGACGTGCTGGTGACCGACCTCGATCCGGAAAGGTCCGAACGGGTCGCCGCCTCGGTCGGGGGCCGATCGGTGGAGCCGGAGGAGGCACTCGCCATCCCCTGTGACGTGCTGGCGCCCTGCGCCCAGGCCCGAGTGATCACCGCCGCCAACGCACCAATTCTCGGGGCCCGCATCGTGGCCGGGGCGGCCAACGACATGCTGTCCGAGCGATCCTGTGCCGCCGAGCTGGCCGGTGCCGGGATCACCTACGTACCCGACTTCCTGCTCAATGCCGGGGGCGTCATCCACATTCATGCCATCCGGTCAGGGTGGGATCACCAACGGTTGGGGGGAGTCGTCATGGAAATCGGTCAACGAACCGGCAAGATCCTCGAACGGGCCGAGGCGTCGGGGCGGACACCGCTCGATATCGCCGAGGAGATGGCCACCGACCGGCTCGGGCACCCGGCCTCCGTACCCCTCTGAGCCGGCCGGCATGTCCACCATCCCGTTCCGATCACCACGGCATCCGGGAAGGAAAGGTCCTCCGCCCACCCCCGACCGCCGCCCTGGCCCATCCCGACGGTCATTCCCCGGCGCCGACAACGTCGTGAGTCTGATCGCCCGGCCGGCCGGTTCCGACCGCCGGATGGCGTTGGAGGAGAAGTACACCGCTCCGGACGGCCGGGTCCTGCTGTCGGGAATCGACGCCATCGTCAGGACCATCCTCGACCAGCGCCGGCTCGACTCGTCCCGGGGCCTGGACACCGCGGCGTTCGTCAGCGGCTACGAAGGTTCCCCCCTCGGCGGCCTCGACCTCGAGATGCAGCGGAACCAAACCCTGCTCGACGCGTCCGGCATCGTGATGAGCCCGGGTCTGAACGAGGAGTTGGCCGCCACCGCCGTGGCCGGGACCCAACTCCTCGACGAGCTCCCCGGGCGCCGCCACCGCGGGGTGGTCGGGTACTGGTACGGCAAGAACCCCGGGCTCGACCGGGCGGCCGACGCCATTCGGCACGGCAACTTCTCCGGGACGTCCCCGCTCGGCGGGGCGGTGGCCTGGATCGGCGACGACCCGACCTGTAAGTCGTCCACCGTCCCGAGCTCCTGCGAGTCGATGGCCCGGAGCCTGATGGTTCCCTTGTTGGCGCCGTCCACCGTCGCCGAAGTGCGCGAGCTCGGGCTCCATGCGGTGGCCCTCTCCCGCTTCGCCGGAACCTGGTCGGCAGTGAAGGTGGTGGCGGACATCGCCGATGGGGCCTCCACCATCGATCTCACCGATCCGGCCGGGTGGATTCCGGCCCCCGACCTCTCCCGTCAGTGGCAACCGTCGCTGCTGATCGGAGCCCAGTCGATGGTGGCCGAACAGGATCTGATGGAGCGGCGGCTCCCGAGAGCCGCGGAGTACGCCGAAGTCAATGGGCTGAACCAGGTGACCTACCAACCGGCCCGCCCCCGTCTCGGGATCATTGCCTCTGGCCTGGCCTACGCCGCGGTTCGGCGGGCCCTGGTCGACCTCGGGATCGGCGAGGACGGGCTGGAGGCATTGGGAATCCGCTTGGTGAAGATGGCCATGGTGTGGCCGGGAAACCCCGAGCACCTGAGACGGATGCTGGACGGGCTCGAAGAGGTGGTGGTGATCGAGGACAAGGCGGCGTTCCTCGAGACCCAGGTGAAAGAGGCCTTCTACCGCCAGCCCGACCCGCCACTGGTGGTGGGCAAGCGCGACCCCGAAGGCCGTCCACTGGTTCCCGACTACGCCGCGGTGACCAGCGATCTGGTGTCCCGGGTCCTGGCCAGCCGACTCGGGGACGGGCTGCCGGAGCCCGCCCGCCGGCGTCTGGCCCAGATCAACCGGACCGAGCGGCTCCGGGTCGGTGTCACTCCCCTGGTCTCCCGGACCCCCTACTTCTGTTCAGGTTGTCCTCACAACCGCTCCACCCGGGCCGGCGACGACACGCTGGTCGGGATGGGCATCGGCTGCCACATCATGGCGTCGTTCGACCCCCACGGCCGGGGTCAGGCCGTGGGCATCACCCAGATGGGCGGCGAGGGCGCCCAGTGGAACGGCCTGTTCCCGTTCACCGACGACACCCACTTCGTCCAGAATCTCGGCGACGGGACGTTCTTCCATTCCGGTTCTCTGGCCGTCCGGGCGGCGGTCGACAGTGGAGCCAACATCACCTACAAGCTGCTCTACAACCAGGCGGTGGCCATGACCGGCGGGCAGGCCCCGGCCGGCGGGATGCCGGTCCCCGAGCTGACCCGGTGGTTAGCGCTCGAAGGGGTCCGACGGGTGGTGGTGGCCACCCCGGATCCCTCCAGCTATCGGGGGGTCGTCCTCGACGCCATCGCTCAGGTCCGCCATCGCGACGAGCTCGACCAGATCCAGGCCGAGTTGGCCGCGGTCGTCGGGGTCACGGTGCTCATCTACGACGACCGTTGCGCCGCCGAGGAACGCCGGATGCGGAAGCGGGACAAGCTCCCGACGCCGGCGATGCGGCTGTGGATCAACCAACGGGTCTGCGAGGGGTGCGGCGACTGCGGCGAGAAATCCTCCTGCCTGTCCGTGGTGCCGGCCGCCACCGAGTTCGGCCGGAAGACCGCCATCCATCAGGGATCCTGCAATCAGGACTATTCGTGCCTGGAGGGCGACTGCCCTTCCTTCGTCCAGGTCTTCCCCAAACGGCGCCAGCGTCGGGGGTCCAGCCCGCCGGCCATCGCCGAGCCCCCGGTGGTGCTGGTGCCGCCGGTGGCCCAGCTGCCGGCCGATGACGTCCTCATCCGGATGCCGGGAATCGGCGGGACCGGGGTCGTCACCATCTCCCGGATCTTGCAGATGGCCGCCCTGCTCGACGGGCACTTCGCCGCCGGGGTCGAGCAGACCGGTCTCTCGCAAAAAGGCGGCCCGGTGCTGTCCGACCTACGCATCTCCTCCCGACCGATCGACGCCGCGGTCCGGGCCGGGGCCCGGAGTGTCGACGTCCTGCTCGCCTTCGATCCCCTCGGAGCCGCGAATCCTGCCACCCTGGCCACCGCCGACCGACAGCGAACGGTGGCGGTGATGAATACCGCCGAAGTCGCCACGGCCCAGATGGTGACCGACCCCACGGTCAGCTTCCCCGAGCCGGCCAAACTGGTGGCCCGGATCGAGCGGGACACCCGCCGGGGCGCCAACCTCTACCTCGATGCCAACTGGATCGCCGAGCGGATCTCCGATGACCACCTGGCCACCAACGTCGTCCTCACCGGGGCCGCCTTCCAGCACGGGTGCCTGCCCATCACCGCCGGCTCGATCGAAGAGGCCATCCGGCTCAACGGCGTCGAGGTGGCCCAGAACCTGGCCGCCTTCCGATGGGGGCGGGCGGCGGTGGCCGACCCGGCGGCCGTACGGCAGGCGTTGGCGCCGTCCGACCCCGGACTGCCGGCGGCGAGTGCGCCGGCCCAGCGGCTGCTCGCCGATCACTTGATTCCGGCCAACCTCCGACCCACCGTCGAGCGGCGGGTCGGTGATCTGATCGACTATCAGAGCCTCCGGTACGCCCAAAGCTACCTGCGGGAGGTGGTGTCGGTGCTGGCCCGCGAACAGGCCAACGCGCCGAGCCCGGAGCTTCCGGTCACCACCGCCTTCGCCAACGGGCTGTACAAGCTGATGGCCTACAAGGACGAGTACGAAGTCGCCCGGCTCCACCTCGATACCTCCGAACGGGCGAAGCTGAGCGACGAGTTCGGACCCGGGGCGCGGGTACGGATCATGCTGCAGCCGCCGGTGTTGCAGATGCTGGGGCTGCGCCGCAAGATCAGCCTCGGCCCGGCCGCCCGCCCCACCTTCCGCCTTCTCCATGCCGCCCGCCACCTCCGGGGCACCCCGTTCGATCCGTTCGCCCACACCCGGATGCGCCGAACCGAGCGCGGGCTGGTCAGCGAGTACCTCGCATTGGTCGGCCGGGCGATGGGTCAGCTGCACCCCGAGAATGCCGCATCGGTGGCGGCGGTGGCCGAGCTCCCCGATCTCATCCGGGGCTACGAGGGAGTCAAGCTCGCCGGCATCGTTCGGTTCCGGGCCGAGAGCCAGATTCGGTTGGAGGGGGTGTTCGGCACCCATCGAGTGACGGCGCGGTCGGCCTGAGCCGGCTCGATCACTCGTCGAAGGTGGGTCGACGGGCCCGCTTGCGTTCGGACTGCTGGCGTTTGGCGCTGAGTCGGCGTTCCTTGGCGCCCTTGGATGGCCGGGTCGGGCGGCGGGGCTTGTCGATATGGAGGGCGGCGGCCAGCCGCTCGGCGAACCGGGTCACCGCCAGCTGGCGGTTCCGCCCCTGAGACCGCTCGTCATCGGCGACCACCCGGATCTCCGGGCCCAACTTCTCGAGGAGACGCGACCGTTGGCGGGGCCCGAGTGACGGGGATCCGGCAATGTCGAAGCGGAGCTCCACTCGGGTGTTGACTTTGTTGGCGTGCTGGCCGCCGGGGCCGCCGCTCGGGGTGAAACGGAACTGGAGCTCGGTCAGCGGGATGGAGAGCGACGAAGTGACCCGCACCCGGTCGGGACCGACGGACAGAGGGGGCATGGCTAGACGGCACCGTTCCCCGGCGAGTCGGGCTCGTCGATCACCGGGTTGGACAGTTCGCCGACCCCCTCCACCACGATCCGCACGGTGTCGCCGGCGGTGAGCCAGCCGGGTGGGTCGTGACTTGCCCCCACCCCCGCCGGCGTCCCGGTGGAGAGGATCATGCCAACCTCGAGGGTGAAGGCGGTCGACAGGTGCTCGATCATCTGGACACAGGTGAAGACCATGTCGGCGGTGTTACCGTCCTGGCGGAGCTCATCGTTGACCCAGGTGCGCACCGACAGCCGCTGGGGGTCTCCGAGCTCATCGGGGGTCACCAGCCAGGGCCCGCTGGGCCCGTGGGTGTCGAAACCCTTGCCCATCATCATGGTCGGGGTCCGCCACTGCCAGTCCCGGACGCTGACGTCATTGACCACCATGAACCCGGCCACCACCTCCAGGGCCCGGTCGGCGGGGACATGGCGGCACCGTCGGCCGATGACCATGGCCAGCTCGCCCTCGTAATCGACCTGGGTCGACACCCGGGGAACCTCGATGCCGGCACCCGGTCCGATCACACAGGTGGGCTGCTTGGCGAACCAGGTCTGGAACTCCGGCGACGGACGACCGAACTCACGGCTGTGGGCTTCGTAGTTCTGGGCGATGGCCAGAAACGACGGCGGGCGGGGCACCGGGGCCAGAAGCTTGGCCGAGGCAATCGACTGTCGACGAGCAGAGGTGGTCGGCGCTCGACCCAGGGAGTCGGCGGCGTCCGGCCCCAAGCCCAACAACGCCACCATGTCGCCGGGAAGCCCGATGACCGGATCGGTGAGATCGATGATCTCGTCGCCCACCACCAGGCCGGTCCGGATCCCGTCGTCGAGCATGCTCACCAGTCGCACGGACAGACCGTAGGCCAACCGTCGCCCTACACTCCTGCAATGCCCGAGACCTCCACCCCCACCGGCGCTGCCACCGGGTCGTTCCTCCACGGCCAAGTGGCGTTGATCACCGGATCGTCGTCAGGAATCGGGGCGGCCACCGCCCGCCGGCTGGCCTCCGAAGGGGCCACCGTGGTGATCAACTCGGTGCACTCGGTGTCGGCCGGGGAAGCGCTGGCGGCAATCCTGCCCGGGGCCGACTACGTCCAAGCCGACGTGGCCGACATCGATCAGGCCCACCGGTTGATCGACACCGTGATCCAACGGCACGGACGCCTCGATGTCCTGGTCAACAACGCCGGTGTCACCGAGCTCATCCCCCACGGGGACCTGGAGGCGGCCACGCCGGAGATCTGGCGGCGCATCTTCGATGTCAACGTGATCGGTACCTGGCAGCTGACGGTGGCGGCCGTCCCCCATCTCACCGCGTCGGGGCACGGCCAGGTGGTCAACGTTTCCTCAATCGCCGGGGAGCGCCCGACCGGCAGTTCGATCCCCTATGCCTGCTCGAAGGCGGCGCTCTCCCACATGACCCGGCTGCTGGCCAACGTGCTGGGGCCCGATGTCCGGGTGAACGCCGTGGCCCCGGGGTTGGTCGACACCCCGTGGACGGCGGAGTGGGACACCGTCCGGGCGTTCGTCAGCGCCCAGGCGCCGTTGCGCCGGACCGCCACCTCCGAGGACGTGGCCGAGGTGATCCTGGGTCTGGTCCGGTCCGCCTACGTCACCGGAGACGTGGTGCTGGTCGACGGCGGGCTGCATCTGCGCTGATCAGCCACTGGGTGCGGCCATTGGCGAGGGACGCGACTCCCACTCGTCGCGGCCCAGGCGCCAGATCCCGTGCGGCGAGTCGGGGAAATGGGACATGACCCGTTGTTCGACCAGGGTGAATCCCAGGCGGGTGGCCACCGCCTCCGATCGCCGGTTCTCGGGGAGGATGACGCTGAACACCTCGTCGGCCCCGATCACCTCGAAGGTGTAGGCCACCGCGCAGCTGCCGGCCTCGGTGGCGTATCCGTGTCCCCATTGACGGGGGTCGAGGACCCAGCCGACCTCGATGCCGGGCCAATCGGCCCGTTCGGGTCGATGGAGGCCGGCCCTCCCCACCAGGGTTCCGTCCGCCTGGGTGACCACCGCCCACTGCCCGGTCCCCTGAAGCTCCCACTGACCCAGCCAGCCGACCATGCCCGACCAGGCATCCGCCCGAGAGAACGACTCCGGCAGGTGGAGGGCGGCCTGCACCTCCGGGGACAGAAAGATCTCGGTGAACCCGTCGAGGTCGGACTCCACGAACGGTCGGAGGATGAGCCGCTCGGTGGTGAGCGTCGGACAGGCGCCCACCGTTCAGCCCAACACGGTATGGATGGTCATCCCGGCGACCAGCGTGCGGGTGACCGGCGTGCGGTCGGCGATCTCCAGCAGCCGATCCGTCTGCTCACCGGTCAGCTTCCCCCCGAGGCGGATGGACCGCTCTACGTGTTCCTTCTTGGTGGCGCCTTCGCCCGCTCGCATCAAGATCGACCGGACCCGGATCTCCCCCAGGTCCCACTCCTTCCGTTGGCCGTACATCCGCAAGGTCGCCGACGTGCACTGGCAGAGGGCGGCCATCAGGAGTTGGTAGGGGTTCGGACCCTCGTCGTTTCCACCCGCCCCCGGCCCCTCGTCGACTAGGAACCGGTGAGGACCGGACCGCACCTCGCCCCGGAATCCGGTCGCACTGATCAGGGTGGCCATGGCGATCGCCTCGCCGTCGAATCCGTCGGGCGGGTCGTCGTGGGTCACGGCAGTCAGACTAGCCAGGCGACCGGCGCCGCCAGCTTGGCTAGCCGGTGGCCAGGCCGCGGAGGTAGGCGGCCTGGCCGACGTGTTGGAGGTCGTCGGAGACCACACTGACCAGCCGGACTCCGAGGGTGACCGGAGGGTTCCAGCGGTCGTCGACCACCCGGTTCAGCTCCGGATCGGTCAGCCTGGACACGAATCGGGTGGTGGCCTGAAAGACGGCGTCGTGGTAGCCGATCAACAACTCCCCCGAGGTGACCGTCACCTTGGCGACGTCGTCGGTGCCGTGGCCGTACCCTGTCTCTTCCGGGTCGAGATCAAATCCGAACCGGTTGAACCAACCGTCGGATGTCCAATGCTGCTCGGTGTCGGCCACCGCGGCCACGTGATCATCTTGAATGCGGGTCAGATGCCAGATCAACCACGCAATCGAATTGGCATCCGGGTCGGGGCGGTAGCACAGCTGGTCGCCGGTCAGACCGTCGACGGCGTGATGCACCAACTCGTGGATCCGCTCGAAGGCGTCTTGCAGCAATTCGGCCGTGGTCATGGGCAGCGCTCCCTTCCATTCCACCGTAATCGGGTCGCGCCGCACTTCATCAAGGGCGTACGGGGCCGACCCGGGCCCATCGGGGCAACTCGGTAACATCGGCACCTATGACCGACTCCGATCGCCCCACCGACATAACCCTCCTCGGAGCTACCGGGTTCACCGGTCGGCTCATCGCCCGCTACCTCGACGACCATGCGCCGGCTGCCACCCGGATCGTCCTGGCCGGTCGCAACCCGGCCAAGCTGGAGTCGGTCACCCAAGGCCTGAGCCGAGACGTCGGGGTGGCCCGGGTCGACGTCACCGACCCACCCTCCATCCGGGCGTTGGCCGAGTCCACCCGGGTCCTCATCACCACGGTAGGACCGTACATCGAACACGGTGAGCCGGTCGTCGCCGCCTGTGCGGTGGCCGGCACCGACTACCTCGACCTCACCGGCGAACCCGAATTCCTCGACCTGATGTACCTGAAGTATCACGCCACCGCCGCCTCCACCGGGGCCCGGTTGATCCATTCCGCCGGATTCGACTCCACGCCCCACGACCTCGGCGCCCAGTTCACCGTGGAACAGCTTCCCGAAGACGTCCCCCTCACGGTGACGGGGACGGTGCGGGTCAAAGGCACCTTCTCCGGCGGAACCGCGGCATCGGCGCTCACCATCCTCTCCCGGTATCGGTCGGGCAAACGGGTGCACGCCGAGCGGTTGGAGGTCGAGCCCCCGCCTCCGGACCGGAAAGCCCGGGTGGTCACCGCCCGCTTCGGCAAAGATCCGGACGCCGACGGCTGGGTGCTGCCGATGCCGACCATCGATCCGGAGATCGTGGTGCAATCGGCTCGGGGCCTCGCCCGCTACGGGCCGGATTTCTCCTACTCCCACCAGATGGCGGTGCCCAACCCAGTGGCCGGTGCCGGCATTGCCCTCGGCGCCGGGGCCCTGTTCGGGCTCGCCCACCTCCGACCCGCCCGCGACGCCCTGCTCAAGCTGCGGCCTTCCGGCTCGGGCCCCACCGATGCCCAGCGAGCCGCAGCCTGGTTCTCGGTCCGGTTCGTGGGCGAAGGAGGTGGCAAGAAGGTGCTGACCGAGGTGGCCGGGGGCGACCCCGGGTACACCGAGACGTCCAAGATGATCAGCGAAGCCGCGCTCTGCCTCGTCCACGACGACCTCCCCCCCAGGGCCGGCCAGGTCACCACCGCCATCGCCCTGGGTGGGACCCTCCGAGGTCGCCTCCAACGGGCCGGCATGACCTTCCGCATCCTCTGACCGGAAGCTATGGCTGACTACAAGATCCTGGTCCCGCCCCCTCACCGGAACCGGACCCTCCTTATCGCGGTGGCGGTGGTCGTGGTCATCGCCGCCGTCGTCACGGTGGTGGTGGCGACCCATCGGGGTCACTCCAACGCCTCCTCCTCTACCAGCAGCTCGACCACCCTGGCCGCCCCACCCTTGACCATCGTCTCCACCACCCCGGCGTCGGGGGCCACCAACGTCCCCACTGACACCACCGTCGCCGTCCAGCTCTCGGCACCCATCGCCAGCGTGGCCGCCATGCCGTCTCTGGCCCCACCGGTGGCCGGGGCCTGGAAGAAGACCAGCCCCACCATTGCCACGTTCGTCCCGACCTCCGCCTTTTTGCCCACCACCGTCGAGTACCTCACCTTCCCGGCCGGACCCACCGGGCCGCAAGGCACCGCCGGGGGTGTGCTGGCCGCCGCGGTCACCGTCACCTTCACCATCGGCCAGGCCAGCACCGAGCGGCTGCAGCAACTCCTGGCCCAGGAGAACTACCTGCCATTGTCGTTCACCCCGTCGGCCCCGCTGAGCTCGCCGACCGAGACGTTCATGCCCCAGCCGGGGACCTTCGCCTGGAAGTGGCCCGGCACCCCACCCGATCTGACGTCGTTGTGGACGGAAGGCTCCGAGAACATCATCACCAAGGGGGCGGTGATGAACTTCGAGAACCAACACGGACTAACGGTGGACGGCCTGGCTGGCCAAAAAGTGTGGACGGCGCTGGTGACTGACGCCGCCGCCGGGAAGACCAACGCCACTCCGTACACCTATGTCTTGGTCTCCAAGAACCTTCCCGAAAACCTGACCCTCTACAACAACGGCGCGATTCAGTTCGCCGCCATCCCGGTCAACACCGGGGTCCCGGGGGCTGATACCACCGACGGCACCTACCCGGTGTTCGAACACATCACCTCCTCGAGAATGCAGGGCACCAACCCGGACGGCTCGACCTACGACGACCCTGACGTCCCCTGGGCCGCCTACTTCAACGGCGGCGACGCCCTCCACGGCTTCGTGCGAGGCAGCTACGGAAGCCCGCAGAGCAACGGGTGCGTGGAGATGGCTATCGCCGACGCCGCGAAGACATGGCCGCTGACCCCGATCGGCACCCTGGTCACGGTGACAGGCCCGGCGTCGTAGCATCGGCGTCCGTGCACCAGGCCACCGTCGACACCTACAACGACCGCGGCTTGGACTGGGCGGCCACCCATCGCACCCCGCGCCGCCGGGCCGACGCCGAACGGTTCGCCGACAAGGTGGGCGCCGGACGCCTTCGTCTCGACCTCGGGTGCGGCGCCGGGCGCTACACCGATCTCCTCGGAAGGCCGGTGGTGGGACTCGACGCTTCGGCCCCGATGCTCGACGAGTGCCGATCCCGGATTCCCAATGCCCTCTACCTCCAGGGCGACATCGAAGCCCTCCCCTTGGCCGGGGAATCGCTGTCCGGAGCCTGGTCGTGGATGACCCACCACCACATCGCTCGTGACCGGTTGCCGATGGCCCTCTGGGACCTCCACCGGGTGCTGACGGTGGGGGCGCCCTTCGACCTCCAGGTCCTCCACGGTGACTACGAAGGCAGCGACCTTGGCGACGACGAGGTCGTTGGTCGCTTCTTCGCCTCCTGGATGCCGGAGCGATTGGTGGAGGTGATGGTCGGCGCCGGATTCGACGTCGACCCGGGCTCGGTGGTGGTGTCCGGGGACGAGCTGCGACTCTCGGCGGTGCGGGCCCGCACCCTGGCCGACACGGTCGGGCCGGACATGCGCCTCCTGATGTGCGGGTCGAATCCCAGTTTTCACTCGGCCGACGCCAACCAGGGGTACTTCAAGGCCGGCAACCGATTCTGGTCGGCGGCGTTGGCCAGCGGCCTGGTGACCAAGGACCGGGATTCCCTCCATGCCCTTCGGGCCCACGGCATGGGGATGACCGATTTGGTCAAGCGGCCCACCCGGACCGCCGGCGAGGTGATCCCCGACGAGTATCGCCGGGGCTTGGGTCGCCTGGAGCGGTTGGTGGAGTGGTTGCAACCCAAAGCGGTGTGCCTGGTCGGACTGGGCGGGTGGCGAGTGGCCGCCGACCCCCGGGCCCAGCCCGGGCTCCAAGAGGCGCGCCTGGGTGGCCGCCCGGTCTACGTGATGCCATCGACCAGCGGGCTCAACGCCCGCACCTCCCTCGACCAGCTGGCCGACCACCTTCGGGCGGCGATGAGAGTGGCCGACCGGGCCTGAGCGTGGCGGCAAGGACGGCGGTTTCGACCCAGCGGCCGTACACTGAGGCCCGTGCAGTTCAGTCGAGAGTTGCGCAACGACGTCCGGGCGGGCGACATCACCGTGACGTTTCGACTCTGGCGCCGGCTGCAGGTGAAGACCGGCGGCCGCTACCCCATCGGCGACGCCGACATCGAGGTCGACTCGATCGAGCTCGTCCCCTTCGCATCGATCGACGCCGAGGATGTGCACCGGGCCGGTGAGCCGGACCTCGAAACCCTCCGCCACCGGGCGGCCCACGCCGGGCCCATCAACGACGACACGCTGGTCTACCGGATCGAGTTCCACCTGGTTCCGTAGACGCCGACGCCCAGAACGGCGACGGGTTGATGCCCGATCAGTCGTAGAACGAAAGGATGGCCGAGAGTACGCCGTCCACCTGGGCGGAAGGAAGCAGGCTCCCACCGTCGACCGGAATGTTGATCCCGGTCACATAGGCGGCCATGTCCGAGCAGAGAAAGGCAATCACCGACGCCACCTCTTCGGCCGTCCCCACCCGGCCCAAGGGTGTCGTTCGGTCGAACCCGGCCCGGACCTTCTCGTCACCCATGAGTGGAGCCGTCAGTGGGGTCTCGATCAAGCCCGGGGACACGCAATTGACTCGGAGGGTGGGCCCGTACTCGAGGGCAGCCGACTGGGTGAGGGCGATGACCGCCGCCTTGGAAGCCGCATAGGGGGCTTCGCCGCGGGTCGGCCGCATCCCGCTGATCGAGGCCATGTTGACGATCGATCCTCGACCACCTTCGAGCATCACCGGCGCCGCCGCCCGGACGCCGTTGAAGGTCCCCTTCATGGACACATTGACGATCCGGTCGTACTCGCGGTCGGAATACCGATGCATCGGCTTGACGTTCCCGACACCGGCGTTGTTGACCAGGATGGTCAGGCCGCCCAATTGCTCGGCGACCAGCGGTACCGCCGCGGCCATGGCCTCGCTGTCGCAGACATCGGCCACCACCACCGGGCTGCCACCCAGTTCGGCGGCTACCGCCGCGGCGGCGTCGGCGTCGATGTCCAACACCGCCACCCTGGCCCCCTCGGCTTGCAGTCGGAGGCAGGTGGCTCGACCGATTCCCGACGCCGCCCCGGTGACCAGCGCCTGATGACCCTCGAGCAGCCCCATCAGACCAGGCCCTCGACGGCAGCCAGATGGATGACCTCCGGAGGCGATTCGAAGAACGGCCCGATGAACCCCCGCCAGCGGGCGAAGCGCTCCGACTGCCGGAATCCGACAATGTGGTCTTCGAGGGTCTTCCAGCGGATCAACAAGACGTACTGATCGGGCGCCTCGATCCCTCGATGGAGCTGCAAGGAGACGAAGCCCTCGGACTCTGCCACTACCGCCCGAGCCTCACCGAGGGCGGCCTCGAACTCTTGGTTTGCTCCAGGACGGATGTTGATTACCGCATGTTCGAGAACCATGGCACGGCACGTTAGTTCCCGGGCTCGGTTGGTTCCGGCCCTCGCCCGGCGGCTAACCGATCGGAGCCGGATCGCTGGTCAACAACTGGTCGAGCCGGGCCAACGTCCGCTCCATGTCCCGTCGAGTCTTGTTCCAGTAGATATTTCCCAACTTCAGGAGCACCCGCTGATGATCGGTGGTGATGTCCCAACTCTCCCGGACCCGGGTCCCGCCCCCCACCGGGTCGAGCTCGTAGGTCCAGACCCTGCCGCCGACCAGACGCCCCCAGGCCCCCTCCGGGCCGGTCTTCCAGGCGACCTTCCGGTTCTCCTCGAACTCGACAACCCGGTTCACCGTCGAATAGCGGACGCCGAGCTTCATGTTCATGCCGAACGTCATGCCCAGGGCCAGGCGCTGCGAGGGACCCGCCGACGCGCCCTGCAGCATCCCCGACCCATCGAACAAGGTGTGTTGGCCGGCGTCGGCCACCACGTTGAAGACGGCGGCAGGTGGAACCGACATGGTCCGCTCCACGGTGAGGATGTTCCCGCTCATCGCCGCCTCCCGATCACGCCGCGGAGGTGGTCTCGGGACCGGAGGACCCGTCGGAATCGGCGTTGGTCGAAGGACCGGCCGTCGCCGGCGTCGCTGACTCGGAAGCCAAGGCCACCGGGTCGGGACCCGCCCACGAAGATTGCGGATCGCTGGCCGGGAACGACTCCCTCTCCGCCTCGTCGATGGCCTCATCGATGGGATGAGCCCCCGAACGGGCGTGGTCATCGAGCATGTCGGAACTCCTTCATCCGGGTGTCCGGAGGACCATCCTGTCACGGGCTGTTGCCCGCCTGGCCGGGCGCCGGAATAGCCGACCGGAGCCCAACGTTCATCAGTGTAAGAGAGGGGCGCGGCAGCGCGCCGAAAGAGCGAGGATTTCGAACATGCTGGTGGAGATCTGGTCGGACGTGGTGTGCCCCTGGTGTTATATCGGGAAGCGGCAATTCGAGGCAGCCCTGGCATTGTTCCCGCATCGGGACGAGGTCACCGTGGAGTGGCGCAGCTTCGAGCTCGATCCGAATGCCCCGACCCGGCGCCAGCTGTCGACCAAGGGGCAGCTGGCCAAGAAGTACGGTATGACCGAGGACCAGGCTCAGGCGGCCACCGACCGGGTGACCGGCGTGGCCACCGAGGTCGGCCTCGATTTCCGGTGGGACGAGGCCAAATCCGGTAATACCTTCGACGCCCACCGCCTCATTCACCTAGCCGCCACCCAGGGCCTCGGGGATGCCGCCAAAGAAGCCCTCATGGCCGCCTACTTCACCCATGGCGTACCGATCGGCGAGCGAGCCGCTCTCGAGCAGGTGGCCAAGGAAGTCGGGTTGGATGCCGACGAGGTAGGTGCCGCTCTCGACGACGGCGCTTTCGCCGATGAGGTCCGGGCCGACGAGCAACTCGCCGGGGAACTCGGCATTAGCGCGGTTCCCTTCTTCGTGATCGATCGGGCCATCGGGGTCCCCGGGGCCCAAACTCCCGATGTGTTGCTCTCCGCCCTCGAACAGGGGTGGTCGAAGTCGCACCCGCTGGCCATCGTGGGTGGCCCTGACGACGGCGGTGAGGTCAGCGACTCCGGAGAGGCATGCAGCGACGGGAGTTGCGCGATCTAGATGTAGTCATTACCTCTAGATCGAGCTCCGGCCGGCCACGAGCAGTCTCTACCGTGCGGTCTCGGCCACGAGGATCTCCGATCGGACGGTGACCTCTTCGCCTCCTGGCGGAGCCGATGGGCGTTCGAGGTGGGCCTTGAGACCCCCGGCGTCGACGTTGCCAATCACCAGGAAGGTGTCATCCGCCATGCCATTCCGGGTGCGTGCCTGAAGGGTCTCGATGTTGACGTCCTGAACCTGGAAGTAACGGCAGATTGTCGCGAGGAGACCTTGCTCGTCGGGAGCGACCACGTTGACGATCGACCGATCATCAGCTCCTTGGACCGTCACCGTCACGTGGTGGAGAGGTCGGAGCCCCAGCGAGGGGGCGGTGTCGGTAGCCACCATGTTCTGCAATTGCTTTCCCAACGCTTCCCAGGACGCGCTGCCGAACTGGGCACCGCCCCCGACGATGAATGAATGAAGAGCAAGATGGTGCTGTTCCCAGGTCGACGCGGATGCGTTGGCGATGGACATGCCGGCGGCGGTCAAGACGGCGGCGCTGTCCGCGAGCAGACCCCGCCGATCCCTGGCAACAATTGTGAGCCGGACCAACGTCGAGGCCTCGATGCGTCGGGCCCGGGCTCTGACCTCGCCCTTTTTCAACTTCGGTCGGCACAGCACCAGATCGCCGGCCAATGCGGGTGCCGAATCGCTCAGGAGCCACAGCGGCGCAGCCGACGCGAGAAGGGCGTTGATATCTCGCTTGGAGAGATGAGTTCCTCTTAACAAACGCTCGATCTCGCTTCTCCGGTCTGCAGCTCTCGCCGCCTTGTGCTCCGCCACCTGCACATCGACCGTGGAGGCAAGGACCTCTCCGAACGAGTCCGGATCGACCAGTAGCCAGGCATGGCCACCGCTGACGACGCGACGATCGGCTCCCACCGTGTTGCACACCGCCTCAAACGCAGAACGGGGAATCACCGTGTCTCTGTCACCGGTCAGCGCCAGCACCGGCACCCCTGACTTCTTCAGCTCGGCTAGCTCAAGCCGGAGATCAACCCGCTGTGCCAGGAGGCCGGCCCGGGCCAAACCAAGCGGATTGCGAAGGAAGTTGGGCACCAGATCGCCTCGAATCGCGAGCATCAAGTCCAGCGTCTCGGAAGGGGGCCAGAATTCGCGGCCGAACCCCATTGCCCACTCCCACGGGCGCCGCGCATCCACACCCCCGATCGCGTTGAGCAACACGAGATACCGCACGAGCGCCGGGTGGTTTCGGGCCAATTTGATGGCGACGCCACCCCCAAAGGAGTGGCCGATCACCACCGCCGGCTCCTCGATTCCAACCTCGGACATGAACGAGGCCACCCAGTCGGCATAGCCACCGATGTTCATGTCGCCCGAGGGAAGGTCGGCGGTACCGCCAAACGAGGGCAAGGCGGGGGCGAACACCCGGCATCCGCGGGAAGTCAACCGCCGAATCGCCCGTTTGTAGGCCCGGCTTCCGAGGGCCCAGCCGTGAAGGAACACGACCGGGGGCCCGTCGGCACCCCCGACGCCATAGACGGCGCGTCGGCCCGCGACAACCGATCGGTGCCAGGTCAAATAGTCGTCTGACTCCGGCCCTCGCAACAAGGGTCGGCTCCCGATCATCCCCACCTTGAGAGGATGGACGCCTCAGATTTCGGCTCGGTTACGGCCGGATGAACTTGATGGGTCCGAGCGGCCGATCGGGCGCAGCGGCCATTCGAATCGCCGGCTTCTCATAGAACGAACGAGCCGGCCTTCACCGCCACCGTCCGGCCGATCAATTCGTCGGTGACGACATGGGCGGCCACCCCCGGATCCTCACTGATCGCCACGCACCGCCGCCCGTCCTCGGCGTCGCCGAGCACCACCGTGCGCGACCACCGCCGAGACTCAGGCTCACCTGCCCCGGCCACGCTGTCCGGGGTCACCGTGTAGGTAACCACCCGGGCCGGTCCGGTGTACTCGTCCAGGGTCTCCATCACCTCGACGGTGCCGGTCGCCCGGGCCGCCTCAGCAGTGAGATCGCCGAGCCGGGGGGCCTGCCCGTCGGGCGACGCCGACCACACCGCCAGCCCCGGCTTGGTCAGGAGCCCGCTTACCGTCGTCACGACACCCAGCCAGTCCGGCTCGGCCCGGAGGGCGGGGGCCATGGCGGCGGTGGCCTGATAGACGAAATTGTTGAAGGGTCCGCCGGCGAACGCCATCCCTCCGGTGATGGTCGGGGTCCCGGCATCGTTGAGCCCGAGCTCGCGTTGTTGCACCCGCACCGCAGCCGGAAAGCAGCTGTAGGCCTCGACGAGTTCGGCGTCGGCAATCGGTCGTCCGATCCGGGCCGTGGCCGCTTGCCCGAGGATCCCCATGGCCGGCCAGGCGTCCGGTCGCTCCCGGCGGAGCAGCGATACCGCCTGGCTCGATTCGATCCCCACCCGGGGGAAGATCCACCGGTCGGTCGAGATCCCGAGCCGCCGGGCCGCCTCGGCCGAGCAGAACAGCAGCGCGGCGGCCTGGTTCACCGTCCACTGGGTGGAATGCCACTTGTTGTAGGGAAAGGCGAGCGGACGGTTGGCCGGCGAGGGGCGCCCGATCTCCTCGGCGGTCATCGGGTGGGGGAAGGCGGCCAGCGGGTTCCCCTGGGCCACCCGGTTGAACCGGGCCCACAACTCGGCCACCTCGTCGCGGTGGGCTTCGATCGACAACCCGTCGGCGGCCCGGCGGGCGTTGTCGATCATGGCGTACTGCTGGACCGGGTCCCACAAGCGGGTGGCCACCTCCACCGGCTCGAGCAGGGTTCCGGTGCGGCGACGGACGACATCGGGGACCGCGCCGGGCTGACCGGTCTCGACGGACTCGGGGCCCCGGGCCCATCGCTTGGCCTCACCGCCCACCACCGCCGCCACCTCCGACGAGCCGTCGAGGATGGCGGTGAGCGCCTCATTGATGAGGCTCTGTTGTGGAACCCCGAGCTCGACCAGATGGGTACGGGCCCGGGTGGCGCCGACGCCGGCGGCTACCAGTCGAGCCGGGTCGGGGTAGTCCCAGCTCCCTTGCGGTACCGCCACCCGGTCGATGGCTTCGAGCAAGCTCGGGGCGCCGGCATCCCGAGCCGCCGCCTGGAGGGCCAACGTCATCAGTTGGGTGGCCTCGGCGTCGTCGGAGGCGGAGCCCACCCCGACCAGGACCGGGGTGTGGGCGTCGATGGATGCCACCTCCGGTCAGGGGGTCCGGGACGACGACGCCCGGGTGGCGGCGGTTCGGCGGTCGCGCATCATGCGGCCGACCTGGCGCCAGGAGATGGGCACGGCTCCGTACCCGATGGCGTCGGCCCGCAATCGTTCGGGAACGTCATAGTGCGCCTGATAGGGGCGGCGATGGTTGTACTGGAACCACGTCCGACGCATGCCGAGCTGTTCGGCGAAGGCGTGGAGCTCTTCGTGGCTATCGGCGACCAGGTGGGACCACCGGTCGCTGACCGGTCCGAGGTGGGCGTGCTGGCGCCAGTCGTCGAGGTAGACAGTCATCCAGATCGGGTCCCGTTCGCTTCTCGCTCAGACGATCTGGCCGGGAGCGCTCTCATCGGTGACCACCGGCAACCCGGCGATCTCCCAGGCCGTCATCCCCCCATTGAGATTGTGGACGTCGTAACCGGCTTCCTCCAAGGCGGTCGCCACCGACCCCGAACGGCCCCCCATCCGACAGACGCAGACGATGACCCGGTCGGTGGGGATCTCGGCGAGCCGCTCGGAGACCAGCCCCATGGGGAGATGGACAGCCGCCGGGGCGTGTCCGGCCTCCCACTCGTCGTCCTCCCGGACGTCGAGCAGGTACGCGCCGGCCTCCACCATCTGGTTGGCCTCGTCGGCGGTGATCTCGGAGATCTGGGTCGGCTGGGTCATCCCATCACGGTATCCGAGGCCGTCCGCCCACCGTCCGTCATCATTCGTCCACTCTCCGGCTGAGATTTTCAGCGTTTCGGCGCCGGGACCAGCGGGTACATCCTTCGAAGCGAGCGGACGGTGCTCGACCTGACGGCGGGAACGGACAACACTGGACGCCATGAAGACCATCGGCCGCCTTGCCGTCGGGCTCGAAGATCCGGCGCAAGCCGCCGACGCCGACACGGCGTCTGCCGGACCGGATGCCGATTCCGGGCTGGCCCCCAAGCGGCCGCACCTGGCCATGGCCGTCTTGATGTCCATTCTGTTCTTGACCTTCTTGGACAACACGGTGATCAGCGCCACCCTGTCCGACATCCAATCCGGCCTCCACGCCGGAGTCACCCAGCTCCAGTGGGTGGTGAGTGGGTATGCACTGACGTTCGCCTCACTCATGCTGATCTGCGGGACGTTGGGTGACCTGTTCGGGCGCAAGCGGTTGATGCTGATCGGGGTGGCCGTCTTCTGCGCCGGCTCGGTGGTGGCGGCGGTGGCCACCTCTTCCACCCTGCTCATCGTCGGGCGGGTCGTCATGGGGGTGGGCGCGGCGGCGTCGGAGCCGGGGACGCTGTCGATGATCCGCCACCTCTATCCCGACCGGAAACGGCGGGCCCGGGCCCTCGGCACCTGGGCGGCCATCTCCGGACTGGCCCTCGCCCTCGGGCCGGTGATCGGCGGCGGCCTGGTCGGCTTCTGGTCGTGGCGGGCGGTCTTCTGGTTCAACCTCGCCTTCGGAGCCGTGGCCCTGGTCGCCGCGGCCATCGTGTTGCCCGAGCGGGCCGACCCGGTCAAGGCCCGGTTGGACTGGGCCGGGTTCATCCTCGGGGCCAGCGCGGTGGCCACCGCCACCTTCGCCACCATCATGGGGGAAACCGCCGGCTACATCACCTGGTGGATCCTCTTGCTCTACGGGCTCAGCGTGGCCACCATCATCACCTTCATCCTGGTCGAGCTGCGAGCGGAGAACCCGATGCTCGACGTGAGGTTCTTCAAGCGACCGCCATTCGCGGGTTCGACAGTGGTGGCGTTCGCCACCTACTTCGGAATCTTCTCCATCTTCTTCTTCGTCGCCCTGTATCTGGAGGTGGTCGGCAGCGCCTCGCCCTACGCCCTGGCCCTCGACTTCATCCCCATGACCGTCGCCATGGTGCTGGCCTCTCTGCTCACCGGTCGGTGGGTGGCCCGGGTCGGGAACCGGACGCCGATGGCCATGGGCTGCGTGATTGCCGCCGTGGGGATCATTCTCACCGACGTGGTCATCTCCCCGACCGCGGGGATCTCGTCGGTGGGCTGGACGTTGGCCATCGCCGGCATCGGTTTCGGAATGGCCATCGTGCCGGTCACCTCCTCCTCCCTCAGCAGCGTGCCGGCCGAACATTCAGGGATGGCGGCGTCGATGACCAATACCAGTCGCGAGCTGGGGGCGGTGGCGGGGGTGGCCATCCTGGGCACCATCGTCAACGGTCAGCTCACCGTGAATCTGATCACCCGGCTGGCCGCCATCGGCATC
>DASXFR010000042.1:0-3809 GCA_036489495.1 Acidimicrobiales bacterium | reverse complement strand
GGCGATACGACGCTGGTAGATGATCTCTGCTGGGGTCACGGTGATGGGCTCCTTGGCTCTTTGGTAGGAACCACAGAGTCCATCGCCGGACCCCTTCAAGGGGTGGATGTGCAACCTCATCTCGTGGACCGGAAGGACTAGGCCGTGCCCTTCCCCCCGCGTGGGACCGTACCATGGCCCGGCGTCTTAGGCCTTCCCGGCCCAACCGGGCCGCGTCTGTCGCTGATGGAATGGCAGGGCGCTTCGTTCAGAGTTACCCGAACGGCATCCCCGCACCAGTCGTGCGCATCACGGAGGTGTCAGGCCGGCAGATGGCATCGCGTCGGTGTCACGCCGGACAGTTGCCGGCTTGTCTCCTGGTTCAACCATTCTCGGAACTCGTTGACTGCGTCAGAAGGGCGGGCAACTGGTACGGCAAGAACGTCGGCGATGTCGCGAAGGAAAGAGGAGAGTTCGCCCAAGCCGACCAAGGCATCGATCTCCGTCCACACACTGAAATCGAAATAGGAATCCCCAACGGCAGACGCGAGGAGGGCGGCATGACGCCCGGAGAGGCGAATGGACGCGGTGCGGTCGAGTAGATCGAACAGCCGGCTGACACGGTCCTCCGGCCGAGCCGATTCCTTACTGAACTCAAGCTGCACACCTCGAACGACATCTTCCACCTGAATGCCACTCGATACCGCCGCCCGGGTCGGGAGCCCAAGAAAGAGAAGCTCTACGGCATCCGGGGATCGTGGGCCCGGTCTCTCCAGAATCAAGATGGGTTCCGACGGCGACTCATTGGATTCAACGGTCACTTCGGCCCAGATCGTTTTGGCTCGATAGGTGGTGAACATCCCCCACCTCGAGGCAACGGCAGAGACGATCTGAAGTCCCCGTCCACTCAGCCCGAGGGTGGTGAGATCGACGGCCGCTCCCGTTCTTGGGGTGACTACGGGCAATCGATGGGGACTGCCGTCCATCACCTCGATTCGAACGCCCTCTCCAATCGGGCGGACAGTAATCACGAATCGTTCACGGGTGTGCAAGATGGCGTTGGTGGCCAATTCGGTGGCGCACGCCGCCCGGACCGGAGGCCCCCCAGGAGCTCACGCCGACCGCCGGGTTTATCGGATGGTCCCGAAACCGGGGATCAAAGGGAGATCGAGCGCGGTGACCCACCCCGCCGGCAGGTCGTTCACCGCCGGTACCGCGTTGAGAGCACGGAGGCCGGTAGCCAAACAGCCAGCCGCGGCGGCATCCCGACCGCTGCCGTCGGAGAATCGGAAACTGGTCTCCTGGGTGATGGACGGGGTCCCGTCAATCTCGACCCGGTAGACGTCGTCCTGCGTGCCCCGTGGCCACTCTGGCGCCGCATTCGGTCCGACCCGATTGACGTGCTCGAGGCAGATTCGGGCCTCGCCCCGGTACATCCCGTTGACCGTGAAGCGGATAGCGGCGACCTCTCCAGGGTTGATGACCCCTTTCGCGGTGGAAATCTCGGTGTTGGTGACCCACTTCTCCCAAGTGGTCGTGATCTCATCGAGCGCGATGCCCACGGCCTCGGCCATCATCGGCACCGTGGCTCCCCATGACATGACCAGGATGTCAGTGTGCTCCAGAAGGGGCACAAACTCGGGAGAACGACCGATACCCATCTCGTCCTCGTAGTCGCCCTCGTAGTTGATGTAGTCGAGAATCTCGAGTGCCTTGACCTTCCGCACCTCTCCACACAGTCCCATCAGGGTCATCGGGAAGAGATCGTTGGCAAAGCCCGGGTCGATGCCGGTTGTGAAGCAGGACGCGTTACCGGCGACACACGCCTCGGTGATCGGTTCAATCCAGGACCGTGGATTAAGTGCCATATGTGGCCAGACCCACGGCGTCATGGCGGTCGAGCAGACATCGATCCCGGCTCGGAGAAAGGCACCGATGTCTCGAATGTTGTCCGCGGCATGAGCCGCGGTCGGCCCGAAATGGACGAGCGCGTCAGGTCGGAGCGCGATCAATTGCCCCACGTCATCGCTGGCGGTCGTGCCAATTGATCCGATTCCGCAGATCTCGCCGGCGTCCATGCCTGCCTTGTCCGGGTTGCTCACCCCGACTCCAACCAGCTCAAAGCCGGGATGCCGTACGACCTCCGGGATGACCATCTTGCCGACGAAACCCGTTCCCCAAATGACAATCCTTTTTGGCGCTTTCATCAGATCATCATTTCATCGAAGTCAATCGGGTGTAGAGCCGGGCATCCTGCGACTCGTGCAACGGACAGTCCGGCGGGGTCAGCCTCCTTCGGCTTCTTCCACCGTGAGCTCGGCGGCCGGGTCGGCCTCGAGCCGCGCGTCGGGGATGGGGGAACCGCTGAGGATCGATAGACCGAAAGTCCCGTCTTCGACCCGACGCTCGGCCCGCTCCACGGCGCTGAGACGCTCACGCAGGCCGGCCTCCACGGCGTCGTCGCCCTGTTCAGCGGTGAGTCGTTCCGCCGGGTCCGTGAGATCTCCGGGCTCGTTGGCCTCAGAGCGGTCATCACGGCCGTCGCGGGAAGTCTGAGTGAGCAGTCCCTCCAAGCGGGACCGTTCTGCCTGCAGCAATGTCCGTGCTCGTTCGCTGTCCATCAATCCTCCTGCGGTTATGGCATGGGCGCCGCCATATTCCGGTCTCCCAAGTTGACCAAAGGTAGCGGGAGGGTCGGACCAATGCTCCGGCAGCCGAGCCCGCACGGTTTCGAGAGCGACGGAAGGCCCCGGGCAACCTAGGTATACGCACGGAAAGAGCCTGGTGAGCCGCACGGTCGAGCCGCCGGCGGGACGTGGACATACTGAGTAGATGAGTGAACACCGCCACGAGTCCGAGCCTCCGCACAGCGAGGACTCCTGGAACGAGCGCTACCGGGCCTCGGGGCACATCTGGAGCGGCAACCCCAACCCACAGCTCGTGGCCGAGAAAGCCAACCTCGCATCCGGCCGGGCTCTCGACGTCGGATGCGGGGAAGGTGCCGACGCCATCTGGCTGGCCCAAAACGGCTGGGACGTGGTGGCGACCGACATATCCAGCGTTGCCCTCGAACGAGCTGCCCGGCACGCCCTCGAGACCGATCCCGCCGCCTCCACCCGCATCGAGTGGCAGCAAGCCGACCTCCTTGCCCGCCCACCCGCCCCAGACTCCTTCGACCTGGTAACTGTGCAATTCATGCAACTCGAACCCGAGCCGCGCCGCCACATGTTCACCGCTCTCGCGGCATCCGTTCGGGAGGGGGGCACGCTGCTTGTGGTCGGCCACCACCCGTCGGACCTTGCTTCAGGGGTACCTCGCCCCCAGATGCCAGCGCGGTTCTACACCGCTGAAGACATCGCCCGCCTACTTGACGCTTCCTGGACAGTGCTCGTCAATGAGGCCCGGCCGCGACCGGGCACCACGCCTGAGGGTGTCGAGGTCAGGATCCATGACGCCGTCTTGTTGGCAACCCGAGGGTGACCCCCTCACACGGTCAAGCGGGCCAGTCGCGACCCAAAACGGGATAACGCCCGGCGTAGACGAGGGCAGCAACGAGCCTGTTGCTAGGCGGTGAAGTCAGCGAGAAGAAGCATTCGGCCGGTACCTCTGTACCCGATTCCGCCCTGAGCGATAAGTGGCGGCGACATCTGCACGGCGCTGCGCTGACTCGCGAATGGCCAACTAAAGGTGTAGCTGAAGACGTCACCGGAAGCGTTCCCCGGGCTGGTCCCCCCCACCGTCAGGACGAACACGTTCCAGCTGCCTGCCTTCGCCGCCGCGCCGGTCCTGGCGGTGATCTTGGTGGGCGAGACCACCGTCACGTTGGTGGC
>DASXFR010000039.1:0-20663 GCA_036489495.1 Acidimicrobiales bacterium | reverse complement strand
GCCGGCGCCCGCAACGGGCATGTCCCCATCACCGCCATCGTGTCGCTGATCGCCGTGGCCGGAAGCTACCTGTACGGCTACGACTCCATCGCCATGGCCATCGAGCGTTCGGCCAGTGAGGAGACCCGTTGGGTCGACGGGATTCCGGTGAACCACCAGTATTCCAAGAGCCTCGACTTCGAGGTCCTGCTGCAGCGGCTGCTGGCGGAGTCGATCGACCCCGGGATCATCTTCGGATCCGCGCTCCGGCAATACTCCGAGCTGTCTGTCGCCCGGGCGTTTTCGCGACTCACCGGCTATCACTCCACCTTCTGCAGCTGCAACACCGCCTTCCGCCAGCAGGCCGCCGCCGCTGACCGGTGGTGCGGTCACTGCCCGAAGTGCCGATTCGTGGGGCTGATGCTGGCGCCGTTCCTGTCTCCGGAGGCGGTGGCGGCCATCATCGGCCGGGACATGTTCGATGATCCCGACCAGGTGGAAGGGTTCGCCGCCCTGATGAGCGATGAGGGGAAGCCGTTCGAATGTGTGGGGGAGCGGGGTGAGTCGGCCGCCGCCCTGCGGATGCTGTCCGACCTCCCGGCCTGGAGGGACAAGGTGGTGGTCGCCGCACTCGGCCCCCCGGCCCGGGCGCGGGTCTCCGACGACGACATCGCCCGGTTGCTCACCCCCGACCCCTCGCCGGCCTTCCCCGATCCCAAGGTGGCATCGGCCGTCGATCGACTGCTGACCGGGGACCGGTGACCCTCGACGATCTCGGCCGCCGGCGGGTGGCGGTGTGGGGGATGGGGAGCGAAGGGCTGGCCATGGCCCGGCTGCTCGTCGAGCGGGGATCGTCGCCGGTCCTCATCGACGACCATGTCGAGACCGCCGCCGCCCAGGTGGAAGCCGGCTTGTCCACCGCCCGCCCGGTGCTGTCCCCGGACCAGGTGGAGTGGGGCGGGCTGGATGTGGTGGTCCGGTCCCCGGGGGTGAGCCGGTACCGGGGCGAGCTGGTCGCCGCCGAGGCGAACGGGGTCACCGTCACCACCGCCACCGCGGTCTGGTTGGAGGACTTCCACCGAGCGCCGGTGCTGGCCATCACCGGGACCAAAGGGAAGAGCACCACCGCCGCGCTGGCGGCTTCGATCCTCGAGCATCTGGGGCTCTCGGTGGCCCTGGTCGGCAATATCGGCGTGCCGGTCACCGAGCTCTACGGCCGGGACCCGGTTGACGCCTACGTGGTGGAGGTGTCCTCCTACCAGGCGGCGGATGTCACCGTCTCGCCCGGAGTCTGCGTGCTGACCAGTCTGGCTCCCGATCACCTGGACTGGCACGGCGGGGTGGAGGCCTACTACCGGGACAAGCTCCGACTCATCAACGCCGGCCCCCCCGGGTTGTTGGCGGTCAACGCCGCCAGCCCGGAGGCGGTTCGCCGCACCGCCGACCATCCCCACCGGATGCTGTTCGGGGCATCGGGGAGGGTCAGGGTCGAGCCCGGCGGGACCATCACCGTCGACGGGGCGCCGCTGGTGGCCTCCGACCGGCTGCCGGTGCCGGGTGGGCACAACGTGGCCAACCTGTGCGGGGCCATCGCCGGGGTGTGGCTGCTCCGAGGGGAGCCGCCGTCCGCGGAAGCAGTGGGAGCCGCGGTCGACGGCTACGTCGGGCTGCCGTCCCGGTGCCGGACGGTGGGGGAGCGGGATGGCCTGACCTTTGTGGACGATGCGCTGGCCTCCAACCCGTTCGCCACCTCGGCGTCGGTGGCGGCGTTCCCCGGGCGGGACCTCACCGTCATCCTCGGGGGGGCGGATCGGGGAGTTGATCTCGGCGAACTGTCCGCCCTGCTGGTCACCCGCCGTCCGGCTCCGAACGTGGTGGTGCTGCCGCCGGATCCGGACCGGATGGTGGCCGCCCTGAGAGATTTCGGATCCGGCGCCGAACCTCCACTGGTGGTGGAGACCGCCGCGGATCTGGAGGAAGCGGTGGCCAAGGCGGTGGCGGTGACCCCGGTGGGTGGGGTGGTGCTGTTCTCGCCCGCCGCGCCCACTCCGGACGGTGACGGCGGGTACCGCCAACGCAGCCGGAAGTTCATCTCCGCCATCGGTCTCATCCCGAGCCCAGAGGTTGAGTGAGGCTTCATCTCTCGGGCGCCTCTGCCGATAGGGCGCCGGCCGACGCCGTGTGACAAATGGCGGGGGTTGGTCTCAGCCTCGATGTGACGCCGCCATCAGCTCGGCGAGGTCGTCGGGCTCGAGAAATGAGGGAGGAAGGGCGGGCCCCCAGGCGTAGAGGGCCCGGAGCGACGGTTCCCAGGTTCCAGGTGTCCAGAGCTGGTCGTCGGTGATGGTGTCCATGTCGGAGTAGTACTCGGAGAAGTTGCCGGCCGGGTCGCGCAGGTACCAAAAGAAGTTGGAGCCGATGGAGTGACGACCCAGGCCCCAGGTGTGTCGCTCGGGGTGACCTTCGAGCATCCGGGTGGCGCCGCGCCCGACTTCGTCGACGTCGTCGACTTGCCAGGAGGTGTGATGAAGGAAGGCGACGGGCGAGGGCTGGATGAGCAGGTTGTGATGGTCGGTGGAACACCGCATGAAGGCGGCAACCCCGGTGACCTGGTCGCTGACCTTGAATCCGATGCCGTCGACAAAGAATCGCTGTGAGGCGTCGGCATCGGGAGTGCCGATGACGACATGCCCCAGTTTGCGGGGACGGATCGGTGCGTCGCGCCGGATCGCCGGTGCACGGTCGTTGGTGCGTTCGATCCGGCCCGGTCCGTTACAGGGGGCGACCACCGCGGGTTCCTGGGAGATCCGGGGAGAGATCTCGACCCCCACCCGTACACGGCTGTACGGCTCGACGGCGATGAGGCTGGTGGGATGGCGCTGGATGGGGACGCCGAGTCTTGCCAGTCGGTCGGCGACACGGTCCAGGTCGTCAGGATCGTCGGCGCCGACGACCAATTCGATCAGCCGGCGACCGGGGGCCTCGACGATGCGGAGTTGCTGGCCACCGTCGAGCGTCGAGAACCGGCCGCCGTCGCGATTCAGCCCGAACTCGGCGTAATACCGGGCGGTCGCTTCGACGTTGGGAACGCCGATGGTGATCGATGCCAGTCGATGGAGGGTCACCGGAAGGCTTCAGCCAGACGTGTGGCGGGTCTGAGGGTCAGTGCTCTCCGGTGTCCGACATCGGTTGGTCATGGTGCCGATGCCCTCGATGGTGGTGGTGATCTCGTCGCCGTCACTGAGGAACTCGAGGCGGGCGGCACCGACGCCGGCCGGGGTACCGGTGAAGATGAGATCCCCCGAGCGGAGGGTGAGGATGCCCGAGAGGTAGCTGATCAGAGTCGGGACATCGAAGAGCAGATTCGAGGTGCGATCCTCCTGTCGTCGCTCACCGTTGACATCACAGGTGATCAGCAGGTCACCGGGGTCGGTGAAGGCGTCGGTGGAGACAACCACCGGGCCAATCGGTCCGTAGGTGTCCCGGGATTTGCCCAGATCGAAATGTGGGGGCTCGGCCGCGAACTGGAGGGCGCGGTCGGAGACGTCCTGGCCGACGGTCAGCCCGCCGACGTGGGCCCAGGCGTCCTCGGGCCGGATGCCGCGGCCGCCGCGGCCGAGCACGACCACCAACTCTGCCTCGTAGTCGTCGGCGCTTCCCCCCAGGATCACCGGATCGGTCGGGCCGGCCAGGCAGCTGGGGAACTTGGTGAAGACGAGTGGCACCTCCGGCACCTTCAAGGTGGACTCGTCGGCATGCGCCCGATAGTTGAGCCCGACGGCGAACACGCTCCGGGGCGACGGGATCGGCGGTCGAAGGGCGACATCGCCGATGGTGCCCTCAGGCTCTGCTTCGCCGATCGAGTCGGCGACCCGGTGGAGGTCGTCGAGCTGGGCCCAGGCGCCCATCGGATCGGCGGGGATAGACCCTCGGCTTACCCTCGACGCGTCGAACCACCGGCCGTCGGAATCGACCAGCGCTGAGCGGCCGTCGACGTTGGCGAATCGGAACGTCATGACCGGTCGAGGGTGTCGGCGGCGGCCCAGGGCATGGAGGCCGAGATCCAGTGAGTCAGCGGCTCCTCCTGGTCATTGTGGTGCAGATGGCGAGGCGGGGTGACGAAGGTCGCATACGGCCGGCAGCGCAACAGCACCCGGCCCTCCTCCTCGCCCATGGTCTTCACCATCGGGCGAAGTTCGGCGTCCAGCGGCTCGCCCGACATGCGTTCCGCCACCGCCATCATGACGTCGACCAGGGTCTCACTGTCGTCGTCGATGGCGGCGTCGCAATACACCTGCAGGTAGGAGAATGGCCAGGTCTCATCCAGGACACAGAGGCTGATCTTGCCGTCGCGGGCCACGGCTTTGGCCTTGGCCCGATCACCCATGGTGGCGACCAACAGGTCGTCATTCTCGTCCGGCACGTAGTAGACGATGGACATCGCCGGACCATCTGACCGGCGCCCGTAGCCGAACACGCAGGTCCGGTGGGTGCGAACGAACTCGCGCCGTTCGGAGGGAAGCATGTCTCGGTCAGTCGGCGCCTCGAGCGGATCCTTCGACAGGGGGAGGAGACCCACCGGTGGGCGGACTCCGTCCTCATTTGTGATTTCGCGGGCAGTGCTCAGAGCCCTCACCTCCTTGACTATTATCGAGTGATAATAACAGCTAGACTTCCGGGTATGCAACCCCCGACGCCAACCCCGAGGAAGGTCCGGCCCCGCCGGGCGCGGACGGACATCCGGGAGGCCCTGCTGGAATCGGCGCTGATCGAGTTCGGGACCAAGGGCTTCGACGGGGCGTCGACCCGGGCGATCGCCGGGCGGGTGGAAGCCCACCAACCTCAGATCAACTATCACTTCGAATCGAAAGAGGCGCTGTGGAAGGCGTCGGTTGACTATCTCTTCGGTCTGCTGGGGGAAGCGCTGGGGGGTCTGTTCGCCGACGACCTGACCGACACCGAGGTGCCGCAACTCGCCGCCGGCTTTGCCGATGGCATCCGCCGGTTCGTGAGGTTCGCCGCCGAACATCCCGAGCTGAATCAGATCATGGTCCACGAGGGCACTGCGGCCAGCGACCGGTTGGCGTGGATGACCGAGACCCATGTCCAGCCGTTCTTCAACGGCATCCGGCCGGCCTGGCAACGGCTGCGAGACGCGGGCGTGGCCGCCCCCATCGACAACGAGATTCTCTACTACGTGCTGGTCGGCGCGGCGTCGTTGCCGTATGTCAACGCCCCCGAAGTTCGCCTTCTCACCGGCCGGGATCCGAGTGAGCCCAGCTGGATCGCCGCCCATGCCGACGGGCTGGTCGCCATTCTCCTGCCCGGCCTCGACCCCGGGCACACGCCAGGTTGAGCGGGTAGGCGGGCAGCTGGAACCAGATGGTAGGAAGTGCACGTCTCGGAAACAGCCAAAGGGGGGCGATGTCCCGGATCACCGTTATCAGCTACGCGGCCACTACGGTCGAAGGGTTCGTCGACCCGGCTCGGGGCACCGTGCTGGTCGACCCCGAGGAGCTGCCGGCGGCGCTGGGGTGGGAGTTGAAGCCGGCCGGATTGTGCCGCGAGGACACCTGCGTGCCGGTGGCGGACCCATCACAATTGCTGGTGGACGGACGGGTGGACCTCATGGCGGTGGCCGCCGCCCTCCACCGACAGGTGGTGGTCGACACCGCCATCGGGGTGGTGGCGATCTCGTTGCCCTCCGAGGCGCGGGACCGGGCCCTCGAGGGGCTCCGGGCCCCGGCGTTCGATCTGCCCGACCTCGACGAGCACCTGCGGTCGAGCCGCGAATGGGACGGCAAGAAGAAGTTGCTGGTGACCTTCGCCAGTTGGTGTGGCTGCCGGTACGACCTGCCCGGCTGGCAGGCCCTGCACGATGAATTGAAGCCATTGGATTTCTCCGTGATCGCGGTGGCCATGGACCAAGCCGCCGAGGACGTGACGCCCTACTGCGAGGACATCACCATGCCGGTGCTCTACGACCCCCAGCACATCTTGAGCGAGCTCTACGCCATCTCCAACGTCCCCACCGTGGTCTGGATCGACGAGAAGGAAGCCATCGTCCGACCCAACGGCTATGCCTTCGGGACCGACCTGTTCCAGGAGATCACCGGGGTCGAGGCGTCGCCCCATCTCGATCAGGTGCGCCGATGGGCCCGGGACGGGGTGGTCCCGATCAGCGAGGAGGACGCGAGGTCGGCGGTCGAAGATCTCTCCGACGACGAGGTCCTGGCCCGGCTCCACTTCCGGGTGGCGGCCGAAGCCCATCGCCGGGGCAACCCGGAGGCCACCCGGGCCCATCTGGCCGAGGCGGCCGAGCTGGCCCCCGACGACCTCACCATCTGGCGGGCGGCGATGCCGTTGATCGGGGAGGATCCGTTCGGACCCGGGTTCATGGCCAGGTATGAGGAATGGCAACAGCAGGGCAGCCCGTACCACGGCCTGCCGGCGGTGAGGTCAGCCGAACCGACCTCATGACCGACACCGGGGAGGGGGCGGCGGTCGAGGTCGCCGATCTGGTCAAGCGGTATCCGAAGGCGCCGGTCGATTCGGTGGCCGGCATCACCTTCGGGGTGCGTCATGGCGAGGTGTTCGGGTTCCTCGGGCCCAACGGGGCCGGCAAGACGACCACCATCGGCATCCTCACCACCCGGATCCGACTGACCGGCGGCCGGGCCCGGGTGGCGGGCGTCGACGTGATGTCCGACCCGGTCGGTGCCCGCCGGTTGTTGGGCGTGGTGCCCCAGCAGAACAATCTCGACCGCTCCCTGTCGGTGCGACAGAACCTGCTCTTCCATGCCAGCTACCACGGCGTTCCCCGAGCCGTGCGCAAGGCCCGGGCCGACGAGCTGCTCGCCCAGTTCGGCCTGGACGACCGGCCCGACGACCGGCCGGACGACTTCTCCGGCGGGCAGATCCAACGGATGATGATCGCCCGGGCCCTGATGCACGCCCCGACCGTCCTCTTCCTCGATGAGCCGTCGACCGGCCTGGATCCGGCCGCCCGCCTGTTCATGTGGGAGCGGGTGGCCCAGCTGAAGTCGGAGGGCACCACGGTGGTGATCACCACCCACGACATGGAGGAGGCCACCGTCCTCAGCGACCGGGTGGCGATCATCGACCACGGAAAACTGCTGGCCCTCGACGCCCCGGCCGCCCTGGTCCGGGACATGGCCGGGGAGCGGACCCTGGACTGCACGGTGGACCCGGGAGAGGCGGTGGATCTAGGTGCCGTCCACCGGGAGCTGGTCAAGCTGGCGGCGGTCGACCGGGTCGAAGACCTCGAAGACCCCGGAGTGGCCGGGTGGCGCTTCCGGGTCTACGTCCAGGGTGAGACCGCCCCGCTGGTGGCGGTGGTCGCCCAGGCCATCGGCGACGCCGGCGGCCGGCTCACCGACGTCCGGCTGGGCGAGCCGACCCTCGAGGACGTGTTCATCCATCTCACCGGAAGGTCACTGCGTTGACGACGATTGGCGAAGCGCTCCCATCCGATCCGTCGCTCGAGCGCACCCGGTCCTGGGGCCCGTGGCAGACCGGGCTGGCCATTCTGCGCCGGGATCTCTTCGTCACCGGGCGCGAGTTCCCGATCTTCCTGGCCCAGGTGATCCTGCAACCTCTGTTCCTCCTGTTCGTGTTCGGAAAGGTGTTGACCCAGCTCGGCTACGCCCGGCCCGGCTATGCCGAGGTGCTGTTTCCCGGCCTGGTGGCACTGGCCGCCGTGCTCACCGGCCTGCAAAGCACCGCCCTCCCCCTGGTCATCGAGTTCTCCTACAGCAACGAGATCGAGGACCGGCTCCTGGCCCCGCTCCCGATCGGCGGGGTGGCGTTGGAGAAGATCGTCATTGCCGCCATGCGGGGCGCCATTGCCGCCGCGGTGATGTTCCCGATCGGGGTCTGGTTACTCGGGTCGATCCCCTGGACGGCGGGGGCGGCGGCCGGAGTGGTGGCGATGACTCTGATCGGGGCCCTGCTGGGGGCGTCGATGGGGCTGGTGTTGGGCACCTTCGTGTCCCCCAACCGCATCAACGTGACCTTCGCCCTGGTTCTCACCCCGTTGCTGTTCACCGGTTCGAGCCAGTACCCCTGGCCGTCACTCAGCCACATCCGCTGGTTTCAGGTCGTCTCGGCCTGCAACCCGATGACCTATGTCAGCGAGGGCCTTCGGGGTCTCATGGTCCCGAACGTCCCCCACATCCAGACCTGGGTTTGCTTCGCGGCCGCCATCGGGGCGTGGTTGGTCCTCACCGCCATTGGCATGATCGGCTTCCTCCGCCGGGCCCGGGGGTGAAGACTCACTGTTCGGCCAGGATGGCCGCCAGCTCGGCCAGCGGGTCGCGGACCTGCGGACCCTTGGTCTCGACAGTGGCCATGACGATCGTCCCGTTGAAACGGAAGGGTGCCCGGTAGCCGAGGCCGACCGGCGGGCCCCATTCGTACCCGCAGGTGAGACCGATCCCCACCCCGTTGAATCCGGAAGGGGTGAAACGGGGCATGTCCCCGCGGGAGGCGACCTTCCCATCGACGGTGAGCACCATCTGGCCGCCGAGCCCGTCGTACTTCTCGAGGTCGAAGGCCAGCGAGTGATTGCCGGGCCCGATGGCTCGGGGGGCCTCGATGACGTGACGCTCCTTGCCGTACAGATTGTGCACGTACCGAAGCCGGCCTTGGAAGAGGTGGAGTGACCAACCTCCGAGGGCGCAGCCGAGGGCGAGCAGCGCCCCATGGGGGACGACCCCGGCCGGGACGTCGACGTCGACGGCGATGCGATGGGGCCGGTTCCGGATGTTGACCGCCACCTGTTCGGGCACCGGGGCGAGGTCGGGAAAGTACCGGAACACGGTCCGGGGTCGACGATGGTCGGGCTTCGGGTGGACGAGGGCCCACAGCACCCGATTGTCGAGGGGGAGGACCTGGTTCTGTCGAGCCTCTTCCCACCACAGTGCCACCAGCTCGGTCACCTTCTCCGGATAGGCGGCGGCCAGGTCGCGGGTCTCCGACACGTCTTCGGCGACGTGGTAGAGCTCCCAGACGTCGTCGTCGAACGAGTCGTTCGGGTTGAGCCCGTCGTCGTACAGCGGCCCGACCGGATGAAAGGTGACCGCCTTCCATCCGCGGTGGTAGATGGCTCGGGACCCGAACATCTCGAAATGCTGGGTGATGTGCTGCTCGGGCTGCTCGCTCCCGTCGGGGCCGAGGAGATAGTTGAAGCTGACCCCGTCGATGGATGACTGGCGGACCGAGTCGATCTCCACCGGCGGCCGGATGCCGGCCAGATCGAGCACGGTGGGAAGTACGTCGATGGCGTGGGCGAACTGGTGCCGGATCCCGCCGGCACTGGAGCGAAGCCGGTTGGGCCAACTGATGATGCATGGATCCGCCACCCCACCCTCGTGCACCTCCCGCTTCCACCGCTTGAACGGGGTATTGCCGGCCATGGTCCAGCCCCACGGATAGTTGTTGTGGCTGAGTGGACCGCCGATCTCATCGAGGCGCTCGAACATCTCGTCGTTGCTGGCCGGGTCGAGGTTGGAGAGGCGTACGTCGTTGATGGAGCCTTCCGCCCCGCCTTCGGCGCTGGCGCCGTTGTCGGAGACCACCACCACCAGCGTGTCGTCGAGCTCCCCGGACTGGCGGAGGAAATCGATGACCCGTCCGAGCTGGTTGTCGGTATGGGAGAGGAAACCGGCGAAGCACTCCATGAACCGGGCGGCCACCGCCCGTTGCCGATCGTCGAGGCTGTCCCAGGCCGGCACCCACGAGGGACGCGGCGACAGGGCGGTCCCCGGCGGCAGGATCCCGAGCTCGAGCTGTCGGGCCCAGGTGCGTTGCCGCCAGGCGTCCCATCCGTCGTCGAACTGACCGGCGTACCCGCCGATCCAGGCGGCGGGCGCCTGGTGGGGGGAGTGGCAGGCGCCGGTGGCCAGGTACAGGAAGAACCGCTGGTCGGCGTCCACCGCCCGTAGGTCGGAGACGTATTCGATGGCCCGATCGACCAGATCCTCGCTGAGGTGGTAACCGTCGTCGACCGAGGTGGGAGGCCGCACCGAATGGTTGTCGTGGTAGAGGGCGGGGACGAACTGGTGGGTCTCGCCACCGTGGAACCCGTACCAGCGGTCGAATCCCCGCCCGAGTGGCCATGACGAGCGGGAAGCGGCCATATGGGTCTCGTCCTCCGGGGTCAGGTGCCACTTGCCCACCGCGTAGCTGGCGTAACCGTTGGCTCGGAGGATCTCACCCAGGAACCCGTTTTCCTTGGGCGGCCGTCCCCAATACCCGGGAAATCCGACGGCCAGGTCGGCCACCCGGCCCATCCCGTTGCGATGGTGGTTGCGCCCGGTGAGCAGGCAGGCCCGCGTGGGGGAGCACAGCGCGGTGGTGTGGAAGTTGGCCAGCCGGATCCCATCGGCGGCCAGTTGGTCCATCACCGGGGTGTCGATGTCCGAGCCGTAGCATCCGAGCTGGGCGAAGCCGACGTCATCGAGCACCACCAGGACAACGTTCGGGGCCCCGGTCGGGGGTTCGGGGACGGGCGGCCACCACGGCTCGGAATCGCGCCAGTCGTTCCCGATACGGCCCTTGAATTCTGCATCAAATCGCAACGGATGGCTCCTTGGGTCGGGGACAGTTTCTCAGCCTCGGGCCCGGGAAGTCCGGATGGGCGCCGGCAATGTGCACTCCTGGCGCCGATGAGGAAAAGTGGGCACTTCATGAGCAAATCGAAGCCCGCTGCCTCCGGATTGCAGGTAGCCCAGCTGGCCAGCATGGCGGAGCTGTATCCCGACGCCGTCGGCTATCGAGTGGTCGGTGGCGATCACCTCACCTTTTCGGAGTGGGATCGGCAGTCCAACCAGCTGGCTCGGGGATTGAGCTCCTCGGGGGTGAGTCCCGGCGACCGGGTGGCCATCTGGCTGGGCGGCGCCAATGCCCTCCGCTGGGTCACCGCCTATGCCGCCATCCACAAGGCCGGGGCCGCGGCGGTCCCGCTCGATGCCCGGCTGGCCCCGGCCGAGGTGGCCGGCATGCTCGACCACGCCGGGGCGGTGGCGGTGTTCGCGGATGACGAACGGGTGGGCGCGTCCCTCGCCAGTGCCGGCGGCCGTGCAGCGGCCGACGCCCGGCTGGTGATCGACGCCTCCTCGACGGGGGCGGCGGGTTCGGGTCCCCGCCATCGGACCTGGATCGACGTGCTCGACGACGACGGGTCCGGCTTCCAGGTGCCGGTGGACCTGGACGGCCTCTCGGAGATCCTCTTCACCTCCGGCACCACCGGCCACCCCAAAGGGGTGGCCATCCGTCACGTGAACGCCTCGACCGTGCCCAACTCCCCGCCGACCTGGAGCGGAACCCTGTGGCTGCACGCCAGCCCGTTGGCCACCTTCGCCGGGATCAGTTTCGTCTTCACCCCGATGAAACTGGGGATGACCACCGTCTACCAACCGAAGTTCGATGCCGGCGAGTGGCTCGATTTCGTCGAAGCCGAGGCCCCGTCGGCGGTCTTCCTGGTCCCGGCCATGGTCCAGCTGCTGCTCGGCCATCCGCGTTTCGACCAGGCCGACCTCTCGTCGATCGACATCTGCTCGGTCGGCAGCGCCCCGCTGGCCCCAGTGGCCATCGACCGCCTCCAGGAGCGGATGCCCGACGCCATGGTCTCCAACAACTACGGGATGACCGAAGCCGGGTCGGTCTACTGCTTGATGCCGAAGGGCGAGGCGGTGCGGCGTCCGGGTTCGGTGGGCAAGCCACTCCCTCCCGCCGAGGTGGTCTGTGTCGACGAGGACGGCGCCGAGGTGCCCGCCGGTGAGTACGGCGAGGTCCGACTGCGGATCCCCGGCCGCCCGCGCGAGTACTTCGGCGATCCTGGCGCCACCGCCGAGACCTGGGTCGACGGCTGGCTTCGCACCGGCGACATCGGACGGCTCGACCCCGACGGCTACCTCTACATCGGCGGACGGGTGAAAGACGTGATCATCCGGGGTGGGAGCAACGTGTACGCGGTCGACGTGGAGAACGTCATCCTCACCCATCCGGGGGTGGCGGAGGTGGCGGTGATCGGGGTGCCCCACGAGGTGCTGGGTGAGGATGTGGCCGCGGTGGTGGTGTTGCGACCGGGGTGGGACGCCGACGCCGATGGCCTCCGGCAGCACGGCCTCGAGTCGTTGGCCGCCTACAAGGTGCCGAGGCGATGGGAGTTCGTCGACCAGCTGCCCCGGAACCCGACCGGCAAGGTCCTGAAGCACCAACTCCAAGGCCACTTCGCCGCCGTCGACGGCTGACCGGGGAAGGCGTCGAAGGTCAGTCGCGCTTGCCCAGCAGCGGATGGGCGGGCATGCCCACCGTCTGCAGGTGCTGGCCCAGCACCTCATGGAAGTGCTCGGCCACCTCTGCCGGGGTCCACCCGCCGTCCTGCCACATGTTGGCGATCTGGCGCGGGGTCTGGAACAACGTATAGGCGTACCCGGACCGACCCAGTACCTGCCCGTTGACGAACGAGGCCGGCTCGGAGGCCAAGAAGGCCACCAGCGGGGCGTTGAGGGCGGGGTCTTCGCTGGCCGGTGGCTCGGCTCCCTTGTACAGGCCCTCGGTCATCCGGGTGCTCCCCGACGGGGCCACCGCGTTGACGGTGATCCCGTACTTGCCGAGCTCGACTGCCCACACGAAGGTCATGCCCATGATCGCCGCCTTGGCCGCCCCGTAGTTGGTCTGCCCGAAGTTGCCCCGGAGCCCGGCCGACGAGGTCATGTTCACGATGCGCCCGTAGCCCGCCTCCTTCATGTGGGGGGCGGCGTGCCGGGTGGCGTTGAAGGTGCCTTTCTGGTGAACGGCGACGACGGCGTCGTAGTCCTCTTCGGTCATCTTCAACAGCGAGCGATCGCGGACGATCCCGGCGTTGTTCACCAGGATGTCGATCTGCCCGAAGTTGTCGGTGGCAGTGCTGATCATCCGCCCGGCACCCTCGAAGTCGCTCACCGAATCGCGGTTGGGAACGGCCTCGCCTCCGGCTTTGGCGATCTCGGTGCACACCTCATCGGCGGGGTCCTCGCCTCCGCCCTGGCCGTCGAGACCGACCCCGATGTCGTTGACCACCACCCGGGCTCCCTCGGCGGCGAGGCACAAGGCGACCTCGCGACCGATTCCCCTCCCAGCTCCGGTAACCACCGCGACACGACCATCGAGTAGACCCATGGCGTCACCCTAGTCAGGTCGGGTCCAGGCTGACATCCGCGTCAGGCAGCCAATGCCGGTAGCGGATACCATCCCGGTACCAGCGGCATCACCCGGGCCTGCTGCTGACCACCGAGGAGGAAGTGAAATGGCTGCATTCGTAGAGGACGCGGCCAACGCGGTCCTGGCCGCGGCCAAGGACATGCTGGCTCGGGGCCTGGTGGAGGGAACCGCCGGCAACATCTCCGCCCGGATGGAGGACGGGAACATCTGGATCACCCCGTCATCGGTGGACTACTCGGCCATGACCCTCGAGGACCTGGTGATGATCGACCCGAGTGGCGCGGTGCTGTCGGGTACCCGCTCGCCGTCCTCGGAAATGGCGCTGCACCTCGCCTGCTACGCCGCCTACGACGACATCGGCTCGGTTATCCACTCCCACCCGGTCCACGCCACCATGTTCGCGGTGGCCCACCAGTCGATCCCGGCCTGCATCGACGAGTTCTCCATCTTCATCGGCGGGGAAGTCCGGGTGACCGAGTACGCCGCCAGCGGAACCGAAGACCTGGGGACCCAGGCGGTGGCGGCGCTCAAGGACCGAGGCGCCGCGCTGATCGCCAATCACGGGATGGTGGCGGTTGGCCCGACGCCCGATCGGGTGCTCCACATCACTGCGCTGGTGGAGCGGAGTGCCCACATCCTCTGGGGGGCCAACACCCTCGGCGATCTCCATCCTCTGCCGGATGAAGTCAATGCGAACTTCGCCAGCGTCTACAGCTTCATGCGCACCTGGAAGGGTTGACCCTGTCCGGCCGGGTGCGGGAGCGACTGGCCGAGCTCGGGTTGGAGCTCTACGGACCGCATCCTCCGCACGACCCGCTCGATGCGGTGGTGGTCCATGGGGGCATCGCCCGGACCTCCGGGCAGCTGCCCCGGGTGAATGGAATCCTCACCTGTACCGGGATCCTGGGTCGAACGATCACGGTGGGTGAGGGACGAGCGGCGGCGGCGGTCTGTGCTCTCAATGCCCTCTCGGTGCTGGAGGCGGCCCTCGGATCCCTCGACCGGGTGGAGCGGGTGCTCACCGTCACCGGCTATGTAGCGTCGGCTCCGGATTTCCACGATCAACCATCGGTGGTCGACGGGGCGAGCGGGATCCTGTTCGACGTCTTCGGCCCGGCCGGTCGCCACTCCCGTTCGGCGCTGGGGGTCGCCGCCCTTCCCCGCGGAGGGGCGGTCGAGATCGAGGTGACGGTGGCGGTGGCCGACGGGCCGAGCCGGTGAGTGGAGCGTGATATGAGCGAAGAGATGACCGGAGATGATCTGGCCGCGGTGCTCGGACGGTTCGGGTCGGCCACCCTGGGAGAGTGCGGCGCCCGCACCCTTCCACCCCGGGTCGGGCCCATCTGGCCGGGTGCCACCCTGGCGGCACCGGCGCTCCCGGTGAGGTGCGCACGCTCCGACAATCTGGCCATCCATGTCGCGGTGGCCCGAGCCCCGGCCGGGAGCGCACTGGTGGTGGATGTGGGCGACGTACCGGATCGGGGGTATTTCGGGGAAGTGCTGACCACCGGTGCCCAGGCCCGGGGGATCGTCGGCCTGGTCATCGACGGTGGCGTCCGGGATGTCGCCGCGCTTCGGGGCCTGGGATTCCCGGTGTTCGCCTCCATGGTGGCGTTGCCGGGAGCCAGCAAGGTGGCGGCGGGCACCGTCGGTCAGACCATTGATGTGGCGGGTGTCCGGGTGGCTCTCGGGGATTGGGTGGTCGGTGATGTCGACGGGGTCGTCATTGTTCCGGGGGACAAGATCAAGGAGATCGTGGCGGCGGCCCAGGGCCGGACCAACAAGGAGGTCGAGTATTTCGAATCCCTCCGTTCCGGCGCTACCACCGTAGAACTGCTCGGCTTGGACGACTCCTTGGTGGAAGTGGACCTTCCGCCGGAGTAGCGCGGGTCCGACCTCGTTGCGCTGACCCGTCAGATGAGAAGACCTCGACGAACGAGACCATGTTGCCATCGGGATCGAAATAGGAAGCCTTTCGCCCTGCGCTCTCGATCGTCTCGATGGTTGGCGGGTCCAGTCCACGGTCAGCAATCTCGGCGACCTCCTGATCGAGGTCGGGAACCGACACGGTGACCAAGCCATGGCCGGCGTGGCTCGGATCCCGGAGGAGGTAGAGCCAGGCTCCATCCCGGATCTGCCACATGACTTCGTCGTCATTCACGATGACGTTGGCGGGTCGCCCAAGCAGGGCCTCGTACCAGACGATGGCCGCCTCGAGGTCAGCAGTGGCAACCCCGGCAAAGAGCACGTCGATCGGCATCCGAAGAGAATGCCAGATTCCCGCCTCCCGGTTGGCGGGGTGGGGCATGATCTCCCCATGAAACCGACCGTGGTGCTCGTTCACGGGGCCTGGCACGGCGCCTGGTGCTTCGACCGGGTGATGCCGCTCCTGGAGGAGGCCGGGGTTCCGGCCATTGCCGTTGACCTCCCGGGCCACGGAAAGGATCCGGGGCCATTCGTCGATCTCCACGGCGATGCGGCCCGAGTTCGTTCCGTCCTCGACGGAATCAACGGTGATGTCGTGCTCCTCGGGCATTCCTACGGCGGCGCGGTGATCACCGAGGCTGGAGTCCATCCGGCGGTGAAGCACCTGGTCTACCTGTGTGCCTTGGCGTTGGATCAACACGAGTCGTGTGCCGCGGCGTTGGTCGACGAGACCGCCTCGCTGTCCCATGAAGGACGCCCGGACATCGCCGCCGACCTGTCGATCGACGACCATGGCGTCTCGACCGTGTCGCCAAAGTCGGCGACCGCCTGCCTCTACAACGACTGCGACCCCGAAACGGTGGCCTGGGCGCTGGCCAATCTCGGGCCTCAGCCGATGGAGAATTTTGGTCAGACCCCGTCGGCGGTGGCATGGCGGGGGCGTCCGTCAACCTATGTGGTGTGCTCCGAGGATATGGTCGTCCACCCCGACCTCCAGTCGATGTTGGCGAAGCGTTGCACGCAGAGTTACGTGTGGCCCACCAGCCATTCACCGTTTGCCTCCGAGCCCGAGAGGCTGAGCCGTCTGTTGGTGGAGGTGGCCGGGACCGCGATCGACTAGTCGGCTGCATCTCCCGAACCTTTCCCGCCTTCCCAGCGTCACTATGTATGGGCGCGTATGTAAGTCGAGTGATGAAGGGCGATGTTCAGGTGAGTGAAGCAGGTGCGGAGGTGGCTGACCTCGAGTCTTGGCTCGAAGAGGGCTATTCCCGTTCCTTTCGAACCGCCTGCCTGATCCTCGGCAACCGCTTCGACGCCGAAGAGGCGGTGCAGGAGGCCTTCCTCCGAGCGTGGAAATTCCGGGCATCCTTGGCCACCGGAGCCGACGTCAAACCCTGGTTGTACCGGGTCGTCGTCAACACCTGTAACTCCAAGCTCCGCCAGGAGATCCCCCATCGGGACCGACGATCCGGTGACCATGAGCTGGCCCGGGTGTCGGCCATCGAGGACACCCCCGGGCACATCGCCTTGTCCCAGGACGTGGTCAAGGCCCTCCAGGACCTACCTCTCCACCTGCGGGTGGTGGTGGTGCTGCGTTACTACGCCGATCTCAGCGAGCGGGAGATCGCCATCTCTATCGGCCGGCGGCCGGGAACGGTCAAGTCGCGCCTGCACGAAGCCCGTCGATTGCTGGCCGAGCATCCTGCCCTGCGGGCAGATGGCTATGACGATTCCACTACTGACTCGGAGGCCCTCCGGTGACCATGATCGATGAAGGCGTGCTGGCTGAGGCCCTCCGTAACGCGGCCGAGGACATCGACGTCCCGGAAGGTGCAACCGAGCGAGTCCTGGCTGCGGCCCAGACCCCGAGGCCGACGACCCCATCATCCCGCCTTGGCTCGTTGGTGCCTCGGAGCGGTCGGGGCCGAATGGTGCTGGTGGCGGCGGTGGTGGTCCTGGTGGCCGGCGGGATCACCCTGCCTTTGTTGGCGACCACCTCGAGCCCCCCGAAGACCATCGCCGCCGGGCCGGCACACGCCCTGACGGTACCCAGCACGACAGTCCCCAATCCGGGTTCAACCGGTTTGGCCGGTCCCGGCATCGCCGGATCGGCGGCACCCCAACCGCCATCCGCCAACGGGGCGACCGGAGGCGCGGCCCCGTCGACCGCGGTGCCGCCACTGCCGACCGGATCGGTTGGCCAGTCGGCCAAGGTGGAGGCCAAGGGCTCGGTGAGTTTGACTATCGGCGACGGCAAGCTCTCATCGGCAATGACGAAACTCACCACGCTGGTGGCCGGCTTCGGGGGGTTCGTGGCCAGCAGCCAGTCGCAGCTGGGCCCGGGAGACGAAAGCAACCCATCGTCGGGGACCATCGCGCTGCAGGTTCCCGAGTCCTCCTTTGCCTCGCTCCTGGCCCAGGTGCAGAAGGTCGGCCATGCCACCTCGGTGACCACCACCTCCACCGACGTCACCGGGCAGGTCGTCGACCTCCAGGCGCGTATCGACGCCCTGCAGGCCAGCCGTCAGCAGTACCTGAGCATCCTGGCCAAAGCCACAACCATCGGCGACATCCTGGCCGTCCAGAGCCAGCTGGATTCCCTCCAGACCCAAATTGAGCAGCTCCAGGGCCAACTCGACGTCCTCAACGGTGAGACCACCTACGGCACGCTCACGGTGTCGCTGGCCGAGGCCGGAAGGACTCCCGCCCCGCCGCCGCAGCCGAGCTCGGGACTGGGCAAAGCCTGGCACGACGGGGTCCACGGCTTCGTCACAGGGTTTGATTGGCTTGTCCGGATCGCCGGCCCGACCCTCTTCGTCTTGCTCTGCCTGGCTGTGCTGGCCGTGCTGGGGAGGTTCGGTTGGCGAGCCGTTCGCCGTCGGATGCTCTGACCGGGCGAGCCATACCGGAGCCGGCCGCATCGATGCCGGTCAGGTCGACCCCGCGGGTCAAAAATGAATCCCAAGTGGATGGCTGGCGGATCGAGAAACCCGATTGTTCTGTCCCTAAATCGGCAGTACCGTGCCGATAGGGGTTTCTAGCCAACCCTGGGCAAGCGAGGTGTCCGATGGCATTCGTCCAGATCATCGAGCTCACGACGACCCGGCCGGACGAGGTCGAAGCGCTCGCCGCCGAATGGCAGGCCCAGACGGAGGGCCGGCGCACCGCCCAACGGGGAACCTTCACCCAGGACCGGGATCGGCCGAATACCTACCTCCAGATCGTGGAGTTCCCCTCCTTCGAGGAAGCCATGGCCAATTCCGAGCTCCCCGAGACCGCCGCTTTCGCCGAGCGCCTCACCGCGCTGTGCGACGGGCCGATGGTGTTCCGAAACCTCGACGTTCGCAGCATCGAAGAGATGTGACTGCCATTACGTAGGTAAAATAAGGAGGGCACCATGCCAGGACTGGTCCGCAAGAGCCTCAATCAACCTGACGAGACCCGACCATTCGAAGCGGCGACCGGCCAGCTCGAGCTGGTGGAGACCGATGCCGGACTGGTTGGCCGAGCCACGTTCCTCCCCGGCTGGAAGTGGTCGGAGCACGTGAAGCCGATCGCCAAAACCCACAGCTGTGAGGCCGCCCATACCGGCTACGTCATCTCGGGCCGGATCAATGTCGTCATGGACGACGGCGAGGCCATGGAGTTCGGCCCCGGAGACTTTGCCGCCATTACTCCCGGGCACGATGCATGGGTGGTCGGTAACGAGGCCTGCGTGATGATCGATTGGCAGGGCTACGCCGATTACGCCAAGGGTTAACCCGTCCACCCCGTCCCCCGTCGGCTGAACGTTGGGCCGGTGACGCCCCCGGCTCAGTGATTGGTGTAGTCGATGACCCCGGCATCCTTGGTGCCGATGGCGAAGCAGAAGCAGTGGATGGAGGCATTGTCGCTCACCGGCCGGAGGGTGTGAACGACATCCGGCGGGATATGGACCAGGTCGCCCTGGGCGATCTGCCGCTCGTCGTCGCCCACCGTCATGATGCCCCGGCCGGAGAGGACGTAATAGAACTCATGGGTCGGGTGGCAGTGGGGGTCGACCCGCCCGCCACCGGCCACCTCGAACTCGTTCACCAGCTCCAGGTAGCCGCCCTCGGTGATGTCCTTCAGTTCCCGGGATTTGACCATCCACCACACCGGGACGGTGCCGTTGTGCTCCACTACCGGGGCGACATCTTCGATGTTGCGCACGTCCATGGTCACGGGCCTGGCACCTCCCAATCGATAGATTGCATCGGGTTGCCGATGCACTGTCGGTGTCAGGCTAGTGCCGGGTCGGTCGGGCCGAAGGGCGGAATCGACGACTGGCCAGGGAAGGGAGGAGGACATGGACGACGCTTTGCGCCGGATCACCCCTGACCCGTTGTCGTCGGACGGATGGGCACCGTATGGCTGGCTTCCGGTTCCCGATACCGACCCCTCCGATGGCCAGGGGCGATTGGCCTTTGCCTGGGGCGATGTTCACGTGAACATCATCAGTCACCGGCGGGACGAGGTCCCCGAGTCCAACCGGGGACTCCGGTGTGAGGTGTTATTCCGCCACGCCACCCATACCCAGGCGCTGATGCCCCTCGACGATGACGCGGTCATCGTCGTCGCCCCCGCCGACTCCGACCCGGCTCAGCCCCCTGACCCGTCCCGGCTGCGGGCGTTCATCTTGCCGGTGCTCTCGGCGGCGGTGCTCCATCCCGGGACCTGGCACTGGGGTCCGTACCCGATGACCGCCGAGGAAGTCCGACTCTTCAACGTGCAGGGATTCCGCTACCGGGAGGACAACCAGAGGGTTGATCTGGCCGCCGCCGGCGCAGCCGTCGAGGTAGTCCTCAACGGCTGAACCGTACGGAGCTGGGTGTCAGCCGTTCGCCGCCACCCCAACCTTGTGGCCCTGGGCATCGGCAAAGACACCGAAGCTCGTCCCGGGAACCTCTTGGGCCGACTGGACGATGGTCCCGCCCAACTGCTCGGCCTTCTTCAGGGTGGCGGCGACGTCTTCGACGCCGACGAAGAACAGGACTTCGTCTTCCGCGCTCTGACGAGGACTGATGGCGACGTAGGTCCCGCCTTCGACCCCGGTATCGATGAAGGTGTAACCCGGGAAGGCTCCCTCGGACGCCACCTTCCATCCGAACAGGTCAGAATAGAAACGACGAGTGGCATCGGGGTCTTCGGAGCGAATCTCGGCATGGATCACGGGATGAGGCATCAGAATTCTCCTTTGGGGTTCGGCTACTGCCTTGACTGTCACTCATACGACGGGCGACAGAGCCCGGAATCGACAGCGGTTGGGAGAAAGTTGTTGGTGCTCAGCCGGTGCGGGCCTTGGCCGCCCGACCCGCGGCGGGGGCGAACAACGCCCGGTGGACCATGGTGGTGAGGGTATCGAGGGCGTCCTCGTCGACCGGGGTGCCCATGAACTCGCGCATGAAGTGGAACCGGTCGAGCATGGCCAGCACCGCCATACTGGTGACCTCCGGGTCGAGATCGCCCGACGGGTGGGCCGCGGAGATCTGGGAGGCCATGCCCTCGTGGAG
>DASXFR010000036.1:0-37593 GCA_036489495.1 Acidimicrobiales bacterium | reverse complement strand
CCGGCTGCGGTCCACATCGTGGTATTGGAGGTCGAGCAGCGACACCGCCGGGCTGTTGAGCGGGAGGCGGTGCCGATGGCGGTAGCTGTCGATCAACCGGTACTTGGCCACCCAGTCGCACTCCCGGTGCAACGACAGCGGATCCGATCCCAGCCCCTTGAGACAGTGCTCCCACATGTCCAGGGCCCGGTCCTCCTGGGGTGAGAGACCCTGCCGGTCGCGGTACTTCAACGCCCGCTGGAGGTACTCGGCCTGCATGTCCAGCGCGCTCATCTCCCGCCCGTTGGCCAGCCGCACCGTCCGGCGGCAGGTGATGTCGTGACTGATCTCCCGGATGGCCCGGATCGGGTTCTCCAGGGTGAGGTCGGGCAGCACGGTGCCGGCGTCCTCGAGCATCCGCAACATGATGCTGGTGGTGCCCACCTTCAGGAAGGTGGCGTACTCGCTCATGTTGGAGTCGCCGACGATCACGTGGAGCCGCCGGTACTTCTCGGCGTCGGCGTGCGGCTCGTCCCGGGTGTTGATGATCGGCCGGCTCCGGGTGGTGGCCGACGAGACGCCCTCCCAGATGTGCTCCGCCCGCTGGCTCAGGCAGAACACCGCCCCCCGGGCGGTCTGGAGCACTTTGCCGGCGCCGGCGTAGATCTGGCGGCTGACCAGAAACGGGATCAGCACCTCGGTGTAGTGGGCGAAGTCGTCCCGCCGGCTGGTCAGATAGTTCTCGTGGCAGCCGTAGGAATTGCCGGCCGAGTCGGTGTTGTTCTTGAACAGGTAGATGTCGCCCCGGATGCCCTCCTCCTGCAGACGGGTCTCGGCCCCGTCGACCAGCGACGACAGGATCCACTCCCCCGCCTTGTCATGGACCACCAGCTCGGCGATGTCGTCGCATTCCGGGGTGGCGTACTCCGGATGGCTGCCGACGTCGAGATAGAGGCGCGCCCCGTTCTCGAGGAAGACGTTGGACGACCGTCCCCAGCTGACCACCCGGCGGAACAGGTAGCGGGCGACTTCGTCGGGGCTCAGCCGGCGCTGCCCGCGCAGCGTGCAGGTGACCCCGTATTCGTTCTCCAAGCCAAAGATGCGCTTGTCCATGCCCTCACGGTACCTTGCAGCCACCCGATTCCCGCGGAGAGCCTGATCACCAGGGCCGGTCGGCCCCGATCTCAAGCCAGCAGGGCGTCCAGCTCGCTGTTCAGGATCCGGTGGAAGGCCCGCCGGCCGTTCCCCTCCGACAGCACCGCCACCTCCAGGTCCTGGCCGGCCAGGGTCCGTTCCTCCCCGGCCAGCGCCCCCACCGCCGCCTGCAGCGCGGCGGAGAGCGTCCAGTTGTCCGTCCAGGCGGACTCCACCTTCTCGGCGATGGACTCGGTCTCCCCGCCCAGCACCGCGTAGCGGTCCTCGTCGGTGATGGTTCCCTCGTAGGCGATGTGGTACAGCTGATGCGGGTGCTGATCGGTGCCGAGCTCGGCCACCAGGATCTCGACCTCCAGCGGCTTCATCTCGTGGGTGAAGACCTGCCCGAGGTACTGGGCGTAGAGGTTGGCCAGCGACCGGGCGTCGACGTCCTCCCGGCTGTAGGCGTAGCCCTTGGTATCGGCGTGTCGGACCCCGGACACCCGCAGCTGATCGAACTCGTTGTACTTCCCCACCCCGGCAAAGGCGATCCGGTCGTAGATCTCGCTGATCTTGTGGAGGGTGCGGGACGGGTTCTCGGCCACGATCACGATCCCCTGGTCGTAGACGCTGGCGATCAGCGACCGGCCCCGGGCGATGCCCTTCTGGGCGTACTCGGCCCGGTCCTTCATCACCTGCTCGGGGGCCACGTAGTACGGCATGGTCATGAGTCGCGGCCCTCCGCTCGTCGACGCTCGATCAGGTTGGCGAACCGGAGGGCGACGTCGTCTTCGGGGACCTCCTGGTAACCGTCGGCGGTGACGGTGGCCACCAGCGGGTAGATCCCCCTCACCAGATCGGGTCCCCCGGTGGCCGAATCCTCGTCGGCGGCCTCGTAGAGCGACTGGATGGCCAGCTCGACGGCGTCGTCCCGGGCCATGCCCACCCGGTACCCGAGTTTGATGGTGGTGCGGGCGTCGCGCCCCCCCGAGCCGGTGGCGTTGTGCTCCGTCTCCTCGTAGTGGCCGCCGGTCACGTCGTAGGTGAAGATCCGCCCGGTTCCCCGGGCCAGGTCGTAGCCGGCGAACAGCGGGACCACCGCCAGCCCCTGCATCGCCATGGGCAGGTGCTCGCGGACCATGTTGCTCAGCTGGTTGGCCTTCCCCTCCAGGCTGAGCACCACCCCTTCCACCTTCTCGTAATGCTCGAGCTGGGTCTGGAACAACCTGACCATCTCGACGGCCGGGCCGGCGGCGCCGGCAATGGCCACTGCCGAATACCGGTCGGCCGGGAACACCTTCTCCATCGCCCGGTGGGCGATGGCGTGGCCTTCGGTGGCCCGCCGGTCACCGGCCATCACGATCCCGTCGGCGAACCGGAGGGCGACCACGGTGGTGCCATGGCGGTAGTCCGGAATCCCCGGGGCGGCGGCGACCGGGGCGCCCGCTGGCCGGCCACCGACGGCGAAGGCCGGCATCGGGACCTGGAGACGACGGATGAGCCGGGCGAAATCCGGGCCCGGATCGTCCAATGGGGTGAAGAACGGCAACGTCACCGGGGCTACTCTCCGCCCTTCTGCACGTAGTTGCGCACGAACTCCTCGGCGTTGTCCTCCAGCACCTCGTCGATCTCGTCGAGGAGGTCGTCCAGTTCGGCCTTCAGCTTCTCGCCCTTGTCCGATGTGGCCGGAACCTCCTCCACCGCCTCTTCCTTGGCGTGGTCGGTGCCACTCGTCTTCTTCTTCATTTCTCGTTCAGCCATCTGCCACTCTCCCTAGCTGCTCAGCCGATCCAACAACTCCGACGGAGTTGCACTCTGCTGCAATAGTTCGTCCACGTGATCGGCCGTGCCTCGTAGGGGGTCCATCATAGGGACGCGCCGCAGCGGATCGGTGCCGAGGTCGAAGACCAACGAATCCCAGTTGGCGGTGACCACTTCCGCCGGCCATTTGGTCAGGCATTGGCCCCGGAACCAGGCCCGGGTGTTCCGGGGGGGCTCGGTGATGGCGCTGATCACCGCTTCCTCCGCCACCAGCTTCTCGGTGTCCAGCCGCTGGAACAGCGACCGGTCGGGCCGGAGATCGTGGTACTGGAGGTCCATGGCGGCCAGCCGATGGTCGTCCCACCCGCACCCGTGGCGCTCCCGGTACCCCTCCAGCAGCCGCAGTTTCGCCACCCAGTCGAGTTGGCGGGACAGCGACATCGGATCGGTCTCCAACCCCTGGAGGACCATCTCCCAGCGCCGGAGCACCTCCTCGCCGACCGCCTCATTCCCCATGCAGTCGAGCCCCAGGTCGTCGGCGTACTTGCGGGCCAACGAGAACAGCTCCCACTGGATGTCCAGGGCGGTGGCGGTGGAGCCGTCGGACATCTCCAGGGGTCGGGCCAGCGTCCGGTCGAACGACACCTGGTGCATGGCCGCCACCGGGTCGGCCAGATCCAGGTCGCGGGTGCCGCTGACGTTGTCCTCGATCATGGCCAGCACCAGCGAGGTGGTGCCCACCTTGAGCAGGGAGGCGACTTCGGCGAGGTTGGCGTCCCCCACGATGACGTGGAGGCGCCGGTACCGGTGGGGGTCGGCGTGGGGCTCGTCCCGGGTATTGATGATCGGGCGCTTGAGGGTGGTCTCCAGGCCGACCCGCTCCTCGAAGAACTCCGCCCGCTGGGTGAGCTGGAAGTCGGCCTTCCGGTCCTCGTGGGTGGAGGTCTCCGATCCCACCTTCCCGGCCCCGGTGTAGATGGCCCGGGTGACGAAGTGCGGGGTGACCCCGTAGATGATCCGGTCGAACGGCGCCGCCCGATCCATCAGATAGTTCTCGTGGGTCCCGTAGGAGTTGCTTTTCCGGTCGGAGTTGTTCTTGTAGACGACGAAGCGGCGGCCGTCCGGCACCGAGGCGTTGGCGGCCATCATCGAGCGGATGAGGATCTGCTCCCCCGCCCGGTCGTAGCGGACGCACTCGAGGGCGTCGGCACACTCCGGGGTGGAGAACTCCGGGTGGGCATGATCCACGTAGAACCGGGCCCCGTTGGTGAGCACGGTGTTCAGCAGGTGGGTCTCCACCTCCGGCGGCATCGAACCCTCGCGGGCGAATCCCCGGGCATCGTTGCCGGGCGACTCATCCTCGAAGTCCCAACCCGTCTGCTGGCGGACGATGTCCTGGGCGTAGGCATTGATGAGCACCGACGAAGCCGCGATCGGGTTGGGGTCGCCGTTTTCGACGTGGATGCCGTACTCGGTTTCGATGCCGCAGACCTTGGGGATGGCCACGCGCCGACCCTATCCTCAGTTCGGCCTAGAGATACTGACCGGTGCCCACCCGCTCGATGGACCGGCCGCCCTTGGTTCCCAGGTCTTCGCTGATGAGCGTGCGGATGTAGACGATCCGCTCGCCCTTCTTTCCGGAGATCTTCGCCCAGTCGTCGGGGTTGGTGGTGTTGGGGAGATCCTCGTTCTCCTTGTACTCCTGGCGGATCGATTCGAGGAGGTCGTCGGTGCGGATGCCCCGGCCGGTGCCGGCGATGGCCCGCTTGATGGCCAGCTTCTTGGCCCGGCGGACGATGTTCTCGATCATGGCGCCGGAGGAGAAGTCCCGGTAGTAGAGGATCTCCTTGTCCCCGTTCTGGTAGGTCACCTCGAGGAACCGGTTCTCTTCGTCCTCCCGGTACATCTCGTTGACGGTCGCCTCGATCATCGACTGGGTGGCCTTGGCCGGGTCACCGCCCCCCCGGGTGTTGACCTCGTCGGCGTCCAGCGGGAGGTCGGGAGTCAGGTAGCGGGCGAAGATCTGGGCGGCGGCGATCTCGTTCGGCCGCTCGATGCGGATCTTGACGTCCAGCCGTCCGGGCCGGAGGATGGCCGGGTCGATCAGGTCCTCGCGGTTGGATGCCCCGATGACGATGACGTCGCGCAGGGTCTCCACCCCGTCGATCTCCGCCAACAGCTGGGGCACGATGGTCGACTCCATGTCCGAGCTGATCCCGGTGCCCCGGGTCCGGAACAACGAGTCCATCTCGTCGAAAAAGACGATGACCGGGACTCCCTCCTCCGACTTCTCCCGGGCCCGTTGGAAGACCAGGCGGATCTGGCGCTCAGTCTCCCCGACATACTTGTTCAGCAGTTCGGGGCCCTTGATGTTCAAGAAGTAGCTGCGGGTGTTGGTGTTGCCGGTGACCAGCGCGACTTTCTTGGCCAGGGAGTTGGCCACCGCCTTGGCGATCAGCGTCTTGCCGCAACCGGGCGGGCCGTAGAGCAGGATCCCCTTGGGCGCCGGCAGCTTGTGCTCGGCGAACAGTTCGCGGTGGAGATAGGGAAGCTCGACGGCATCGGTGATCGCCTCGATCTGGGCGTCGAGTCCGCCGACGTCGTTGTAGGTGACGTCGGGCACCTCCTCGAGGACGAGCTCTTCGACTTCGGGACGGGCCAGCTTCTCCACCAACAGGCCGGTCCGGGACTCCATCAGCACGGTGTCCCCGGAGCGGAGCTTCACCCCGATCAGCGCGTCGGCCAGCTCGACCACCCGCTCCTCGTCGGCCCGGCAGTAGACCAGCGCCCGCTTGCCCCCGTCGAGCACCTCTTTGAGCACCACCACCTCGCCGGAACCCTCGCCTTCCCGGGCCAGGATCACGTTGAGCGATTCGTTGAGGACCACCTCGTCCCCGCGCTGGAGGTCACTGAGGCTGATCTCCGGATGCAGCGAGACCCGCATCTTCCGACCCCCGGAGAAGACGTCGACCGAACCGTCGTCGTTGGTGCCGAGGAAGGTCCCGTAGGCGGCGGGAGGCTGGGTGAGCTTCTCCACCTCTTCGCGGAGATTGGTGATGTGCTCCTTGGCCGTCTGGAGGGTGAAGGTGAGCTTCTCGTTCTGGGAGACGGCCTGGGCCAACTGGCCCTTGGTCTCGAGGAGTCGCTCCTCCAACGTCTGGACCCGCAGCGGGCTCTCCTGGAGGCGCCGCCGGAGCAGGGTGACCTCTTCTTCCGCCTCCTGGGCGCGGAGCCTCAAGGTGGCGAGATCATCACTCTCCATCCCCTCGCCCGGCCCGAGCCGGTCCTCGGCGTTGTCAGGATCAGTCGTCGGAATCACCTCTCATGTCTGGGCTCCTCATTGGCGACCATACACCGGAGGTTGGCCGGATCATGCGGCACCCGATGCCATCCGGATGCGCCTGGCCGCTGGCCACAGGCATCAACTTGGGCCCAGCGCGGTTCGGGATAGCATGGAGGTGTCGGGTACCAGGCCCTTCGGGGTCGGGCAGCGGGCGTTTGGCGCTGTCAACCCGCCGGAATCGCCGTGTCGGCCGTCCACAACGCTGTGGACCGGAATGGACGTAGGAGAGTCGCAACTGATGAAGGTCTGGATCGACCAGGATCTCTGCACCGGGGATGGTCTCTGCGAGGAGATCGCCCCCGCGGTGTTCACCCTGCTGGATGATGGCCTTGCCTACGTGAAGGAAGGCGCCGACGTGAAGAACGAGCCGGGCGGCTCGGCCGGGATGGCCAGCGTGCCCAGCGACCTCGAAGACGCCGTGGTGGAGGCCTCCGAGGAGTGCCCCGGCGAGTGCATCTTCATCGAACAGAGCTGACCCCCGCCCCGGACTGACGCCCTCCCCACCGACCGACGATCAGTTCGGAACCGGCTCGGTGCCGGCGTCGCCGGCCAATTCGGCGTCAGGTTTCGCCGTCGGCGCCGTACTTCTTGGCGTTGTAGGGAGCCGCCTCGGTGTCCGGAACCAGGAGCCGGGCGGTGGTGAGAAAGCCGGTGTGCCCGACCATCCGATGGTCGGGGCGGACCGATCGGGCCTCCACGTGCCAGGTGCGGTAAAGGACCTCGACGGTGGCGGCCATCCCGAAGGCGGAGTGGGCGAGGGCGTTGCGGAGTTCCGACGTCTGATTGATGGTGGGCAGATAACAGCAGAGGATGCCCCCCGAGCGCATGGCCATCTCGGCATGAGGCAGCACCCTCCAGGGTTCGGGCAGGTCGAGGACAATCCGATCGAGCCCCCGCTCCTCGATGCCGTCGTAGATGTCCCGGATCTCCACCCGGTAGCGGGGGCGCTCCCCCACCAGGGCCTCCACGTTGGCTCGGGCCCGTTCGGCGAAGTCCTCCCGCAACTCGTAGCCGACCACCTCGGCCCCGGCCCGCAGGAGGGCCATGGACAGTGCCCCCGATCCCACCCCCGCCTCCAGCACCGACACCCCTGGGGCGATGTCGGCCAGCACCATGATGGCGGCCAGGTCCTTCGGGTAGATCACCTGGGCTCCCCGGGGCATCTTCAGCACCACGTCCGACAGCGTCGGGCGGACGACCAGAAAGCGGCGCCCGGTGCTGCCGGTGACGGTGGATCCATCGGCGGCGCCGATCAGGTCGTCGTGACCGACGATGCCCATGTGGGTGTGGAAGTTGGCCCCGGCCCGCAGGGTGATCAGATACTGACGCTCCTTGGCGTCGACCAGCAGCACCCGTTCACCGTCGCGGAGCGTTGCCGGTTCGACCTCGTCGCCCACCGCCGTCAATCGCCGGACGGTTCGGCGGAACCCGGCTCCCGGGTCACCACCGCCAGCCGTTCACCCGGACGGAGGACCGTCCGGTAGACGACATCATCGTCGTGGCGGCGGGCCCGGATGAGCAACCAGGCCGACACCCCGACCACGAACCAGATCGGGTGCTCACCCCGGAAGCCGCGGCGGAACCCGTTCTTCACGAAATAGCGGAGGAGGCGCTCCACGGTTCAGATCCGCCGGACTTCGACGACCGTCGAACGGCTCCGCCCCCGCCGCCGACCGGCCAGGAAGGCGATGGTGATCACCACCACCACCGCCGCCGCCCCGGCCACCAGCAGCTTGGACCGGGCCGACTCGACCTCGGTGGCGACCTCGCCGTTGAGCTCGCGGAAGCGGGCCTCGATGTCGTCGCGGGTGATGGTTCCCGATACCGGGCTCATGCTGTCTCCTTGTCTCGTTCGAGTTGCCGCCGACCCTGGCCCCGCTTGACCGCCAACGCCGCCACCACGGCCACCGCCACCACCGCCACCAGGCAGATCAGGTAGGGAGCCCACGACCAGTTCCCCGCGAAGGTGCTCCCGGTTTCCGCCTGCAGCACCCGGAGCAGCCCCACCGCGGCGATCACCAGGCCGATGCCCAGCACCACCGACCCGGCCACCCCGAAGACGATGAACCGGCCCAGACCCTTCAACGGCTGCAGGGTCTCCTGCTTGACGTAATCGACGACCAATTGCAGGGTCTCGCCACCCATGGCCTGGATCCGGCCGCTGCCCTTGTCGTTGTCCTTCCGGCCTGGGGTCACGGTCCTCCTCGGGTGTCGTGGTCCCCGGTTGCATCGCCGTCCCGGGGCTCTCGCCTTTGGCAACTATAGGCAAGGCCACGGGTTCTCCCGGGATAGGCGTTCCCGGTCGGGTCAGCCCGGATTCTCGACGGGGATGGTGACCGCCCTCGCCGCCGCGTTGGTGCGGCGGTAATGCAGCATCCCCCGTACCGTCCCGGCGCCCTCCGGGAAGCCGGCATCCATGGCCGACTCCGCCCGGTTCCGTCCCCACCTGGACAGCCAGATGGTGAAGGCGAGCAGACTCCCGATGAACACGCCGCCGACCACCGGGGAGACGGCCAAAAACGGGCCGGTGGGAAGCACCAGCGCCAGCAGGACCCGAGCCGCGGCGTCACAGATGAGCCCGACGCCCCAGGCGGTATTGATCATGCCGAACAGGACCCGGGCCGGGGCCATCTCCCACAGCCCGTCGAACGCCTCCCGGCGGACCGGGTCGTCACCCGCCGACAGCGCCCGGCCGATGTAGAAGATGATCGGGCGGCGCCCGACGTATTGCGAGATCAGACAGGCCAACCCGAAGATGAAGGTGAAGGCCGAGTCACGGACCTTGAGCACGAAGGCGCTCCCGCCGAGGGCGTAGGAGGTGAACAGCCCGGCGATGAAGCCGAACAGGACGATGGCTCCGATCGGGTCGATCCTCCGCTGACGGATCCACTCGATGCCCACCCACAGCGCGGCCGGTATCCCGGCCAGGGCCAGGGCCGGGGCATCCCCCCCGACCGACCGGCGGACCAGGTAGTACACCCCGAGGGGAATCACCGCCCCGAAGATGGCGCTCGGCCCTATGGCCTTGAGCGACGGCGCTCCGGGCTCCCAGCCATCCCGGGGGTCGTGGGGAAAGACGAAGGTGGCGGGCTCTTCGAGAGTGATCTCCGGCTCTTGGCCGGTGATCTCCCCCGACTCCCCACCTTCAGCTCGTGCATCCACTGCGGTCATTATGTTCGCCCGAATCCCTGGTCACAACCGGATGCCTCGTCCCGTGCCTGAAAGCTGGTGCATTTCCGTGGATTGGCGAGATGGGTGGCGAACACCGACTCGAACGACGGCACGGCCAACATCCTGGGGGTGCCGGGGCGGCGCCGACGGGGTCGGACCCGGCCCCTATCCTCGGGGACATGACGATTCAGCGCATGGACAACGTCGGCATCGTCGTCGACGACCTCGACGCCGCGGTGGCGTTCTTCACCGAACTCGGCATGGAGCTGGAAGGCAGAATGCTGATCGATGGAAGCTGGGCGGGAAAGGTCGTCGGGCTCGACGACATGCGAAGCGAGATCGCGATGATGCGGATCCCGGACGCCCCGGGCCGGCTCGAACTGGCGAAGTACCACACCCCGACGGCGATCACCCCCGAGCCGGAGATCAGCCCGGCCAACACGCTGGGCCTGCACCGGGTGATGTTCGCCGTCGACGACATCGAGGACACTCTCGCCCGCCTCCGCACCCACGGCACCGAACTCGTTGGCGAAGTGACGCGCTTCGAGGACAGCTACCGGCTCTGCTATCTCCGCGGGCCGAGCGGCATCATCCTCGGGCTGGCCGAGCCGCTGAGCTGAGACAACGCGCCCGGCTTTAAGTGACCAGCGGCAGTGTCCGGGCGTCGGCGTCGATCTGGACGGCGGCGCCATCCACGTCCCACCGCAACTGGACCGTCTCGGGAGGGGTGACCCGGCGGTGGAGGGTGGCCAGCGCCACCGGTGCGTCGAACTGGGGCGACCACGCCACCGAGGAGAGGTGCCCGACCTCATGTTCACCGTCGGAGGTCCACACCGCGGCTCCGACCGGAGGGAGCCCGTCGGCATCGCTCCCGGTTCCGACCACCAGACCGGCCAGCTTCCTGGCCACCTTCGACCCCCGGGAGTCGAGCCGGGCTACCAGCTCCTGACCAGTGAAACAGCCCTTGTCGAACGACACCGTCCGCTCCACCAACCCGGCCTCGGCGGCGATGGTCGCCTCGGTGAGCTCGCTCCCGTTGACTGGGAGCCCGGCCTCGATGCGGACCGCCTCGAAGGCGTCGGGGCCGCTTCGCACCACCGTGTCCACCACCCAGGCGTCGGCCCCCGCACCGCCGGTGGCCGGGCCCAACAGGTCGAAGCCGGTGAACCCGGGCCAGTCGACCGGCAGCCGCAGCACCGACGGGTCGGCCTCGGCCGCGGCCGACACCACCACCGCCGGCTGGGCGTCGGGGCCGCGGACGGCCAGGCACTGCCACGACTGCGGCTCGATGTCCACCTTCACCCGTAGCCGGAACCGCTCCAGCCGGGCCTTCACCACCTCGCCGAACCCGGGATCGGTGTCGAGGACGAAGTCGTCGGTCCCGGTGCGGGTCACCCGGATGAAGGCGTCCAGCTTTCCCTGGGGGCTGAGGAGCAGCGACTCGGCGGTGGCTCCCACTCCGAGTCCGGCCACGTCCTGGCTGGCCTGCCCTTGCAGGTAGGTGGAGGCATCCGGACCCGACACCAACAGCACATCCCGGTCGAGCCGGTGGGCGGCCACCGAGGTGCGCAGGGCGCGGTAGCCGGCCAGCAGGTCGGGATGGGCGGCCACCCTCATGGCTGTCTCGCGTCGCTGGCGACTGTGGTGGCCCGGGTCATGGCCACCGCCGACAGCATCGACGCCGCCTTGTCGGCGCACTCCGAGTTCTCCGACGCCGGGTCGCTGTCGGCGACGATCCCGGCACCGGCCTGGACCGAGGCGCGACCGTCGGGGCTCACCGTCATGGTGCGGATGGCGATGGCGGTGTCGAGGTTCCCGGAGAAGTCGAGATAGCCCACCACCCCGCCGTAGATCCCGCGCTTGGTCGGTTCGAGATCGTCGATGATCTCCATGGCCCGCACCTTGGGTGCCCCCGACAGGGTGCCGGCCGGAAGGGTGGCCCGCAGCACGTCGATGGGCCCCTTCCCCGGGGCCAGCCGTCCGGACACCTGCGAGGTTATGTGCATGATATGGCTGTAGCGCTCCACCACCATCAATTCGTCGATCTGTTCAGTCCCGAACGACACCACCCGGCCGACGTCGTTGCGGGCCAGGTCCACCAACATCACGTGCTCGGCCACCTCCTTCGGATCCTCGATCAGCTCCCCCTGGAGCCGGAGATCCTCCTCCGGGGTCCGGCCCCGGGGCCGCGACCCGGCGATGGGCCGGGAGATCACCGTGCCGTCGCGGAGGCGGACCATCGGCTCGGGAGAGGCGCCGACCACCGTGACTTCGGGGAACCGGAGGAAGTACAGGTACGGGCTCGGGTTGACCAGCCGGAGCACCCGGTAGACATCGAAAGGGTCGACCCCCAGGGAGGGAAGGTCGAACCGCTGGGAGAGCACCACCTGGAAGACGTCCCCGGCGGTGACGTGGTCTTTGGCCGCCCGGACCGCGTCCTGGTAGAGCCCATCGGACATGGTGCGCACCACGTCGCCCGGGGCCGGAGCCTTCATGGGCAGGAGGCGGGCCGGCTCGTCGATCCGGCGGAAGCAGTCAGCGGTCAGCTCGTCCAGCCGCTCCTGGGCGGCGACATAGGCGACGTCGAGCTCGTCGGCCCCCCACGACGGGTCGATGACCACGTTGTCGATCAGCACCACCCGCTGGCGCCAGTGGTCGAAGGCGGCCAGCTGGCCGATGACGGCCAGGATGGCGTCCGGGTGGCCGAGGTCGTCGGGCGGGGTGTCGGGGAGGTGTTCGACCTCCCGGACCACGTCGTAGCCGAGATAGCCGACCAGCCCGGCGTGGAGCGGCGGGAGATCGGGCAGCTCGGGCGACTCGAAGGCGTTGAGGATGGCTTCCATGGCCGCCAACACCCCGCGGTCCCCGGTGACGGCGTCGTCGGTCACCGCATCGAGATCCACCGGCCCGGAGGTGGTCACCGCGTTGCCCACCGCCTTGACGGTGGCCAGCGGATTGCGCCCGACGAACGAGTAGCGGCCCCAGCGCTCCCCGCCCTCCACCGACTCGAGCAGGAATCCGACCCGGTCACCGTGGCCGACGATCTGGAGGAACACCCCGACCGGGGTGATGGTGTCGGCGATCAGCTCGCGCCAGACCGGGACGATCCGGTGCTTGGCGGCCAGGGAGCGGAAGCCGACGGCGCCCGGTCCGGAACCGGAGCTGGGTTCGGGGATCGTCATGTGGGAGCGGCGGTGTCGCCGAAGGACCGGTAGAAGCAGGAGCGGTTGCCGGTGTGGCAGGCGCCTTTCCCCTCCTGATCGACGACCACCAGCAGCACGTCGCCATCGCAGTCGTAGCTGAGGCTGCGTACATACTGACGGTCGCCGGAGGTCTCGCCCTTGCACCAGAACTCCTGGCGGCTGCGGCTCCAGAACCAGGTGCGCCCGGTCTCCAGCGTCTTCTTCAACGAGTCGGCGTTCATCCAGGCGAACATCAGCACGACGTGGTCGGAGGCGTCTTGGACGATGGCCGGCACCAGACCGTCGGCGTTGTAGGTCACCTCGGCCAGCTCGGCCGCGGTGAACGGGACCGGCGTGGCCTTGTAATTGGTCGGCTTCTCGGTGGTACTCACCAGACGGGCTCCCGGGTCGTGGGCATAGAGGTCAGCGGGGGTTCAGAGATAGAGGCCGGTGCCGCCGTCGATGCGGGTGGACGCCACCGCGTGGATATCGCGCTCCCGCAGGATGACGTACTCGTCCCCGTGCATCTCGACTTCGAACTGGTCCTCGGGGTTGAACAACACGTTGTCCCCGACCTTGATGGTCCGGACGTGGGGCCCGACCGCCACCGCCTCGGCCCAGGCCAACCGGCGGGACACCTGGGCGGTGGCCGGGATCAGGATCCCGGCCCGGGACCGACGCTCCCCTTCCGCCTGGGCCACCTGGACCAGGACCCGGTCGGCCAGCACGGTGATCGGCTGCTTGGGCGCGTCGCCAGCCCCATCGCGGCTGAGGTCGGGGGTCACTGGGGTTGCGGTTGCCACCCCACCAGGCTACCAACGACGGCTCGGAGCCCCTTCCGGGGTAGCGGGTCAGTTTGAAATTCCGTGGATCGGCGGCCATTCGGCTGGCCACCAGTCTCCCTGTGGGTCGGTGGTTTGCCGGACCTCGATGATGTAGCCGTCGGGATCTCGGATGTAGCAACGAATCTCATAGGCGTGCTGCTTCGGCGGCGTCAGGAACTGCGCCCCCCGGGCGCTCCACTCGGCGTAGGCGGCGTGGATGTCTTCCACCCGGATATTGAGGAAGCTGCTGACCCGGTCAGGGTCGCTTGGCGTCGCCAGGGTGACCGAGGGCTTGTCATCGGTCGGGCCGCCTCCGGAGTTGATGATGATCCAGGTGTTGGCGAGCGCGATATTGGTGGGCACTGGGCCGAAGACCACCGTGCCCCCGAGCACTTCGGTATAGAAGCGAGCCGAGCGCTCGACATCGTCGGAGACAATGAAGTGGGTCACCACCATTCGCTGTGCGAGCTGCCCGGGTTCGGCCACTGGACGCCTCCACTCGTTGGGACTGATGCCCGGTTTCACGCTGGGTCTGGAGCCTCCAGTCAACCAGCATGGGGGTTGCGAATCCAGGAGCCCGGCCATCTCCCGTCCCGACCAATCCGGGTCGGAGCCGCGAGCCGCCATCGCCGGAGTCGTGGGCCGAGCGAACCGCTTGGTGAGGGTCTGGTGCGGCCGGGCAAACTGATGCCCCTTCCGGACCGCCGGGTGAAGCTCAGGCCGGGCGGACGGCGACACCGGCGGCGGCCAGGTGGGCCTTGGCCTCGCCGACGGTGAACTCCCCGAGATGGAAGATCGACGCGGCCAGCACCGCGTCGGCCGCCCCCTCCCGGGCCCCGGCCACCAGATGGTCGAGCTCCCCGACTCCCCCGGAGGCGATCACCGGCACCGGACAACGATCGGAGATCCGGCGGGTGAGGGCCAGGTCGAACCCGTCCCGGGTGCCGTCGCGGTCCATCGAGGTGAGGAGGATCTCGCCGGCACCGGTGGCCGCGCACTCCTCGGCCCATCGGACGGCGTCGAGGCCGGTGGGTGTCCTCCCGCCGTGGGTGAACACCTCCCAGCTGGCCGCTTGGCCGGGGTCGGGCTCCGGGCGGCGGCGGGCGTCGATCGCCACCACCACACACTGGGCCCCGAACTCGGAGGCGATCTCGGCGATGAGCTCCGGCCGTTCCACCGCGGCGGTATTCACCCCCACCTTGTCGGCCCCGGCCCGCAGCAGCCGGCGGGCGTCGTCGACCGAGCGGACCCCACCACCGACGGTGAAGGGGATGAACACCTGCTCGGCGGTGCGGGACACCACCTCGACCATGGTCTGGCGGTGATCGGAGGAGGCGGTGATGTCGAGGAAGATCAGCTCGTCGGCACCTTGGGCGTCGTAGCGGGTGGCCAGTTCCACCGGATCGCCGGCATCGATCAGGTCGACGAACCGAACGCCTTTGACCACCCGGCCGGCGTCCACGTCGAGACAGGGGATGACCCTCACGGTGCGCACGCCGCCACCCCCTCCTCCACGGTCAGCAGTCCGTCGACCAGGGCCCGGCCGGTGATGGCTCCCGCCAGCCGCCGCTCGCCGCCGCCGGCGACCACCGACAGGTGGGCCAGGGCCCGGATGTCCTCCACCGAACCCACCCCGCCGGAGGCGATCACCGGGAGTGCGGTCGCCTCCAACACCGCCGCCAACCCGGCCAGGTCGGGGCCGCTCAGCATCCCGTCCCGCTCGATGGCGGTGACGATGACGGCGGCCAGGTCGACCCCGGCCAGCTCATCGAGGAGCTCGGCCACCGTGCGGCCGCCGGGTTGCTCCCACCCGCGGATGGCGATCTCCGCCCGGCCATCGGCGTCGAGCCGGTAGTCGAGTCCCACCGCGATCTGTCCCGGGTGCCGCTCGGCGGAACGGGCGGCGAGTCCGGGGGCGTCGAGCACCGCACTGCCGAGCACGACCCGGGCGACTCCGCCGGACAGCAAGGCGTCCACGTCGGCGTCGCCCCGCACTCCCCCACCGGTCTGCACCGGAATCTCCACCGCGGCGGCGATGTCCAGCACGGTGGCGCGGTTGACCGGGCTGCCGGTGCGGGCGGCGTCGAGGTCGACCACGTGCAGCCAGGGGGCGCCGCTCTTGGCGAAGGCGCGGGCCAGCTCCACCGGATCCCCGTAGTCGGACTGCCGGTCGAAGTCCCCCTGGGCCAGCCGGACCGCGGTGCCGTCCCGGATGTCGATGGCCGGATAGAGGTCCACTAGGTGCCCGATGCCGGCGGGGTCGCCGCCACCGGGTCGGTGCCGGTGCCGGCGACCCGGCGCACGAAGTTGGCCAGGATGCCCAACCCCACCGGACCCGACTTCTCCGGGTGGAACTGGGTCCCCCACACCGGGCCCCGCCCGGCCGACGCGGTGACGGTCCCGCCGTAGTCACAGGTCGAGGTGGTGTCCCCGGTGAACTCCGGCGCGAACGAGTGCACGAAGTAGACCCAGGCCGGATCGGGCGCACCGGCCAGGAGGCCGGCGTCGGCCCCGGCTACCCGGTCGAGCATGTTCCACTGCATCTGCGGGTGCTTGACCCCGGCCGGCAGGGCCCGCACCACCCCGGGCAGCACCCCGAGTCCCGGCGTGGCCGGGTCTTCGTCCGACCCCTCGTAGAGGAGCTGGAACCCGATGCAGATCCCGAGGAACGGGATTCCCCGGGCGACGGCATCGAGGGCGACCGCGTCCAGCCCGGTCCCCCGAAGGGCGCGGGCACACGGCCCGAAGGCTCCGACCCCGGGGAGTACCACCCCGTCGGCCCCGGCGGCCTCATCCGGGTCGCTCATCAGCCGGGCGTCGGATCCCAGATGCTGGAGCGCCTTTTCGGCGGAGCGGAGGTTGCCGATGCCGTAGTCGAGGACGGCAATCACGAGGCGGCCGGGTGGCAACCACCCGGTGGGCGCGGCGGGGAGGTCACAGTGCCCCCTTGGTGGAGGGAATCCCCCCACCTTCCTGGCGAACCGCGTCCCGCAGGGCGCGTGCCACCCCCTTGAAGGAGGCTTCGATGATGTGGTGGGCGTTCTTGCCGGTGCGGAGGCGGATGTGGAGGGTGATCCCGGCGGCGGTGGCGAACGCCCGCCAGAACTCCTCGGCCAGCTGCGGGTCGAAGGGGGGCGTGCCCAGGGCGATGACATCGGGGGCGAACCCGACGTCGTAGGTGAGGTACGGGCGCCCGGAGAGATCGAGGGCCACCTCCACCAGCGCCTCGTCGAGGGGGAGGTTGATCGACCCGAAACGCCGGATGCCGGCCTTGTCCCCCAGGGCCTCGGCCAGGACCTCGCCGATGGTGATGCCCACGTCTTCCACCGTGTGGTGGGCGTCGACGTCGAGATCCCCCACCGCCCGGACGGTCAGGTCGAAGCCGCCGTGCTTGCCCAGCTGGCTGACCATGTGGTCGAAGAAGGGAAGGCCGGTGCTGACCTCGGTGGTGCCGGTGCCGTCGACATCGAGGGAGACCTCGATGGAGGTCTCCCGGGTAGCCCGGCTCGAAGCGGCGGTCCGGTGGGTGGGTGAGGTGACGGTCATGACAAGCTCTCGTTCAGGGCCTGGAGGAATCGGTCGTTCTCGGCCGGGAGGCCCACCGTCACCCGGAGGCACCCGGTGACGCCCGGCCACTCCGAACAGTCTCGCACGAGCACCGACCGGTCGAGGAGGTCGGACCACACCTGCCGGGCCGGGCGCCCGGTGGGCCGGAAGAGGATGAAGTTGGCGTCCGACGGCCAGGTCTCCACCCGCAGTTCGGCCAGGGCGGCGGCGATCCGACCGCGTTCCTCGGTCAGCATCGCCACCCGGGCTTCCATCTCGGTCACGTAGCCCAGCGCCAACCGGCCGGCCAGCTGCTTGACCGCGTCGAGGTGGTAGGGCAGGGCCACCAGCTCACAGGCCTCGACCACCTCGGGCGGGCCAACCAGGTAGCCGAGCCGGACCCCGGCCATCGACCAGGTTTTGGAGAAGGTGCGCACCACCACCGTCCGGGCCGCCCGCGCTCCCCTGCCGACGACGAGATCGAGGGCGCTGGACGGGGCGAACTGGCCGTAGGCCTCGTCGATCACCACCAGTCCCGGGGCCCGGTCGATCACCGTCTCGATCACCTCGGGCGGGTCGGCCCGCCCAGTCGGGTTGTTGGGTGAGCACAGAAAGGTGATGACCGGTTGGTGGGCGTCGAGGATCCGGCCCACCTCGCCGAGGTCGAGAAGGAAGTCGTCGGTCCGATGACCGGCGGCCACCGTCGTCCCGGTAGTCCGGGCGATCTGGCGGTGCAGGGTGTAGGTCGGCTCGAAGACGGCCACCGTCCGGCCGGGCCCGCCGTAAGCCAGCATCAGCGACTGGAGGACCTCGTTGGAGCCGTTGGCACAGAAGATCTGCGCCGGGTCGACCCGATGGCTGTCGGCCAGCGCCTGGCGCAGGGCGGTGGCTTCCCGGTCCGGATACCGGTTGAGGTCGAGATCGGCGAGCCCGCGACGGAACGCCTCCAGCCAGGCATCCGGCGGCGCCAGCGGTGATTCGTTGGTATTGAGCCGGACCTCCACCTCGACCTGGGCCGAGTGGTAGCCGGTGAGGGCGACCAGGTCGGGGCGGACCGGCGGGAGTCCGGCCGGGGTCAGGTCCTCCATCGCAACCTCACCGAATCGGCGTGGGCGGGGAGCCCCTCGGTCTCGGCCAGGGTCACCACGTGGGGCCCGAGGTCGGCCAGCCCGGCCTCGGTGACGCGGACTGCGTGGATGTGCCGGCGGAAATCGTCGACCCGGAGAGCACTGGCGAACCGGGCCGTCCGGTTGGTGGGCAGGACGTGGTTGGGGCCGGCCAGGTAGTCGCCCATGCTGGCCGGCGACAGTGGGCCCAGGAACACCGCCCCGGCCGACTCCACCTGCGGCAGCCAGGCGTCGGCGTCGCCGGTGAGGATCTCCAGGTGCTCAGGGGCCACGATGTTGGCCACCTCCATCGCCTGGTCGGGCCCGTCCACCATCACCGTGTAGCCGCCGGCCTCCAGGGTCGCCTCCAGATCGGCGCGCCGCGGCGACGCCGCCACCATCCGGTCGACATTGGCGCTCACCGCCTCGGCCACCGCTTCCGACCAGGTAATGAGCCAGGCCAGCCCGTCGGGTCCGTGTTCGGCTTGGACGACCAGGTCGACGGCGGCGAGTTCGGCCGGGGTGCCCGGGCCGGCGATGACCACCACCTCGGAGGGGCCGGCGAAGGCCGACGCCACCCCCACCACCCCCGACACCTGCCGCTTGGCCTCGGCCACATACCGGTTTCCGGGGCCGACGATGACGTCGACCGGCTCGATCGACTCGGTCCCGTAGGCCATGGCCGCGATGGCCTGGGCCCCACCCACCCGGTAGACCTGGTCGACGCCGGCCACCGCGGCGGCGGCCAGGGTGGCGTCGTCGAGGTTGCCGTCCGGACCCGGGGGCACGCACAGCACCACCTCGCCGACCCCGGCCACCCGGGCCGGGGCGACGCACATCAGCACCGTCGACGGGTAGCGGGCCCTCCCGCCCGGCGCGTAGCAACCGGCGCGGGCCACCGGGCGGATCAGGTGGGTGACGGTGATCCCCCCGGATTCGAAGCGGTGGGCACCGGCCGGGCCGGCCTCGTGGGCGTGATAGTCGAGGATCCGGGCATGGGCGACGTCGAGGGCGTCCCGGAGGGCGGCAGGGATCCGGCCCAGCGCCGCCTTGACCTCGGACGCCGGCACCCGCAATTCGTCCAGCTCCACCCGGTCGAACTCCTCGGTGAAACGGCGGAGGGCGCCGTCCCCGTTGGCCCTGACCTCGGCGATGATGGCCGCCACCGTCTCGGCCGATCGCGCTTGCTCGTCCGCCGGGCGCGGCAGCGCGTCCCGCAGCTGGCTGCGGTTCCCGGCAAACCCGCGGACGTCGAGGCGGCGAAGCAACATGGTCCGTCAAGGCTACCTGGCAGGGTTCGCCCCCTTTGTCGACGGTCGAGGCAAAGTGCGATGATCGCCGAATGGCACCCAGCGCAGCAGAACTCTCGTCACTCGCCACCGCCCTCGAGGATCTGACCCGTCGGATCACCGTCCACGCCGACGCCGCCAGTGCCGCCAAGGACGAGGACATGGCCAAGGAGCTGTTCGCCATCGAGCGGGCCCTGATGGGCGCCAGCCGCCGGCTCACCCGACTGACCACGTCCCTCCGGCGGCCATGAGTTGGGGGTTCGGAGCCACGGTCTCCGCGGGTGGTGCCCGGCGGGGGTTGCAGCTGGTCCTCGGGCCTGGTATTTACTATGAAGCCATACTATTGTATGACATATGATTAGTCCGGAACCCCCACCGCCCGGACCCGGACCCGGACTCGAACCCGGTCCCGAACTCCACCGTCCCCGCCACCCGGTGCGATTCATCAGCGCGGCCAGCCTGTTCGACGGTCATGACGCCGCCATCAACATCATGCGCCGGCTCCTCCAGAGCCAGGGCGCCGAGGTGGTGCATCTCGGCCACAACCGCTCGGTTGACGAGGTGGTGGCGGCGGCGGTGGCCGAGGACGTGCAGGGCATCGCCATCAGCTCCTATCAGGGCGGGCATCTCGAATACTTCCGGTATGTGGTCGACCGGCTCCGCCAAGAAGGGCGCGGCGACATCCAGATCTACGGGGGCGGGGGCGGGGTCATCATCCCGTCGGAGATCGCCGAACTCGAGGCCTACGGGGTCCGTCGCATCTTCTCCCCCGAGGACGGCCAGCGCCTCGGGCTCGAGCGGATGATCAATCAGCTCATCGAGGAGTGCGACATCGATCTGGCCGCCCGACCACCGGCCAACCTCGACGGGTTGCTGCTCGGCAACATCGGCGACCTGGCCCGGGTGATCACCGGGATCGAAGCCGGGACCCTGCCCACCGAGATGGCCGAGGGCCTGACCCGGGCAGCCCGGGGGCGCTCCGTCCCGGTGCTCGGGATCACCGGGACGGGTGGATCCGGGAAGTCGTCGCTGACCGATGAGCTCATCCGGCGGTTCCGGATGGACCAGGGCGACAAGTTGCGCATCGCGGTCCTGGCCGTCGACCCGACTCGGCGGCGGAGCGGCGGGGCGCTGCTCGGCGACCGCATCCGGATGAACGCCATCGATACCCCCCAGGTCTTCTTCCGGTCGGTGGCCACCCGGGGCAGCCAGTCCGAGGTCCCGATGCCGATTCCGTCCATCATCGAAGCCTGCCGGGCCGCCGGGTTCGACCTCGTCATCGTCGAGACTCCGGGTATCGGACAGGGAGATGCGGCCGTCGTGGACATCGCCGACGTCTCGCTCTACGTGATGACACCCGAGTACGGCGCGCCGTCCCAGTTGGAGAAGATCGACATGTTGGACCTGGCCGACGTGGTGGCCATCAACAAGTTCGACCGGCGGGGGGCCGACGACGCCCTCCGGGCGGTGAGTCGACAGTGGACCCGCAATCATTCGGACAGTCAGTCCACCGGACGCCCGGGGAGCCCGGCCTCCAACCAGGCGCCTCCGGTGTTCGGAACCATCGCCTCCCGCTTCAACGACCTCGGGACCACCGCGCTCTACCAGCACCTGCGGGACGCCCTGGCCGAGCACCAACTCCCGGTGTTCGCCGGCCAACTGGCCGCCGTCGACGCCCGGGCATCGGTGGCCGGGTCGGCGATCGTCCCGCCGGAGCGAACCCGCTACCTCGCCGAGATCGCCGAGACGGTCCGCAGCTACCACGCCGCCACCGAGCAACAAGCAGAGGTCGCCCGGCGGATTCAGCAGTTGGAGGACGTCGCCGGGTTGGTGGCGTCCCCGGATGGGGTGCCGGATGATTCGACGGCCGGCGATCGCTCCGGGGTGTCCCGGGTGCTCGAGGCGATGGCGGTCGAGAACCGCGGCGGGCTGGACCCGGCCAACCGGGCCCTGCTCACCGAGCTGGCCGCACTCCGGGAAACGTTCGCCGGCGACGAGTTGACCGTCGACTCCGCCGATGGCGGGTGGTCGGTGCCACTGTCGACCACCTCCCTCTCCGGCACCCGCATTCCCCGGGTGGCGGTCCCCCGCGGCACCGACCACGGGGACCTCCTCGGCTGGCTGCGGTCCGAACACCTCCCCGGCCACTTCCCGTTCACCGCCGGGGTCTTCCCGCTCAAGCGCGAGAACGAGGACCCGGCCCGCATGTTCGCCGGGGAAGGCGACGCCTTCCGCACCAATCGGCGGTTCCACCTGCTGGCCGCCGGCCAACCTGCCACCCGGCTGTCCACCGCCTTCGACTCGGTCACCCTCTACGGACGGGATCCGAACACCCAACCCGACGTCTACGGCAAGGTCGGGACCTCGGGGGTGTCGATCGCCACGCTCGACGACATGAAGGCGCTGTACGCCGGGTTCGACCTCTGCGACCCCACCACCTCGGTGTCGATGACCATCAACGGACCGGCGCCCACCATCCTGGCCATGTACCTGAACACCGCCATCGACCAGCAACTGGACCGGTTCGAGGACGACCATGGCCGGGCGCCGACCGCGGCGGAGTCCGAGGAAGTCCGCCAACGGGTGTTCCGTACCGTGCGGGGCACCGTCCAGGCCGACATCCTCAAAGAGGACCAGGGCCAGAACACCTGCATCTTCTCCACCGAGTTCTCCCTCGGGGTGATGGCCGACATCCAGGAGTTCTTCGTCGACCACCAGGTGCGGAACTTCTACTCGGTGTCGATCTCCGGCTATCACATCGCCGAGGCCGGGGCCAACCCCATCACCCAGTTGGCCTTCACCCTCGCCAACGGGTTCACCTATGTGGAGTCGTATCTGGCCCGGGGGTTGGCCATCGACGACTTCGCCCCCAACCTGTCGTTCTTCTTCTCCAACGGGATGGACCCGGAGTACACGGTGATCGGTCGGGTGGCCCGGCGGATCTGGGCCGTCGCCATGCGTGACCGCTACGGCGCCAACGAGCGCTCGCAGAAGTTGAAGTACCACGTGCAGACCTCCGGCCGTTCCCTCCACGCCCAGGAGATGGCGTTCAACGACATCCGAACCACCCTCCAGGCCCTCTGCGCCATCTACGACAACGCCAACAGCCTCCACACCAACGCCTATGACGAAGCGGTGACCACGCCGTCGCCGGAATCGGTCCGGCGGGCCCTGGCCATCCAGCTGATCATCACCAAGGAGTGGGGGCTGGCCGCCAACGAGAACCCGCTGCAGGGCAGCTTCATCGTCGAGGAGCTCACCGACCTGTTGGAGGCGGCGGTGCTGGCCGAGCTCGACAGCCTGTCGGAGCGGGGCGGCGTCCTCGGAGCCATGGAGACCGGCTACCAGCGGGGTCGGATCCAGGATGACTCGATGGTCTACGAGCACCGCAAGCACGACGGTTCGCTCCCCCTGGTCGGCGTCAACACCTTCGTGGCCGACTCCGGCCCGGACACCCCGCCCACCCCGGAGCTGGCCCGAGCCACCACCGAGGAGAAAGAGGGCCAGATCCGCCGGTTGGCCGAATTCCACACCCGGCATGCCGACGACGCCCCCGCCGCCCTGGCCGAGCTCCGGGAGGCGGCGCTGCGGAGCGACAACATCTTCGACGCCCTGATGCGAACCGTGCGGAGCGCGTCACTCGGGCAGATCACCCAGACCCTCTTCGAAGTCGGGGGCACCTACCGCCGCAACGTGTAGCCCGGGGGTGCCGGCCGGCGGTGATCCGGATGTCGGCGGCCGGTTGCGACGATACTGAGCCGGTGAGTGGAACATCGGAAACGTCGATCCAGCGGGGCGACGACCGGTGGTTGTTGACCGGGCTCTTCTTGCTGACGGTGGTGACCGGGATGGCCGACGCCGCCAGTTACCTCGGACTCGGGCAGGTATTCACCGCCAACATGACCGGCAATGTGCTGCTGCTGGGATTTGCCACCGACCGGTCGGCCCACCTTTCGTTCACCGGGAGCCTCATCGCCCTGGCTGCCTTCGCCGCCGGTGCCATCGGTGGCAGCTTCCTCGTCGGCGGCCGCCACCAGGTGCCGCACTACCTCCGGGGTTTCGTGGTCGAGTGGATCGTCCTGGCCGCCGCCACCGTGGTCCTGTTCGGGGTGGAGGCCGGGTCCACCGGGCGGACGGACAGCGTCCTCGCTCTGCTGGCGTTGTCGATGGGGATCCAAAACGCGGTGGTGCGACGGATGGGGCTCCCGGATGTGAACACCACGGTGCTCACCACCGCGCTGGGTGGGCTGGTCGCCGACGCCGTCGAGGTTCGGGGGCGGCCGGTCCGGGCCGGACGCCGGGTCGCCACCATCGTGTTGCTCTTCGGTGGGGCGGTGCTGGGATCCGTCCTCGAGCACGTCGGAGTGGGATGGACGTTGCTGGCGGCGCTGGCGATCGCCACGGTGGGCATCGCCGCCATCGAGGGGTCGCATCTCCCGGCCCAGCCAGCCTGAAACCGGTTCCCGGATCGGAACGGAATTCACCCCGGGCAGCAGCAAAGGCGCCCCAGAGGGCGCCTTTGCGCGAGCGGGTCGGGCGGCGGGGCCCGAACTCCGCTCCACGGAACCAGGTGGCGGGAACCGGTTCCGAGTAATCAATACAACATCATGGAGGGGCCTTTGTTCCAGTCACCGCCCCAAATTTCACCCAACTCTTATGAGGGTACGGATTTCTTCGGAGGCCGGGCCCGGGTTTTCCCCTTGGCCGGACGAACCAGCTGGTCAGCGCCCGCAACCTTGAAGGCACTGGGGCAGAAATCCGCCAACCGGCAATCCCCGCACCGTGGCGACCGGGCCACGCAGACCCGCCGGCCGTGGAGGATCAACCGGAGGCTGAACGACCCGTGATCCCGCTCCGGGATCAGCTGGTTCAGGGCCAATTCGACCTTCACCGGATCGGTCTCGGTGGTCAGACCCAGCCGGAGGGCCAGCCGACCCACATGGGTGTCGACCGGGAGCCCGGGGAGCCCGAAGTCCACGCTCCGCACCACGTTGGCGGTCTTCCGTCCGACCCCGGCCAGGGTGACCAGGTCCTCGCGGCGACTCGGAACCTCGCCCCCGAAGTGGGCCACCACCCCCTGGGCCATCCCGATCAGATTCCGGGCCTTGGCCCGGAAGAACCCGGTGGAATGGATGATCTCCTCGAGCTCGCCCGGATCGGCGCCGGCCAGGGCGGGCGCATCCGGGTAGCGAGCGAAGAGCCCGGGCGTCACCATGTTGACCCGCTCGTCGGTGGTCTGGGCGGAGAGGATGGTGGCCACCAGGAGCTGAAACGGACCGTGGTGGTCCAGCGCGCACAGCTCGGCGGCGGAACCCGGATACTCGGCGGCCAGACGCAGATTGGTCTCTCGGGCGCGGCCGGCAGGCGTTCGGGGTCGAGCCACCTGAGGAGACTACCGGTAGCGTCACCGTCATGACCGGGGTGCGACTCACCACGACCCAGCGACTCGACGCCGACTCGTTGGCCGATATCACCCGTCTGGTTGCCGCCGCCGCCGGCGCGGACGGCTACGACGCCCTCAGCGAACACAAACGGTTGGAGCTCGCCCACGCCCGGGAGCGCACCTCGGACGGGACCGACGGCGCCGGACGAACGGCGGGGCCCGGTGACCCGCCGGATGAGTTCGCCGCGGTGTTCGCCTACGACCCGGATGGCGCCGAGCCGGTGGGTTACGCCCAGCTGAACCCGGCCGGCACCAACGGCGCTCTCGGCCTCGAGCTGGTGGTGGATCCGCGATTCCGGGACCCGGAGGTGGGGATCACCGACGCACTGCTCGGCGCCGCCCTCCAGGAGGCCGGCGGTATGGCCGGGAACCACGGACCCCGGACCCTGCGCTACTGGGCCAGCCACGCCAATCGGCAAACCGATCGGCTGGCGGCCGCCCATGGTCTGAGACCCGAGCGGGATCTCCTCCAGCTGCGGCGTCGGCTCCCCATCGAGGATCCCCGGCCCAAGGTCGTGACCCGGGCGTTCATCCCCGGCCAGGACGAGGAGGCCTGGCTGGCGGTGAACAATCGGGCCTTTGCCACCCATCCCGAACAGGGCAACTGGACGCTGGCCACGTTGGTGGAACGGGAGGCGGAATCCTGGTTCGACCCGGCGGGTTTTCGTCTCTACGAACAGGACGGACGGTTGGCCGCGTCATGCTGGACCAAGGTCCACGCCGACACCTCGCCGCCGATGGGCGAGATCTATGTGATCTCCGTCGACCCGGACTTCCAGGGGCAAGGGCTCGGCCGAGCCCTCACCGCGGCCGGGCTGGACAGCTTGGCCGGCGCCGGTCTCCCGGTCGGCATGCTCTACGTGGATGGAGACAACCCGGCACTGTTCCTCTATCAGTCGATGGGCTTCATCGAGGATCACGTCGACCGGTCCTACGTCGGATCAGTGGGCCCAGCCGACTCGACCGACCCATAGGTTCGGCCGCCGGCGTCGAGCCCGGGAGCCGGGGCGGGTGCGGACGCAGCGCGGCGCCGTGTGGCTCAGTGAGCCCCACTGCCGATCAGATAGCCGATGGTGTAGGTGACCGCGGCGGCGGCGGCCGAAATCGACAACTGGCGGGTGGCCGACCACAGCCAGAACCTCCCGGTGAAGAAGGACAGCGCCGTCCCCACCGACACGGCACTGACAGCACCCAGGGCGACCGACCACCACATGGCCAGCGCCCCGCGGGTGATCAGCCACGGCAGCAGGGGGATGAAGGCTCCGACCCCGAAGGTCACGAACGACGAGCCGGCGGCTTGGAACGGGTTCCCGGTCTCCTCCGGATTGATGCCGAGCTCCTCGCGGGCGTGGGTCTCCAAGGCGACCTCGGGGTTGCTCATCATCTTCTCCGACAACTCTTCGGCCATGCCCGAATCGAGGCCGCGCTTCTTGTAGATGGCGGCAAGCTCGCGGCGCTCGTCCTCCGGCTCGTGGCGAATCGCCTCCCGCTCGACGTCCAGCTCCCGCTCCAGCAGTTCGGACTGGGCCCGCATCGACACGTACTCTCCGGCCGCCATCGAGAACGCCCCGCCGACCAGACCGGCGAGGCCGGCCAACCTCACGGCTCCGGGGGAGGAATTGGCCCCGGCCATCCCGAGGATGAGCGCGACGTTGGAGACCAACCCGTCGCTGATCCCGAAGACGGCGGCCCGGGCGCCGCCGCCCTGGAGGTTCCGGTGATGATGTCCCTGGTCCACTGACGGCAGCGTAGCGACCGTCAGTCCATGAGGATCAACTGATTTTCGGCTGTAGGAGTGCCTGGGGACCAGGTGGTGAGGCGTCCCTCCGATCATTTACACTCGCCGGATGGCAACCACTGTGCACGGCATCGATACCTTTCATGAACTGGTCGGGAAGCAACTCGGCTACAGCGAGTGGCACCGGATCGATCAGGACCAGGTCAACCTGTTTGCCGATGCGACCGGCGACCACCAGTGGATCCACGTCGATCCGGAACGAGCCAAGGCCGGCCCGTTCGGCGGGGCCATCGCCCACGGCTATCTGACCCTGTCGCTGGCTCCGGTCCTGTTGAACGAGATCCTGACGGTCGAAGGCATGACCTTCGGGGTCAATTACGGCTGCAACAAGGTCCGTTTCCCCTCCCCCGTCCCGGTCGGCAGCAATCTCCGGATGGGCGTCGGGGTGGAATCGGTGGAAGACGTGAAGGGTGGCGTCCAGGTGGTGTTCGGCATGACCTTCGAGACCGAGGGCTCGTCCAAGCCGAGTTGCGTCGCCGAGGTCGTCTACCGCTACTTCCACTGAGCCAACCGGCTCCGGGCGGTCAAACGTCCAGCTGAGCGCTCCGTCGGAGTCGCGCTCGCACCATTCGAGTGATTGCTCGTAAGATACGGACGTGGAGCTTCGTGTCGAAGAACTGTCGGCCCAGGCCGGCGTGTCGGTCGACACCATCCGCTACTACCAGACCAAAGGCCTGCTCGACCCGCCACGGCGGGAGGGGCGGGTGGCGTGGTACGGCCCCGATCACCTGGACCGCATCGCCCGGATTCGTTCGCTGCAGGACCGTGGCTTCACCCTGGCCACTATCATCCGGTTCGTCAACGGCGACCTGGACGCGGCCGACGAGGCCCTGGTCGGCAACCTCACCCAGTCGCCGCCCGGAGACTCGACGGCGACGGCTGCGCCACCCGAGTTGTTCACCCTGCCGGAACTGGCGGAACGGACCGGAGTGCCACTGGCCCTGCTGAAGGCGTTCGAGGCCGAGGAGCTGCTCATCCCCCGCCGGGTGGGGTCCGTCGAGCGGTATACCCAGGAGGACGTCGAATCCGCTCGGGCCGGACTCCTCCTGCTCGAATGGGGGCTGCCCCTCTCCGAGCTGCTCGAGCTCTCGCGTCGCCACCATGCCGCCACCGCCGAGGTGGCCCGCACCGCGGTCGACATGTTCTCCACCCACGTGCGAGGGAAGCTGCGCGCCTCGGAGGCGACGGCCGACGACACCACCCGTCTGGTCGAAGCCTTCATGGCCCTCCTGCCGGCGGTCACCACCCTGGTGGAGCACCACTTCACCCGCACACTGCTGAAGGCGGCCTTCGATCACATCGAGCAGGTGGGTTCCGACGTCGAGCGTCAGGCGGTGTGGGAGCAGGTCAACCTAACCCGACCGGCCCTGGACACCGTGACATCGGCCGGGGCGGAGTCGCCGAGATGACGACCGGCCCGGCTCCGACCCCCGTCGACCTGGCCGCCCAGGCGCTCGAAGCCGACCTCCCGGCCGGCGACGAGAAGACGGCGTTGGTGCGGACGATGTTCGACTCCATCGCCCCCCGCTACGACCTGGTGAACCGGCTGATGACCTTCGGCCTCGACGTCGGTTGGCGCAAGCAGTCGGTGCGGGCCCTCGGCCTCCCCGATGGATCGGTGGTGCTCGACCTCGCCTGCGGAACCGGGGACTTTCTGAAGATCCTCACCCGGGCCGGGCTCCGACCCTTCGGGATGGACCTGTCGTGGGGGATGCTGGTCGCCAATCGAACCGGTGCCCCGCTGACCCAGGCCGATGCCGGATCACTACCGGTCGCCACCGGGAAGGTCGACGGCATCACCTGTGGCTACGCCCTTCGGAACTTCACCGATCTGGTCCCGGCCTTTGCCGAGTTCCGCCGGGTCATCCGGCCCGGTGGGCGCCTCAGCATTCTCGAAGTGGCGGAGCCGGACCGGGGGTTGTTGCGGGCCGGAGATCGGGTGTGGTTTCGCCACGTGGTTCCGGTCATCGGTGGCGTCCTTTCCGACCGCGCCGCCTACCGCTACCTCCCCCGTTCCACCGCCTACCTCCCCCCCACCGAACAGCTGCGTTCGATGCTCAACGATGCCGGCTTCTCGTCGGTCAACCGGCGCGCCCTTTCCGGGGGACTCAGCCAGTTGCTGACCGCCACCCGAGAGGGTCGCCGATGACCAACGCCCCCCCACCGTCCGCCGTCCGCCGACGGGTTTCCCCCGGCCCGACGATCGATCCCTACGCCCTGGCCGGGAACACCGGGATCCTCTACGACTCCGGGGACCGGCTCCTGGTCGGCATCGGTTCCGCCCTCACCCTCCCCCTCGAGGACGGGCTCGATGCACCCTCCGGACTCGAACGGATCCGCCGGGTCCTGGCCGCCATCCCCTGCGACGATGAGGACGGGGAAACCGGATCGGCGGTCATGGCCTTCGGGGCACTTCCCTTCGATCGATCCGAACCGACGTCCCTGGTCGTTCCCGAGCTCATCTACGAGCGGCGTTCGAACGGCGAGGAGTGGGTGACCGTCGTCGGACGAGCCTTTGCCGGTGACCCTGGAGACGAGTTGGCCGCCGCCCGCCACGACCCTTCGGCTTCGACGGCGGATCGGCTTTCGGAATCACTGAATCGGGAGGAGGATACCGCCGGGGCCGTCGTCCGGCCGTTGTCGTCCGACCATGAATTCCTCAACATCGTGGCTGAGGCCGTCGCCTCCATCGAGCGTGGCGAGCTGACCAAGGTGGTGCTGGCCCGACAGGTCGACGTCGACCTCGAGCAACCCATCGAGGTTCCCGAGCTTCTCGATCGGTGGCGGGCCATGGAGCCCAACTGCACCGTCTTCTCGATGCCCACCCCGGAAGGACAGTTCGTCGGTGCCAGCCCGGAACTGCTGGTCGAACGCCACGGTGACCAGGTGCACTGCCGCCCGCTGGCCGGCAGCACCGGTCGGATGTCCGATCAGGACGGCGCCGATTTCCGTTCGTCCACCAAGGAGACTCTCGAACATCGTCTGGTGGCCGAGGCCATCGGGAAGGCCCTGGCCCCCCTGTGTTCGTCCCTGGATCTCCCGGCCGAACCGACACTGGTCCGCCTCCACAACATCATGCATCTCGGAACCTCCATTCATGGCGTGCTCCTCCGGCGGCCGACCGCCGACCATCCCGATGGTGAGGTGCCCACCGCCCTCGATCTGGTGTCCGCCCTCCACCCGACCCCGGCGGTCGGGGGGGTCCCGACGGATCGGGCGGTCGATACCATCGGCAAACTCGAATCCGAGCTTCGCGGCACCTACGCCGGACCCGTCGGGTTCGTCGACGGCAACGGCGACGGGCGGTGGGTGGTGGGCATCCGAGCGGCGACGCTGAACGGGTCGACGGCCCGGCTGGTGGCCGGGGTCGGCATCGTCCACGGCTCGGAACCGGCCGCCGAACTGGCGGAGACCTCGCTCAAGTTCACCGCGGTGTTCGACGCGTTGGCTCCCGGCGTTCCCTTCACGACCGCCCCTCGCCAGCTCCCGCTCCCCGCCATCCCCTGAGCCAAGGGTTCCAGTTCCGCCGAGGCTGGCGCCGGGCGCGCGGTTACTCCGGCCGGGGCGATCCGGCCCGTCGATCGGTGTCGATGATGACCTCGGCCAGGATGGACGAGGCGTCCCGGGCGACGAAATGGCCGACTTCGGGGATGATCACCAGCTCGGCACCGGGGATGGCGGCGGCCAGGCTCCGGGCGGCACTGGGTGGCACCACCACGTCCCAGCTGCCGGCCACCACCGCGGTGGGGACCCGGATCTCGGCCAACGAGGCGGTGACGGCGGGCAGCTCGTCGAGCAGGGCCCGCTGTTCGCTCATGAACGTTCGTCGTTCCCGGCCCCAGGATGTCCGCCACCCCCCGGGGACCTCTTCATTGGGCAGGGTCGCGGCCGCGTAGGCGCGGGCTCTGGAAGTGACGGACCCCGCCGGACGGGATCGGTCGGTGGGCGATTCCGGGCCCCCGCCCGAGGTTGGCGCCGGGCCCCGCCTCGACCGGCTCATCCGATGCAACCGCTTCCGGACTCCGGGAAGGATCACCCCGATACCGGTGAGGGCGCCCACCGTGAGGGCATCCCCGATCCCGGGCACCACCATCAGCCGGTCCAGCCCGTTCACGCTGTCGTCGGTGCCCACCGATCCGACCAGCACCAGGCCCCGGACCGCGTCGGGGTGGCGATGGGCCAGCAACAGGGCGACTCCCCCCGACCAGCTGTGCCCGACCACGATGGCCGGGCCGGTCTCCCGAGCCCGGAGAAACTCCGCGGCGGCATCGGCGTTCTCCGCCATGCCCATGGCCTCGACCTCGGTGTCCCCGTAGCCCGGACGGTCGGGAGCCAGCACCCGAAACCGCGGGGACAGGAGTCCGACCAGCGGCGCCCAGGACGCCCGGCTGCCCGGCTGGCCGTGCAACAGGAGCACCGGAGGCCCGGATCCGGTGTCAATGGTCGCCAGCACGCGAGCCCCCGGTTTGCGGCTCGGACCGAGGCGGTTCAACCGGAGACGGTGGCTCATCGGCCGGTGCCGGGGTGGGACCGGCGGACACCGCCACCGGCGTCTCCGGCTCCGGTGGGGCGATCGGACCCGCTCCGTAGACCGGGAGCACCACCTCGAAGGTGGCGCCCTTCCCCGGGGCGGTGTCGACTGTCACGTAGCCCCCGAGCGTCCGGGCCACGGTGGCCACGATGAATAACCCGAGCCCCGAACCCCCGTCCGAACCGGAACCATTGGCCCGGTAGAAGCGGTCGAAAACTCGCTTGGACTGTTCGACGTCCATCCCCGGTCCTTGGTCCCTGACCCGGAGCCGGGCCCGGGTGCCTTCCTTGACCACCCGCACCTCCACCGGCGTGCCGGCGGGAGTGTGCACCAGCGCGTTGGCGAGGAGATTGTGAATCAATTGCTGCAGACCCTGCTCGTCGGCGGCGACTTGCACAGGGAGCGGGGCGATCACCGCGATGGGGCGACCCGGGTCCATGGCCCGGGCATCGGTGGCGGCGTCGGCGACCAGGGGCACCAGGTCGATCCGGACCCGTTCGGGTTCGGGGCCCTCGCCCAACCGGGCCAAGGTGAGGAGGTCCTCGACCAGCACACTCATCCGAGCCGACTCACTCTCGATGCGGGTCAGTGCCCGTTCCCGGTCGTCGTCCCCGTGCAAGGCATCCTTGCGCAACAGCTCGGCGTAGCCGCGAACCGACGTCAGCGGCGTTCGCAGCTCGTGAGAGGCGTCGGCCAGGAACCGTCGCAGACGATCCTCGGACATCGTTCGTTGGGCGAACGCCGCCTCGATTTGGGAGAGCATGGCGTTCAGGGCTCGGCCCAACCGGCCGATCTCCGTCTCGGGATCGGAGGGTTCGACCCGACGAGTCAGGTCACCGGCGGAAATGGCATCGGCTTCCTTGGTCATCGCCTCGAGCGGAAGCAGGCCCCGGCGGATCAACAGCATCATGAGCACGAACAGGGCGACGACCACCGCTCCCGACACCGCCAGGACAATATTTCGCAGGGAGGTGAGAGTGGCGTTGACGGAGTCGAGTCGGGTGGCCACCACCAGCGTCCCCCCCGGGAGGGCGGATGCCTGCAACCGGTACTCGGGACCGTTGTTCGCCTGGGAGGTGACGTTCACCGAGTTGGTGTCCGGGTGATAACTCCCGTGCGACTTCGACTGCTGCTGGACCGACAGCGTCGGCTGCACCGGCAACCGGGCCGGAAGGCGGGGCGCCGGGTCCCGGGCGGTGGTGGAGCCAGAGGGCCGGGACACCACGATCTGGCCGGCGGCATCGAAGATCTCCACGTAGATCTCCGGACTCACCCGGGAGTCGATCTCGCCCGAGGTGACCGTCAGGCCCCGGGTGTCGGCCCGGACGACAAAATCCTGGACCAGGGCATGGGCGGCATTCAACTGGTCATCGGTCCGGCCGTACAGATAGGAGCGGAGCGAATTGAGGGTGACGAAGTCCATGGCGGCGAGACCCAGGGCCACCAGGATGATCATGGAGGCAACCAGCCGACGCCGGAGGGTCACGGTCGTTCCCCCCGCATGTCGTTGACGGACGCCGGCCGGGTCACTTCCGAGGCTCCCGCAGGCTGTAGCCGACCCGCCGGATGGTGTGCACCAGCGGCGGATCGTAACAATCAACTTTCTTCCGCAGATAGGAGATGTAGGTCTCGACGATATTGGGGTCTCCGTCGAAGTCGTAGTCCCACACCGCGTCGAGAATGTCCGACTTCGACATCACCCGCCGGGAGTTGACCAGCAGGTACCACAGGAGGTTGAACTCGGTAGCGGTGAGGACGATGGGTTCTCCGGCCCGCCATACCTCCCGGGTCTCGTCATCCATGACCAGGTCGGCGAATCGCCGGCGGCCGTCGGACTCGGTCGATTCCGACCGGGCTCTTCGGAGCACGGCCCGGATCCGGGCCACCAATTCGTCGATGCTGAACGGCTTGGTGACGTAGTCGTCACCAATTTCCAGCCCGGCCACCTTGTCGGTGACGGTGTCCCGAGCGGTGAGGAACAGCACCGGGGTGACGACCCCCGAGGCGCGAAGCAGGCGGCACACCTCGGTGCCTTCGACATCGGGAAGCATCACGTCGAGGACGATCAGATCCTGCTGACCGGCGCCGGCCATGGCGATGGCCTGGGAGCCAGTGGCGGCCACTTCGGTTTCGAACCCCTCGAACTCCAGGGCGGCGGCCAGGACGTCGGTGATGTACGGCTCATCATCGACGATGAGAATACGACCAGTGCCGGGATCGTTTCCCGAATCGCTCACCGGCTGCGCAATTCACCCACCGGCGCCCGACGCCTCCCGCCGGCGATGCCGAGGATCCGCTGGATCCCCCACCAGGTGACCAGCCCGAACGCCTCCACCACGATGAAGGTCGACATCTTCGACTCGCCCTGGGTCCGGTCGACGAACCGGATCGGAACTTCGGCAATCGCCGCGCCCGCCCGCTTGGCCTGATAGGTCATCTCGATCTGGAACCCATAGCCCTCCGCCCGAATGTCGTCGAGGACAATCCGCCGGAGCACGGTGGCGGCGTAGGCACGAAATCCGGCCGTCGAGTCGGTGACCCCCAGGCCCAGGAGGGCGGAGGCATAGACGTTGCCGCCCCGGGAGAGGAGCCGCCGGTGCCAGGCCCACTTCGGAATCGACCCCCCGGGGATGTACCGCGAACCGATGACCAGTTCGACCCGATGGTGCGGATCGCCGACACCGTCGAGCGGGGCCACCAGGTCGGGGAGGGCGTCGGGGTCGTGGGACAGGTCGGCGTCCATCTCGACGCAGACATCGAACCCCCGTTCGAGGCCCCAGCGGAATCCGGCCCGGTAGGCGCTTCCCAGCCCCCCCTTCTCGGATCGGCGGAGGACCTCGATGTTGCCGATCTGGCTCCCCACCGTCTCGGCCATATCCCCGGTGCCATCCGGGCTCCCATCGTCGACCACCAGCACGGTGGCCTCGGGAAGCGCCCCCCGGACCTTGTGGAGCACGCCCTCGATGTTCTCGGCTTCGTTGTAGGTGGGGATGACGACCAAAACCTGCACTTCGGCAGTTTAGGGGACGGGTCTGCCGTCAACGTGAGCGGGGTCCTCGGCATGGTCGATCCCGTTCCCGTGCGGGGAGTCCGGCCCGGTCGGGGCGGGGAGGAGTCCGGAGCCGAGGGACGACGTCCCGTCGCCGGATGCCTCCTCGGCCCGGGTCTCCAGCCACACCTCCTTGACGATCACCTGGACGGCCGCCCCGATCGGAATGGCGGCCAGGGCGCCGGCCAGCGCCCCGAGGGCCGATCCGAACACCCCGCCGAGGTTGGCCCCGATCAACACCGAGAGGAGGACCAGGAGGGGATTCATGCGAACGGTCCTGGCCATGACGATCGGGTAGAGGAAGTGGTTCTCGACCAGCTGGAACCCGATGAACACCACCAGCATCACCAGCGCGGCGGTCGGAGAGTGGAGGAGGGCGATGAGCACGCTGGGAATCGCGGCGATCAACCCGCCGACCAGGGGGATCATCGCCACCAGGGCGACCCACAAGCCGATGAGGAGGGCGAAGGGCACCCCGAGGATGGCCAGGGTCACGAACACCACCACCCCGAACGCCAGTGACAGCGCCACGGTGCCCAACACATAGGAGGTGACCGCCTGCGACACCCGGGTCCCGACCTCCTCCACCGTCTGGCGCCGCTTCGGTTCCATCGTCCGGAGGAGGGCACTTCGCATGTTCGGCGCATAGATGAGCATGAACAGCGACAGGAAGGCGATGGTGAACAGGGCCAGCATGGTGGAGAGGACGGCCTTGCCGACGTTGGCGCCCACGCTCAGTGCCGGCTTGCCGAGCTTCTGGGCGGCGCTCTGGAGCTTGGGGGCGTTGGTCTGGACCCAGGTGAGCAGGTGGAAGTGCTGGAGGGTGCGGGCCAGCTGACCGTGGCCCTTTTCGAGCTGGCTGACCATGGAGGGTAATTTTGTGGCGAAATGGGATAGCGCGTTGACCAGCGGGTAGCCGAACAGGCCCAACAGACCGATGAACGCCAGCAGTGCGACCAAGAACACGATGCCCACCGCCTGGCCCCGGCTCCGCCGGTGACGCTGGAGGAAGACCACCGCCGGGTTGAGCACCAGGGCGATGAAGGCGGCGATCAGGAGCCAGAGAATGATCTCCCGCAGCCGTCCGAGTAGGCGGTAGGCCACCCAGGTGATGATGACCACCGCATCGATGGTGAGGATGGTGCGGAGCGGAACCCCCTTGGCCTGCGCCGAATTCAGCAGGCGCTGCCAGCGGGATCCCCGGTGACCAGTTGCCTTGTCGTCGCCGCCGGCTACCGGGTCGGTCATGGCACCAGCATGGCAGGTCACCCCGTCGAAGGCGTGCCAACATGAAGGGAATGGCTGTCGGCATGGGGCAGGAACCAGGCCTGAAGGACGGGTCGGACACACCCACGCAGCCGCCGGCGCCGAGGCATCGGCGGCGCTGGTGGCATCGCGGCCCCTTCGTCCGCCGTGAGGTGCGGATCAGCGTCGGCCTGGTGATCGCCTTCCTGTTCGCCTTCTACATCGCCCTCCCGCTTTTGGCCAGTCACCGGAGCGAAGTCGAGTCCCTCGGCCACATCCGCTTCCAGTACGTCGCCCTCGGGCTCCTCCTCCAGATCGGGGCTCTGGGTGCCTACACCGAGCTCACCCGCACCGTCCTCCCCCCCGGGGCGCTCAGCCGGTTCCGGGTGTTCCGGATCAACCTGTCCACCCTCGCCCTCAATCACGTGTCCCCCGGAGGCGGGGCCCCGGGAGCGGCGTTGTGGTACCGGCTGGCTACCCAGTCGGGCGTCAGTCCCGGGGACTCCGGGTTCGCCCTCGCCACCCAGGGCATCGGCTCGGCCGTGGTCCTCAACGCCCTGTTCTGGCTGAGCCTGGTGGTCTTCCTGGTCCTCCACGGCTTCCACCCGCCCACCGGCCACACCGGCGGCGCCAGCGTCTCGGTGTCGATTCTGGTCACGGTGGCGGCGGCGTTGGGGGTCATCGTGATGACCGCCTTCGGGGGCGTCTTCTATCTGCTCACCCGCGGCCAGGACCGGGCCAAGGATCTGGTCCGGCGGATCGCCGTCCGGCTCCACTTCCGGCATCCCGACCGGATCGCCGAGTCGGTGGAGGGGGTGGCCAACCGGTTCGCTCTGCTGTTGGAGAACCGGCCGTTGCTCTATCGGGCGTTGATATGGGCCGCGGCCAACTGGCTGCTGGACGCCGCCTCGCTCTGGGTCTTTGTGGGTGCCTTCTCCCATTTCATCTCGCCGGTGGACCTGATGGTCGCCTACGGGCTGGCCAACGTGCTGGCGGCGATCCCGATCACCCCCGGCGGATTGGGGATCGTCGAGTTCGTCCTGGTCTCGATGATCACCAGCTTCGGTCCCACCGCCGACCAGGCTCTCTCGGCGGTGCTGGCCTACCGGGCGGTGAACTTCTGGCTCCCCATCCCCTTCGGGGGCCTGGCCTACGCGTCGCTCCAGTTCGAGCGGGGCACCTTCTACCGGCGGCTGCACCTCTTCTTCCTGCATCGGTACCACCTTCGGCGCGGTACCAATCCCGTCGACGATGTCGAGGTACCGGCCTCCAACGGCCGGGCCGCCGCCGCCTCCCCCAACGGCTCCTCCGGCGCGTCCTCCGGCAGAGAAGGCGACGACGCAGGTGCCGAGGGTCAGGGCGTCGATGCGTCCCAGGCGCCGCTGTCGGCCCGCGATCCCGGGCCCGCCCAGGGCAGCTTCCGGGTCGACGGGGAGGAGCCGAACCACTAGCCCCGGGTGGGGTTGGCGGGTTCGAGCCCAGGTGACGGCTTCACTGGGCCTCCGGTGTCCGCGACCTGGGCGATGGCGCCGGTAGGATCCCTCCGTGCCGCGGATGTCGTTGCGAAACCCTCAGACGAAACCGCGGATCCGGGGGGTGAAGGCGCGGCGCCGCACCGAGCTGGGCCTGCTGGTGTTCGCCTCGTTCATCATCGTGGCCACCTACACCCTGATGGTCCTCGGGAACACCAAGAAGTTGCCGTCGGACTCGATACCGCTGCTCATCCTCATGCTGGTGCTGGCGGCGGTGGCCCACATGGCCAACCGGGTGCTGGCCCCGAATGCCAACGCCGCCATCTTGCCGATCGCCTTCCTCCTGAACGGCATCGGCTACACGATGATCGTGCGGCTCGACCTCTACCCGACGCCCCAGACCCACTACGCCCCGCTGCAGGCCACCTGGACGGCGGTCGGGGTGGGGGCCTACGTCCTGACCCTCTTCGTGGTCCGCCGGTCCCGAGACCTCGACCGCTACCGCTACCTGCTGCTGATCGTCGGGGTGGGCCTGCTGTTGCTGCCGCTGGTCCCCCATCTCGGCGCCAACATCAACGGGGCCCGGCTCTGGATCCACCTCGGCTCGCTGGAGTTCCAACCGGTGGAGCTGGCCAAGATCGTCCTCTGCATCTTCTTCGCCTCCTACTTCGCCGAGAAGCGGGAACTGCTCACCATCCCCACCGCCCGGTTCGGCAATCG
>DASXFR010000054.1:0-5594 GCA_036489495.1 Acidimicrobiales bacterium | reverse complement strand
CGAGCAGCAGGTTCTTCCGGTCGACCACCGCACCGGTCTGCGCCTCGACGGCCTTGACGATGTCGGCGGTGGATACCGAACCGAAGAGCTTGCCGCCCGGCCCGGCCCGGGCGGGGAGGGCGATGGAATTGCCGACCCGGGTGCGGGCGACGACTTCCGAGGACTCCCGATCGCGGGCATCCCGCAGATCCCGTGACTTCCTCATCGCCTCGGCCTGCCCTTCGGTCCCGGCCGAGGCGGCGATGGCCTTACCCGACGGGAACAGATGGTTGCGGGCGAAACCACCCGACACGTCGATGATGTCGCCGCGCTTTCCCACCCCGTCGACGTCACTTCGCAACAGGACCTTGACGTTCGCCATCTCAGCCCTCGCCTTCGGCGCTGACAGCCTCGGGTTCGGCAGCGGGTTCGGGAGCGGGCTCGGGAGTGGATGTGGCGCCATCGGCAGCCGCACCGTTCTCCTGGACGCCGGCATCGATCACCGGCCCCGCCGTCGGCGCCCCGAAGGCGACCTCGTCGGTAATGCCGGCCACCGCGGCCAGCGTCCCCTGGGTGTCGTCGGAATCGGAGCGGGGCCGACCCCGGCCCTGTCCGCCCCCGTAGCCGCCGCCTCCGTCACGGTCCCGACCCCGGCCCCCGCGCCCACCCGGGCGCTCGGTGGTGGTCCGCTGGGTATACGGCAACAGCACCAGCTCACGGGCGGTTTTGATGGCCAGGGCGATGTCGCGCTGGTGTTGGGCACAGTTCCCCGACACCCGGCGAGCCCGGATCTTCCCGCGGTCGCTCATGTATTTGCGGAGCATGTTGACGTCCTTGTAGTCAACCCACTCGATGCGGTCCTTGCAGATGGCGCACGGCTTCTTCTTGATCCGGCGCCCGGTGTCCTTGGGGGCGCGGCGGGTGTTGCTGTTGCTACTGCTTCCACGATCGTTGTTACGCGGCATGACTAGAAGGGCTCCTCGCTGTATCCGTAACCGGCGTCACCGGTGTTGCCGCCGCCGGACGGGGCCGGACCCCGGCCTCCACCCTCGGGGGCGCCTCCGCCTCCGCCTTGACCTCCGCCTTGGCCGCCCTGGCTGGGGCCGCGACGCTCGTTTTTGGTGATCTGCGCCGTCGCCCACCGGATGCTGGGGCCGATCTCGTCGGCCACCACCTCCACCTTGGACCGTTTGTCGCCGTCCGGGGTTTCCCAGCTGCGTTGCTCGAGGCGCCCGGTGACGATCACCCGGGAGCCGCGACTCAGGCTCTCGGCCACGTTCTCGGCCATCTCCCGCCAGCAGACGATGTCGAAGAACGAGGTGGCCTCTTCCCATTCCTGGGTCTGGCGGTTCTGCCAACGCCGGTTGACGGCCAATCCGAAACTGGCGGTCGCCTGACCGGTATTGGTGAACCGGAGCTCGGGATCGCGGGTGATGTTCCCGACCAGAGACACGGTGTTTCCGTTTGCCATTGCTCAACCCTCCTTGGACGACGCGGCCGCAACTGCCGCGCGCTCAGCCCGACGGCCGGCCACCTTGTCGGGCAGCCGCATGACTTTGTGGCGGATCACTTCATCGGCCAGGACCAGGATCCGCTCCATGTCCGCCACCGCCGGCGGCTCGGCGGTCAGCTCGATGACCACGTAGTAGCCCTCGCGCTTGTGGTCGACCTCGTAGGCGAAGGTCCGCTTGCCCCACCGCTCGACCGGCCCGGAGGTGCCCCCCTTGGCTTTGAGGGCAGCCAGCGCCCGGTCGAGCACCCCGTTGACCGAGGCCTCATCGGCCGCGGCATCGAAAATAACCATTGCTTCGTATGGCCGCATCAGCGGCTCACCTCCCTCTGGATCGGGTGACTCAACACCCGAGCCCCACCAATAGGGGCAGGTCGGAACTGAACTGGAACTGGAAGGCCGCGCCGTAGGCATGGCCGGGACAACTGGGACACTCTAGCCGGTGGCCGATGGCCGGCCTTCGCACTGGCCGGTCGAGTGCCTAGTGGTACACCTCAGCATCGGACGGGAACGCCCCGGATCGGACATCGGCGGCGTAAGCGGCCATCGCCTCGGTCGCGGCAGTGGCCAGCTCCGCGTAGCGACGGACGAACTTGGGGGTGGTGGCGTTCAGGCCCAGCAGGTCATGGAAGACGAGGACCTGACCGTCGCAGGCCGGACCGGCGCCGATCCCGATGGTGGGGATGTCGAGTTGCTGGGTGATGGTGGCGCCCAGACCCTCGGGGACGCCCTCGAGGACGATGGCGAAGCACCCGGCGGCGGCGATCGCCTTGGCGTCGGCGGCCAGGGCTTCGGCGGCGGCGTCCCCCTTCCCCTGGACCCGGTAGCCGCCCATGGCGTGGACCGACTGGGGGGTAAGCCCAAGGTGGCCCATCACCGGAATCTCGGCGGACACCAGTGCCTCGATCATCGGGACCCGCTTGCGACCCCCTTCCAGCTTCACCGCCTCGGCGCCGGCCCGGATGAGCGCGGCGGCGTTCCGCACCGTGTCGGCGGTGTCGATGTGGTAGCTCAACCACGGGAGGTCACCCACGATCAGGGGCCGCGGCTTGGTTCGGGCCACCGCCGCGGTGTGATGCGCCATGTCGTCGATGGTCACCTGCAGGGTGTCCTCGTAGCCGAGGACGTTGTTGGCCAACGAGTCGCCCACCAGGATCACGTCTACGCCGGCGGCGTCGGCGACCCGGGCGCCGGGGGCGTCGTAGGCGGTGACCATCACGATGGGCGGGTGGCCGTCGCGGCGCTTGGTGGCGCGGAGGGTGGGAACGGTGACGGGCGCCGTCGGGGTGTCGGGCATGGAGTGGTCCTCCTGATCGGCCGTCCAGCGCCTTGGGGGCTGCCGGCGGCATGGTCGACACCCGAAGGTGTCACAGAAGAGTGCTGCAGTCACATCCTACTGGTTGGTGGCAGTCGAGGTCGGACCGTGTTGGCCTCCAGCTCACCCCTTCCGGGTGGTGGGGACCCAGCCGAGATCGTCGATACGCACCCGCACCGAGCCGAAGCCGGCCATCGCGGGCCTCAGCCGCGGGGTGAAGCCGCCCGGGCACCCAGGGCCGGGCGCTCGACGGCCTTCACGCCGGCACCGGCCGGGTACATCCGGACCAGGTGGTTCCAGCGGCAGCCGTTGCACACTTCGATCACGTAACAGACCACCGGTTCCTTCCGGCGCCAGTAGCGGGTCAGCTCGGCCCGGGAGGTCACGCAGCGACCACCGGGAGGAAGGCGGGAGCCGAACACGAAGGTGACGTCCACCAACTCCGCCTGTTCGCAGATCGGGCAGTCGGCGCCGGTGGGCACTCCCAGATGCTGGGCCGCCCGAAGCAGTTCGGGATGAGCGTCACAGATGTCCATCCGGGACAACCGGCTCTTGCGGTATTCGCGGACCACGGAGTCCCGGGCGAGGCGGTACTCGACCTGTCCTCCGGTCGGGGATGTCTGGACACCACCGAGCCCTCCCTGTCGAAAGCTCACGCATCTCAGGGTAACGCTTCGTCCGGTTCAAGGTACGGCCATCGGGGCCTTGACATTTGGCCCGGAGAGGGATTCGCGATCGCGGGATTCACCGGTCAGGACGACCCGGGTTGGTGACCGGGACCGGCACCCGAGACCGCCCAAACCGTTCCCTCGGCGATCGGCCGGGCAAGATGGTGTTTCCGGCCTGGACCCGACCCGGCTCAACCACATGTGTTGCATTGATATATCGGCCTGATATATCATGTCGGAATGAAGTCAACCCATCCTCAACGCCAGCCCGCGAGCGCGGGCGCGCTGAAACGGGGGAATTGAGTGCTTGACCTGGCCATTCTCGGCCTGCTCTCGGAACATGAGTTCCACGGCTACGAGATCCGGAAGCGGCTGCGGGATGAGCTCGGGTTGTTCGCCAACATCTCCTTTGGATCGCTGTATCCCGCCCTTTCGCGCCTCGAACTGTCCGGCGCGGTGATCGGTACCGAGTCGAGCCCGGCCGCCCCAGCCCCGGCGTCGGCCCCGATTCCACTGACCGGTTCCCTCGGAGGCGAAAAGGCCGCCCTCCGGTCCCGACGGGCGGGCGCGGCCCGGAGTTCCAGCCGGGGCACCAAGCGGTCCCGCAAGGTCTACCGGATCACCGACACCGGCCGCCGGATGTTCGAAGAGCTCCTGGCCGGCGAGGAGCCGGTGGGGACCGACGAGGCTCGCAGCTTCGGCCTCCGGTTGGCCTTCGCCCGTCATCTGGCTCCCCAGGCCCGGCTCGGCCTGCTCGAGCGCCGGCGGGACCAGCTGATCCGTCGACTGGCCGCCGACCAGGCGCGGGCCGCCGCCGGCGGTGACTTCGACAGCTACACCCGGTCACTGGTGGAACACACCACCGAGACCACCCAACACGACATCTCCTGGCTCGACAGTCTCATTGAGTCCGAGAAGTTGAAGCAAGCAGCACCCAAAACCGACAGCCGCAGCCCCCGCACCGTCGGGACCGGCTCCGCAGCAGCGAAGGGAATTGAGTTATGAGCAGCATCCGAGTGGCCATAGCCGGCGTTGGCAACTGCGCCAGCTCACTCATCCAGGGCGTCGAGTACTACAAGGATGCCGATCCATCCGAGACGGTTCCCGGGCTCATGCATGTGGAACTGGGCGGCTACCACGTCCGTGATCTCCAGTTCGTGGCCGCCTTCGATGCCGATGCGGCCAAGGTCGGCACTGACCTGGGCAAGGCCATCTTCGGCGGGCAGAACAACACCATTCGGTTTGCCACCGTCGGTGAGCTCGGGGTGACGGTGCAGCGGGGCCCGACCCTCGACGGCTTCGGCAAGTACTACCGGGAGACGGTGGAGGAATCGCCGATCGAGCCGGTCGACGTGGTGGCGGCGCTGAAGGACGCTCGGGCCGATGTCCTGGTCAGCTACCTCCCGGTCGGCTCGGAGGAGGCCCAGCGCTTCTATGCCGATGCCTGCCTCCAGGCCGGGGTCGGCTTCGTCAACGCCATCCCGGTGTTCATCGCCTCGGATCCCGAGTGGGCCCGAAAGTTCCGGGACGCCGGGCTCCCCATCGTCGGGGATGACATCAAGAGCCAGGTCGGTTCCACCATCGTCCACCGCATTCTCACCCGGCTGTTCGAGGACCGGGGCCTCGCCCTCGACCACACCTACCAGCTCAACGTCGGCGGCAACATGGACTTCAAGAACATGCTGGAGCGGAGCCGGCTGGAGTCGAAGAAGGTGTCGAAGACCCAGGCGGTCACCAGCCAGATCGAGGACAGCGTCCTTTCCGAGGACGACGTCCACATCGGCCCGTCGGACCACGTGCCGTGGCTCAACGACCGCAAGTGGGCCTACATCCGGATGGAGGGCCGCAACTTCGGGGACGTGCCGCTCAACCTCGAGCTCAAGCTCGAGGTCTGGGACTCCCCCAACTCGGCCGGGGTCATCATCGACGCCGTTCGCTGCGCCAAGCTCGCCCTCGACCGGGGCATCGGCGGCCCGCTGCTCGGACCGTCCGCCTACTTCATGAAGTCGCCGCCGGTCCAATACCACGACGACGAGGCCCATGAGCTGGTCGAGGCGTTCGCCGCCGGTGACGCCGGCGGGGTGTGGCCGGAGGATTGATCCGCCAGATCTGAGCGCGGCTC
>DASXFR010000034.1:0-17353 GCA_036489495.1 Acidimicrobiales bacterium | reverse complement strand
TGCTCGGGGGCCCCCGAGCCAGTTCCCAGTTGTCGAACACCCCATCGGACGGCGGAATCGGGTATTCGGCAACTGGTGACTGACCTCGAAAGGAGCCCAGTGTGTTTGTCTACGGTCGGCCACCAATGTGGCCGACCGGTCCTGCTACCGTCCGACTCCGTGTCGACCGGCTGCCAACCGCAAGGTGCCGCTGGCAAGAATGTTGATCGCCCGGCCGGAGCCGGGCGAGTGGCATCGGCTCCGCTTAACGGCGGAGGCCGAGGCGACCGATGATGTCCCGGTAGCGCTCGACGTCGTTGTTCCGGACATAGTCGAGAAGTCGACGGCGCCGACCGATCAGCTTGAGCAGCCCTCGGCGGGTGTGGTGATCACCTTTGTGGACCTTCAGGTGGTCGGTGAGGTGGGTGATGCGCTCGCTCAGAATGGCGATCTGCACCTCGGGTGAACCGGTATCGGTCTCGTGGAGCCGGTACTCGGTGATGGTGGCCTGCTTGTCGGGCATATGCGGGGTTGACCTCTGGGCTGTTCGGAAGGGTCGACGGACGAGGCCCGTTGACCCAACAACTCTAGCAGTATCGGCGGGACCTGGGACATTGGCCGGATCGACCCGACGACCGACTCGCGAGGCCACCGAGCCACAGAACGAGAACAGGGGGCCCGAGGGCCCCCTGTTCCTACTTCTCCGGCCGCATCCGGGACCGAGACTCGACGTCGAGCCCCGGTGTGCGGGTTCAGCGGTCGACGCTCAACCGTTCAGCGAGGTGGCGATGGTCGTCTCCAGCGCGGGGGTGATGGCGAACGGCCCACCCATGATCACCAACTGGTTGATGAGCCGATCGGTCGGGGTTCCAGGGTCGGACACCACCTGGCCCACTTGGTTGAGGAAGGTCCCCAGGTAGTTGGTGCCCGACGGATTCCCCTCGTTATTCGGGTCCCAGGTCAGCAGGATGGGTGTCCCAAAGCTCGTAATCCCATCGATGCTGCTGGCCACGATGGCGTCGGTGTAGTAATCGCCTCGGGCCATGATCAGGACGAACGGGTCGTAGTCGAGCCCATTGGTGATGCCGGCGGAGTTGACCGAGGCCAACTCGAACTGGGCCAGCAGCTGGGAGGTGTCGGTGAAGTCCTGGCCGGCGACTCTCAGCACCGAGATGCCCATGGCTTCCACCTGGGAAAGGACGTTGTCGCTGATGGCGATCGGGCCACCCATCACGATCACCTGCTGGACGGCGTCATTGGTCAGGGCGGTGACCGCATCCGGCGACAAAGAGCTGGGCCCGGTGAGCAGCAGCGGGAAGTGGTTGGTGGCGGCGATGGCGCTGGCTGACGCCGAGTCGGTGAAGCTCTGGTCGGTGGCCAGAATCGCGGTGGTCACCGGTGTATCCGGGGCCGAGGAAGCCGGCGAGCCGCTGGAGCCGGTGGTGTCGTTGAACGTCCCGGCGTAGGCCCCCTGGAAGTTGCCGGTGCCCGGGAGACCTGCCCCCGGGAAGGTGGCAACCGCGGCCGCCGTTCCGTCCGCCGTCTGGCCGAAGATCTGCTGGACGACCAGGTTGACCGGCTGGCCGTCGATGGTGGTCCGCTGGCTGACACCGCCGCAGTTGAAGGACGGGGTGTTCTGCAGCTGGGTCACGTTGGCCTGGCTGACCGCCAATGGCCCACCGACCACGAACACCTCGGTGACACCGTCAAGTCGGATCGCGTTGAGAGCGTCCTGGGACACGCTCGCGGTCGGGGTGGTCAGGATGTCGGTATGCAGTTGGCCGGCCAGGTAGCTGGCCGACAGGGCGTCCTGGTAGCTGGCGTTGGTCACCAGGATCATCGGGGTCTCGTTGGCGGCCGACGGGACGCCGGGGGTGCAGGCCGGCTTGTTCCCTTGGGCGGTGGCCAATTGTCCGGCGGTGGCGTCCTGGGTCTGGCCGAAGAGCCGACCGGCCACGAAGGCGACCGTGAAGGGGTTCTTGGCATAGGCCGTGCCGCCGGTACTGCAGGCGGCGTTGACGGCTCCGTAGACGAGACTGGCCGTCAGGGTCGGCGGGAAGATCCCGGTGCTGTTGAAGTTGATGGCCAGCCCGCTGAGGGTAACGGTGCCCGGCGTGCCGGAGGAGGCGGTCGGGATCTGGAACTCCAGGGTGCCCGGGCCGGTCTGGGTGCCGGTGGTCTGGACGGTGACCGGCACCGTGCTGGTGCCGAAGCCTCCGCTCAGGGTCGCCGTCGGGGTGTTGGTGGCGGCGTTCCATTCGGCGTGTTGACCGCCCGAACCCAACAGTGAGACACAGGCGAACCCGGTGACTCCACCGCCGAGGGAGCCGGGGGCGCCTTCGGCGATGGTGATCGGGCTGATGGGCTGGTTGGTGGCCGCCTCACCGGTGGAGGTGATGTTGGTCTGGATGGTGGTGCTGGGCTTGTTGGCCGTCACCGTCACCGAGGTGACGGTGATGTTGGCGTTGCTGGGACCGCTGAGGGAACCGACGGTGCTGCTGAGGGTGGTGAGCAGGTCGTTGGGAACCGTGCCGGGCAAGCCGGTACTGCCGAAGGTGGGCGGCGAGTTGTAGCCGGGGCCGGTGACGGCGACGTTGCCCTGGTTGGCGGCGGTGACGTCACCGCTGACGGCGTAGCTGACCCCTGAGACGGTGATCTCGGCTGCATAGCCATGGCCGAAGAGGTCGGTGGCCGTGCCGGTGCTGATGGTCCCGCTGTTGGTGAAGGTGATGACCAGCACGTTGTTGATCCCCGAGAAGGTCGAACAACTCCCCATCGAGGCCAGCGAGGCGGTGGCCGTCGGGGTGACGCTGGCGCCGTTGAAGGCGGCCTGGAACGACAGGGTGGGCACGGCCGAGAAGCCGACCGAGTCGGGGGACCCGGCCGTCTCGCAGTTGGTGGCGTTGTGGCGGGCCACGGTGACGTAGACCTTGTCGCCAGCGCTCCAGGAGTTGCCGACCCCGTTCATCGGGAGCGACCATCCACCGGCGGCGGTGGTGGTTCCGGGTCCGACCGGAGGCGTGGAGTTGGCGAAGATGGTGACGGCGCTGGGCGTGGCGATGGCGGCGTTGGACGCACTTGGGTCGTAGGGATGACCGGCACCGTCCAGCGACGCCGAGGGAGGCGTGATGTTGTTGAGCACCGTTGTATTCACATACCCCCCATCGGCAACAATGCTGGTGGTGACGACCGGACCGGCATGCGCCGCGCCGGTGGTGTCGTAGGCGATGTTGGTGATGTTGATGGGCTGGACGACGGTCGTGGCGGCAGTGTTGGCGTAGAAGACCACCAAGGTATTCCCGGCGACGAATGGCGCCAGTGCGCCGGTGCAAATGGCGAACCCGGCGTTACCCACCACGCTCGGAGCCGTCACCGTGGGGACGTGGTCGAAGGTGACGGTCGCCGCCTCGTTGAAGTCATTGACGAACAGTTCCAAGATTGCCGGACTCCCCGCGCAGGTGGTCGGGGTGGAACCGGCATTATTTCCGGCGGCGCCAGGGTTCAGGTTGACCGTCCAGTTGCCGGCGGCCTGATTGGCCAGTCCGGGGCGAATGGTCGGGGCCGATGCCGCCACCGTGGTTCCCACCGGTCCCGGGACCGGCGCCGCCGAAGCCGGCGTGGTGATGGCCAGCACGGACAGGAAACTCAGGGCGATAGTGCCTGCTGCACACGCCGTCGCGACTCGGCGGAACCTACCCGGACCCTGCTTCATGTGGACTCCTTGACTTGAAATTGCATCGAGATCGTTATGAGCCGGGCAGCTACCCCCAGGCGCACAGCACGCTACATCTATATCAACTGGGTTCGGGGGATCGTTGTGACACAATTTTTTCGATTTCTTGGAATTTCTTTTCGAAGGCCGACTTCTGCGGCGAGATGCACCCCGATGAATAGCCGTCCCGCAAATGCCAGAGGGGCCCCGAAGGGCCCCTCTGGCACCGACCTTCCATCCGGCCCATTAGGCCGAACGGGCCCCCGAATCAAACGTCCGGGGTGCGAAACGCCTGACCCCTACCCGTTCAAATCACTGGCGATCGTCGTCTCCAGAGCCGGCGAGATGGCGAACGGACCGCCTATGAACAGCAGGAAGTTCATGGTGCCATCGGTCGGTGTCCCCGGGTCAAAACCGACCTGGCCGGCGGTGTGGAGGTAGTTGCCCAGGTAGTCGGTGCCCCCCGGCATTCCGGTGTTGTTGGGATCCCAGGTCAACAGGATCGGGGTGTGGGTGAGTCCCGACCACCGGCTGGCCACGATGGCGTCGGTGTAATAGTCGCCTCGGGCGAGGGTCACGTAGTAGGGCTCATAGTCGAGACCGTTGGTCAGACCGGCGCCATTGACCGAGTTCTGCTCGAACTGGGCCAACAACTGGGAGGTGTCGGTGAAGTCCTGCCCGGCCACCCGCAGCACCGAGATCCCCAAGGCTTCCACCTGGGTGAGCACGTTGTCGCTGATGGCGATGGGTCCACCCATGACGATCACCTGTTGCACGGCATCATTGGTCAACGCGGTGACCGCGTCGGGCGACAGCGAGCTCGGCCCGGTGAGCAGCAGCGGGAAGTGGCTGGCGTAGGCGACCGCGCTGGACGACGCCGCATCGGTGAAGCTCTGGTCAGTGGCCAGAATCGCGGTGGTCACATTGGTGTCCGGGGCCGAGGACTCTGCCGAACCGTTGGATCCGGTGGTGTCGTTGAAGGTGCCGGCGTAGGCGCCCGGGAAGTTCCCGGTCCCCGGCACCCCCGCCCCCGGGAAGGTGGCGACTGCCGCCGCCGTCCCGTCAGCGGTCTGGCCGAAGATCTGCTGGACGACCAGGTTGACCGGCTGACCATCGATGGTGGTCCGCTGGCTCACCCCCCCGCAGTTGAACGACGGGGTGTTCTGCAGCTGGGTGACATTGGCCTGGCTGACCGCCAGCGGGCCGCCGACCACGAACACCTCGGTGACTCCCTTCAACCGGATGGCACTGAGGGCGTCAGGTGACACCGTCGCCGTCGGGGTGGTCAGAACACTGGTACCCAACTGGCCGGCGAGGTAGCTGGCCGACAGGGCGTCCTGGTAGCTGCTGTTGGTAACCAGCACCGCCGGGGTCTCGTTGGTGGCCGACGGCACGCCCGGGGTGCAGGCCGGCGGGACGCTGGTGAAGGTCTGGGCCGCGGTGGCGTCCTGGGTCTGCCCGAAGGTGCGGAGGGCCCCATCGACGACAACGAACGGCCCCTTGGCGTACGGCGTGGCGCCCGCACAGGCGGCGTTGATCCCGCCGTAGACCAAGGTGGCACGGATTATTGGGAAAATGTCCGTCGCGGCGCTGGCATTGAGCGCCAGGCCGCTCAGCGTGACCGTCCCGGGGGTGCCGGTCGACGGGGTCGGGATCTGAAACTCGAGGGTGCCGGGCCCGGTCTGGGTGCCGGTGGTCTCCACCGTCACCGGGATGGTGCTGGTCCCGAAGCCCCCGCCCAGCGTCGCCGTCGGGGTGCTGGTGGTGGCGTTCCACTCGGCGTTGATGATGCCGGTGGGCAGTGCGACACAGGCGTAGCCGGTGACCCCGCCACCGAGGGAGCCCGGGGCGCCTTCGTTGATGGTGATCGGGCTGATGGGCTGGTTGTTGATCGACACGCCGGTCGATGTGTTGTTGGCCTGGAAGGTGACGCTTGGCGTGTTGGCCACCACCGTCACCGAGGTGACGGTGATATTGGCGTTGGAGGCACCGCCGGTGGCACTGGTGGTGTTCGCCGCGGAGGTGAGCTTGTCATTGGGGACACTGCCGGCGATCCCACTGTTTCCGAAGGTCGGAGGAGCGTTGTAGCCCGGGGGCCGGCTAACCGCGACATTGCCCTGGTTGACACCGAAGCTGTTGACATCGGCGCTGGCTGCGTACTTGACGCCCGAGACGGTGATCTCGGCGGCGTAGGTGTGACCGAAGGCGTCGGTGGTGGTCCCGGTGCTGATGGTCCCGCTGTTGGTGAAGGTGATGACCAGCACGTTGTTGATCCCCGAGAAGGTCGAACAGCTCCCCATCGAGGCCAGCGAGGCGGTGGCCGTCGGGGTGGTGCTGGCGCCGTTGAAGGCGGCGGCGAACGACAGGGTCGGCACCGCCGAGAACCCGACCGAGTCAGGGGACCCGGCAGTCTCGCAGTTGGTCAAGTTGTTGCGGGCCACGGTGATGTAGAGCTTGTCGCCGGTGTTCCAGGCATTGCCGACACCGGTCAACGGCAGCTCCCAGTCTCCGGCGGCAGCGGTGGTGCCAGGCCCGATGGCCGGGGTGGTGTTGGCGAAGATGCCGACCGCGCTGGGGGTCGAGATGGCGGCGTTGGACGCACTCGGGTCGTAGGGGTGTCCGGCGCCGTCCAGGGAGGCCGTCGGGGGCGTGATGTTGTCGAAGGTGCCGGAGTTGGCATAGCCGGTATCGAAGTCGGCGCCGTGGACCACCACCGGACCGGCGTGGGCCCCGGCGGTGGTGTCATAGGCGATGTTGGTGATGTTGACGGCCTGATTGACGGTGGTCGCCGAGGTGTCCTGGTAGAAGATGTTCAGGAAGCCCCCAGCGACGGCGGGGGCCCGGCCGGCGTTGGTGCAGATGGTGAACCCGGCGTTGCCCACCGTGCTCGGAGCCGCCACCGTCGGGACATGGTCGAAGGTGACGTTCGGGGCTTCATTGAAGTCGGCCACGGCAAGTTGGATCTCACCGGGGGTTGGCCCGCCCAGGCAGGTATTGCCGTTGCCGGTGGCCCCCGGGGTCAGGGTGACGGTCCAGTTGCCGGCGGCCTGGTTGGCCAGGCCCGGAACCATCGACGGGGCCGACGCGGCGATGGTGGTGCCCGAAAGGGTGGGCGCCGCCGACGCCGGGGTGGCAATGGCTAGAACCGAAAGGAAACTGAGGGCGATGGTGCCTGCAGCACCGGCCGTTGCTACTCGGCGGAACCTACCCGGACCCTGCTTCATGTGATGCTCCTTGGATTTCGGTTTGCTTCGAAGATCGTGGCCTCCGGGCTCAAGTGCCCCCGGCGCACCCCGCCCTACATAAATGACAACTGGGTTCGAGGGATGGTTGTGACACAATTTCGTCGATTTTCTTCAAAGTTTCTTCCTCGACCTGCTCAATGGCGCCAACCCGGACTCAGATCGAGGCCCGGAAAATGTTGAATCCGGCCCCGAAGGGCCGGATTCAACCGCACGACTATTGAGGCTCTTGGCCGGGTTACTTGTTCGGCTGGGGGGTGATCCGGAGGTACGGCTTGAGCGCCTTGAACCCCTTGGGGAACTTCTCCTTGGCATCTTCGTCGGAGATGGCCGGGGCGATGACCACGTCGTCGCCGTCCTTCCAGTTCACCGGCGTTGCCACCGAGTATTGGGCGGTCAACTGCAGGGAGTCGAGCACCCGGAGGATCTCGTCGACGTTGCGGCCGGTGGAGGCGGGGTAGGTCAGGGTGAGCTTGACCTTCTTGTCGGGGCCGATGATGAACACCGAGCGCACGGTGAGGGTGTCGTTGGCGTTCGGGTGGATCATGTCGTAAAGATCGGCAACCTTGCGGTCTTCGTCGCCGATGAGCGGGAAATTGAGGGCCGAACCCTGGGTTTCCTTGATGTCCTCGGCCCACTTGCCGTGAGAGGTCACATCGTCGACGGAGACCCCGATGAGCTTGGTGTCACGCTTGTCGAATTCGGGCTTGGCCTTGGCGAAGGCGCCCAGTTCGGTGGTGCAGATCGGGGTGAAGTCCTTGGGATGGGAAAACAAGATGCCCCAGCTGTCCCCGAGGTACTCGTAGAGCCGGATCGTCCCCTCGGTCGTCTCCGCGGTGAAATCGGGGGCCTCGTCGCCCAGTCGAATTGCCATGGTTATCACTCCTCGTGTGTTCGGTAGACCGGAACTGCGGTCCGGATCGCGACCCTCACGACCCCGTCTTGCGCTCAGGTTAGACGAACGATCGCCTAATGTCGACCTGGTGGGTCAAGTTTAGTGGGGCGGTCGGTCCGGTCGACCGGCTGAGTGCTGGCAGGCAAGATGTTCGCCCATGCCAGATTGCGCCGCCTTCGATTTCGACGGAACCCTGACCACCGGCGGCAGCGTGTTCGACTTCCTCTCCGCCCTCGCCGGTCGCCGGAAGGTGGCCACCGCCTCGATCGCCCTCTTGCCCCAACTGGCCCATGCCGCCCTGGCCGGCGGCGAGGTGGCCGACCGGACGAAGGAACGCCTGTTCGAAATGGTGCTGGCCGGTATCGAGACGCCGGCGTTCGACCAGGTGAGCCGCGAGTTCGCCAAGGCCCACCTCGCCGGGCACCTCCGCCCCGACGTCCGTCAGCGCCTCCAACTCCATCAGCAGCGCGGCGATCACACCGTCATCGTCTCGGCCTCCCCGGAGGCCTACATCGCGGAAGCCGCCCGGCTGCTCGGCGCCGAACAGGCACTGGGCACCCGGCTGGCCAGCCGAGACGGCCGGCTGACGGGCCGGTACGACGGGAAGAATTGCCGAGGCGAAGAGAAGCTGCGACGCCTCCGGGAGTGGAACGCCCGGCTGGAGGAGCCGCCGGCGCGGCTGTGGGTCTACGGCAACAGCCGGGGGGATCTGCGCATCATGCGGGCCGCCGACGTGGCGGTCAACGTCGGGCGGTTGGGCCCCTTCGGCCGCCTCCGGGACTTCCCGGGCCTGGCCGCCACCCCGATCACTGACTAGCGCTACTCGCCCGACGGCGAGCCGAAGAACCCGGCGTTCCCGAAGGCGAAGACGCTGCCGTCTGAGCCGACCAGCCAGTAGCCGTTTCCGTCCGGGGTGCCGGCCATGCCCACAATCGGTTGGAGGAGGGCCTGGTTGGCCACCGACCCGAAGAAGGCGGCGTCACCGAAGGAGAAGATGCCGCCGTCGGATGCGACCAGCCGGTAGCCGTGCCCGTCAGCTGAGGTGGAGATGCCCACCACCGGTTGATTGAGGGCGATGGCGCCGGTGGACCCGAAGAAGCCGGCGTCTCCGAAGGAGAAGATCCCGCCGTCGGAGGCAACCAGCCAATAGCCACCGCCGTCGGGGGTCGAGGCCATCCCCACCACCGGTTTGTTCAACCGGAGGGCGCCGGTGGACCCGAAGAAGCTGGCGTCACCGAAGGAGAAGATCCCGCCGTCACTGGCCACCAGCCAGTAACCCCGACCATCCGGGGTGGAGGCCATCCCCACCACCGGTTTGTTCAGCCGGAGGGCGCCGGTGGACCCGAAGAAGCTGGCGTCACCGAAGGAGAAGACTCCCCCGTCGCTGGCCACCAGCCAGTAGCCCCGGCTGTCCGGGTTGGAGGCCATGCCGACGATGGGCTTGTTGAGGGCGATGGCGCCGGTGGACCCGAAGAAGCTGGCGTCGCCATAGGAGAAGATGCCGCCGTCGGAGGCGACCAGCCAGTAGCCACCGCCGTCGGCGGTGTGGGCCATGCCGACCACCGGCTTGTTCAACACGGTGGAGGCGGTGAACCAATCCGACTTCAGCCCCACCCCGGCGGCGAACTGGTCGCCGGTCATGGTCACGTTCTGATTGGACCCGACCAGGGTCAGCGAGGTCACCCGGCCGCCGAAGTCACCGAACCCGTTGCGGGCGGTCACGTTGAAGGCCTGGAGGGTGCCGAGCTGGGGCCAGGTGGCCTGGATGGTCGACACCGCCACCGAGGCCGTCCAGGTGTGGTTGGGGTTGCAGGCCCCCGGGACGCAGATCGAGTCGCCGGTGTCGGGGACGGCGGGGAAGCCGAGCGCATTGGCACCCGGATTGGTGTAGCCACCGGTGGACGCCGAGTACTGGGTGGCGGCCACCGCCCCACCGGGAAACTCCATCACCTGGCCCCCGGTATCGATGGTGGCGGCGTCGGCCAACCCACTCTCGTTCTTGATTCCCTGGTAGGTCTGGCAGGTGAGGTCGCAGGTATCGGTGTACCCGAAGTAGGAACCCAGTCCGGCCATCACATAGGAGCGGGCCGCCACCGCCTGGGCCTCGAGCTCTTGAAATCCCCACGGTTGCCCCTGGGGGCCGGCGCCACCCAGGCCGCCCCAGGAGGACGGCGATTCATTCGGGACCACCCCGGCCACGTACTGCTCCAGCGGAACGATGTTGACGGTGCGGGGTGCGCCTTGGTAGTCGGTCCCCTCGATGTTCCCCCGCATGGTGAGATTCCCACCCCCCTGACAGAGCTGGAGGGCCTCGGTCGGGGTCGCCGGGTCGCCGAGATCCGGGTTGTGGTTCGGCACCGCGGTCGGATGGGCGACGTTGGCGGCGACCGCCCCGTTCCAGGGTCCGGCGCAGCTGGCGCCCATGGTGACGTTCCAGGTTCCGCCGGCACCGTTCTTGGTCATCAACACGGCCTGACCTGCTGGCACCGAGAGGCCGGCCGCCGAGAACGGGGATCCCGAGGTCACGATGACGGTGTTGTTGTTGTTCTCGGAGATCTCGACCCCGATCTGGGTGGCTTCAGCGGCGCCGCTCAGTGGGGTCAGGGTGGTGCCGCCGTAGTAGTGGGCCACGATCGACTGGAATGGGGTCTGGGCCAGGGCGTAGCCGAGGGCACCCCACTGCCCCATCCCATGCCCGTGACCGAACCCGTGACCGGTGAGCGTCACCACCGATGACGGGTAGGGGGCGGCCGATGCCGGTCGGGGCGGCATGCCAACCTGGCTACCGATCGCCACCAGCGCCACCAGCGCCACCGCGGCGCGACGGAAGAGGTGACCGCTTCCCGTTTTCGCCATTCGCCCACGCACGTTGTGCCTGACACTACTGTCGGGCGCCATCGAATCGGGTGACACCCAAAGGCCGAAACCGCCCGGCGGTCAGTCCTGCCCGGCGGTCTGGGCGGCGAACACCGCGGGCATCGACCCGAAGAAGCCGGCACTGCCGAAGGCGAAGATGCCCCCGTCGGCGGCCACCATCCAATACCCGGTGCCGCGGGGCGCGGTCGTCATCCCGACGACCGGGAGCACCAGGTTGAGATTCCCGGTCGATCCGAAGAACTGGGCGTTGCCGAAGGCGAAGATGCCGCCGTCGGAGGCGACCAGCCAGTAGCCACCGCCGTCGGGAGTCGCGGCCATCCCCACCACCGGCCGGTTGAGCGCCAGGCTGCCGGTGGACCCGCGGAAGGCGGCGTCCCCGAAGGAGAAGATGCCGCCGTCGGAGGCGACCAGCCAGTAGCCACCGCCGTCGGCGGTGGTGGCCATGCCCACCACCGGCCGGTTGAGGGGGAGGCGGCCGGTGGACCCGTAGAAGCCGGCGTCCCCGAAGGCGAAGATGCCGCCGTCGGAGGCGACCAGCCAGTAGCCATCCCCGTCCGGAGTCGCGGCCATCCCTACCACCGGCCGGTTGAGGGTGAGGCTGCCGGTCGACCCGTGGAAGCCGGCGTCGCCGAAGGCGAAGATGCCGCCGTCGGAGGCGACCAGCCAGTAGCCCTTGCCGTCGCGGGTGGCGGCCATCCCGACGATGGGTTTGTTGAGATGGATTCCCCCGGTGGATCCGAAGAAGGCCGCGTCACCGAAGGAGAAGATCCCGCCGTCGGCGGCCACGTTCCAGTACCCCTTGCCGTCCGGAGTCGCGGCCATCCCCACCATCGGCTGGGTGAGGTGACCGGGGGCGCCCTGCGACAGGAAGCCGGTGAGCTGGGGATCGTGGTGGAACATCGGCCACGACCGCTTGCCCAGCGAGTGACCGGCGGAGCCGGCGACCTGATAATGCTGGATGATGCCCTGGTTGGCCGCCCCGTACCCGGCGATGGTGATGCCGATCATCCCGTTGGGATCGATGGTGACCATCGGGGAGTTCTGGAGTCCGATGGTCCCGGCCCCGAGGGTGGCCACCACCGCAGCGGTGCGTCCGTCATAGATGACCAGGCCGGAGGTGGTCGGGACCAACACGTCGTTGTACCCGCCACCGGTGAGGTCAGCGGCGGTGATCCCGCCGATGATCCGGCCGGCGGTGGTCTGCGGCCACCCGGGTAGCGGCTGGCCGTTGGCCCCGTTCAGGACCCACACCGAACCGCCCGATCCGGTGTCGGCTCCCTCGATCACCTGCTCCGAACCGTCACCCACCGTGTCGCCAATCGCCGGGCTGTCGACGGTGTTGCCACCGAGGTTGGTCTTCCAGGCGATGTTGCAGTTGGCGTCGGCCCCGAAGATCGAATTGGAGTCGGAGGCGCCGGGGAAGAACGAACCGGTTCCGAAGGCGATCCCCATCCCCCCACCGGCCAGGAAGTTGCCCACCGCCGGCGACGAGTCGACCGTCTGGTTGACGTCGTGATCGCAGATGAGGTTCCCGCCGCCGCCCAGGACCCGGAGGTGCCCGCCGTTGGTATAGGTGACCCCGTTGGCCACGCCGGCGGTGGAGTCGCCGCCTTCCACGATCTCCGTCTGTCCGTTTCCGTAGAGGTCAGCCAGTGCCGGTGTAGTGAACGAACTGTCGGCGATGAAGAACGGCCAACCGGGGAGGAGCGCGCCGTTCACCGCGTTGAGGGCGTACTGATTCTGGCCGAGTGACGGAGCGGTGACCCCGGTCACCCCGTCGATGCTCCCGACCGACATGGAGGCTTGCACACCTTGCGGGCCTTGCGAGTCGACGGCGTTGACCCCCCACACCTGAGCCCCGACATGATTGAACGCGCCATACCCGCCGACATGCGGATTGGCGGCGTTTCCGCCGCCGACAAACACCGTGTCGAGACCGCTCCCGTCGACGGATGCCGACGAGGGCGTCGAATCGATGGGGACGCCCCCGATGTGGGCCGGCCACCCGGCCGGCGCGGTCCCATTGGCGAGATGGAACGCCCACAAGTTGCCGCCGCGGTCACCGACCACCACCGAAGGCGAACCGTCGAGGTTGGCCACCGACGGCGACGACAGCGCGATGGGCGAGCCTCCATCGGGCAGCGTCTGGGTCCACACCAGCGACGTGGTCACCGCGTGGGATTGAAGCGCTTCGGGCTTGGCGGTTGCCGCCGAGGCCGGACTCGAAGCCATAAGGCCCGGCGCCACCAACGCGCCAAGGGTCACGACCGCGCCTACCGCTCGGGTGACCCGCCCGCGCTGATCCTGTCGATGATTTCCCCGTTGAAGTGCCATGGGATGCATGGTAGCGATCGGCAGCGCGACACGCTGGGTACCCGAATTGCCGTGCGGACACCAACAATTGCCCCCGGCTGGCTACTGTTGGGAATGCACTCGTCACCGCCCGCCACCGCTGGTGACGAGGTGGAAACCCCGGACCGGCCAACCCGGAGCGAGATCATCCAACGACCGTCCCGACGGTTTCTTTTCGACCCGACACCGTGGTTGGTGGCGGCCGCCGCGCTGGTCGTCCGCCTGGTCACCGCGGCCAAGGGACCGACCGATTGGGATTCCGCCCAATACGCCTCGGCCGTCAACCACTTCGACGTGACCCACGGTCAACCCCAGCCACCCGGCTACTGGCTCTACGTCGAGGCGGGTCGATTGGTGAAGTCCCTGAGTGGCCTGGGCGCCGTCCATAGCCTGGTGGTGGTGGCGGCCCTCGCGTCGGCGGCCGGCGCCGGTCTGGCCGTCGTGGCCGGCCGCGATCTCGGGGGGCGATGGACGGGCATTGCCGCCGGGGTGATCGTGGCCAGCTCCCCGTTCACCTGGTTCAGCGGTTCGATCGTGTCCACCTACTCGTTCGACGCCGTCGCCGGTTCGCTCCTGATCATCCTGGCCTGGCGGGCCCGCCCTGGGAGTTGGCATGGCGTCGGGGCGATCGTCGCCCTCGGACTGCTGGCCGGCTTCCGACCGTCCATCGTCCAGGCCTTCGCCATCCTGACCATCCTGGCCATCGTCGGCTCGACCCGACGATGGGGACGCCTGGCCATCACGGTGGGCGCGGGGTCGGCGTCGGTGGCGGTGTGGATGATCCCGATGGCCCTCCAACAGCCGGGGGGCATCGGCACTTGGATCCGGGCGACCCGCACCGAGGCCACCGGGGCGGCCCAGGCGACGTCGATCCTCGATCACGCCCCTGGCGGTCACCTCAACCTCGGCACTTTCGCCGGCTACACGGTGGTGGCCCTGGCGCCGTTGGCGGCGGTGGCGCTGCTGGCGGGGGTGGCGCTGGCCGTCCGCGGCGTGGTCCGGCGTCTCCGTTCCGATGCCGCTGATGCCGGCGCCGAACCCGATCCGACCTCGGCACCCATCTGGTCCCGCCCCTGGTACCAGTCGAAGGCGGCCATTCTCACCGCCGCCATCGTTCCGCCGGTGGCCATCGTCGCCCTCGTCCAGTTCGCCAAGGGGGGCTACCTGCTGGCCTACCTTCCCGCCGCGGTCATCGCCCTGCTACTCCCGTTGTCGGCGCTTACCCGACAGCCTCGACGTCGCGGCGCCCCGGCTCGTTACTCCCGGTTCTGGCTGGTACCCACCTCGTTGGCGGTGGCCGCGGTGGTCGCCCTCGGGACCCAGCGGTTCCTCGACGGGAACGGGGTGCTACCCCAACGCTGGCTGAAGCCCACCGCCGGCGGACTCTGGTTGCAGCAGGCCCGATACCAGGCGCCGTATGCCGACACCCGGGCCACCATCACCGGTGCCGACGCCATCGACACCGCCCTGACCGGTCTCGCCCCGTCGGTCACCCCGGCTCGCGACGTGGTGGTGTTCGACACCGTCGACGGAGGGGCCAACATCTACCGAAACGCCGGTTACGCCCTCCCCGGCCTTCGGATCGCCCTCATCCAACCCGACGGTGTGCTCTACAACCAGGTCCAGGGGGCGCTGTACTACGCCAAGGGCAACGCGGTGGCCACCGCCCCGTCGGGCTCGGTGTTTCTGGTGGCGTCGCCGACCCTCCCGGGATTGGCGTCCCTGGCGGCCCAGGGCTACGCGCTACCGGTGTCCACCCCCCAGCCCATCGGCGGCTACCGGGTCTGGCAGCTGCTACCCGGAACCACCATTCTCGGGGTACACCTGATCAGCCAGGCGGGGCCCCGACCGCTGGGGACCGGCATCTGATCGGCGGGGAGCACCCGCCACCGACTCGAGGAACCCGGCATAGCGGTCGATCACCATCGGCCACCGGAAGTGACGGTCGACGTAGGAACGACCCCGCCGGCCGAGTTCGGTGGCCAGGGCATCGTCGTCGGCCAAACGCTCGATGATGACCTCGAGCTCGGCGTAGCCATGGAAGGATAACCCGCCGCCCGAACGCCGGGCGTGCTCGGCGGTGGCACCGCAGGCAGCATTGACCACCACCGGGGTGCGGGCGCTCCAGGCCTCGGCGATGACCAACGAGAACGCCTCCCACCTCGACGGGGACACCAGCGCCACCGCCTGGCTCAGCAGTTCCCATTTGGCCGCCTCCGACACCGCTCCCACCACGTCGATGTCGGGATGCGGGGGTGGGGCGTCGACCACCGGTCCCGCCAACGCCAGCCGGAGGGGTCCGGGATGACGCTCCTTGTAGGCGCCGAACATCGACGCCAAGGTGGTGGTTCCCTTGTGGCTGTCGACCCGGCCCAGGCACAGCAGATAGGGAACGCCGGGAACCTCGGGATCGCCGGGCGCCTTGGCCAGGGAGCCGGGGGACGGATCATCCACCCCGAGGCCGAGCAGCATCTGGTGATGGGAGGCGACGGGAAAGATCCCCTGGACCAATTCCCGTTCCGCCTCGGTCTGGAACACCAAGGCGTCGGCCGCCTCGAAGACCCGGGGGAAGACCGGCAGGTGCAAGGCCGGCTCGTCATGGGCGGCGGGATGGAGCACGGTGGGGGTTGCCACCCGGTCGATCACCCGGGCGGTCGGATAGTAGAGATAGGGATAGAAGACCATGACGTCGGCGGTCGAGGCTTCGGCCGCGTCGGCCAGGGCCGGGATCACCGGGCCCTGCAGATCCAGCCACCGTTCGGAGTCCGGCAACGACGCCGACGCCGGATCGGCCAGCAACCCCGCCGACAGCGCATGGAAGGACGGATCCCGTCCGGCCGCCGACCGGAACCGGTGGACCCTCACCCCGTTGATGCGGTGCTCCTCCTCCGGGTAGACGTCGGCCCAGGTGACGAAATCCTCGGCACAGCTGGTCAGGACCTCGACGTCCCACCCTCGTTCCGACCCCAGCCCCTCGGCCAGCCGCCGAGCGGCGGTCTCGGCGCCACCGATGATCGCCGGCCCGTAACGGGGTACGACGAAGGTGACTCGCATCACACCGGGCGGCGGGCGGCGGTCACGCCGCGTAGGCGGCTTCGAGGGCGGAGGCGAATCCCTCCTTCACCCTCGGAAGGGCGAACCACGCCACCCGCTCCGACGCCGCCCGGGCCAGGGCCGTCTGCAGGCTCGGGTCGGTGACCACCCGGTGGATGGCGGCCGCCACCCGGGCCGGCTGCTTGTCCGGGAGCACTAGTCCGGCGGTGGCCACCGTCTCGGGGACCGCGGTGTTGGTGTAGGCCACGATGGGCACCTGGTGGTACATCGACTCGAGCAGCGGCACGCAGAATCCCTCGTGGTTGGAGAGGCAGACGAAGGCGTCGGCTGCCGCGTAGTAGGCGATCAGCTCCTCGTGGGACACCGAGCCGGCGAATTCGACGGCGTCGGTGAGCCCGAGCTCGTCGGCAAACCGTTCCACCGCTTTTTGGTAGTCCTCGCTGATGGCGCCACCGACCAGCCGGAGCCGGGCGGCGGGGTCGTAGAGCCGGCGGTAGGTGGCCAGTGTTTTGACCAGGTCGTGCTGGCCCTTGTGGGGAGACACCTTGCCGACGAACAATAAGTCGGTGCCGCTGTCCGCCTCCTTCTCGGCCTGGAGGCGCTTGGCCAGAGTCGGATCCGGCGAGCCGGCAAAGCTGTCGAGGTCGAGGAGCAGCGGCACGGTGGCGGTCACCTGGTAGCCGGCCGCCTGTAGCTCCCGTTCGTTGAACATCGAGTCGGCCACCGCGAACTCGGTCACCGGGGCCAGGTCCCGCAACTGGGATCGGCCCCAGCGGACCTCCTCCCCCACCGCCGGGATCCAGGCCTCCAACAGATCGGCCGGGGTGATGTTGTGGTAGTTCACGAACTTCCGCTCGCTGCGGTCCCGGAAGATGTCGGCGACCCCGCTCCCGATCGAGAGCTGGTACAGCAGTACCCGGTCGTTCGACGACGGGTCGCCCAGCCGGGAGATCGGGAACCCGTAGTCGAACCGGTCGGCGCTGGCATTGCCGTAGAAGATGTCGGATTCGAAACCCCGGGACCGGAGAAGATCCCGAAGCTGCACGACATGTCCCCCGATGGCGTCCCGACTCGCCAACGTCGGGATCACCTGGTCGATCCGACGCGTCAAGAGGCGACTTCCTCCGGGGAGTCGAGCCGCTTCACCACCGGCACCTCACCGGTGAGCCCGGTCGACCGGTGACGGAAACTCGCCACCGGCAGCAACCGCACCCGGCCGGTGGCCCGACCCGGATTGGCCAC
>DASXFR010000008.1:0-5165 GCA_036489495.1 Acidimicrobiales bacterium | reverse complement strand
TCGGCCCGGGGCCGGGTCGACTCGCCGCCGACGTCGACAATGTCCGCCCCTTCGGCGATCATTTGGCGCCCCCGGGCCACGGCCCGGTCGCCGTCGAACCACTCGCCGCCGTCGGAGAAGGAGTCGGGGGTCACATTCAGGATCCCCATGACCAGCGGCCGGTACTCGGTGGTAGTGGGGATCATCACGGCACAGCGTAAACCAGGGGGATCGCTCCCGTAGCCGGAAATCGGCGGATTCGGCCGGTCTTCTCCGATTTGCGGACCTGTCCACCCGGTTCTCGCGTGGCTCCTCCGACCCGTCCAACCATCGTCCGACAGGTGTAGGTTGACCCTCGATTCAGAGCAGCAGGATCAGAGGGGGGCACATGTCCGAGAACCCTAGAAATGGCCTCGCCGCCGTCGTTGCGCCCGTTCTTGTGATCGCCTCGCTCACCCTGGTGGGGTCGGGAGGCGCCGGGGCAACAACCCAATCCCCGTCGCCGGCACCTTCATCGCATCTCCAGCCCGCGACATCGTCGTTGTGCCAGAACGTCGTCAACGACGAATCCGGCTGGGTGGACTGCATGCTGAACGCCATGACGGCGCCGGAGAAAGTCGGGCAGCTCTTCGTGCTCAACGCCTACGGCACGTCGGCGACCGACACCACGCCCGCCAACGTGCAGGCCAACCAGGAACTGTATGGGCCGAGCATCTCGACGGTCCAGGACCTCATCAACACTTACCACCCCGGCGGCCTCATCTACTTCACCTGGGCCAACGACCTGAGCGATCCGAACCAGGTGGTCCGGCTGTCCAACGGGGTCCAGCAGGCCGCGGTCAACCAAGACGTCCCCAGCCCGCTGCTCATCAGCGCCGACCAGGAGGAGGGGTGGATCCTGCGGATCGGCTCCCCGGCGACGGTGTTCCCGGGGAACATGGCCGTCGGCGCCACCCGCAACCTCGGGCTGGCGAATCAGAACTCGGCGATCACCGGCCAAGAGCTGCGGGCCATGGGCATCAACGTGGACAACGCGCCGGTGGTCGACGTCAACACCAATCAGCTCAACCCCTCCGACGGGGTCCGGGCCTTCGGTGACCAACCGGGTTTCGTCTCCGACTTCGCCACCGCCTCGGTCCAGGGTTTCCAGGGCCCGGGTGGGGTGGCCGCGGTGGCCAAGCACTGGCCGGGCCTGGGTGACACCTCCACCAATCCGGATACCGGAATTACCACCTCCGACCAGACGCTGGCCCAACTCGAGTCCACCAACTTCCCGTCGTTCGAGGCGGCGATCAAGGCCGGGGTCGACCAGATCATGGTGACCCACATCCTGTTTCCCAACATCGACTCGTCGGGCGTGCCCTCCAGTCTCAGTCCGTACTTCGTGACCGATCTCCTGCGGAACACGCTTGGCTACGACGGGCTAGTGGTGACCGACGCCATGAACGCTCAGGCCCTCAGCAAATACACCCCGGCCCAGGCGGCGGTCATGGCCGTCCAGGCCGGCGACGACGAGCTGTTGTACGCCCAGCAGGAAGATCCCACCTCTCCGCAGCCGGCCCAATCGGTGGCCGGCTACCAAGCCGTTCTCAACGCGGTGAATACCAACCAGATCAGCATCGCCCGGATCAACCAGTCGGTGGTACGGATCCTGTCGGCCAAGTGGAAGGACGGACTGGCGAGCAATCCGTTCACCGATCCGAACAACGTGAGCAACGTGGTCGGGACGCCGGCCCACCTGGCCGTGGCCCAGTCCACCGCCGAAGCCTCGATCACCGTCTTGAAGAACGACGCCGGTCTCCTTCCGTTGAAATCCGCCCCGGGGACCAAGGTGCTGGTGACTGGTTACGGGAGCTCGGGGCTTCCGGACATCGGACAGGACCTCACCACTCGCGGCCTCACCCCCCAGGTGATGCCCACCGGCTTCGATCCCACCGATGCCCAGATCGTCCAGGCGGTGACGGCCGCCAAACAGAACCAGCTGGTGATCGTCAACACCTTCAACGCCTGGGAGGCGGACGCCCAGTCCAAGCTGCAACAGGTGGCGCTGGTGAACGCGTTGCTGGCCAGCGGGACGCCGGTCATCGTGGACGCGGTCGGGACCCCCTACGACGTGGCCTATCTCCAAGGCGCGCCGACGTTCGTTACGACCTACGACCCCCAGACCGTCTCCCTCGACGCCATGGTGGCGGTGATCTTCGGCGACGTTCCGGCCACCGGGAAGCTGCCGGTCACCATCACCCAGCCGCCCCCGTCCAGCCAGGTGCTCTACCCCTTCGGGTACGGACTGTCGCTTGCCGGGCCGGCCTCGGGCTACTGGGAGGGGGCGTCCGACGGGGGCATCTTCGCCTTCGGAGACGCCAGCTTCTTCGGCTCGACGGGGGGCCGGCCGCTCAATAAGCCGATCGTCGGGGTGGCGGCCACCCCCGATGCCAAGGGCTACTGGGAGGCGGCCACCGACGGCGGGATCTTCGCCTTCGGGGATGCCGCGTTTTTCGGCTCGAGGGGGGGCCAGCCGCTCAACGAGCCGATCGTCGGCATGGCTCCCACCCCGGACGGCAAGGGCTACTGGCTGGTGGCATCCGACGGTGGAATCTTCGCCTTCGGGGATGCCGCCTTCTTCGGCTCCACCGGGTCACTCCACCTCAACCAACCGATCGTCGGGATGGCCGCCACCCCGGACGGCCAGGGCTACTGGCTGGTGGCCTCCGACGGAGGCATTTTCAACTTCGGGGATGCCGGCTTCTTCGGCTCCACCGGAGCCCTCCACTTGAACGAGCCGATTGTCGGGATGGCCGCCACCCCGGATGGCCAGGGCTACTGGCTGGTGGCCTCCGACGGAGGCATCTTCGCCTTCGGAGATGCCGCCTTCCTCGGCTCCATGGGGGGCCAGCCCCTCAACAAGCCGATCGTCGGCATGGCGGTGGGTTGACCTTTCGAACCTCGACCGGGCGGGCTCAGCGGCCGTGGATGAATTGCATCGCCTCGGCCCGGGTGGCGGAATCGGTCCGGAACTGGCCACGGACCGCCGAGGTGATGGTCAACGTGCCGGGCTTCTTCACCCCCCGCATCGACATGCAGAGATGCTCGGCCTCGACCACCACCAACACCCCGCGGGGCTCGAGGGCGGTCTCGATGGAGTCGGCGATCTCGGTGGTCATCCGCTCTTGGACCTGCAGCCGGCGGGCATAGCCGTCGACCAGCCGGGCGAACTTGGACAGGCCGGTGATCCGGCCGTCCTCGCCGGGGATGTAGGCCACGTGGGCCCGCCCCATGAACGGCACCATGTGGTGCTCGCACAGCGAGGCGAACGGGATGTCCCGCACCATCACCATCTCGTCGTGCTCGGCGGCGAAGGAGACCTTCAGATGCTGGGTCGGGTCCTCGTCCAGCCCGGAGAACAGCTCCGCGTACATGGCGGCGACCCGGGCCGGCGTGGCCAGCAGGCCGTCCCGGTCGGGGTCTTCCCCCATGGCGGCAAGGATTTCGTGAATGGCCCGTTCGATGCGGGCGGTGTCGACGCTCAACGTGGCTCCTCAGCGGCGGGACGGATCGCCAGTGTAGGCGTGGATGGCGCTGAGGTTGCGGAAGCGTTCGGCCACGTCGAGGCCGTAGCCGACCACGAAATCGGGGGGGATGTGGAACCCGACGTAGCGGAGATCGAGGGCGGTGCGCTGTTGGCCGTCCTTCACCAGCAGGGCGCAGACCTCCAGGCTGGCCGGCCGCCGGGCCAGCAGGTACCGCTGCAGGTAGTTGAGGGTGAGGCCGGAATCGACGATGTCCTCCACCACCAGCACGTGGCGGTCGGTGAGGTCGACGTCGAGGTCCTTCACGATCCGTACCACCCCGGAGGTACGGGTGGCGGTGCCGTAGGAGGAGACGGCCATGAAGTCCACGTCGACCGGCAGCTCGATGGCCCGGCAGAGGTCGGCCATGAACATGAAGGCGCCCTTCAACACCCCGACCAGCAACGGGGGTCGGTCGGCGTAGTCGGCGGTGATGGATGCCCCCAGCTCGGCGATCCGGGTGTGCAGGTCCGACGCCGAGACCACCACCTTGCCGACCTCGGCCGCCGACTCGAGCCGGGACAGCTCGCCCACCGAGTCATCCTGGGGTGCGGTCACGGGCTGACTGTATCGGGTCGGTCCCCGGCGGACCCAATGGCCGAGGACACCGCCTCGGGCGACACCTCGGGCGATGCCGGCGCCTGGGAGAGGCGGCCCCCGGAGCGGGCTACCCGGATCCCGCCGTCGACTTCGGTGGCCTTCCGGGCGCCGCGGGCCACCTCGAGGACCCGCTCGACGGCGTCGAGCGACGGTGGGTACCGGCCGTCCCCCGCCAACCAGGCCCGGATGACCCGGCGGGCGACGGGGTCGGGGGAAGCGGCAACGGCCTTGGCGTCGGCCGGGTCGACCAGCTCGGCCACCACCTGCAACAGCTCGGCGTCGCCGGCCAGCAGCCCGGCCTGGCGGGCCAGCACCGGGACGATGTCCCGGCCGGCCAGCTCCGAGCAAAGCGGCAGGAGCTCGGCCCGGATCCGGTTGCGGAGGAAGCGGGGGTCGCGGTTGCTCGGGTCGTCGACCGGCTCCAGTCCCTCCTGGCGGCAGAGGGCCACCGTCTCCGACCGGCGGAGGGCCAGCAACGGGTGCCGGGGACCGGCCCGCATGGCGGCCAGCCCGTCGACCCCGGCGCCGCGCAGCAGATTCGCCAGCACCGTCTCGGCCTGATCGTCGGCGGTGTGGCCGGTGGCCGCCTCGGGTCCCAGCACCTCGAGCCGGGCGGCGCGGGCCCGGGCTTCCAGGTTGGGACCGTCAGCCACCACCACCCGTTCGCTCCTGAACGCGCTCCCGTAGCGGGCGGCGGCGGACGCCACCACCTCGGCCTCGGCGGCCGAGCCGGGCCGGAGCCCGTGGTCGACGTGGACGGCGGTCACCCGGCAGCCGGTGGCGGCGGCCAGGACCAGCAGGACCAGCGAGTCAGGCCCGCCGGAGACGGCACACACCAGCGGGGTGCCGGCGGCCGGAAACGGGCACCGCCCGACCAGTTCGTCGATCAGCGGATCAACCGGAGAGGGCGGGGGCGGCACCAACGCGGGAGATCCACACGGAGGGATCCCGGATCTCGGTGAGGGAGGGCAGCCACTCCGGGCCCCTCCAGGCGCGATCGAGCAGCTTCGGCCCGCCCGA
>DASXFR010000153.1:0-60987 GCA_036489495.1 Acidimicrobiales bacterium | reverse complement strand
CCCCTCCACCCTCGACAAGTTGCCTCCTGCCGTGCACACCCCCGTTCTCCACGCCTATGCCGGGGCCATCGATGCCGCGTTTCTGGTCGCCGCCGGGGTCTCGGTGGTGGCGTTCGGGGCGTCCTGGCTGATCCGGGCGCTTCCGATGCGCGACACCGTCGGCACCGCCGGCATCGGTGAGGCCTTCTCGGTGCCGAAGGAGCCCAGCTCCCTCCGGGAGATCGCCCGGTCCCTGTCACTGCTGGTCGGCCGCGAACAGGGCCGCCAGCTCATGGAGGGGATCGCCCGGCAGGCAGGGGTCGATCTGTCGGCCGGCGAGGCCTGGATGCTGTTCCGGTTCGAGGAGGACCCGAGGTGGAACTTCGAAGCATCGGCGATCCGCCGGGGGGTGCCGGTGGAACGGATGCGCCTGGCCATGCAAACGCTGCGCGAGAAAGGCCTGCTGCTGCCGGAATTTCCCTTGGACCCGGCCACGCCGGTGGTCACCCCCGAGGGGGCCGTCATTTCGAGCCGGTTGCGGGCCGCCGGTCGCCACCAGCTCGAGACCCTGTTGGCGGATTGGACCCCGGAGCAGCACACCGAGTTGGCCGAGATGCTGGGGCGGCTCTCCGCCGACCTGGAGGACGCCCCACCCACCAAAGCCAACTTCTGACGAGAGGACAACCGATGGACATCTATGAAGCGCTGTACACCACCCGGGCCATGCGCCGGGTCCGGGCCGATCCGATACCCCTACCGGTCCAGGCCCGGATCCTCGATGCGGCCATCCGCGCCCCGACGGGAGGCAACGCGCAGAACTGGCGGTTCCTGTTGGCCGACGACCCGGACATCATCGACCAGATCGGTCCCCTCTACCGCGATGCCATCGACCAGCTCTGGAAGACCGTCTATGCCGACCGGCTGGCGGCCGCGGCTGCCGATCCGGAGTCGGAGGAGAGCATCGAGATGCTCAAGGTGCAGCGGTCGGCCCAGTGGCTGGCCGATCATTTCGAGGAAGTGCCGCTGTTTCTGTTCGGGTTCATCCAGGCTGATCCCACCGGGGGTTCGATCTTCCCGGCCATCTGGAGTGCGCAGCTGGCAGCCCGGGCCGAAGGGGTCGGCAGTTCCCTCACCGCCGTCCTCGGATTCTTCTATCCGGACGAGACGTTCGAGATCCTCGGCGTGCCCAAGGGCAAGGGGTGGGTGATGGCCTGCTGCGTCAGCCTCGGCTATCCGACCGGGCGTTGGGCCGTCGCCCCCCGCCGACCGGTCGACGAGGTGTCCTACCGCAATCGGTGGGGCGACTCGGTCGGCTTCGGGGTCGAACAGCCGCTGTGGCGACCGTAGAAGAAATCGCGGCGGCGACGTCAGGAGAACCCAGGGTTCCGATCCGGGTGGATCCACCACCACCGGTCGGTGTGTCATGCTCTCGGACGAGATTTGTGCGGGTGTAGCTCAATGGTAGAGCCTCTGCCTTCCAAGCAGATTACGCGGGTTCGATTCCCGTCACCCGCTCTCACCTCGGGCTCTTCGGGCCCGAGCGGGTGCGGCGCATTCGCTAGCCGGCCGGACGTAGGGTGGCCGTATGCGCTTTGCCTTCAAGACCTCGCCGCAGAATACAACCTGGCCCGACATGCTGGCCGTGTGGAAGGTGGCCGACGACATCGAGTTGTTCGAGTCGGGCTGGACCTTCGACCACTTCTATCCGATCTTCTCCGACAGCACCGGCCCGTGCATGGAGGGCTGGATCACCCTGACGGCGCTAGCCCAGGCGACGACCCGCCTGCGCCTCGGAACTCTGGTGACCGGCATCCACTACCGCCACCCGGCGATTCTGGCCAACATGGCGACCACCCTCGACATCGTGTCCGGGGGCCGGCTGGAGCTCGGCATCGGGGCCGGGTGGAACGAGGAGGAGTCGGGGGCCTACGGGATCGAGCTGGGCACGCCGAGCCAGCGCAGCGACCGCTTCGAGGAGGCCTGCGAAGTGATCGTCGGGCTCTTCACGCAGGAGACGACGACCTTCAAGGGCCGGTACTACCAGCTCAGCGAGGCCCGCAACGAGCCCAAGCCGGTTCAGCGCCCCCACCCGCCGATCTGCGTCGGGGGTAGTGGCGAGAAGAGAACGCTCCGCACTGCAGCCCGGTTCGCCCAGCATTGGAACTTCGTGGGTGGCACGCCGGAGGAGTTCGCCCGCAAGCGCGACGTCCTGCATCAGCACTGCGAGGACCTCGGCCGCGACCCTACGGAGATTCTCCTCTCCAGTCACGTCATATTCGCCGGAGATGTGAAGGCCACCGCCGAGCAGGCCGCCGCACTGGCAGAGGTCGGCGCCGAGTTGGGCATTGTCACCCTCCAAGCACCCCTGGATCCAGGGGTACTCGAGCCGCTGGCCACCGCCTTGGGCGAGCTCTAGAGAAACGATCGAATCGCCTCGACTGAGGTCCAGGATGAAGTGACATTCCGGCCGTTCCGCTGCAGCCTCCAGGCCGTCACCCTCGCCGAGAGCTAGCCACGGAGTCGTTTGTCTATTGTCTCGAAGGATTCCTCGCCCTCGGTTCACCGTTGACCGTCATACTTGAGTCATGACTCGCCAAACCCCTCGGAGCTGGCTGTGCGACATGGATGGGGTGCTGGTCCGGGAAGGGATCATGGTTCCCGGGGCCGACCGGTTCGTGAAGGCGCTGCTCGACGGTGGGCGCAGCTTTCTGGTCCTCACCAACAATTCGATGTACACCCCCCGGGACCTCTCCGCCCGGCTGGCCACCTCCGGCCTCGACATCCCCGACCACGCACTGTGGACATCGGCCCTCGCCACCGCCCGGTTCCTCGACAGCCAACGCCCGGGTGGCACTGCCTTCGCCATCGGTGAAGCCGGCCTCACCACCGCCCTCCACGACATCGGGTACATCCTCACCGACCGCGCTCCCGACTACGTGGTCCTCGGCGAGACCCGGGCCTACAGCTTCTCGAACATCACCACCGCCATCCGGTTGGTGGCCGACGGCGCCCGGTTCATCGCCACCAACCCCGACCCCACCGGCCCATCCCCCGCCGGCCTGCTCCCGGCCTGCGGGTCGGTGGCGGCGTTGATCACCCGGGCCACCGGCGTCGATCCCTACTTCGTCGGCAAGCCCAACCCGCTGATGGTGCGCGAGGGGTTGAACACCCTCGGCGCCCACTCGGAGACCACCGTGATGGTCGGCGACCGGATGGACACCGACATGCTGGCCGGCATCGAAGCCGGCCTCGAGACCATCCTGGTGCTGTCGGGCATGACCGAGTCCGACGCGGTGGACCGCTTCCCCTACCGGCCGACCCGCATCGTCGACTCGGTGGCCGACCTCATCGCCGAACTCGGTTAGCTCGACCCCGGATCCCGGGGCTTCGACAGCACCAGGTAGACGTTGTCATCCACCGCGAAGGTGGTCACCACCCCGAACCCTTCGGCACTGGCATCGTCGAGCGCCGACTCCAGATCGGCTCGGGGCTCGGCGTTGACCAGGCGGCCACCCTGGATCCGGAGGACCCGGTGGGAGGACGGCCCAGGCGCAGACCATGGGTCAGTCACCCAACAGGCTCGTCTCTCGGGGCCCCGGATAGGGGTTGGGGGCCTCCGGCCGGGTCCGGATGTACCACTCATGCCCCCACACCAACTCGAAGATCTCCGGGGGCATGGCCAGAAAGAAGCTCTGCTCGCTGATCTGGGTGGCGTGGGCCCGCATGGCGTCCCGCTTGGCGTCGATCCATTTGGTCACGTCGACCTCGGTGGTGATGCGATCCGAAGGCTCGCCCATCGTCTGCATGTCGGCAACGGTGTCTTCCGGGACTGACCAACCCTCCTCCGCCTCCTCCACCTGGGCGGCTTGCTCGGACAGCGACTGGAGAAACCCGCGGTCCATGGTGGCCATGAACACCCGCGGCGTGCCGGCCATGTCGGCGGCCCGGACCCCCACGGTGTGCACCTTGACATGATCAGGATGGCCGTAGCCGCCATGCTCGTCGTAGATCACCAGCACATCGGCGTTCTCCTCGTCGAGGATCTTGGCCAGCCGGCCGGCGGCCTCATCGACGTCGGCGGTGGCAAAGGCGTCGGGGCGGTGATTGGATTCCTCCCCGGCCATGCCCGAGTCGTGATACCCGAGGTACGCCTGCCGGGCGACCCCGAGGAGCCGGCCGGCCTCGTCCAGCTCGACGGCCCGGCGCTCGGCCAACGACTCGCCATCTTTGAGCATGCCGTCGGGGATCTCCCCGAGCTCGCCGGCGGTGGCGGTGACCAGCACCACCCGGTGCCCGTCGGCCGCCAGTCCGGCCATGGTGCCGCCGGTGGCGATGGCCTCGTCGTCGGGGTGGGCGTGGACGAAGACAACGGTGGACATGACCTCGACGTTATCCGGCTGGTGGGCCGGCGCCGCCCGGCCGGAGCCAACTCAGCCGAACGGCAGCTGCGGGGCGTCGGCCAGCGAGAGGCGATCGCTGAATTTCTTCTCCGATCCGGTCGAACCGGTCGCCCGGCCGGAGACGGCGAAGATCCGGCTCGGTTCGAACGATCGGAGCTTGCGGTCACCGGGGCGGCCACCCACCACCTCGACCGACTCGCTGCCGTTGCGCTTGTTGAGGACATGGGCCCGGAACTGCCAGGTGGCGCCGCGCAGTTTCACCCCGGAGATCATCACCGGATCACCGGTGTGCAGCCCCTGCCAGGTCGTCGACCGGCGGAGATGCCCGGCGGCGTCCGTCGCCACCCGCTTGGCCGAAGGACGGCGGGGCATGCGACCCTACTCGGATTCGCTCAGGAATTGGGCCACGTTCGAAAGCTACCCGACGGTGGTGACCAAGGGGTCCATGCCGACGGCGCCTCAGCGCCGGCGGTGAGCCGGGCCCGTCCCCCGTTCGCTTCGCACCACGCGGATCCGGTGGGCGAACATCCCGACGATGAGGATCACCACTAGGACGGCGGCCACATATCCGGCGTAGCTGAAGTCCTTCACCACGTGTTGGTAGGTGGCGCCCAGGTTGTAGCCCAGGCTGCACAACGCCGTCGACCAGATGGCGCAGGCGGCCACGGTGAACACCGCGAACTTCCCGATGGTCATCTCCCCCAACCCGGCGGCGACCGACACGAACGATCGCACCAACGGGATCAGCCGGCCGAAGAAGACAAACGCTTCGCCCCGACGATCGAGCCACGCCTCCGCCCGGTCGAGATCCTTGTGGGTGAGTAGCACGTACTTCCCCAACCGGTCCACCAGCGGCCGGCCCCCGAAGTAGCCGATGGAGTAGCCGAGGAACGAGCCCACCAGCTCACCGCCGAGAGCGGCCAGGATCACCAGCGCCAGTTGCAGGTGGTGGGGCTCGTTCGGCACCTGGCCGCTGGCCAACACCCCGCCGTAGATCATCGCCAGTTCCGATCCGACCGGGATGAGCATGGTGGACAACAGGGTCAGGGCGAAGACGGCCAGGTAGCCCCAGGTCTGCAGAAAATGCTCCATGAGCGGGTCAATCTAACCGACCCGGTCAGTGCCGTCGCGGGATGTGCGTTCGGTCCCGGGCCCCTCGGATAACGTCACCTCCGTGGACACCACAATTGACCAGCGGGAGCCAATTCGTGGGCACTGCACCACGACCGACGGCCTGGAGATCGCCACCTACGACTTCGGCGGGCGAGGGCCGGACCTGCTGGTGGTTCACGCCACCGGTTTCTGCGCCGGGGTGTTGGCGCCGATGGCCCGCCACCTGGCCGCAAATTTCCACTGCTGGGGAATCGATCTGCGCGCCCATGGCCGATCGGATTCCCCCGCCGACGGGGACTTCAGCTGGTCGGGATTCGCCACTGACGTGCTGGCGGCCATCGATCACCTCGGGCTCGACCACCCCTACGGATTCGGCCATTCGTGTGGCGGGGCCTCGGTCCTGCTGGCCGAGGAGCGCCGGCCGGGTGCCTTCCGCGCCCTCTACTGCTACGAGCCGGTCGTCTTCCCCGGCTCCCCGGTGGAACTCGAAGGCAACCCCATGTCCGATGCCGCCCGCCGGCGCCGGGAGACATTTCCCTCCGCCACCGACGCCTTTCTCAATTTCTCCTCCAAGCCGCCCTTCGACGACCTCGATCCGGATGCGCTCCAGGCCTACATCGACTACGGCTTCGAAACCGTCCCGGCGGAGGCGGGAGGGGACGGCGAGACGATACGGCTGCTCTGTCGCCGGGAAGACGAAGCCGAGGTCTATGCCCACGCCTCCTCCCATGATGCCTACTCGCATCTCAGCGAGATCGGGTGCCATGTCCGGCTCGCGGCCGGTGACCACACCGGGAGCCCCAGCAGCGCATTTCTCCAGGCCAGTGCCGAGCAGATCCCGGCCAGCAGCATCGAGGTGATGGGCGGAATCGGCCATTTCGGCCCGCTGCAACGACCCGACCGGGTGGCCGAATCGATCGCTGGGGCGTTCGATCAACGTCAGTGAGACACCCGGGTCGTAGTCTGTCGTCAATGGCCTTCGAACTCCCGCGGTCGCTGTCTCCATCGAAAGTGACGACCTTCCGCCAGTGCGCCCTGGCCTTTCGCTTCTCCGCCGTCGAACGGCTTCCCGAGCCCCCGACGGTGTGGACGGTCAAGGGGACACTCGTCCACTCGGCGTTGGAGCGCCTGTTCTGGCGGCATCCTCAGGGGGACCGAAGCCTGGCCACCGCCCTGGCCGAGTTGGGGTCGGCCTGGGACGACCTCCAGGTCGACCCGGAGTGGATCGAGTTGGCGCTGCCCGCCGATGACATCGACGGCTTCCGGAGCGACGCCGAGGAGTTGGTCAAGAACTACTTCCGCCTCGAGGACCCGAACGACGTCACCCCGATCGGCGTCGAAGTGACCCTCGAGGCCCGGCTCGGGGACCTCCGCCTCCGGGGCATCATCGATCGGCTCGACCTCACCCCCGAAGGCGAATTGGTGGTCGTCGACTACAAGACGGGGCGAGCGCCCTCCGTCGCCTTCGAGCAGTCGAAGCTGGTCGGCGTGCACATCTATGCCCTCCTGTGCTCGGAGGTGCTGGGTCGACGTCCGGTCGAGGTTCGCCTCCTCCACTTGAAGGAGCCGACGGCCATCATCGCCCGACCCACCGAACAGGGGATCGCCGGTCAGCGCCAGAAGGCCCTGGCGGTGTGGTCGGCCGTCGAGCGGGCGTGTGCGTCGGAGGATTTCCGGCCGCAGACCGGGCCGTTGTGCAACTACTGCCGATTCCAGGAATTCTGTCCTGCCTTCGGAGGCAACCCCGCCGATGCTGCGCCGACCATGGCCGCGCTCGCCCTGCCGGGGGCGGCCTGATGGCCCAGGACCGCACGGTTCGGCGCGAGTTCCCCGGAGGACTCAGCGAACCGGTGGATCCCAGCTCGCTGTCCTTCAGCGACATGGTGCAGATGCTCGATGACCGGGTGGACGCCTGGTTCGAACCCCTGCGGGGCAAGCCGGTCCCCGACACGGTGGCCCGGATCGTCTCCGGGCTCGGCGACCACGGCCTGCTGTGGGCCGCCTCCACCGCCTGGCGGGCCCGCCACCCTGGGTCGCGCCGCAACCGGGCGGTGCGGGCCCTGGCGGTGGCCGGCGCGGAGTCGAGCGTGGTCAACGCCGCGCTCAAGGCGGTCATCGGGCGCCCACGGCCCGACGGTTCCGATCTGCGGCTGGGGGACAACATCGTGCCGCTTCGTGAGCCGACTACCAGCAGTTTTCCCAGCGGTCACACCCTGGCCGCCTTCTGTGCCGCCACCGTGCTGTCCGAACGTGGCGACCCGGGCGGAAACGCCCTGCTCTTCGCCTGTGCCGGACTCATCGGTGCCAGCCGGATCCACCTGCGGGCCCACCACGGCTCGGACGTCCTGGGGGGGATGGCCATCGGCATCGCCCTCGGCGTGGCCGGCCGCCGGCTGGTCTGACGGCAAGCCCGCTCGGTCGGGGTTCAGCGCCGGAATGGAGTCACCCCCGCCGGGGTTGCAAATCGTATGGACTCACCTACACAATTTGCCGTTACTTGGGACTACCGGTGCCCGTTCGCCCGCAATGCTCACGAGCACCTGCTCGACGGGCTGGCCGCCGGGGCCGACTGGGACATCACCTTCGTCCCCTTCTTCCTCAATCAGACCCATGTCGAAGAGGGCGCGACCCCCGCGTGGGAGGACCCGGCCCACACCCCCGATCTGCTGTCGTTGGAAGCGGGGGTGGTCGTCCGTGACCGGTTTCCCGAGCAGTTCCTCGCCGTCCACCGTTCCCTCTTCGCCGCCCGCCACGACGACGGCGGGGATCTCCGGGGCCCGGAGGTGGTCCGAAACGCGCTGGCCCGGGCCGGCGCCGACCCCGATGCCGTGCTTGCCGAGGTCGATGCCGGTTGGCCCCGGAAGGTGGCCCGGTCCGAGCACGAGCGGGTGGTCGACGACCTCGACGTGTTCGGGGTGCCTACCTTCATCATCGGTGACCGGGCGGTGTTTGCTCGGCTGATGACCCGGCCACAGGGCGACGGCGCCGTCGCCCAGGCCACTATTGACGAGGTGCTCCGTTTGATCGACGGCCACCCCGAGCTCAACGAGTTCAAGCACACCCGCATCGCCCGGTAGGCCGTCCGCCCGCCGCGGTTCAGTCGTTCACCAGACCGGCCAGCACGTCGATCGACGCCTTGATCTCCTTACCGGAGCCGAATGGTGCCCCAGCGAAATCAGTGGCCCCGATATCGGCGAACCGGAGGATTTGGCTGACCACCTCGGCAGCCGTGCCGACGATGGCCACATTGGCGGGCCCGGCCGCCCCTTCCCGGTCGAGCATCGCCCGGTAGGACGGAAGGGTTCCATAGATGGCGAACAGCTCCGCCGCCTTGGCCCGGGCGGCATCGGCGTCATCGGTGACGCAGACCGGCAGCCCGACAGCCACCCGGGGCTCGGGACGGCCCGCCTTGGCCGCGGCGGCCCGGATGGTCGGCACCGTGTGGGATTCGATGGTGGCGGGTCCGGTCATCCAGGTGATGGTCCCCGCCGCCATCCGGCCGGCGATGCCCAACATGGTGTCCCCGAGGGCGGCCACCAGTACGGGGGCCGGCGAGGCGGTGATCCCCAGTGGGCCGAAGGTGGAGGCTCGGAGGGTCTCGCCGGTGAAGGAGACCTGTTCTCCCTCGAGGATCGGGATCAGGATGGACAGGTACTCCCGCATGTGGCGGGCCGGCTTGTCGAACGACTGGCCGAAGACGTTCTCGATGACCACCTGGTGCGAGAGCCCGATCCCCAGGGTGAGGCGACCCCCGGTGACCGCCTGCACGGTCAGCGCCTGGGCGGCCAGCATCACCGGATTCCGGGGGTAGGTCGGCACCACCGCGGTCCCCAGGCCGATGCCGGGGACCTCTCGACCCACCACCGCCAGCACCGTCAGCGCGTCGTACCCGAAGATCTGCGACGTCCACGCCGTCTCCAGGCCGGCTGACGCCATCGAAGCCACCTGGGCCACCACGTTGTCGATGGGCTGGTCAATGTCGAACATCGCTCCAATGCGCACGCTGATTCTCCTCTTGGATCGGGCAGGATCCGGCGTCTTGCCGCCGGGAGGTGGCGATGGCCACGGCCGCCCACCGTACTGGCCCGATGGTGGCGGTGCCGTTGAGATGCCACCGGCGCCAATGTGTGTGTGACCCGGGGTTCGGGCAGAATGCACTCATGTCAGTCGCCATCGTCATGGGAAGCGCATCCGACGCAACGGTCATGGATGACGCGGTGCAGGTCCTCCGGTCCTTCGGGGTGAAGGTCGAGGTCCGGGTCATCTCTGCCCATCGCACCCCCGATGACGCCATCGAGTTCGCTCGTAACGCGTCGTCCAACGGGATCAAGGTGATCATCGCCGCCGCCGGGGGCGCCGCCCACTTGGCCGGCGTCCTGGCCGCCGCCACCCCGGTGCCGGTGATCGGGGTGCCGGTGGCGCTGGTCAACCTCGGCGGGCTCGACTCGTTGCTGGCCATGGTCCAGATGCCGAAAGGGGTACCGGTGGCGGTGGTGGCGGTCAACGGCGCCCGGAACGCCGGGCTCCTGGCCATGCGGATCCTGGCCCTTTCCGATGAGCGCCTCGCCGTCGAGCAGGACCGGTTCATCAAGGAGCTGGCCGAGCAGGTCCGGGACCAGGACGCGGAGATTGTCGCCCGCTACAACAGCTGACGGCCGGCCGGCCTCAAGCCGCGTCCCAGGGGGGCGCCAGGCCGCGTATGGCCTTCCCGAGGTCCATGTCGATCGCCATTACCGCCATGGCCGGGATGTCGATCCCGTTGGCCACGTAGCGGCCGACATGGGCGCGGCACTCGTCGAACGACCCGTGAACGACCAGCGAATCCACCACCTCGTCGGGGATGACCTCCAGCGCCCGCTTGCGGTCGCCCGCCTGCCATGCCTCCCACATCGGTTCCAGTACCGGCCCCCGGCCCAACCAGCGGTGGAACTCGGCATAGACGCCCACGTTGAGATAGGCGGCGATCATCCGGCGGCCGACCTTGCGCACCATCTCGGTGTCCTCGGATGGGCACACGAAGATCCGAGCCGCCATCGGGATGTCGGCGCCGACCTCCGGCTTCACCGTGGCCACGTCCTCGGCCGACAGCCAGTTGACGATGACCCCGTCCGCCTCCCGACCGGCGAGGCGGAGCATGCCCGAGCGGAGGGCGGCCAGGAAGATCGGGGGCGGATGCTCGACCGGACGGGCCAAGCGGAAGCCACGCACGGTGAAGGTGTCGTACTCGTGGTCGACCTTCTCCCCCGCCAGGGCCGAGCGGAGGAACCTTATGGTGTCCCGGACCCGCTTGTAGGGCTCGACGAACTCGGCGGCGTTCCAGCGACCGACGATCACGTCGGAGGAGGTCCCCAGACCGAACGCGAACCTGCCCGGGGCGGCTTCGGCCATCGCCGCGGCACTCTGGGCCAACAGCGCCGGCCCCCGGGTATAGGCGGGGATGATGGCTACCCCGAGCCGGAGGTCAGGCTCCCAGGCCGCGGCCAACGCCAACGGGGTGAGGCCGTCGGTCCCGTCGGTCTCCGCCGACCAAACGTCGGTGTAGCCCAATTCGACCAATTCCCGGTACCACTGACGGTGTTCACGCAGCGTAACCCCGTCAAACGGGACGGTGATCCCATAGCGTCGGGCGGGGGCGGGATCGACAGCAGCGGTCATGGACCCATTGATACACCTACTTGTCATGCTGTCACCATGAGCAGCAACCGACCGACCCGGCCGCCGGCCCACCAACCCGAACTCCCTCTAGCCGGAGCCCGACCCGGCGAACCGGCGCTGCCGGCGGCCGAGCCGCGGCCCCCGGAGTGGCGGCTCGACGAGCGCACCCGCCGGGTCGGGCGCCAGGGGATCGCCGCCGCCCGAGCATTGTTGGCCGCCCACGATCCCACCCGTCACCACCCGGACGGACCTGGCGGCGGCCGGCACACCGGGCGCGCCGCCTGACCGATGCACACGCTACGGTCGGGATCATGCCTACGGTCGCCGAGCGCCTGGACTACCCGGCCGACGCCAAACTCCTGCTCCTGCAGTGCTGCGAGATGGGGTTCTGCCACGCATCCAACGACGGGGTCTTCGAGTCGCTCCGGGAGGGGATCGGCACCTCGGCTTCCCTGATGGTCCCGGCCCCGTGGGCCCGGGAAGCCGCCTCCCGCTACCGGGGCGAGGATGTCGGCGTCCGCCTCACCCTCAACGCCGAGCACGATCTGTTCCGGTGGGGGCCCATCACCCAGGCCCCCTCCCTCCTCGACGGCGACGGTGGATTTCCCCGCACCATCACCGATATGTGGGACCACGCCGACCTCGACGAGGTCCGCCGGGAGTGCCGGGCCCAGGTCGAGCGCGCCGTGCTGTGGGGATTCGACGTCAGCCATCTCGACGCCCATCTCGATGCCCTCATCCTCCGACCCGAGTTCTTCGACATCTACCTCGAGTTGGCCCTGGACTTCTCGCTGCCCCTCCGGCTGCTCGGCGCCGACGCCGAGCCGAACATCGGATTCCCCTTCCGTAAGCTGGCCGCCGACGAGGGGGTCCTGTTCGCCGACCAGCGGGCCCAGCTCTCGACGACCACCCATCCCCCCCGGCAGGCCCTGATCGACCTGCTCCCCACCCTGGAGCCCGGGGTCACGGAGGTGACCCTCCGGCCGGCGGTCGATACCCCGGAATTGCGGGCCATCACCCTCGACTGGAAGACCCGGGTCTCCGACCACATCCTGCTGGTCGACGAACGGGGCACCGGCGACCTCATCGCGCAGGCCGGGGTCACCCTCATCGGGTACCGGTCGCTGCGCGACGCCATGCGCCGCGGCTGACCACCAGCCCCGCTCCGGCCGCCTTTCCCACCGGATGCCGGTGGAAACTATCGTGACCCATCGTCAATGGGAGCTGCCATGGTCGGAGAAGGCGAGTCGAAGGTCACCACCCCTCCGGAGACCCCCGGTGGCGTGGCCATCCCCGCCGAGCCGGAGCCCTTTGCCCTCGATGGTCTGATCCTCCTGACCGACGGCAGCCACGCCCCCCAGCCGGTCGACGGGATCCGGCTCACCTTCGACGACCGGGGCGTGGGGGTGGTCCACAGCCCCGACGAGCCGCCCCGGCTCCTCCCCTGGTCGTCCTTGATCGCCCATTCGGTCGAGCCCTGGACTGGCGGGGTGACCCCGGAATGGTGGGTCGATCCGGAGTTCAACCGCACCGGCGAAGGCATCGGTGATGACCACGATGTCATCGATCCGGTCGCCACCGAACGCTCGTCCTCCCTGACCCGGGCCGGGGCGCTGATCAGCCTCCGGACCGTGTTGGCCACCTACCGGTTCTTGCTCCCGAGCGGGAACGTCGACGAGCTCCGACCCCGAGTGGGGGTGTTCGCCCTCCACCATCAGGGCCGGTCAGATTCGTCGTCGACGGCCACCGTGTTCGCCGGCCGCTCGCCGGGCATGGGTCGCCCGTCGCCGGGGCTCACCTGGATGAGAGTCCGGCCGGCGCTCATCGTGGTGCTGGTCTGTTTCTTGCTGACGGCGGCGATTCTCATCGTGCTCCAGAGTGCCGGTACCGTCCACATCCCGTTCCTGGGCGGGGCCAACTCGGGAACCGTCGAAAGTGGTGGGCTCAGAATTCGGTGACGTCGGCAATCCGCCGCCGCAGCTCCTGATATTCGGGGGTGTTGGTCACCGGGAGGAGGCGCATCATGATGCCCATGGAGCCGGCCACCTTCATCCGGCCCTGCATGAAGGCCACGTTGGGATCGAGGTCCCCCTTGGCCATGGCCACCGCCTCGGGTCGGGCGACGGTGAGGGTGACGTCGGCGTTGTCCACGTCACCGATCGCGCTCTGGCGCAGGTGCCCATCCTCGAGGACCCAGTAATAGTGGACATCGCCATCGGGGCCGCCGGTGACGATGAACTGCATCCGGGCCGAGAGGCCGGGGCGCTCGGGCTGGTCGGCGGCCAGCTTCCGGGTCTGGTCGAACCACTCGTCAGTCAGCCAGGTGCTCACAGAACGTCGATGCTATCCGGGTGGTACCCGTCTCACCTGCCGGTTTTGCCCGAGGAGCCGCCCGTTGCTATCGGACCCCGGCGAACAGATCGGTCTCCCGCAACTCGGGCGCGTTCATGGCGTCGGGATCCACCTCGGCGATCGACACGCCGTCTCCGGTTCCCGACGCCACCAGCGCCAACTGGTAGTCGTCGCGGGGGTGGATCCCGTCCATCACCTCGGGGGGGAGGCCGAACCAGAACCGCGAGGTCGGGTCCACCTGGGTGGCGTGGGCCAGCAGCGCTTCCCGGCGGACATGGCCGAAGGCCGAGACGTCGACCTCGGTGGTGATCGGCGCTTCGGTCATCCCCTTCCAGCGGTCGCGCCAGGTGTCGTCGAAGGGGGACTCGAGCCCCAGCTCGATGAACTTGAGGTGGATCTCCCGGAAGCGGGCGACCGAAAAGGTGGTGTAGTAGAGCTTGGTCGGCTGCCACGGCTCACCGGCTTCGGAGAACCGGCCGGGATCGCCGGCGGCCCGGAAGGCGACGATCCCGATGTCATGGACCCGCAGATGGTCGGGGTGCGGGTAGCCGGACTGCTCGTCCCCGTAGATGACCATGACCTGAGGTTTGGTGCGGCGGACGATCTCCACCAGTCGCCCGACAGCTTCGTCCAGCGGCGCCTGGGCGAAGGAGTCGGGGTTGGCGTTGGACTCGCTGCCGGCCATCCCCGAGTCGCGGTAGCCGAGCATGACCACCTCGTCGTAGCCGATCACCGAGGTGGCCTGGGCCAGCTCCTTCAGGCGGACCTCCGGCAGGTGCTCCCGGACCTCGGGGGTGTCCATGGCCGGGTTGAGGATCTCCCCCTCTTCCCCTCCGGTGCAGCACACCAATACGGCATGAATGCCCTCGTGGTGGTACCGGGCCACCGTCCCGGCACCCTTGGACGACTCGTCGTCGGGATGGGCATGGACGGTCAACAGGCAAAGCGATTCGGGCACGCCGATCACGCTACCGGGCGGGGAGCACCTAAGCTCCACTGCGAAGAGTGAGGGAGGAAGTACCACTATGAGCGTCATGAAGCGCCTGTCGGGAATCGTGCAGGCAAAGACCAATAAATTGCTCGACAAGGCGGAGGATCCCCGGGAATCCCTCGACCTGTCGTACCAGAAGCAATTGGAGAGCCTCCAGAAGGTCCGCCGCAGCGTGGCCGATGTCACCACGGCCAAGAAGCGGATCGAGCTCCAGGCCAGCCAGCTGCAAACCTCGGCGGACAAATTGCAGCAGCAGGCCAAGGCCGCCCTCGGCCAGGGCAACGAGGATCTGGCCCGCGAGGCGCTGGCCCGCCGGGCGGCACTGGCCGAGCAGCTCACCGACCTGAAGACCCAACACGACCAGGTGGCCGGCCAGGAAGTGAAGCTGGTCGACACCGCCCAGAGGCTCCAGACCCAGGTCGACTCCTTCCGCACCAAGAAGGAGACGATGAAGGCCACCTACACCGCGGCCGAGGCCCAGACCAAGATCGGCGAAGCCGTCTCCGGCATCTCCGAGTCGATGAGCGACGCCGGGATGTCCATGCAGCGGGCCCAAGACAAGATCGACGGCATGCAGGCCCGGGCCGGAGCCATGGACGAGCTGCTGTCGTCCGGGGCCCTCACCAATCTGACCGCCCCGGTCGACGACATCCAGGCCGAGCTGGACAAGGTGTCCAAGACCGACACCGTCGACACCGAACTGGCCGCCCTCAAGGCCGAGATCGGGGCCAGCGGCCCGGCCGGCGAGCTCTCGTCGGCCCCGCCGCCGCCGGCGCCGGCCCCGGCCAGCCCCGAATCACCGCCATCATGATCGTCCGGATTCTCGGGGAGGCCCAATACGATGTACCCGAGGACCAACGGGCCGGGCTCGACGATCTGGACAAGACCCTGGTGAACGCGGTCGACGCCAACGACGAGGCGGCCTTCACCACCGCCCTGATGGCCCTCGCCGCCGAGGTACGGCGGGTGGGAACGCCCTTGCCGGACGATGCCTTCATCCCCTCCGAACTGGTCGTTCCCTTCGCCGACGCCTCGCTGGAAGAAACCGAGCAGTTGCTGGCCGACGCCGCATCCGCCGACGAAGGATAAGGACGACGACTCACCGATGACAACTGCCAGCAAGATTCCGCCCGATCACGGCCTGACCGTCCGGATGTTCACCACCGGGCTGTTGCTGGTGATCCTCTACGGGGCGGTGGTCGGCCTGCTGATCGCCTTCGGCATCTCCTATGTGGCGGTGCTGGTGATCGCGGCGATCCTCCTGTTCTGCCAGTACTGGTTCTCCGACAAGATCGCCTTGTTCGGGATGGGTGGTCGGATCGTCACCCCCGAACAGGCTCCCCAACTCCACGGGGTCATCGACCGCCTCTGCGCCCTGGCCGACATGAAGAAGCCACGGGTGGCCATCGCCGATACCGATATCCCCAATGCCTTCGCCACCGGCCGGAGCCCGAACAGCGCGGTGGTCTGCGCCACCAGCGGTCTGATGCGCCGGCTCGACGAGCCCGAGCTCGAGGCGGTGCTGGCCCATGAGCTGTCCCACGTGGCCCACCGGGATGTGGCGGTGATGACCATCGCCAGCTTCCTCGGCGTGGTGGCCGGTCTCATCACCCGCATCATGTTCTGGACCGGGATGCTGGGCGGATTCGGGGGCGGCAACAACAACAGCAACGACGGCGGGGACAACGCCGCCTTGGTCGAGCTCGGGGTGTTGGTGGTCTCGGTGCTGGTCTACGCCATCAGCTTTCTGCTCACCCGGGCCCTCTCCCGCTACCGGGAGCTGGCCGCCGACCGCTCGGGGGCGTTATTGACCGGGCAACCGTCGGCGCTGGCCTCGGCCCTGGTGAAGGTCACCGGCGAGATGTCCCGCATCCCGACCCGGGACCTCCGATCGGCGGAGGCGTTCAACGCCTTCTACTTCACCCCGGCCATCGCCTCCAAGGGGGTGAGCCTGTCCACCATCTTCTCCACCCACCCGACGCTGGAGAAGCGTCTCGACCAGCTGGCCAAGATCGAGGCCGAGCTGGGTAGCCCCGCCTGATGGGCCTGCTGAACACAATCATGGGCCGGACCAAACCGGTCCAAGCCAACCTCGACTCGCTGTTCGGGCTCCCGTCTGCCTCCATCACCCTCCAAAGCGCGGCAGGGATGACCCTGTCGGGGCGGGCCGGGGTCTGCTACAAGCCGCCGACCGGACAGGGGTTCGCGGACATGCAGGCCGAAGTGATGAAGCTGCTCGACATGGAAGGCGACTGCAAGCTCCGGACGGCCGAGGACACCTACGGGTACCACTGGGTGGTGGTGGAGAACCCCGACATCGAGTCACTGGTCACCGAGATCCATCTCATCAATTCGTCGCTCTCCGACTCCGGATGGGGACCGCAGCTGCTGTGTTCGGTCTTCGGGGTGGCCACCCTCCCCGACGGCAGCGGCTCCTCGGAGGCCGGCGCCGCTCCCGGGCCGACCACCGTGCTCGCCTCGACCGGTTTCCTGGTCTACCTGTTCAAGCGGGGCACCTTCTACCCCTTCGTGCCCGACGGCAAGGAACACCGGAACATCGAGCAGGAGTTGAAGCTGAAGAGCCTGGTGGCCAACGACCTGGCCCTCGAATCGGATCTTGACCGGTGGTTCCCGCTCTGGGACCTGCCGGTCGGCTGATTGCCTGAACCGTCAGCCCCCGTCCGCCCCTTGGTTGCCGGGGGTTCGAGCTACTTGACGCCGACGGTGACCCCGTCGATCTGTCTGGCCAGGTCGATGTCCTTGTAGGTGATGCCGCCCGAGTCGTGGGTGATCAGGGCCAGGGTCACCCGGTTGTAGCGGATGTCGATGTCGGGATGATGGTTGGCCGCCTCGGCCAGGACGCCGACCTCGTTCACGAAGGCCAGTGATCCGACGAAGCCTTCGCACTCCACCGTCTTGACCAGGCGGCCGCCGATCAGTTCCCACTTGGGGGCGCCGGCGCCGAAAAGGGCCTCGCCGAGTTCGGAATCGTTCAGTACCGGTTCGCTCATGGGTTCAGGTCTCCAGCCGCTCGGGCGGCGATACCGCGATGTGCGGCAACCGCGCCGGACATGTTCGGGCGCCACCAGATTACTGGCGCCTGACGAGTGCGGGTGATTTCGCGGGTGATTTCGTCGGACCCCGTTCGCGCTCCGGTTTTCCATCATCCGATTTCACCATTCGATCCGTATCGCCGCCCCTCCGATCGTGCCGTAAGTGTTACTTTCAGTGAGCATTCTGGACGCAGACGATCGGAGACTGTGATGGCTGAGCAACCTCGTCGGAACCAGCCAAGTCGGCGGCGGCGGCTTCGACAACTCGCCGCGGCATTCGTCGGCACCGCTGCGTTGGTCGGCACGCTGACCGGCATCGGACTGATTCCCGGATTGACCTCCGTCGCCTCGGCCACCGGGACCGGTAGTGGCCAGCAGTGGATCACCGCGGTGGGCGGTGCCCAGGGGGCCGCGAACTTCACCTTCGGGACCAGCGGGCTTACCGCCGGCAACTCCTTCACATCCGTGGGCACCTGCGCACCGCAGACCCAGGGCGGCCTGTTTCCCGGGCTCAACGTTTCCACCTTCATCATGCCCGCCCAACCCTCGGACTCGGTCACCCAGGGCCAGAGCTGCCAGCCGGGCGGCAGCTATCAAGAGACCATCACCTTCAGTCAGCCCTTGATCGACCCCGTCCTCTACGTGGTGAACCTCGACCAGTCGGAGCTGACGGTGGGCGGGACCAGTACGACCGGTGCAACCATCACGCTGAACACCGTCATCGCCAACAATGTTGCCGGTCCCAGCGGCAACACCATCAACCCGACTCCCACCGGCGTCAACAACATCGGTTGTGAGGCCAACGACGGCACCAACCCGTTTGGGGCTTGCGGTTCGTTCATGCTGACGGCGACAACCGGCGCGATCCAAAGCTTCACCCTCCACAACTTGAACAATCAACCCAACGGGGACGGCTGGAGCCGTTCCTTCTCCTATCCGAACTCGGTGACCCTGACCCCGTCGTTCGGGACGACGCCGATCATCGCCGGTGGGTCGACCACGGTGACGTACACGCTCGACAATTCCGCCGGAACCAATGCCTTCGGCCCGGTTGGCTTTGCCAACGCCGCCCTGCCATCCGGCATTTCGACGACGGGTCCGGCCGTCCTCACCGGCTGCGGATCGGGCACCGCGACCAACGGTGACGGCGGCAATGACCCGCTGACCAACGGTTCTACCGGCATCGGCGCCACCGGGGTGACCGTCGCCGCCAATAGCACCTGCGCGGTCACTGTTCCCGTCACCGCCTCCACCATCGGGAGCTACACGATCCAGGCCACCGATCTCACCACCACCGGCTGGAACATAACCCGGCAGGCCAGCGGCGCGCTGGTCGTCGCCATCGCTCCGACCGCGTTCGTCGTCTCAGCCAACCCCAGCTCGGTCCCCTACGGCACGGCATCGTCCTTGGGCGAATCGGGGATCCCGGCCGGGGCGTCAGGCACGGTGACCTTCAAGTCCGGGACCACCACGTTGTGCACCATCACCGTGGTCAACGGGTTGCCCACCAGCTGCACCACCTCGACCACCCTATCGGCCGGGTCCTATCCGAACATCACCGGTAGCTTCGTCGACACCGACGGCAACTACGCGTCGTCTGACTCCACCAACACCACCGCCCTGAGCGTCACGGCGGCGGCCACCTCGTTCACGGTGGCGGCCAACCCGACCTCGGTCCCGTTTGCCACCGCCTCCACCCTCAGCGAAACCGGAATCCCGGCCGGGGCGTCGGGCACGGTGACCTTCAAGTCGGGCACCACCACGTTGTGCACCATCGCCGTGGTCAACGGATCACCGACCAGCTGCACCACGTCGGTGACCTTGGCTCCGGGCTCCTATCCGAACATCACCGGTAGTTTCGTCGACACCGACGGCAACTACGCGACGTCGGACTCCACCAACACCGCGGATCTGACTGTCACCCCGGCGGGGACCCCCTTCACGGTCTCCGCCGGCCCGACCTCGGTCCCGTTTGGCACCGCCTCCACCCTCAGCGAAACGGGGATCCCGGCCGGGGCGTCGGGGACGGTGACCTTCAAGTCGGGGACCACCGTCTTGTGCACCATCACGGTGGTCAACGGGTCGCCGACCAGCTGCACCACCTCGACCACCTTGCCGGTCGGTTCGTACCCGAACATCACCGGTAGCTTCGTCGACACCGACGGCAACTACGCGTCGTCGGACTCCACCAACACCGCCGACCTCACCGTGACCCCGGCCGCCACCTCGTTCACGGTGGCCGCCGGTCCGACCTCGGTCCCGTTTGGCACCGCCTCCACCCTCAGCGAGACGGGGATCCCGGCCGGAGCCTCGGGGATGGTGACCTTCAAGTCGGGGACCACCGTCTTGTGCACCATCACGGTGGTCAACGGGTCTCCCACCAGCTGCACCACCTCGACCGCCCTCGCTCCCGGGAGCTATCCGAACGTCACCGGTAGCTTCACCGACACCGACGGCAACTACGAATCGTCGAATTCCACCAACACCGCCGACCTCACCGTGACCCCGGCGCCCACCCCGTTCACCGTCGCCGCCAACCCCACCTCGGTGCCCTTTGGCACCGCGGCGTCCCTGGCCGAGTCGGGGATCCCCGCCGGCGCCTCGGGGACGGTGACCTTCAAGTCGGGGACCACCATGTTGTGCACCATCACCGTGGTCAACGGATCCCCCACCAGCTGTCTCACCTCGACCACGCTGCCGGCCGGGAGCTATCCGAACATCACCGGGAGCTTCGTCGACACCGACGGCAACTACGCGTCGTCGGACTCCACCAATTCGACCGACCTGACCGTCACCCCGGCGACCCAGACCATCACTTTCACCAACACCCCGCCGGTGAACCCGACCCCCGGCGCTACCTTCACCCCGACCGCCACCGCGACATCCGGGCTTCCGGTGACGTTCAGCCTCCCGGCCTCGGATACCGGGATCTGCTCCCTCAGTGGCGGGGTGGTCACCTACGTGGCTCCCGGCGCCTGCATCATCGATGCCGATCAGGCCGGCAACAGCAACTACGCCGCCGCCCCCCAGGTGAGCGAATCGTCGACGGTGGTGGCAGCCCCGACGGCCCAAACCATCACCTTCACCAACACCCCGCCGGTGAACCCGGCCCCGGGTGACACCTTCACCCCGACCGCCACCGCGACGTCCGGGCTACCGGTAACCTTCAGCCTCCCGGCCTCGGACGTCGGGATCTGCTCCCTGAGCGCGGGGGTGGTCACCTACCTCACCCCGGGCACCTGCGTCATCAATGCCGACCAGGCCGGGAATGCCACCTTTGCCCCCGCCCCCCAGGTGTCCGAGTCCTCGGCGGTCAAAGCCACCCAGACCATCACCTTCACGTCGTCGCCACCGACCAACCCACCGGTCGGCAGCACCTATACGGTCTCCGCCACTTCGTCCTCAGGGGGCCCGGTGACGTTCTCGAGCGGATCCTCCTCGGTGTGCACGGTGTCCGGGAACGTCGTGACCATGGTCGGCCCGGGCACCTGTGTCATCAACGCCGCCCAGGCTGGCAACAGCACGACCCAACCCGCCTCGGCCACCCAGAGTTTCACCGTGCCCGGCACCCCCCCGCCACCGGGGATCTCCAAGGGCTACTGGCTGGTCGGTTCCGACGGGGGGATCTTCGCCTTCGGTGACGCCCCCTTCAAGGGCTCACTGCCGTTCATCGGCGTCCACGTCCACAACATCGTGGGCATCACCCGGACCGCTGATTTCCAGGGCTACTGGATCGTCGGTTCCGATGGCGGGGTGTTTGCCTTCGGGGACGCGCCGTTTGTCGGGTCACTTCCCGGCGTGGGGATCGGCGTCAACAACATCGTGGGTATCGTGCCGACCGCCGACAACCGGGGTTACTTCCTGATTGGCCGGGACGGCGGGGTGTTCGCCTTCGGCGACGCCACCTTCGAGGGCTCGGTGCCGGGGCTGGGCATCCACCTCAACAACATCGTCGGGCTGGCCTCGACTCCGAACAACAAGGGCTACTGGGTGGTTGGCGCCGACGGCACCGTCTACGCCTTCGGGAATGCCAGGACCTTCGGGAACGGCGCCGCCGGCACGGTGGCCATTGCCTCGACCCTGGACGGAGGCGGCTACTGGCTGGTCAACGGGGCCGGCGTCGTCACCAGCTTCGGTGACGCCCATAACTACGGGTCGACCGATTTCAAGATCAACCAGCCGATCGTCGGGATCTTCGTGACCCCCAACGGAACCGGCTACTGGCTGGCGGCCGCCGACGGCGGGGTCTTCGCCTTCGGCGGTGCCCAATTCCTCGGCTCCCTGCCCGCGGACCACGTCTCGGTGAACAACGTCGTCGGCATCATCTCCACCGGCGGATAGCGACGTCGGGTCGCCGCCCCAGCCCCTCGAGTTACGCCGGTGCCCCCAGTGGTGCGGCGGGGGTGAAGGTCACCGGCATGGTCTCGTAGCCGGATACGAAGTTGGCCTCCCGCATGGGCGGCTCGGCCTCGTCCACCAGAGCCAGGTCGGGGAGCCGGTCGAGGAGCCGGTCGAACATGATCCGCATCTCCATCCGGGCCAACCGGTTGCCCAGACAGAAGTGGGCGCCGAAGCCGAAGGCCACGTGGTCGTTGGGGGTCCGGGTGATGTCGAAGCTGTCGGGATCGTCGAACACCCGGTCGTCCCGGTTGGCCGACGGGTAGAGCAACAGGAGCTTCTGGCCCTGACGCAGAGTCTCCCCGTGCAGTTCCACATCCCGGGTCAGGGTCCGGGCCATGTTCTTGATCGGGGTGACCCACCGCAACATCTCCTCCACCGCCGTGGTCATCATCGACCGATCGGCCCGGAGGGCTTCCAGCTGGTCGGGATGCCGGAGCAGCTCGTACATGCCGCCGGTGATCACGTGGCGGGTGGTCTCGTCGCCGCCGATGAGGATCAGCAGCGACTCGTAGATCAGCGACTGGTCGTCGAGCCGGTCGCCGTCGATCTCGGCGTGGACCAGGGTCCCGATCAGGTCGTCGGAACGGCCGTCCTTCCGCCGCTGCTCGGTGACCGCCGTCAGGTAGCCGGCGTACTCGATGGCGGCGGCCGCGGCCACATCCAGCAGCCCGGGATCCGGAGACCCCAGCGACTTCAACATGTCGTCGGACCAGCGCAGCAGGTCGTCGCGGTCCTCGGGGGCGACCCCCAGCATGTCGCCAATCACCACCATCGGGAGCGGGGCGGCGATATCCCGGACGAAGTCGGCCGAGCCTGACTCACATACCTTGTCGATGATCTCGTCGCACACCGCCCGGATGCCCGGCTCACTTTCCCGGATGCGGCCGGGAGTGAACCCCTCGCTCACCAGCCGCCGCCGCCGCACGTGCTCGGGGGCATCGGTGTCGATCATCATCGGGAGGGCGTCGGAGTCGGGGCGGATGCCGCCGGCATTGGAAAAGGTGTCGGGATCCTTGGAGATCTCCTTGATGTCGGCGTAGCGGCTGATGCCCCAGACCCCGCTCACCTCGTCGAAGTAGGCCGGGGCGTGCTCCCGCATCCAGGCGTAGGCCGGGAACGGGTCGCCGCCATAGAACGCCCCGTCGGTCAGCCCGATGTGCAGGTCAGTGGGTTGGCTGGTCATGGATTCCTAGGAAAACACACAGCTGGACACCTGTCCAACTGTTCAGCCGGCCGGCGGCGGGGTCGTTCGGGGCCGGAAGGTCATCGGCATCCGGCAGACGCCGGCGTGTTTGTTGGTCCGGGCCCGCTCTACCGGTCCGGCCAAGGTGAATCCCTCGAGCCGGTCGAGCAGTTCGTCGAAGATGCAACGGATCTCCATCCGGGCCAGGTTGGCCCCGAGGCAGAAATGGGCGCGGTAGCCGAAAGTGAGGTGGGGGTTCGGGTCCCGCCGGATGTCGAAGCGGAAGGGATCCTCGAACACCATCTCGTCCCGGTTGGCCGATGGCCACCACAGGGTGACTTTGTCCCCCTGGCGGATCCTCTGCCCGCCCAACTCGGTGTCGACGGTCGCCGTGCGCCGGTTGTAGAGGGTGGCGCTGGTCCAGCGCAGGATCTCCTCCACGGCTCCCGCCATCAGGCTCCGGTCGTCGCGGAGGGCGGCGAACTGTTCGGGGTGATCGATGAGGGCGACCATCCCGAGGGCAATCGAATTCCGGGTGGTCTCGCTCCCGGCGATCACCAGCAGGTTGAAGAACATCAACAACTCGAGGTCGGTGAGCGGTTTTGGCTCCCCTTCGGCGTCCTCGATGCTGACCGCCGCCACCGCGGAGATGATGTCGGGTCCCGGGCATCGCTTCTTCTCCCCGATGTACCGGGTCCCGTACTCCGCCATCGACGCCGCGGCCCGGGCCACCGCCTGGTTGGTCTCCCCGAGTTCCCGGCCCCGGTAGTCGAGGGTGGTGTTCGACCAGGCCATCAGGTCGGCCCGGTCGGCATCCGGCACCCCCATCAGCGCGGCCACCGCCTGGAGGGGCAGCTCGACGGCGACCTCGGACAGGAAGTCGCACGATCCCCGCTCGGCGATCCCGTCCACGATGATCCGCGACCGGGAGCGCATCTCCTCCTCCATCAAGGCCAGGGCCCGGGGTGTGAACGAGGGGGTGACCAGCCGCCGGATGAGGTGGTGGCGCGGGTCGTCCATCATATTGAGCAGCACCCCGGCGGCGTACCCGTAGGGGAGGTCCTCGATAATGGTCCCGCCCCCGGCGGCCCCCGGAGCCCGCTCCGAGGAGAAGGTGGCGGCGTCGGACACCGCCCTCATGACGGCGTCGTAGGAGCTCAGGACCCAGAAACCGATCCCGTCGGGGGTATGGGATGACGGAGGGTGCCACCACACCGGCGCCTCGGCCCGCAACCGGGTGAACACGTCGTCGGGGAACCCACCGGCGAACAGATCGAGGTCGGTGAGGTCGACGGCCGCGAGTTCAGGGATTTCCGGTGCCACCCTCCCCCTCTCTCGTCCGGGCTCTCACCGTCGGTGCCTCCGGCACCGACGACCATCCGCCGGACCCGGACCCGTCATGGATGGGTCATCGCCTCCGGCCGCACCGCCTGATCGAACTCCTCGGCGGTGAGGAGGCCGAGCCCGACCGCGGCTTCCTTCAAGGTGATTCCTTCCGCATACGCCTTCTTGGCCACCTTGGCGGCGTTGTCGTAGCCGATCAGCGGGTTGAGGGCCGTGACCAGCATCAGCGAGTTGTCGAGGTTCTGGCGGATCCGGGTCTCATTGGGCTCGAGACCGTCGACACAGAACTCGGTGAACGAGGTGCACGACCCGGTCAGCAGGGTGATGGAGTGGAGGACGTTGTAGATCATCACCGGCTTGCACACGTTCAGCTCGAGATTGCCCCGGGCGCCGGCCATCGCCACCGAGGTGTCGGCCCCGAACACCTGGATGCCCACCATGATCATCGCTTCGCACTGGGTGGGGTTGACCTTGCCGGGCATGATCGAGGATCCCGGCTCGTTCTCGGGGAGGATCAGCTCTCCGAGCCCGCTGCGGGGACCCGATCCCAGCCACCGGATGTCGTCGGCGACCTTGATCAGCGAGACCGCCAGCGTCCGCAACGCCCCGCTGGTGGCCACCACCGCGTCGTGGGCGGCCAGGGCGGCGAACTTGTTGGGGGCGGTGACGAACGGCAGGCTGGTGATCTCGGCGATGGCGGCCGCCACCCGGACCCCGAACTCGGGGTGGGTGTTGAGCCCGGTACCCACCGCGGTACCCCCGAGGGCCAACTCGTAGAGATCAGGCAGGGAAGCCTCGACGCGCTTGAGGTCGGCATCCAGCTGGGCCACGTACCCGGAGAACTCCTGGCCCAGGGTCAGCGGCACCGCGTCCATCAGATGGGTCCGGCCGATCTTGGTGATGCCGGCGAACGCCTCCGACTTGGCCGCCAATCCGTCGCGGAGCCGGCGCACCGCCGGGAGCAGCCGGTGGGTGAGCTCCTCGACGGCGGCGATGTGCATGGCGGTGGGAAAGGTGTCGTTGGACGACTGGGACATGTTCACGTCGTCGTTGGGATGGATCGGCGACTTGGAGCCCATCTCCCCGCCGGCCATCTCGATGGCCCGGTTGGAGATCACCTCGTTGACGTTCATGTTGGTCTGGGTGCCGCTGCCGGTCTGCCAGATCTTGAGCGGGAAGTGGCCCTCCAGGGCGCCGGAGGCGACCTCCCGGGCGGCAGCGATGATCAGCTCGGCCTTGTCCGGGGCCAGCTTGCCCAGATCGGCGTTGACCCGGGCCGATGCCTCTTTCAGGATGCCGAAGGCCCGGATGAGCGGGGGCGGCATCTCGTCGATGCCGATCGGGAAGTGGTGGAGGGATCGAGCCGTCTGGGCCCCGTAGTACTTGTCGGCGGGAACCTCGACGGGGCCCATGCTGTCGGTCTCGATGCGGGTGATGGTAGTGATTTCCAGCTCCTCTCGGTGTCGGATTCCTTCGAAACCCGTCCCCCGGCCATTCCGGGCCGAGACCCTAGCTTGTGCCGCGGTCCGCGACGGCGGGGCCTACGGTCAGCTCTCCCGGGCCCGACACGACGGGCACAGTCCGACCAGATCGAAGTTGTGGTCGGTGACCTCGTAGCCGTGCTCCTCGGCCACCACCCGGGCGGCCTCGGCCATCGCCCGCTCCAGCCGGGGCGACGGGGTCACATCCTCGACCTTCCCGCAGGTCCCGCAAGCCAGGTGGTGATGGTGGCCGGCCAGCTCCTCGGCCAGTTCGAAACGGGCGTGGTCATCGGTGCCGTTCACCCGCCGGACCACCCCGGCGTCGATCAGGGCGGTGACGTTGCGGTAGGCGCTGCTCTGGGGCAGCTCATCGGTGCGGGTCAGGATCTCCGGAATCGAGAGCGGCCGCCCGGCCGCCGCCAGGGTCCCGACCAGCGCCTGGCGCAGCGGCGTGTAGCGCTGTTCCAGGGCCGCCAGGCGGAGGGCGACCAGATCGTGGACCGACGGGCTGATGATCAACGAACCCGACACTACGACAGCACCTCGAGGGGGGCGGGTGCGCCCGGACCGACGGCCCGGTCGCGTCTCCAGGTGACCACGAAAGAAAGCAGGTAACTGGCGGTGGCCACCGACAGGATCCCGAAGCTGGGTGGGATCCGGGGGAAGGCGTAGGCCAGGGACAGGCCGACCCAGACCGACACCACCGCGATGCCCGCCGACAGCCAGAGCGCTACGAACGGCCGGGGCGACAGCCGGTGGGCGGCCCCGGCCGGGGCCGCCAGCAATCCGAGCAACAGCAGAGCGCCGACCGCCTGGGTGGCTTCGCCGGCCGTGACCCCCACCAGCACGAAGAAGGCGTAGCCGAGGGCACGCACCGGGACGCCCCGGGCCGAGGCCACCGCCTCGTCGAGGCTGGCGAACAGCAGCGGGCGAGCGATGAGGACCACCGCGGCCACCACCACCAGGGCGACGACGGCGTCGGTGATGGCTTGGCCGGAGGAGAGGCCGAAGATCGAACCGAACAGCACACTGACCCCGGCGTTCCCGGAGAACCCCCCGGTGCCGCTGCGGCTGGTGGTGTAGATGGAGAGGAACAGGGCGCCGAGCCCGAGCACCCAGGCGTAGACGCTGCCGATCACCGTGTCGTCGGCATTGGCCCGACGCCCCAGGAACGCCATCAGCAGCGCAAACACCACGCAACCCCCGTAGAGCCCGACCCGGAGGTCGATCCCGAGGGCCAGGGCGGCCAGCGACCCGGTGAAGGCGACATGGGAGAGGGCGTCCCCGGTGAACACCTGGCTCCGTAGCACCACGAAGTACCCGATCAGCCCGGAGGCCAAGGCGATGCAGGTGCCGGCGATGAAGGCGTACCGGAGGAACGGGTGGTCGAGCATGTGGAAGGTGCCCGCCAACGGATTGGCCACCAGGAGGGTCATCGGTCGACCGCCAACCGGGGCGCCAGCCGCGGGCGGCCCCGGGTCCCGATCCACTCGGCCACGGCCCGGCCACCCGCGGCCAGCCCGTAGGCGGCGAACCCGAAGGTGGTGACGTAGAAGCCCACCGGGTAACTGGAGAAGTAGGCGGCGGCCAGCCCGGCCCAGGTCACCACCAGCCCGAGGACGATGGCCAAGGCCAGGCTCCACACCGGTCGGGCCGTCAGCTGCTGGGCGGCGGCGGCCGGCATCACCAGGAGGGCGAACACCAACAGGGCCCCGGTGATCTGGCTCACCTCGGCGGCGGTGGTTCCCAGCAACACCAGGAAGACGACGCCGAGCAGCCGTACCGGGACCCCCCGGGCCGACGCCACGTCGGGGTCGACACTGGCGAAGAAGAGGGGTCGGGCAATGGCGGCCAGGACGGCCAGCACCGCCGCCCCCACGATCAGCAGGGTGATGACCTGGGCGTCGGCAATGCCGAGAAAGGTGCCGAACAGCAGACCGGTCACGCTGTCGAGCAGGCCGCCGTAGAGGCTCACGAACAGCACCCCGCAGGCGAGGGCGAACGCCTGGACGGTGCCGATCACCGCCGACTCCCGGCTGGCGCCACCCCGGCTGGCCGGCGGCACCATGGCGATCACCAGGGCGGCGGCGATGCTGGCGGCGAAGTAGCCGGCGGTGACGCTGATCCCCAACCAGACGGCCCCGGCGGCGCCCGGGAAGGAGACCACCGCCAGGGTGTGGCCGGCAAAGCTGGCCCGCCGCAGCACCATCAGCCACCCGACCGCGGCCGCGACCACCGCCACCACCGTGCCGGCCCGGAAAGCGTTGACCATGAAGTGAAAGGCGAACAGCTGTTGCAGGTCGCGGGAGAGGTTCCAGGTCAGCTGGGTGACGGCTTCCATCATCCAGCCGCCTTGGAGGAATGGTCGGCGTGGCGGTCGGCATGATGGGCCGGGGCTTCGGGCTCCCCCACCACCACCAGCCGGCCGTCGGAGGCGGACAGCACTTCGATCGGCGTTCCGTAGAGGGAGGACAGGGTGGCCGAGGTGATGACCTCTTTGGGTGAGCCGGCCACCGCCCGCCCGCCGGCCAGGTACACCACCCGGTCGAGGTAGGAGAGGATCGGGTTGGCGTCGTGGGCGACGATCATCACGGTCACCCCGCGTTCCTTGCAGAGCCGGGAGATGAGGGCGGCCACCGACGCCTGGTTCGGGAGGTCGAGACTGTCGAGTGGCTCGTCGAGCAGCAGCAGCTGGGGTCCGCGCACCAGGGCCTGGGCGATCAGCAGCCGCTGCTGCTCACCCCCGGACACCTGCCCGATGGGGCGGGAGGCGTAGGCGGTCGCCCCCACCAGTTCGATGACTTCGTCGACCCGGCGCCGCTGTTCCCGCCTGGCTCCGGACAACCGGCCGCCACCGGGGATCGGGAGGCCCCATCGGTCCCCGTCGATGCCCAACCGGACGATGTCAACCCCTCGGACCCGGAGGCCGGGGTCGAAGTTCCGCCGTTGGGGGAGGTACCCGATGGCCCGGCCGGCGTCGCCGGGAGGGCGTCCGAGCACCGAGGCCCGACCGCCGGACAGCGGCACGATGCCGAGCAGGGCCTTGACCAAGGTGGACTTGCCGGCGCCGTTGGGTCCGAGCACCGCCACGAACTCGCCTCGAGCCACCTCGAGGGTCGCCTCCGACCAGATGGTCCGCCCTCCCAACCGGACGGCGGCGTCGACCAGCTCCACCGCCGGAGATAGGCCGGTCGGGGGGGTACCGGGCGACCCGGACAAACCGAGGTGGGGGTCGGTCATCCCCTGGCTATCCCGTCGCCTGGGCCAGGGCCGCCTGGATGCCGACCAGCTGCCGGGTCTGCCAGGCCTGGTAGGTGGAGCTGGCCGGCTGGAGGGTCTCGGTGATGGTGGCGTAGGGGATGTGGGCGGCCTTTACGTCGTCGAGCTGGGCCTGCACGTCGGGAGTCACGTTCTGGCTGTTGTACACGTAGATCTTGATCTGGTGCTGCTGGATCTGGGCATCGATCGTCTGCTTGTCGGCCGCGGTTACCTCGGAACCCTCGCTGATGGCGGTGAGGAACGAGGGGGGCGTGATCAGGTCGAGGCCCAGCGCCGGGGCCAGCATGGCGAAGATCGACTCGGACGCGCCCACCGGCGTCCCGCCGTAGGTCGACTTGATGGAGGCCAGCAACCCGTCGTACGGCTTCAGGGCCACCCCGTTGAAGGCGGACCGCTGCTCGGCAAAGTAGGCGGAGTCGGCCGGGTCGAGTTTCTGGTAGTCGGCGGTGATCCGGGCGATGACCGTCTGGGTGTCGGCCGGGTTGTACCACCGGTGGGGATTGCCACCGTCGGCCACACCGAGGAGATCGCCGACGTTGAGCACGGTGGCCGTCGATCCGGCCGACTTCAGGAGCTGGGGCACCCAGGGGTCGTAGCCGATGCCGTTCTCGATCACCATCTGGGCGCCAGCCATGGTGCGTCCGTCCGCCGCGGTCGGTTCGTAGGCATGGGGGTCGGTGTTCGGATTGGTAATGATACTTACTACGTGCGCGTGGTTCCCGCCGATCTGGGCGGCGACACTGCCCCAGAAGTTCTCGGCGGCCACCACCTCGATCACCCGACTGCCGGATGACACCGAGATGTTTCCGCCCGGGGAAGTCGAGCTGCTGCAGGCGCAAAGTACGAGTGCGAGTGCTACCAGGACGGTTGCCGCGGTGGCGGCCCGAGGGCGGCGGGGCGCAGGGAAAGAGGTCATCGGGTCCTTGGATCGTTCGGTCAATCCTCACCATATCCAAGAATGATTCTTATTCCAAATTCCACCCACTCGCCGGGTGACAATTCGGCCCGCCGGCGCATGACATTTCGAATCTCTCGGTAGTCTCGTTGCGTAGACAACTATCTGGGAGAACCGACACCATGAGCACCACTCTCACCAACGCCGCCCGGGCCCTCATCAACCGCCCGGTCATCGCCGATGTGGCCACCGTCGATCATCTGGGCAAGCCCCAATTGACGCCGGTGTGGATCGACATCGACGGCGACGATCTCGTGTTCAACACGGCCAAGGGCCGGGCCAAGCAGGCCAACCTCGACCGCCGACCCTGGGTGGCGGTGTCGGTGGTGGATCCCGATGACCCCTACAACGTGGTGATCGTCCGCGGCACGGTGGAAGAGTCCGAGGAAGGTGCCGACGCCCACATCGACTCGTTGGCCAAGAAGTACCTCGGCCTCGACGAGTACCCGATGCACCGTCCCGGCGAGGTCAGGATCATCTACCGGGTCAAGGCTGACCACATCGTGGTCCAGCCGGTCGACACCGAGTAAGTCGAACCGTCGCCTGCCCGGTTAGAACGGCAGCCCCTGAACATGAAGGTCGGTGGCGGGAAGCGTGGCTCCCTCGACCAGTGGTGTCCAGCAGGTGACCATCGGCATGAGGATCGATCCGGTCGGCTGGTCGGCGGTCACGGCTTGGTCGATCCGAAACCAACCCAGGTCCTGGTAGAAGCGCAATCGCTGCGGCAGGCAGAACAACATGCCGATGGATCCTCCAAGTTCGGCCATCCTGGCCATCGCCGCTAGCACCACCTGGCGACCGGCGCCGCGGCCCCGAAAGTCTCGATGCAGCATCACGCCTCCGAGGCCGACCACATCGGTGCTCTGTCCCGCCGGCGTCGCCACCTGTATGGCTACCCATCCGGCATGGCCGATGAGACGACCTTTATCGGTCAGCCCGACGTGACCGGTCTTCTCGCGCCACTCGATGTCCAGGTCAGCAGTAGCGAAGGGATCCGCCTCCCCGTCCACCATCTTGGCGAAGTCGTCGGGACCGAAGTCGGGAAGGTCGATCAACTCCACGAATCTCAAGGTAGCCGACGCCGGACCACCGTCCAGTGGGGTCAGCGTTCCCCGAACGCCGCCGCCGACAACGCCTTGCCAGCCGCCGCAACCGCAGCGGCGTCATAGCCATCTTCGACCGACACCACACATCCGGCGGCGCCGATCTCGGCCAGGGCTCGGACATGGCTGGATAGACGGTCGGGATCCCCGTCGACCGCGCCGATCCAGATGACCCCAACCTCACCTCGATCCCGCCCGCCCGCCTCGCACTCCCGATCGAGGGCCGCCACCATCGCCTCCACCTCGGTGGCCTCCCCTCCCATGACCACCGCGTCGGCCCCGCCGGCCGCCGCCTCCGCCACCGCCGGGTCATCGGCCACCACCAACAGTGGAATGCCGCCAGCTCGTACCGGCCGGGGTCGATTGGGGGCGTGGTCGAGGCGATAGAAGCGGCCGTCGAAGGAGGGTGCGTCGTCGGTCAACAAAGCCCGGCAGACCTCCAACTCTTCCCCGAGCCGATCGACGGGTTCGGGCCCGCCACCGGCATCCAACCCCAGCGACAGCAACGCCCGCCCGTGAGAGATCACATCGACGCCGGTGACGATCTTGGCCACCATCGACGGGGACCGCACCGTCGGGCCCCGGGGGACCACCCCGAGTCCCACCGAATCCGTCCGGATAGCCAGGGCCCCGAGCAGCGAATAGGCCTCGAACAGCAGCTCGAACCCGCCCGGTTGGTTGGGCACCGCGCCGGCATGATCCGTCACCCACACCGAGTCGAATCCGCTGGCTTCCGCCAGCCGGGCCAGAGCGGCCAGGCGCTCGAACTCCGCCCGGCTGTCCGGGTTGGACGCCGGGTCGGGTGCGGGGTCGGGCAGCCGCAATCCCCGCCGTGGGAGCCGCACGCCGTTCGTCGATCCGAGCACCGGCCAAGGGTACCCGGCCACGGGAACTCACCTCCCCCGGCTGGAGCACCTCAACTGTCCGGTGCAAACGGTCGATGAACTACAGGTGGAAGGTCACGAATCCCGCCGCACCGATGCCGGGTTCACCATGGTGGTGACCATGGCGAGCCTGGTGATCGCCGCCGCGCTGGTGGCCCTGGTGCTGTCCGCCACCCTTTCCTCCCACGGCACATCGCAGCCCGGCATCGCCAATGCGCCGGGCGTCAGCTTGGCTGACAACCTCCAAGCCCAACAGACGTTGGCGACATCGTTGACCGCCGCCGCCACTGCGGGCGGCGCCGGAGATTTCAGTGCCGTCACCGCCGACATGGTGTCGGCCGCCAATCCCTCCATCCGCTACGTCGAGGGTCCGTCGTCGAGTTCGTCGGTTGTCAGCGTGGCCACCTCGGCAACCGGCGGAAGTCTGACCCTGGTGGCCCGGGCCGCGGGTGGGACCTGCTGGGTGGTATGGGCCGGTTCCGGTGGCACCTGGTACGGGGCCCAGACCAACCAGACCTCCTGCACGGCCCCGTCGCTCGACGTTGCCCCGATGGCGTCGCCGGTCTCCGCAACCGCCATTGGCTGGCAGCGGAGCGGCTTTCCCGCGGCCTGAGGAGCTAGGTCACCGCCTGGACCACCATTCGGCCGGCCAGGAGTATGCGGATGCGCTACCCGGCCACCGCAAAGTTGCGACAGCCGGGGCAGTTGGAAATTCGGTGACGTCGGCCGCTCACTCCCGGCCGGGGAGACGGGTGTTGATTTCCTGGACAAGCCACAGATTGCCGTCGGGATCGTTGAAGGAGCAGAACGACCCGTAGCTGGTGCGCTCGGGGTCGACCCCGGGCTGGGGCGCCGCGGCCGTCACACCGACTCGCGCTGGCACGTCACATCGTGACTCCTGCTCGTCACGCCTTCAGGGGTGAGTTCGAACGACTTCGCTAGACAGCCGAACGAGAGAGGAAGGAAGTCATGCCCAGAACCTGCAAGGCCGAGGCCAAGGTGGCGATCGAGTCCGAGATGCTCACGAGCCGGAATGTCGAGCTCGACGAATTCACCGTCGGCTTCGAGGCGTTCCACGTCGACGCCGACGGCACGCCAATGTTCAAGGGCCTGCCCGACGACCGTTGCCAGTGCCCGCACTGGGGAGTCATCGTGAGCGGCGAGATGCGCCTTCGCTATGCGGACGGCGAGGAGACCTACCGGGCGGGAGACGCCTACGTGGCCCGTCCCGGCCACGTCCCCGTCGTCACCGCGGGCACGGAGGTCATCGAGTTCAGCCCCACCGCGGCACTGGCCGACACCCTGGCCGTCATCGAGGCGAACATGGCGGCTGCCGGGAGCCAGTCATGACAGGAGCCGACGAGACCCGGGGCCGCGAGCTGGCCGCCAAGTTCATCACCTTCCTCGAAACGGGCACACCCCCCGAGGGCTTGTTCAATCCGGAGGTGTTCTGTGACTTCACCATGCCGCAGTGGCGGCTCCAGGCGCAGGGCGTCGAAGACATCGTCCGCCTCCGCAAGGGCGGCCACCCCGGCCGCGGGCGGGTGCCCCGCTCCCGATTCGACACCACCGGGACCGGTTTCGTCCTCGAAGTCGAGGAGGAATGGGACCAGGACGGGGACTCGTGGTACTGCCGGGAGATGTTCCGGGTCGACGTCGCCGATGGCGCCGTCGCGCACCTCTCGGTGTACTGCACCGGCGACTGGGGCCGCGACCTGGTCAAACGTCATCGGGAGACTGTCTCGCTGCTGCGCCCCTAGTGCGCCGAGCGCGGCCCTACCATTCGCACCGTGGACGGCGCATCAACGACCGGGTCGAACACCGAAGCAGCAGAGCAGCTGGCCGCCGCCTCGGTGGCAAAGGCGGCCGGGGACGTCGATGCCATGCGGGCCGCCCTGGTCGCCGCGTTCGAGGCGGCTCGGGCGACCGGCGACTCCGAGGCCCTGGCGGCCGCCGCCCTGGCCATGCCCTCCAGCCAGCGGTTCGGGGTCCACCCGGGTCAGATCCCGGCGTTGCTGTACGAGGCGTACCAGATGGCGCAGACCCCATCGACCCGCTGCCGGTTGGCGGCCGCGCTGGCTCGCTCGTGGGTCTACGGCGGCGACGCGGTTCGGGCGGTCCACTTCGCCGTCGAAGCCCAACGACTGGCCGTCGAGGTCGACACGCCGGAGGCGACCGCCGACGCGCTCGACGCCGCCCTGGTGGCGCGCTGGGGCCCCGACGACTTCGGCGAACGCGTGAGCCTGGCCGCCCACCTCGATGACGTTGCCGGCCACGTGGTCGACCCTGAGCTCCGGCTCTCCTCGCATCTGTGGCGGCTGAGCACCGCATGGGAGTGCCTCGACATCCTCGCGGTGAACCGTCAACTGCGGGCGCTGGATCTCGTGGCAGCAGAGTCGGGCTCCGCCCGGGCCGCCTTCTTCGCCGCGTCCCGTCGGGCCATGCACGCGCTGGCCACCGACGACCTGGCCTCGGCCGACCGGCTCATCGCACGCACCGCAACCATCGGCGCAGACGTTGCCGAGCCCGACGCCGCGGGTGTGCTCCATGAGTTGGGCGGGATGCGGGCGCTCGTGTCGGGTGACCTGGTCGCGCTGCGGGACGAGGCTTCGGCATTCGAGACCTTCGGCACCGCCGAGGGAATCCCGTCGGTGTCGGCCGTCGGGGCCAGTCTGTGGCTGGCCGCCGGTCAGCCCGACCGGGCCGCGGTGCTGGTCACGCAGCTGACGGCCGGCGGCATCGACGGCATCGCCCGCGACGTCGACTTCCTGCTCACCATGAGCCTCGTCGTCGGGGTGGCCAGCGGACTCGAGATCTCCGACATCGCGCGGGAGGGGGCGGCCGCCCTGGCACCCTACGCCGGCCGGGGGGTGCTCAATGCGGGCGCCGTGACATTCCACGGCGTGGTCGACGACTACCTCTACCAGGCCCAGCGGTCGCTCGGCGAGGCGGATGCCGACCACTGGCGCCACACGGCCCAGAGCGCCTACCGGCGGGTCGGTGCCGGCTGGTGGGAGCAGAAGCTGGGTGGCGCCCAGCCATTCACACCTGCGACTCCGGCGCGATCGATCTCTTTCGTGCAGGAGGGCGGCGGACGGTGGCGACTGGGCGCAGAGGGTACGACGTTTGTGCTGGCCGACCTGAAGGGGCTGCAGTACCTGCGCTATCTGCTCGAGCGGCCTGGTACCAACGTCGGCGCTCTGGCTCTTTCCGATGCCGTCGCCGGTCACCCGGGTGCGACCTTCGACGAGGCCGACCTCGGCGATCCCCTCGACAGCGCCGCGCTGAGTGCCTACCGGCGTCGCCTCATCGAGCTCGATGCCGACCTGGACGCCGCCGACACCCGCGGCGACCAGCCTGCCGCCGCGAAGCTCTCTGGCGAGCGAGACGCGCTCCTCCATCAGCTGCGGGTTGCCACCGGGCTGGGGGGTCGCCGCCGTGTCGGCGGTGCATCTTCGGAACGGGCCCGGGTCGCGGTGCGCCGGGCCATCGCCACCGCCCTCGCCAAGATCGAGGGTCAGGATCCCGGCATCGCCCGCCTCCTGCGCGACTCGATCCGCACGGGGACCTCGTGCCGTTATGACCCGAACCCCGATCAACCCATCATTTGGTTGACGGCTTAGCGCCTGACAACTGTTTGAACCATCGCCGGTCACCCAACGAGCTCACCGCCTGGACCACCATCCGGCCCCGGCCAGCAGCCGTCCGGCGTCCACCAGGTCCTCGCAGGCTTCGGCGGCCACAGCAATGGTCAGCCCGGTCCGCAGCAGGATCGTCTCGAACGTGGTCGGGGTGTCGTCGACGGCATCCAGCACCGATCGGCCCGCCTCGGAAACCGCGGGCCCCGAACTCACGACCCGCTCCCCGGCCGGCGGACGGTCCGGCATGCCGAGCCGCCTTCCACCCGACGCCACCTGAGTGGCGGTTTCCAGCGCCGGGGACGGGGCCGGAGCGGGGACCGATCGCCCCGATCGGGCCAGCGAGATGGCCACCAGGACATCGGTGGCATCGCGGACCGGGATACACCCGTCGACGAGGAGCCCATTGGTCCCATCGGAGGCTCGGCTCCGGACGGATCCGGGGACCGCGGCCACCGGGATGCCCCGTCGGGCCGCCGCCTCCACCGTGTAGAGACAACCTCCCCGGTGGTGGCTCTCGACCACCACCACCACATCGCTGAGCGCGGCGATGATCCGGTTCCGGGCCGGGAACACCCTGGGACGAGGGAGGGTACCGAGGGCTGACTCCGAGAACACCACGCCGCGGGCGGCGACCTGTTCCCAGAGCTTGGCGTTGGAGGTCGGGTAGACGACGTCGAGCCCGGTTCCGACCACCGCTGCCGGGGCCGCTCCGCGTCCGTCGGCGCCACCCAGCGCCCCGGCGTGGGCGGCACCGTCGATCCCCCGAGCCAGTCCCGAGACCACCACCACCCCGGCGGACGCCAGATCCCGCCCCAGATCAGCGGCCACCTGGCGGCCGTAGGGGGTGGCGGACCGGGTCCCGACGATGGCCACCCGCCGCCGATCGTGCAGCCCGGATGGGTCGCCGTGGGCGAAGAGGACGGCCGGCGCCCCCGGGTCGTCGACCAGCTCGGGCGGATACCGCCCGTCGTCGGACAGCAGGATCTGGACGCCGGACCGCGCGTACTTCTCCCCCACCGCTTTGGGGTCGGTGGATCGGGCGGCGGCGGCAAACCGGCGCTCGGGATCCCCCGGATTGGTGCCCCGGGTGAGAGCCGCCCATGCCTCGACTGGCTCGAGGGTGCTCAACACCTGAACCAGACGAACCGGCGTCATCTGCGAAAGCCCGGCCAACGCCGCGGCGTGAGCGAGTTGAGTGTCGACCGGTGTCACCGTCGCGCCTTTCCCAGGAGGAGGTCACGTTGACATCGGAGAAGGAGGGCTTCGTGGACGTGGAGGTCGTCGATGTCATCCGCCCCGGCCAGATCGGCAATGGTGCGGCCGATCCGGTGGACCCGGTGCACGCCCCGGGCGCTGAGGGACCCCGAACGCATCCGCGACTCCAGGAGCCTCGAAGCCTCCTTGGTCATCGGGACATCTCGTTGGAGGGTGGCGGCCGGCAGTTCCGCGTTGATTCGAACCTGGCGAGCCGCGGTCTGCTGTCGGGCGCCGAGCACCCGGCCGGCTACCGCCGCGGTGGTCTCGCCGGGAATGCATCCGAAGACGTCATCGACGTCGGGCCGGTCGATCCGGATGGCGATGTCGAAGCGGTCGAGCAGCGGCGCCGACAACCGCCGGGCGTAGCGCTCCCGGGCGGCTTCCGAACACTCGCACATCCCCGGGGCGCCACCCTGGCCGCAGGGGCACGGGTTCATGGCCCCCACCAAGATGAACCGAGCCGGGAAGGCGGTCGAGCCGCGGGCCCGACTGACCCGGACCAGTCCCTCCTCCAGCGGTTGACGGAGAGCATCGAGGACCACCGCGGGGAACTCGCCGAGTTCGTCGAGGAACAGGACGCCGCCGTGGGCCAGGCTGATCTCCCCGGGCCGCATCCAGGCGGTCCCACCACCGATCATCGACACCGGGGACGCCCCGTGGTGCGGGGCCCGGAACGGCGGACGGACCATCAGCCCGCCGGGAGGCAGCGGGAGCCCCGCCACCGAGTGGACCCGGCTCACCTCCAGGGCGGTCGCCCGGTCCAGCGCCGGGAGCAGATCCGGGAGCCGATTGGCCAGCATGGTCTTCCCCGACCCGGGTGGCCCGACCAGCAGCAGGTGGTGGCCACCGGAGGCCGCCACCTCCAGGGCTCGGCGGGCCCAGCGCTGGCCGCGCACGTCCGACAGGTCCCCGGGCCCTCCGCCTCCGCCCCGATCGGCCGGGTCCGCCGACGGGCACGGATGACTCGGCCCGGGCGGCGTCCACGGCTGCCGACCCTTCAGGCGCTCGACCAGGCTGGCCAGGGTGGGCGCCGATCGGACCGGGTGGTTGCCGGCTTCGCCGACCACCGCGGCCATCCCGGCCTCCTGGGCGCAGACCTCGGGGACCACCAACCCGTGCTCCCCGAGCGCCTCGGCCAACACCACCGTGCCCGGGACCCCGCGGAGGGAGCCGTCGAGGCCGAGCTCCCCCACGAACGCCATCCCCTCGACCGCCCCAGGAGGCAGCTCCCCGGCGGCCACCAACAACCCGACGGCAATCGGCAGGTCGAGCCCGGCCCCTCCCTTTCGCATCCCGGACGGGGCCAGATTGACGGTGACCCGCTGGCGCGGCCAGGACAGCCCACTGGACAGCCAGGCGGCCCGGACCCGGTCCCTCGACTCCCGGACCGCGGCGTCGGGGAGGCCGACCACGGTGAAGCCCGGAAGCCCGGTGGAGACATGGACCTCGACCGAGACATATTTCCCGTCGACCCCGATGAGGACGGCGGACGGAATGGTGGCGATCATCTCGCCTCCGATCGGCACAGACCGGTCCCACAACCCGGAAGCGGGCCGGGGCCGGTGACTGACGATGGAGGGTCGCCCCAGCGGGGGTGCGAGCGACCACTCGAAGCACCACCGCCACCTTACGCCGAGGGTGTCACCCGAGGAACGGCCGGGGTGATGACAGACTTCGAACATGGAGTCACCGGGGGTCGAGCCAACCAGCCGCGCCCGACCGCTCCGGGTGGTGCAATGGACCACCGGCATCGTCGGGTCGGCGGCACTGCGCGCCATCCTGGAGGATCCTCGGCTCGAACTGGTCGGCGTCTTTGCCTTCGGCCCGTCGAAGCTGGACGTCGACGCCGGTACCCTCGCCGGGGTCAACTCCGATCCGCCGACCGGGGTGAGGGCGACCGACGACCTCGACGCCCTCCTGGACCTCGACGCCGACTGCTTCGTCTACATGCCGCTGTGGCCGGATATCGCCGTCCTCGAGCGCATCCTCGAGTCGGGGGCCAACGTCATCACCACCGCCCGACTGGTCACCGGTGCCCACTACCCAGACGACGCCGGGGCCCGGCTGGCCCGGGCCGCCGACCGGGGCGGCGCCTCCCTGTTCGGGACCGGGATGAATCCGACCTATGTCCCCACCCTGGCCCTGGCCGCCACCGCCATGTGCCGGCGGGTCACCCGCATCTCGGTCACCGAGTCGCTCGACTGCGCCCTCTACGGTGCCGCCCCGACCTGGGAGGCCTACGGGTTCGGCACCCCGCTCGAGCCAGACCGCCTCAAGTCGGAGTTGTGGTCGGCGGAGCCCGACTACCGGGAGATCCTCGACGTCATGGCCTCCACCCTCGGCGTCACTCTCGACGACTACATCCTCCACGTCGACTACGCCGTCGCCACCGAGGACCGTGACCTCGGGTTCATGACCATCGGCCAAGGGACGGTGGCCGCCCTCGACGCCCGTTGGGTCGGCCTGGTCGACGACATACCCTTCGCGGAGATGCGCACCACCTGGAAGCTCGGCAGCATCTTCGGGTTTCGCCAGGAGCCGGACTGGCCCCTCCTCTTCGGCTACCGGATCGACATCGACGGCGACCCCGAGGTCCACCTGAAACTGAACTTCCTGCCCGACGACCTCGACAACCTCGACGCCGGAGTGACCACCGCCCTCCCGGCCATCAACGCCATCACCGCCGTCTGCTCGGCGCCACCCGGGATCGTCACCGCCGCCGATCTCCCGCTGGTCACCGGTCGCGGCAGTCCGGTCGGAACTACCGACCTTCGAAGGTCGGCTCCCGCTTCTGGATGAACGCCGCGATGGCCTCGGCGGTATCGGCGGAGGCAAAGTTCACCGACTGGGAACGGGCCTCGTCCTCCAGTGCCTGCTCCATCGACACCGCGAACGAATTGTTCAGCATCGTCTTGGTCATCGACAGGGCCAACGGCGGACCCAACGCCAACCGCGCCGCCCATTCGTCCACGAACTTGTCGAGGTCGCCAGCCGGGACCACCCGGTTGACCACCCCGAACTCCTCCGCCTGCTTGGCGTCGATGATGTCGGCGAAGAACGCCAGCTCCTTGGCCCGGTGCATCCCGATGAACCGAGGGAGCAGCCACGAAGCCCCGAAGTCGACCGATAGGCCCCGCTTGGAGAAGATCTGCGAGAACCGGGCGGTGTTGGAGGCCACCACCAGGTCACAGCCGAGGGCCATGCTCATGCCGGCGCCGGCGGCCACCCCGCCGACTTTGGCGATGGTCGGCTTGGGGATCCGGTGGAGGGCGAGGGCCACCTCGCCCAGCGCCCGCATCTGCACCAGGTAGGGGTCCCCGGGTTGCCCGGCGACGTCGGACGCATCCCCCAGGTCGGCCCCCGAACAGAAGGCGTCGCCGGCGCCGGTCAAAATCATCACGCGGTCGTGGCGGTCGGCCGTCACTTCGGCGAACACGGCCAGCAGCTCGTTCCACATCGTCCCGTTGGCGGCGTTTTTCCGGGCCGGTCGGTTCATGGTGACGGTGACCACGCCCGCGTTCCGGGTGACGATGATGGTCTCGAACTCAGGTGCCATGGGCGCAACCTACGAGATGGCCCGTCGATCCCGCCAGCCCGAGGTCAGAAGGCGTCCTCGATCACCTCGATCTCCCCGCCGACAATGGAGACCACATCGAACCGCAGCTCGACCAGCTCGCGCCCCGAGGCCGGGGTGAGTTCCGACAGCCAGCGGGATGCCAGCCGCCGGATCCGGCGTTGCTTGGGTACCACCACCGACTCCGCCCCGGTGCCGAAGCGGTCCGAGCTCCGGGTCTTCACCTCGGAGAAGGCCACCGTCCGCCCCCGACGCACAATGAGGTCGATCTCGCCCTCCCGCCGCCGCCAATTCCGCTCGAGGATCTCGTAGCCCTGAGCCTCGTACCACGCCGCCGCGGTCGACTCCCCCTCCGCCCCCAGCGCCTGCCGCCGGTTGGAGGATCGCCCGCCGCCGCCCGCCGCCGGCACCGTTACAACTCCGTTTCGGGGAGCCGTTCGATGTTCACGTCCCGGAAGGTCAGGATCCGGACCGACGGCACGAAGCGGGCCGGCCGGTACATGTCCCATACCCAGGCATCGGTGAGGGTGACCTCGACGCAGGCAGGGGAGGATGCATCCCGGACCGCCACCTCGACGTTGTTGGCCAGGTAGAACCGCCGCTCGGTCTCCACCACGTAGGAGAACATCGGCAGGACGGCCCGGTACTCCTGGACGAGGGCCAGCTCGATCTCCGACTCGTACCGCTCGAGGTCCTCTTCGCTCATGGTACGCGGTGCCCGGCGGGGGCCATGACCGCAACCCGACCCACCCGACCAACCCGACTCAACCGAGTCCGATCAGGGACGGGTGGACCGCCGCTCTTTGATCTTGGCGGCCTTCCCGTGCAGGTCCCGCAAGTAATAGAGCTTGGCCCGGCGGACGTCGCCCAGCGACACCACCTCGGTCTTGGCGATGACCGGGGAATGGACCGGGAAGGTGCGCTCGACCCCGACCCCGAAGCTGACCTTGCGGACGGTGAACGTCTCGCGGGCGCCGGTCCCCTGGCGACGGATGACCGCCCCCTGAAACACCTGGACCCGCTCCCGGGTCCCCTCCACCACTCGCACATGGACCTTCACGGTGTCACCGGGACGGAACTCGGGGATGTCGTCCCTCAGGCTGTCGCGGTCAATGATGTCGGTCGGGTTCATGGGGCGCGTCTTTCCACGGATCGGTCGGGCTCTCCACTCGCCGGGAACCCGACGCCGGCGGCCCCAATGGCCACCAACTGATGCGGGCCTCCGTCACGAAGACCGGGAGCGCCGGCCCCAACGAGGCTCACCAATCGTAGCCGTGATCGCGGAGGAGGCGCACTTCGCCCATCTCCACCAGGAGGGACACCTCATCGGTGGTCAGCCCCCCTCGGGCGTCGATGAGGTCGGAGCGCTGCCGGAGGGTCCGGATCAGCGCCTGGCCATGTCGCCACCGGGAAATCCGGCCGTGATCCCCGGACCGGAGGACGGGCGGCACCTCCCACCCCCGGAACTCGGCCGGTCGGGTGTACTGGGGGTACTCGAGGAGCCCGTCGGAGAAACTCTCGTCCCCGCTCGACTCGTCGTTGCCCAGCACCCCGGGCAGCAGCCGCGCCACCGCTTCCACCACCACCAGGGCCGGCAACTCCCCGCCGGCCAGCACGAAGTCGCCCACCGACAGCTCGCCGTCGGCCAGGTGGTCGACCACCCGTTGATCGACCCCCTCGTAGCGGCCACAGACCAGCGAGAAGCCCCCCGGGACCGAGGCCAGCTCGGCCGCCACCGCCTGGTCGAACCGCCGGCCCGAGGGGGCCAGCAAGAAGAGGGGACGGGGCAGGCCGCCGTCGGAGGACTCCACCGCCTCCACCGCGTCGAACAGCGGCTGCGGAGCCAGCACCATCCCCGCCCCACCCCCGAAGGGGGCGTCGTCGACCGAGTGGTGGGGATCGGTGGACGACGCCCGGATGTCGTGGGTCTGCAGGTCGAGCCGGCCCAGTTGGCGGGCCCGGCCGAGGATGGAGGCGTCGGCGTAGTGGTCGATCACCTCGGGGAAGATGGTGAAGACGTCGATGCGCATGGACACCCGCCCGATCAGGCCAGGTCGAGGAGGCCGTCGGGTACATCGACCGTCACCCGCACCCCGGGCTCGAGGCCGACCACGAACCGGAGCGGGATCAGCGCCCCGCCGGTCAGCACCAACAGATCGCTCGCCGGGTTGGCCTGTACCTCTTCCACCCGTCCGAGCTCTCGACCGGAGGCGTCGACCGCCTGGGCCCCGACCAGCTCGTGGACCCACAGCTGGCTGGGATCGTCGATGGCCGGGGCGAACAACTCGGTGTCCCGGAGCCCATCGGCCGCCTCGATGCCGTTGACCCCGTCGAAGGTGACGATGAACCGGCCCTGATGGGCTGACGACCGGACGACTACCCATTGACGCCCGTCACCGGCGCGGAGCGTCGACCCGGCGGCCACCCGTTCCTCCCGGTTGGTGGTGAGCGAGACGATCACGTCCCCCCGGAGACCATGGGGCTTGACGATCCGACCCACTGCCAACAGCGGGCCCGGATCCTCCGGTCCGCTCAACTCCGGGGCCAAGCCGACTCAGTCGTCGGCGATGTCGACGTTGGTCTGCACCCCGTCGCGAGCACCGGCGGCGGCCACCACGGTGCGGATGGCCTGCACCACCCGGCCCCGGCGGCCGATGATCCGGCCCATGTCGTCGGGGGCCACATGGATGCGGAAGCGGATCGATCCGCTGCGCTCCTCGGTGTTGATCACCACCGAGTCCGGTTCGCCGGCGATGGAGTTGACCAGGTAGGTCACCACCGCCAGGGGGGTGCCTCCGGAGATCCGGTTGCCGGCATCATCGTCGTGGTTGCCCACCTCGTCGATGGTGTTGACGTCCTCAGCGGAATCGACCGCCAGGTCGTCGCTCACTGGGCGGCCTTGGCCGTGGCGAATTCGTCCAGCGCCCCGGATTGCTTCAGAAGCTTCTCCACCCGTTCGGTGGGCTGAGCCCCTTGCGACAACCACTTGACTGCCTTGGTGTTGTCGATCTCGATCACCGCGTCGGGTTCGGCCAACGACTTGCCGCGGGGAGCGTAGGTGCCCACGATCTCGATGAACCGGCCGTTACGCGGCGAACGGCTGTCCGCCGCCACCAGCCGGTACGTCGGCTGCTTCTTCTTCCCGATCCGCACCAGGCGGAGCTTGACTGCCACGATTGACTCCTTGATTGTGTTGATAGCGCCCGACAGTCTCCCACCAACCGCGAGGCCGGCGTGCAATCGGGCATCCAAGGCCTGCTCAGCGGGCCTTGGGGGTCACCCGACCTCCGCCTTTGCCCTTCTTGCCGCCTTTGGATCCCTTCGACTTCCCCGGCCGCCGGGCCGATCCGCCGCCACCGGCGCCAGCCCCGGCTCCGGCAAACGGGCTCCCGGCGCCCAGGGCGTCCGGGCCGCCGCCCAGCTCGTCGAACCCGGCCGGGCCGTCGGGCCCACCGGCCATGTCGGCGAGGTCGGCCATGGCCTTGGGGGACATGCCCTGGCCACGTCCGAACAGACCGCCCAGACCTCCCATGGCCCCGGCCATCCCCCCCTTGCCGAATCCCTTCATCATCTTCCGCATCTCCTTGAACTGTTTGAGGAGGGCGTTGACGTCGGAGGTGGCGGTGCCACTGCCATTGGCGATGCGGACCCGGCGGGAGCCGTCGATGACCGACGGGTCGGTGCGCTCGGCCGGGGTCATCGAGCGGATGATGGCCTCGACCTGGCCGATCTGGCGGTCATCGACCATCGAGGAGGCCTGCTTCAGGTCCTTGGACACTCCCGGGAGCATGGACAGCATCCCCGAGACCGAGCCCATCTTCTTCACCTGCTGGAGCTGCTCGAGGAAGTCTTCCAGGGTGAAGCGACCCCCCATGATGGCGGCGGCGCCCTTGGAGGCCACCCCTTCGTCGAAGGTGCGCTCCGCCTGTTCGATGAGGGAGAGGACGTCGCCCATCCCCAGGATGCGATCCGACATCCGGTCGGGGTGGAACAGGTCGAAATCGTCGAGCTTCTCCCCGGTGGAGGCGAAGGCGATGGGCCTCCCCACCACCTCTTTCACCGAGAGGGCGGCGCCGCCTCGGGCGTCTCCGTCCAGCTTGGTGAGGATGACGCCGTCGAGGGCCAGGGTCTGGTGGAAGGCCACCGCCGTCGACACCGCGTCCTGGCCGGTCATGGCGTCGATGACCAGGAAGGTGTAATCGGGGACGACGGCGCCGGCGATGTCCCGGACCTCCTCCATCAGCTCCTCGTCGATGGAGAGGCGCCCGGCGGTGTCCACGATGAGCACGTCCCGGCCGAGACGGCGGGCCTCCTCCAGACCCGCGGTGGCCACCGCCACCGGGTCGGTCGGCTCGCTGAACACCGAGACGCCGGCTTGGCCGCCCAGCACCCGGAGCTGTTCGACCGCCGCCGGGCGCTGGAGGTCGGCGCCGACCAGCATCGGGTTACGCCCCTGCTGCTTGAACCAGCGGGCCAGCTTGGCCGCGGTGGTTGTTTTCCCCGATCCCTGGAGGCCGGCCAGTAGCACCACGGTGGGCGGCTTGCTGGCGTAGGAGATCTTGAGGGCCTCGCCGCCGAGGATGGCGGTGAGCTCCTCGTTGACGATCTTGATGACCTGTTGGCCCGGACTCAGGGTCTGGGACAGTTCGAGGCCGACGGTTCGGGCCCTGACCGCCTCGGTGAACCCCCGGACCACCCCCAGCTCGACGTCGGCTTCGAGGAGTGCGGTGCGGATCTCCCGGAGCACCTCGTCGACATCATCGGGGCTGAGCCGCCCGCGGCTGCGCAGGCGGCTGAGAATTCCTTCGAATCGGTCGGTCAGGCTGTCGAACATGGGTTCCTCAGGCTACCGGACACCTGGTCGGTCCGGACCACACGGGAACCCTGGGGATATCCATCGGGGTTGCCGCTTTTTCGTCCCAAGACAAGTTTCGAATCCAACCTGGTCCGTTTCCGCACCAATCCGATTTGGGCATGGCGACCCACGCCAACGCTGTCGCAGCCCCCATCTACTGGCCGAGCCGATGAAGCCGACTCCTCTCCTCGCTCGCTCAATGGCAGGCTCCATGACGAACGTCTCGTTTATCGATGCTCAGCGCCTCGCCGAAGCACTCGGGTTCGAGCTACTCCGAGTGGCTGGAAGCCACCATCTTTACGCTCGCGCCGGCATTCCCGAGCAACTCAACCTGCAAGAGCGGCCCGGCCAAGCCAAGCCCTATCAGCTGCGGCAGCTGGTGACGTTGATCCGCCGGTACGATCTGAGCATTGAGGAGCGCAAGTGATGGCTCTGCAGTATCCGATCAACGTCTTCTGGATCGACGAGGACGATGCATGGGTCGCTGACGTCCCTGACCTCGCCTATTGCTCGGCACTCGGCGACTCGCCTCACGAGGCGGTCGCCGAAGCTGAGGTTGCGATCAAGGCGTGGCTCGAAGCGGCCCGCTCGAGTGGACGCCCGGTACCACCACCGTCAGCCCGTCCCATCCATGCCTGATTGGGAATAGCTGTCTGGACACAACCGTGACCGGTACCGGAATGTCTCTCGAATCAGAAAAGAGCGTCGACAAACGCCGCGGCATCGAAGTCGACCAGGTCGCCGACCCCCTCGCCGAGGCCGACCAGCTTCACCGGCAAGCCGAGCTCGCGTTGGATGGCCACCACGATCCCGCCCTTGGCCGTGCCGTCCAGCTTGGTCAGCACCACCCCGGTGACATCGACCGCCTCCGTGAAGACCTTGGCCTGGGCCAGACCGTTCTGCCCGGTGGTGGCGTCGAGGACGAGTAGTACCTCGACCACCCGGCCCGGCGGGCGGTCGGCCACCCGGCGTATCTTCTTGAGCTCCTCGACCAGATTCACCTTATTGTGCAGGCGCCCGGCGGTGTCGGCCAACACCACGGCATGCCCCTTGGAGGCAGCCCGTTGCACCGCGTCGAACACCACCGATGAGGGATCACCCCCCTCGGAGCCTCGCACGATGTCGGCGTCCGACCGGGTGGCCCAAGTCTCCAACTGTTCGGCCGCTGCGGCTCGGAAGGTGTCGGCCGCCGCCAGCAACACCCGATTGCCGTTGGCGGCCAGCCGGCTGGCGACTTTGCCGACCGTGGTGGTCTTACCCACCCCGTTGACGCCGACGAACAACCACACGTCCACCGATCGCCCGTCGTCCGAATCGTCGGAGCCGGCCGACGAGCCTTCCGGGCGTGGCTCCGCCAAGCCGGCACTCGTCGCCGACAGGGTGGCCACCAGGTCGCCCTTCAGGGCGTCGATCAGGGCGTCGGCCCCGGAAATCTCGCCGGCCTTCACCCGGGTTCGGAGGTCGTCGAGCACCGAGTCGGTGGCCCCCACCCCCACGTCGGCCCGGATCAGGGCCTCCTCGAGGTCGTCCCAGGTCGACGCATCGATCTTGGACTTGGACCGCACCGAACCCAGGTAGCCGGACAGCAGACCTCGGGCCTTCCCCATCCGGCTGCGGTAGGTGGCCGGCTCGACCGCTTCGACAGCTTCGACAGCTTCGACCGGGGCGGCAACCTCGACCGGAGGAGCGGTCTCGACGGAAGCTTCGGCGGGCGGAGCCGCCCGGACGGCGGGACGGGCTTTCGTCGCCTCCGGAGCGACAACGTCCGGCTTGGGGCGGCGGCGGCGCAGCCGAACCCCCAGGGTCACCCCACCGGCCACCACGATGACCGGGATGCCGACGGCGAGCCCGATCACGGTGTCCGAGGCGGCATTGATCATCGCCGGATCCATCACAGTTCCGAACCTCCCACCACTTCGGTCTCAATTCCATTGCCGCCGTCTTCCACACTGGTGCCGACCACCTCCGGGCCGGCATCCAGGCCCGGGAATCCGGTGTCGCCCTGGCGCCGCGGGACCTTCTGGCTCACCACCTTGGAGGAACCGCCGGGGGCCATGGTCACGCCGTAGAGCGCATCGCCGGCTTCCATGGTTCGCTTCTGATGGCTCACGATGATCAGCTGGGCCTCTTCCCGGAACTCGTGGACCAGACCCAGGAACCGATGGAGGTTCACGTCGTCGAGCGCGGCTTCGACTTCGTCCATCAGGTAGAAGGGCGACGGGCGGCTCCGGAACACCGCGAACAGGAAGGCCAGGGCGACCAGCGACCGCTCCCCACCCGACAGCAGCGACAACCGCCGGACGTTGCGGCCGGCCGGTCGCACCTCGACCTCGACACCGGTGTCGAGGAGATTCTCGGGTTCGGTGAGCGACAGGCGGCCGGTGCCACCCGGGAACAACGTGGTGACCAGATTGGAGAAGTGCTCGTTGACATCGGCGAAAGCCGAGGCGAACACCTGCATGATCTCGTCATCGAGAGTGCGGATCACGTGGTGGAGCTCGCGGCGAGCGGTCCGGACATCCTCCACTTGGGTCTCGAGGAATTGGTGGCGCTCGCCAAGCTCAGAAAGTTCCTCCAGGGCCAATGGGTTGACCGGGCCGAGTTTGGCCAGCTCGAGCTCGAGCTGTTCCACCCGGGCCTCGGCATCCACCCCGTCGGGAAGTTCCGGGGCCGGGGCGGCCAGGGCTTCGTCAGGCTTGGATCCAAGCTCACGGCGGAGCATGTCGACCACCGCCTCGCGCCGGATGCTCGATTCGGCCAGTTCCAGCTCGATCTTTTGGATCCGGCTCCGCACCGCCGCCAACTCGTGCTCGGCGGCCGAACGCTGTCCCCGCAGGGTCTCGAGACGGGCGCCTCCGGCCCGAACCGCTTCCCGTTGCCGACGGTGACGCTCGCGCAATTCGGCCAGCGCCGCATCCAGGGCGACCTGGGCGGTGCCGACCACGGCCAGCAACCGCTCGGCGGCGGTGGCGTCGGCTTCCAGCCGCCTCCGGCGCTCGGCCGCCTCCTGGCGCTCGTCGGAGTGTCCGGTCAGGCGACGTTCGACCTCCGCCTGCCGGTCGGCCAGCACCCGCCGTCGTTCCTCCAGGCCGGCCCAGCGGACCTCCCACTCGGTTCGCCGGGCCACCACTTCGGCGATGCGATCGTCGATCCGTTGCCGTTCCTCCTGGGCCGCCTCCAACCGCTCCGCCACCCGGGCGCGGACCCCCTCGAGCCGGGGCACCTCATCGTCCAGCTCGGCGGCCCGGGCGGCGTCTCGACCGATGCGCTCGTCCAATTCGGTGTAGCTCTGGTCGATCTCCTCGATCTCGGAGGAGAGGGTGGTGAGGTCGTTGGCGATCCGGCTCCGGGCCACCCGGGCGGTCTGGTGGGCCCCCTCGTTCCGGTCGTCGGCCCGCACCGCCTCGGCCGCCGCGGCTCGGGTCGCCTCGACCGTGGCCCGGGCCTCCCGACGGGCGTCGGCGGCCCGGGCCGCCTCCCCGGATGCCACCGCCGCCCGGGCCTCTGCCTCCTCGACGACGGCGGCGGTGACCACGCCGCCACCGGCCCGGACCCGCCAGCCGGTGGACGAGAATCGATCCCCTTCCCGGGTGACGACGACCAGATCGGGTCGGGCCAAGGCCAGATCGATGGCATCGGTCCAGCCCCCGTTGGCGCAGACCGACCCGGCCAGCAGCGTGTCGAGCACCGCGGCCAGGCCGGCGATGTCCGGTCGCCCGCGGCGGGGACTCACATGCCGGCGGACCGGCTCGGTGGCCGGGATCGCATCATCGGCGCCCCGCTCCCCCGCGGCTCTCTCCACCGCGCCGGTGAGGGCCAGCACCGCGCCGGTCGCCTCCCCTTGTCGCAAGCGGGCCAACGCCGCCCGGGCCGGCCCGCTCCCCGACACCACCACCGCCGCCAGCGAGGCTCCGGCGGCGGCTTCGAAGGCTTCCTCCCAGCCCGAGTCCACTTCGACCAGGTCGAGCAGGATCCCGACCACCCCGTCGACCCCGGTCAGCATCTCGGCTCCGGCCGCGCCGCGAACCTCGGCCAGCGCCCGGGCCAGGGCATCGGCCCTCGCCGCCGAGCGGTGATGCTCCTGTTCGGCCTGGCGGAGGGTCTCCTCGGCTGTCTCCAGGCGCTGGGTGGCGTCGCCGTGGGCGGCCTCGGTTTCGGCCACCACGGTCTGGAGCCGGTGCCGGGCCTGCTCCAGCTCGGCCAGCCGCTCGGCCAACTCATGGTCCTCCCCCTCCAGGGCGGCATAGCGGCGGCGGGCGGAGCCCAGCCGACCGGTGATCTGCTCCAGGGCCCGGCGGTCGCGCTCGAGCGCCCGCTCCAGCCCGGCCCGTTGGCCTCGGGCCACCGTCACCGCTTCGTCGGCATCCCGCAGCCCCGATTCGTCACCCCAGACGGCCAGATGGGCCTCGAGCTCGGCGGTCAACGCCGACTCGGCCGTCGCCATGTCGGCCTGCTCCGGGGCCAGCCCTTCGGCTTCGGACTCGGCGGAGGCGAGCTCGCTGCCCAGCCGGGCGCCCTCCGCCTCCAGGGTGGAGACGACGTCGGCATCGGCGGCGGCATCGAGGGCCAGGGCCAACGAGCGCTGGCGCTCGCGGAGCACGCCGGTCAACCCCCGGGCCCGTTGCACCAATCCTTCGACCCGGCCCAGTGAGGAGGCCAGGTCGGCCTCCCGTTGCGCCGACAGCTCGTCGGCCGTCCGGGTGGCGGCGGTGTCGAGTTCCTCCAACGACCCCCGCAGGCGCTCCTCGGTGGCCGAGAGATCCACCCGCAACCGGTCCCCGTCCCGATGGCGACCGTCGAGGACGCCGAGCTCGGTGCCGGCGACGAATAACCGGACCGCCCGCAGTTCGTCGGCCAACTCGGTGTGGGAACGAGCCGCCGCCGCCTGGCGCTCGAGCGGTCGGATCTGCCGTTTCACCTCCCGCACCAGGTCGCCGAGGCGTTCGAGGTTCTCCTCGGTAGCCGCCAGCCGGCGCTCGGAGCGCTCCCGGCGGCGGCGGAACTTGAGCACGCCGGCGGCTTCTTCGATCACCGCCCGCCGGTCCTCGGGCCGGGCATTGAGGATGGCGTCGAGTTGGCCCTGGCTCACAATGACGTGCTGCTGGCGCCCCACCCCGGTGTCGGACAGCAGCTCTTGGACGTCGAGCAGACGGCACGGGGCGCCGTTGATGGCGTACTCGCTGTCTCCGGATCGGAACAACGTCCGGGTGATGGTGATCTCGGCCAGGTCGGAGGCCAGCTTGCCCGAGCTGTTGTCGATGGTGAGGGCCACCTCGGCCCGGCCCAGCGCCGGGCGGTTGGCGGTGCCCATGAAGATGACGTCCTCCATCTTCGACGACCGCACGGTGCGGGGCCCTTGGGCCCCGAGCACCCAGGCCACCGCATCGACCACGTTCGACTTCCCGCTGCCGTTCGGCCCGACGACGACGGTGATCCCCGGCTCGAATTCGAGCACGGCAGGATCGGCAAACGATTTGAAACCCTTGAGGGAGAGCGACTTCAGGAACACCGGAAGCTCACACTACCGATCGACTTGCGCACCGGCGCGAACTGGTCTCAGACCTGGCAGTGTTCGCACAAATAGGTCGCCCGACCACCGGATTTCACCTTGGTGATGGTGGCCCGGCAGCGCCGGCAGGCCTGGCCTTCGCGGTCGTAGGCCTGGTGCTGACCCTGATAATCGCCGACTTCTCCGAACAGGTCGCGGTACTGCTCGTCGGCCAGCGACGAGCCGCGGTGCTTGACGGCTTCGGCCAGTGTCTCGACCATCGATCGGTAGAGCCGGCGAACCTCCTGGGAGGAGAGCGAGTTCGACATCCGGTCATAGCGGAGGCCGGCGGCGAACAGGATCTCGTCGGCGTACATGTTGCCGATCCCGGCCACGAACTCCTGATCCATCATCAGGGCCTTGAGCCCGGCTTTGTGGGAGCTCAGCAACACCCAGAACTTCTCCCAACTCATCACGTCCTCGAGGGGATCGAAGCCAAGATGGGCGAGCTCGGGAACCGCCGGGCCCCCGTCGGCGGCGGCCGCCGACACGAACAGCTCCCCGAAGGTGCGGGGGTCGACGAAGCGGAGTTGACCCCCCTGGGTGAAGGTGATGATGGCGTGGGTGTGCGGGGTCTTGGGTTCCTTGATGCTCTTGGCCCGCTGCAGCTGGCCACTCATCCCCAGGTGAACCACCAGGGTCTCACCGTCGTCGAGGCCCAGGAGCAGGTACTTTCCTGAGCGGCCGATGGACTTGATGGTGTGGCCCTCGAGCCGGGCGCGGAAGTGCTTGGCGCTCGGATGGCGCCGGACGGTACGCCCGTTGCGCACCTCCACGGCCTTGATCTTGCGACCGACGACCTCCCCTTGCAGGTCGCGCCGAATGGTTTCTACTTCGGGAAGTTCAGGCATGCTTTCCTTCCCTCTCATCCCCCAACGCACGACAGGCGACCCGGGCGGCTTCCTGTTCGGCGTCCTTCTTCGATCGCCCCTCCCCCGTTCCGAGGGGCTGGTCAGCAACGTACACCGTGGCTTGATAGCGCCGGGCATGATCCGGCCCCTGACCCGCTACTTCGTACCGGGGGACCCCCCGACCGAGGCTCACGGTGACCTCCTGGAGGCGGCTCTTGTGATCGGCCTCGCCGGGCTCGGCGATGGCGTCTTCAATTCGATCCGACAACTGGTCGAGAATGAGCTGGCGGGCGGCTTCATAACCTCCGTCGAGGTAGACGGCGCCGAAGATCGCCTCGACGGTATCGGCCAGGATCGACTCCTTCTCCCGACCCCCGGAGAGGTCCTCACCCTTTCCCAGCCGCAGAGAGGGCCCAACCTTGAGCTCCCGTCCGACGTCGGCCAGTACCCGGGCGTTGACCACCCCGGCCCGCACTTTGGCCAGGATGCCTTCGGGCAGCTCCGGATGGTTGCGATAGGTGTGGTCGGCCACCACCAACCCGAGGACGGCATCACCCAGGAACTCGAGTCGCTCGTTGGACGGCAGGCCGCCCTGCTCAGCGCACCATGACCGGTGGGACAGGGCCTGGTCGATCAAGTCGGGATTGGCGAAGGTGTAACCGATGAGATCGAACGTCTCAGGCTCCCTCGAGTTTGGTGTGGACGTAGTCCACCGCGTCGCGGACGGTGCGCAGGTCCTCGAGATCTTCGTCATCGATGCGGAACCCGACCGAGCGCTCCCCCAGCTCTTCCTCCAGAGCTTCCACCAGCTCGATCAGCGCCAAGGAGTCGGCATTCAGGTCCTCGGCGAACGACGACGACTCGGTGATGGTGTTGGGCTCGATCTCCAAAATGTCCGCGAGCAGGTCACGGGTGAGCTCGAATACCTGCTGGCGATCGAGGGGACCCTTTTCCACATGGGCCTCTGGGGGCACGGCGACTCCTGGGTTGAGCGAATTCGGACCAACCGGCCGGGGCCCTCCAGGATAAATACGTCGCTACCAGGGATTATCCTCGTAGCCCACATCCCTCGGCGAACCAGTCCGGCGGCTTGTGAAGCGCTCACATGCTACCGGAATCACACAGATGTCATGCGGATAGTCGGCGGGTGAGCAGGGAAAACGGGCTGAAACCGGATCCATCCGGCGGTGAAGGGCGGGTCGATCAGACCGAAACGCCTACCCAACACGACGTCCCCTCGGCGCCGTCCGAACCCTGTCCTACGCTGCGAACCATGCGGATCCTGATCACCGGGGCGGCCCGGGCCATCGGGGCGGCCACCGCCACCGAGCTGACCCGGGCAGGCCATGAGGTCGTCGCCACCGCCCGGGACGTCACCCTGCTCGACCATCTCGACGTGAGTCGGCGCCTCCCCCTCGACGTCACCGACCCGAGTTCGATCGGTTCTGCCCTCGACCAGGCCGGGGAGCTGGACGTCATCGTCAACAACGCGGCGATCTCGGGGAAGGGGCCGCTGGAGGACTTCCCCCTCGACCGGTTCCAGCAGATGCTGGAGACCAATACCCTCGGGCCGTTACGCCTGGTCCAAGCGGTGCTCCCCGCCTGGCGACCGCGGGGCCACGGTGTGGTGGTGAACGTCAGCTCCATCCAGGGCCGGGTGTCCACGCCGTTGGAGGGCCCGTACTCCGCCTGCAAGTACGCCCTCGAGTCGCTGTCGGAAACCCTGCACTACGAAGTCGGGCATTTCGGGATCCGTGTCGTCATCATCGAGCCCGGATACATCGGGACCGGGATGAAGCCGTCGGCCCCCCACAGCGGCGACCCGGTCTATGCCGAGCTGTGGGAGCAGTGGGACGGCACCGACGCCAAAGTCACCGGTCCCCAGGGCCGGCCCGGGCCGGAGATCGTGGCGGTGGCCATCCGGCGAGCCATCGAGGACCCCACCACCCCGCTCCGGGTGCCGGTGGGCGACGACGCCGAGATGGTCCTCGGGGCGCGGTCGCAGTTGGACGATCCGACGTTCGAGAAGGCCATGCGCGACGTGCTCGGGATGACCTGGTGATTCAGGTTCGGGCGTTGACCAGGCTGGTGGCCGCCATCCTCATGTAGTCGAGCATCTGGGTTTCATCCGCCGCCTCCAAACCCGCCGACCGGACCGCCTCGGTCATGTGACCGAGCCAGGCCTCCGCCTCCGCGGTTCCGATGGCGAACTTGACATGCCGCATCCGCAGCCGGGGCTGTCCCCGTTGCTCGTTGAAGTTAGGGGGTCCGCCCCAGTACTGGGCCAGGAACATGGCCAGATGCGCCTTGGGGCCGGAGAGGTCCTCGGGATACATGGGGCGCAGGAGCAGATCGGTCTCGACTCCGGCATAGAACCGGTCGACCAACGCCACGAAGAACGCCTCCCCGCCCCAGCGGTGAAACGGCGTGTCCTGGGCGTTGGCTGGTCGTCGAACCGGTCGCACCCACCGACTGTAGGCCGACCTCGGATAGCCTCATCCCGGCTGCCGTCAGCGACTGAGGGTCATCAGGAGGTCAACCGTGTACGAATGGTCAGAAGAGCAGTTGATGGTCCGGGACACCGTCCGCCGGTTCATCGAGGCGGAGGTGGTGCCCCACATCGATGACTTGGAGCACGGCGACATGGCGCCGTACGACATCATCCGGCAGCTGTACGCCACCTTCGGCATGGACCAGATGGCCCGCGAGCGGTTCAAGGCCCAGCTCGATCGCAAGCGCGATCGCGACGAGGCAACACCGTCGGCCGCACGGGACGAAAGCCGGGGCGACGGCGGCGCGGCCGCCATGGCCCTCATCCCCATCGTGGAGCTCTGCCATTACTGCCCGGGGATCGTGACGGCCATGGGGGTCAGCATGGGGTTGGCCGCCGGCACCATCATGAAGCAGGGCACCCCGAACCAGATGGAGCGGTGGGGCCTCGACCTCCTGACCATGGACAAGGTGGGTGCCTGGGCCATCACCGAACCGGATTCGGGATCGGATGCGCTGGGGGGCATGAAGTCGTCGGCCCGGAGAGACGGCGACGAGTACATCCTCAACGGCAACAAGACGTTCATCACCAATGGCCCCTACGCCGACACCATCGTGTTCTACGCCAAGCTCGACGACGGCACGGACACCCCGATCCGCGACCGGAAGGTCCTGACCTTCGTCCTCGACAAGGGGATCCCGGGTCTGGAGCAGTCCAAGCCCTTCCGCAAGATGGGACTCCACTCCTCCCCCACCGGGGAGCTCTTCTTGTCCGATGTGCGGGTGGGCAAGGACTGCCTGCTCGGGGAAACCGAGGACGACCGGGAGGGAAGCGGACGCGACTCGGCCAAGGGCAACTTCGTCACCGAGCGGGCCGGGGTGGCGGCCATGTCCCTCGGCCTCATCGAGGAGTGCCTGAAGCTGTCGGTGGCCTATGCCCAGGACCGGATGCTGTGGGGGTCGCGCATCGGCGACCGGCAGCTCATCCAGCTCAAGTTGGCCAAGATGGAGATTGCCCGGCTCAACGTCCAGAACCTGGTGTTCCGGCACATCGAGATGTCGGCGGCCGGGAAGAGCCTGACCCTGGCCGAAGCGTCGGCCATGAAGCTGTACTCGGCCCAGGCTGCCTCCGAGGTGGCCATGGAAGCCGTGCAACTGTTCGGGGGCAACGGCTACATGTCGGAGTTCCGGGTCGAGCAGTTGGCCCGCGACGCCAAGGTGTTCCAGATCTACGCCGGCACCGACGAGATCCAGGTCACCCACATCGCCAAGGACCTCCTCAACCGGTAGCTCGGCGTCGGCCACCGGATCCGAAATCGAGCGAAAGAGACACCTACGTGCAAGACAAAGTCGTCGTCATCACCGGCGCCAACTCCGGCATCGGCAAGGAGACAGCCGTGGCGTTGGCCACCATGGGCGCCACCACCGTGCTGGCCTGCCGGAATCCGGACAAGGCCGAAGCCGCGGCGGCCGACGTGCGGGCGGCCTCCGGATCCGACGACGTCCACGTCGTCATCCTGGATCTGGCCGACCTCTCCTCGGTCGAATCCGGGGCCAAGGAGCTGATGTCCCGCTGGGACCGCCTCGACGTGCTGGTCAACAACGCCGGCGGCATCTGGACGACCCGGCAGGTCACCGCCCAGGGATTCGAGCAGACGTTCGGGGTCAATCACATCGGCCCGTTCTTCCTCACCGCCCTGCTCCTCGATCGGCTGAAGCAGGCCGAATCGGGGCGGATCGTCAACCTGTCGTCGTTCGGCCATCACCTGGCCCTGACCGGCATGAACTGGAGCGACCTGCAGGGCGAGCAGCGCTACAGCACCTTTGGCGCCTACTCCCAGTCGAAACTGGCCAATCTGCTCTTCACCCGGGGGCTGGCCCTTCGACTCGCTGACACCCACGCCACCGCCAATGCCGTCCATCCGGGACCGGTGCGCAGCGGCTTCGGATTGGATGGCGACATGACCGGCATCATGGGCTGGGGAAACCGGCTGATCCGCCCGTTCGAGATCTCCGCCACTGCCGGGGCGGCCACTTCGGTCTACCTGGCCGCCTCCCCCGAAGTCGAGGGAAGGACCGGCGGCTACTACGTGCACTCTCGGCCCGGGCATCCATCCCGCTACGGGCGCTCCGACGCCGACGCCGATCGGCTCTGGGAGGTCACCGAGAAGCTGATCACCGAAAGCGGCTTCGCCCTTCCTTGACCCGGACCCGGCGATCGGAGGGTGGACGGGTCAGCGCGTCGGTTGTCGGTAGAGCGATGCCACCCCGTGGCGGTGTAGCTCCCTGACCGCCATCACCACCCGGTGGGCGCGGTAGCCCATGAACGCCTCCAGTACCCCCAGACCGACCAGGACGGCGACCCCCAGCGGCCGGTCATAGGCACTGAAGATGGTCAGCCAGGGGAGGGCAATGTTGCTCACCAGCAGCAGGAGCCAGACCCACAACACCGACTTCCGTTCCGGATGGCCGGGGGGCAGGCAATCCCGGATCGCCTGGTACGGCATCCAGAAATTGACGATCGGGATGAACCAGAACGCCACCCCCCAACCCGGCGAGTGCCGGGCCGGGTAACCGAGCAGACGGGCGACACCCGCCGCCCGGTACTGCCAGATCAGAAAGACGATCTGGGCGCCGAAGGAGAGCGGGGCGAACAGGAGGTTCCAGTCGGGCACCGAGGGCCCGGGCGGAGCCACGAAACTCCCGTTGTTGTTCTGGGCGGCGTCGAAGGCCAGCCGCAGCTCATGGAAGAAGTGTTGGTAGCGGGGGGCGTAGATGAATCCCAGCAGGCCGAGGGCGAAGGCGACCACCGGATACAGCACCACCGCCGCCCGGGCCCAGGGGGACATGACCTCTTCGGCGGCCAGGAACTCGGCCGGAGGCCGGAAGGCCGGCGCCCGTGGGGCGACATGCGCCGACCAGGAGCTCCCGTCCCACCACCGCCAGTACTGGGGGTTGCCGGGGTCGGGGTGCCAGCCCGGCCCGGGGAGCGATCCGAAGGTCACCTCATGGCCGCCGGGAGCCGGCGGAGCTGGGGAGGGTTGGCACCGCCGGCCAGCGTACGGCACCCCGCCCCCACCCAGCGTGATCCGGAGGGTGAAGCTCGGCCTCAGTCGGCGACCGGGGTGGGTATCTCGGTCACCGCGTCGGCCACCGCCGCCACCAGACCGCCGACGGCCAGATCGTGGGCCACGGTGATGGCATTGACCATGGCCGTCGCCGACGACGACCCGTGGCTGATGACGCAGACCCCGTCCACCCCGAGCAGCATGGCCCCGCCGGTCCCCTCCGGCTCGAGCTCGGTGGCCAACGGGGCGATGGCCGGGAGCAGCGCCTCGGCGGCCAGTTCGAGCCCGGGACGACCGAGGATCTCGGTGAGGGCGGCAACCAGGAACTTGAGCGATCCTTCCAACGTCTTGAGGGCGACGTTGCCGGTGAACCCGTCGGTCACGATGACGTCGGCGGCGGCATGGAGGAAGTCCCGCCCCTCGACGTTGCCGATGAACTCGAATCCCTCACCGCCGAGCCCCACGGTCAACAGGGCGTGGGCCTCTTTCTCCAGCGGGGTGCCTTTGGACTTCTCCTCACCGATGGAGAGGAGGGCCACGGTGGGGAGGGCGACCCCGTAGCGCTGGCGGGCGAAGGCCGCCCCCATCTGGGCGAACTGCACCAGCATCTGCGGGCTGCACTCGGCGTTGGCGCCCGAGTCCAGCAGCACGGTCGGCGGCTGGCCGGATCCCGGATTGGGGATGGGGGTGGCGATGGCCGGCCGGATCACCCCGGGGAGGCGCCCCATCCTCAACAGGGCCGAGGCCATGGTGGCACCGGTGTTCCCGGCCGAGACCATGGCCATCGCCTTCCCGTCGCGTACGGCTTCCGCCGCCCGGACCAGCGACGAGTCCTTCTTGCGGCGGACTCCCTGGCCGGGGTCGTCGTCCATGCCGATGACCTCGCTGGCATGGAGCTCGGGGAGCCCGCCGGTGTCGCCCATCTCCCCGGGCCGGCCGACCAGGAGCACCCCGATGGCCGATTCCTCGGCTACCCGGCGGGCACCGGCGACGATCTCGGCCGGAGCCCGGTCACCACCCATGGCATCGACCGCCACCGGAAGGCTCGCAAACGCCTCACCCGTCGGGCGGACGCCACCCCGGGCCACTACTCGACTTCGATCGCCTGGCGACCCTTGTACCAACCGCAGTTCGGGCACACGACATGGGGCAGCTTGGCGTGGGTGCACTGCGGGCACACCGAACGGGCTGGCGCCTTCAACACCCAGTTGGATGCGCGGCGGCTGCGGCTCTTCGCCTTGGAGGTCTTCTTCTTGGGGACGGCCATAGGGAGGGCATTCTAGGGCAAAGCCGGACCCTCACCGTCACGGAGCGCGTCGAGGGCCGACCAGCGCGGGTCGGCCGGCGGCGCGCAGCTGCAGCTCTCGAGATTCAGGTTGGTCCCGCACTGCGGGCACAGTCCCAGGCAGTCCTCCTTGCACAGCGGAGCCAGCGGGAGCTCGAGCAGCACCGCGTCCCGGGCCAACGGCTCGAGGTCGAGGATGTCGTCGGCCAGCACGTAGGCGTCGTCTTCGTCGGCGCTCACCCCGGGCCGGCCTTCCGCCCCCTCGATCACGTAGCGCTCCCGCACTTCGGCCTCCACCGCACCGGTGACCACGCCCCCGCACCGCCGGCACTCGCCCCGCCAGGGAGCGGAGACCCGTCCGGTGGCCATGACCCCGCCGGGATAGGAGGAGAGGGTGACCCGGGCGTCGACCTCGGCGCCCTCGGGCACCCCGACGCTGACGGTGGCCAGGTCGTCGATCACCCCGCGGCGCTCCTCGTGGCGAACGGTGCCAGCCACCTTCCGGAGGTTGGAGGCGTGGACGAGAAATGGCGTCGACGTGCGCACGGTGTCCGTCCTTTCCGTCAGGTGAGGTCCTGATCGAAGAAACCCTCGGGGTCGTCGGGGTGCATCCCCTCGAGATCCAGCTCGGCAGCCGGGGTCAGCGAGGTGTCCCCGCCCTCCCCGATCTCCACCGGCGGGAGCGGGGTGACCCGGAGCTTCTCGCGGCCGGCCTGCACCGTCTTCATGGTCCGGTCGAGGACGATCTCGAAACTGGCCAGCTTCTGGTCGGCGTAGTCCTCCGCCTCGTGGCGCAGCCGGCGGGCCTCCTCGTTGGCGTCGTCGAGCACTCGTTGGGCCACGTGGTTGGCCTGTCGGACGATCTCGGTGCGTTGCACCATCCGCTCGGCCTGGACCCGCACCTCTTCCAGCAGCGCGTCGGCTTCGCGGTTCTTCTCGGCGATGAACTCCTCGCGCTCTTTCAGCAGCCACCGGGCCTCCCGGATCTCGTCCGGCATCCGATCGAGGGCGCCCTGGAGGACATCGGCCACCTCCTCGCGGGAGATCAGCACCGAGGCGGACAGCGGCATGGCCTTGGCCGTCAGGACCAGATCCAATGCCTCCCGGACCAGGGTCTCGGCGTCCTGCTCCTCGCTGGCGGCGGTCTGGGCTTCCAGATCTTCGAACAGATCACTCATTGGCGAACTTCTCCTGGAGCCGTACGGCCACCACCTTGGGAACGAAAGCCGTCACGTCGCCGCCGAAACGGGCCACCTCCCGGAGGAGACGCGAGGCGATGAACGAGTGCTCGGAACTGCTGGCGATGAACAGGGTCTCCACCCCGGAGAGCTTCCGGTTCATCTGGGCCATCTGCAGCTCGTTGTCGAAGTCGGAGACCGCCCGCAGGCCCTTGACGATGGCGCTGGCCCCGACGTCCTCGGCCACGTTCACCAGCAGGGTTGACACCGACACGATGCGGACGTTGTCCATGTGGGCCAACGCCTCCTCCAGCATCTCCTTGCGCTCGTCCAGATCGAAGAGGGGCTGGCTCTTCTGGGGATTGCGAAGGGCGGCGACGATGACTTCGTCGAACAGCCGCGAGGCGCGCTCGATGACCTCCAGGTGCCCATTGTGGACAGGATCGAATGATCCGGGAATCAGCGCAATGGTCACGAGGCACCTTTCTGAGAGACCGGCTCCGGTCGGGCAACTGTGACGATGGTACCGCCATAGCGCTTGAATTTGAGGACTCCCCAGCCGTCGACCTCGGGCAACTCGGCGCCCGACTCGAGGACGACCAGATCGCCGGGGAGCCGGCGGATGAGGTTCTCCCACCCGTCGTAGGCGTAGGGGGGATCGGCCAGGACGAGGTCGTACCGGGACAGGGTGGTGGCGACCCAGGTGTCGACGTCGGCTCGGATGATGGTGGCGTAGCCGTCGCGCTCGGCGTCGGGCAGTCCCACCGACGCCAGGTTCTGCCGGACGAGGTCGAGATTGGCCGGGTCCCGATCCACGAAGGTGACCGAGGCCGCCCCCCGGGACAGGGCTTCGATGCCGAGGGCGCCGGTCCCCGAGAACAGATCGGCGACCTGGAGACCGTCGACCCCGCCGAGGCTGAACAGCATGTCGAAGATCGCCTCCCGGGCGCGGTCGGAGGTGGGCCGCACCGACGGGGTCGCAGGAGGCAACAGGCGGCGACCCCGGAACTCACCCCCGATGACTCGCACGTACTCAGTCTACAGGCGGGCCGTTCGGATCATCGGTC
>DASXFR010000152.1:0-15164 GCA_036489495.1 Acidimicrobiales bacterium | reverse complement strand
GAGTTGGTGACCCTGTTTGCCCGGGGCGAGCGGCTGTGTGCGGCGGGCAAGACGCTGGCCGCCCGGCGGGCCGCCGACGCCAACCAGCACCAGTGTGCCGGTCACCGGACCCCGGCCCACTGGCTGGCCGAGGCGACCGGGGAGAGCCTCGGAGAGGCCGTCGAGGTGCTGTCCCTCGGGGACTCGCTGGCCGCCCATCCGGGGATCGACTCCGCCTACCGGGGCGGGAAGCTCTCCCGGTCGAAGGCCAAGGCCATCTCCGGAGCCATCCGGGTCAACCCCGAGGCGGAAGACGAGCTGGTGGCGACGGCCGAGGGGGACACCGTCCGCCAGGTCCGGGACCGGTGCCAGCGGGCCAGAGCCCAGGGCCGGTCCCGACAAGACGACCAGGCCCGCTATGACGCCATCCATAAGGACCGGTCCTGTCGGACCTGGACCGACACCGAGACGGGGGCCTTCCGCCTCGACGCCCACCTCACCCCCGACGCCGGGGCGGCCCTCAAGGCGGCCCTGCAGCTGGAGTCCGACCGGGTCTTCCATCGGGCCCGGCGGGCCGGGCACCAAGACTCCCCCGATGCCTATGCCGCCGATGCCTTAGTGGCGCTGGTCACCCGGGACCCGAGCAAGAACTCCTCCGGCAAGAGCTCGGACCAACCGGCCTCGAATACCGGCCAGTCCACCACCAAGCGAGCCAAGGGCACCCGGGCCCTCGTCCACGTCCGGGTCGACCTCGACGCCCTGCGCTCCGGGGTGGTCGGGCCCGGTGGGATCTGTGAGATCCCCGGCGTCGGCCCCATCCCGGTCGATACGGCCCGAGCCCTGATGGGGGACGCCCTCTGCGAACTGGTCATCACCAACGGGATCGACGTCACCACCATCACCAAGATGGGCAGGGCCATCCCCGCCACCCTCCGGCGGGCCCTCGACGAACGGGATGCGACCTGTGTGGTCCCCGGCTGCGATGCGGTCACCGGGTTGGAGATCGACCATCGGATCGTCGAAGTCAGAGACAACGGGCCGACGGCGATGTGGAACCTGGCCAAGCTCTGCGGCCATCATCACGACCTCCGCCACCATGGAGGCTTCACCCTGGCCGGAGGGCCGGGCAACTGGCAGTGGATCCCGCCCGGCGGTGACCCCGACCCGCACGACCCGCCGGACCCGCCCATAGCCCGCACGAAACGACCCACCGCCCGGAACGGCAGCAACGGCCGAAACCGATCGGGTCGGCGACCTGACCCATCCCGGCGCGCCCCTCGGCTCATTCCGAAGCGGGAGTGAGCCCGGGCCCGGGCGACAAGCCCGACCGAGGCTGACCCGGCGGAGCTCCACCTAGTGGAGCCGGGTCAGAGCCTTCCGCATACCCCGGATCGCCTGGCCCACCCGTTGCTCATTTTCGATCAGCGCAAACCGCACGTGTCCGTCCCCGCCGGGGCCGAATCCGACACCTGGCGACGTGGCCACATCGGCCTCCTGCAACAGATACTTGGAGAACTCCAGGGAGCCCATCTCCTTGTACGGATCCGGGATCGGCGCCCACACGAACATCGTCCCCTTCGGCGGAGTGATCTCCCACCCGATCCGGTTCATGCCGTCACAGAGTGAGTTCCGGCGGGACTGGTAACACTCATTGATGTACTTCGGATAGTCCGGCGCTTCGTTCATGGCCACGATGGCGGCGATCTGGACGGGCTGGAAGGTTCCGTAATCGAGGTAGCTCTTCAGCTTGGTCAGCGCCTGGACAATCGGGGCGTTGCCGACCATGAAGCCGACCCGCCACCCGGCCATCGAGAACGACTTGGTCATCGTGTAGAGCTCGACCGCCACTTCCTTCGCCCCCGGGACCTCGAGGATGGAAGGGGGCCGGTAGCCGTCGAAGGCGATATCGGCGTAGGCGAAGTCGTGGACCAGCACGACGTCATGCTCCTTGGCGAACTCCACGATTCGGGTCATCCAGGCCAGGTCGACGCATTCGGTGGTCGGGTTGTGGGGGAACGACAGCACGATGACCCGGGGCTTCGGCCACGCCGACTCCCACGCTTCCATCAGATTCCCGAAGAATGTCTCGCCGGGTTCCTCGTCGCCCGCATCGCTGCCGCCGAGGAGGACGTGGCGGACGTCGGCTCCGGCAAACAGGGGCGCGTAGATGTGGATCGGGTAGGACGGCGACGGGACCAGCGCGGTGTCGCCCGGACCCACCAGCACCCACATCAGGTGGGAAAGGCCTTCCTTTGCCCCGATGGTGGTCACCACCTCGGTCTCGGGATCGATGGCCACATCGAACTTGCGAAGGTAGAGGTTGGCGATCGCCTGGCGGATCTTCGGGATCCCCCGGCTGGCCGAATAGCGGTGGTTGCGGGGGTTGTGGACGGCTTCCGCCAGCTTCTCGACGGCCACGTCCGGAGACGGAAGGTCGGGGTTTCCGAATCCCATGTCGATGACGTCCCGGCCGTCATGACGGGCTGCGGCCTTGAGGTCGTTCATGGTGGCGAAGACGTAGGGGGGCAGTCCGTTTATCCGGCGAAACTCCATCCCGAAAGGCTACCCGCGGCTCTGGGCACCCCTGCGACACTCAGCGAAGGGCGTCGGCGGCCTCGGCTATCACCTCCAGCGAGTCGGGCCAGGCGCAGACCGCCCAGCTGGCTCCGGCGTCGGCCAACTCCAACAGCTGCGCCTCGACCTGTTTGACATCCCCTTTCAATGGACCGCCCCAGGTCGCCTCGCATCCGGCCGAGGCGGTGGCGGCCACCTTGGCGGTCTCCGCTTCCCACAGGTTCACCGCCCCCCCGACGGTGCGGGCCAGGTCGGAGGTGGAGGGAAGCCCTCCACCCACCCACACTTTGATCCCCCGGGCCTCCACCGCCACCGCCACTGACGCCAACCGGACCTGCCGCTCGGCGGCCGGTTCGAACGGGATCCCGAAGGCCAGGTTTTCGGCCCGGCTCAAGTGGTCGCCGGTACCGAGGCCGGCGATCAGCCGTCCCCCGGAGATGGCATTGAGGCTGGACAGCACCTCGACCAGCACATCGTCGGGGAGCAGGCCGATCCGCGCCACCAAGGAGCCGACGTGGATGGAAGACGTCGACGCCGCCACTGCCCCGAGCAGCGGCCCCGAGGAGAGGGCGGGGCGTCCGGGTTGACCCATCGGCCACAGGTGGTCGAAGCAGAACACACCGTCGAGGCCCAACTCCTCGGCCCGACGGGCGGCGGCCAGGGCGCTGTCCGCCTCGTCGCGGAACTGCGGGAGGGTGATCCCGATCCTCATGCGGGTTGGCGGTTCACGCCCGCCGACACCGAGGCGCTCCCCATCGGATCACGCCGATCACGCCAGCGATTCGACCCGGACCTTCAGATCCCGGAGGGCGATGGACATGATGCGGCTCTGCGCCCGCATCTTGATGAAACCGGGGAGCGGCACCTTCATCTCCACCTCCAGGTGGTAGGTGACCTCCGTGCCGCCGCCGGCGGCGGGCTCGAAGACATAGCTGCCGTCCAACTTCGAGGTGATATCGCCGCGGGTCTGGACCCACGAAAGCACATTCGGCGCCGCGCTGTAGTCGTAGGCCAGGGTGTAGCTGGTGCTGCGGCCGAAGGCGGCGGCCCGGAAGGTGACCAGTTGGGGACGGCCCTGATCGTCGCGATCGTGGACGGTGACCTCTTTGATGTCCGCCGCCCACTGGGGATAGGCGTCGAGGTCGCTACTCACCGCGAAGCATCGTTCGGGGGTGGCCGAAACGGTCATTCGCTCGGTGGCTACTTCCGCCACGTTGTGTCCTCCTGCTTGGGTTGAGTGTGATGCACCGGCTCCACCAGTTGCGATACCAGGGGTCAGCCTTCCATGTTTGCGAGCGCCGCGGCCAGCCTAGGGGCGAGTTGGTCATAGTCGAAGGATTCCTCGGCTCTCCGACGCGACTCGACGCCCATGCGCTGGCGCAACTCGACATCGTCCAACAGCCTTCCGATGCTTCGCACCACCGTAGCGACATCGGTGGGCCGGCTGACGACAAAGCCGGTCAGCCCATCGATGACGGCCTCGCCGGCCCCGCCGGAGTTCCCGGCCACCTGCGGAACTCCGGCGGCAGCGGCCTCGACGAATACGATGCCGAATCCTTCTTGCTCGAGACCGAGCCAGCGGTTGCGGCACAGCATCACGAAGACGTCGGCCGCGCCGACCAGGCGGGGCAGATCATCGTCGGAGACGGCGCCGAGCAGCCGCACCGGGGCCTGGCGTTCGCCGATCTCCCCGACCAGTCGATCCCGGTCCCGGCCGCGTCCGGCGATCGCCACCACCAGGTCGGGGTACTTGGTCCCCATCTCGGCGGCGGCGTGGATCAGGATGTCCATCCCCTTCCGGGGCACCAGCCGGCTGACGCTCACCACCAGGGGTCCGTCGATTGGCAGCCCGAGATCGGCCCGGGCCTTGGTCCGTTCCGACTCGGACATCGGGCGGAACCGGTCCAGGTCGACCCCCGGCGGGATCTCGATTACCGGGGGCATGCCCCGGCCTCGCAACGCCCTATCGGCTTCAGCCTCCGGATAACCGCCGGCCGACACGGCCAGCACACTCCGCCGCAAGGTGGACGCCAACAGTTCACGACTGGCCGGGAGCCGTCCGGGGATGGCCACCTCCGCGCCGTGGAGGACCACCGCATAGGGGATGCCGAGCCGGGGACCGATGATCCCGAGAGGAAACGCCGGGTCGATCACCACCAAGGAGGCGCCGACCCGCCGGGCGGTGGCGCGAATCCGGCGGACCAACCCGGGGGTCGGGGCCAGGACCCGGCCCGGGGCCCGCTCGATGCGGATGCCCCGATCCGCCTGCTGGCGGTCGAACTCCTCGGCTCCGGGGCTGGACGAGGCGGTCAGCACCACGAAGGCGGACGGGTCCATCCGGCGCCACAGCTCCCACAGGTAGGCCTGGATCCCTCCCACCTTGGGCGGAAAGTCGTTGGTAACCAAAAGGTGGGTCATGCAGTCACGCCAACCCCACGCCCACACGATCGACGAGATCGTCCCGTCCCAATTTCCGGGCCGCCCAGGTGGCATGTTCGTTGATCATCGGATCGGGGTCGTCGAGGGCGCGGCGGAGGGCCGCCTCGGTGTCCGGGTCGTTCCCGTCCCCAAGGTTCCCGAGCGCCACCAGCGCATTCCGTCGCAGGTACCTCGGCTGGCGACCGGCGATGTACCACCGGCCGTGGCGGTCGAGCAGATCGGCGTCGGACGAGTCCAGGAGGCCGAGCAGATCGACCCCGGCTCCATCCTCAGCGTCGGCGTCGGGCTCCATCGGTGGCGGCGGGTCCCGTCGCTCAGCCAACCGGTTGATCGGACACACCGATTGGCACTCGTCGCATCCGTAGATCCGATCCCCGAGGGCTTCCCGGTATTGCTCGGGAAACGAGCCGGGTGCCTGGACCAACCAGGCCAGGCACCGTCGGGCATCGACCACTCCCGGAGACACCAGTGCCCCGGTCGGGCAGGCCGTCATGCAGCGGGTACAACTCCCACAGCCGCTGCCGTGTTCGCTGGGACGGCCCCGGTCTGGGTCGGGAGCCAACGGGGCGTCGGTGACCACGCTGCCGAGTACGAACCACGATCCGAGACCCGGTAGCAGCAACAGTGAATTCTTCCCGAACCAGCCGAGCCCGGCCCGATGGGCAGCCGCCCGATCGACCAGCGCATTGTCGTCACAGACGACGGTGGCCCGCCAGCCGTCCCGCTTCAGCCGATCGGCCACCGCCGTCAGGGCCTGGCGCAAGGAGGCGTAGTGGTCCCGTTGGGCGTAGCGGGCCACCCGGGCTCGGGGACGCCCGGGCGACTCCCGGTCATGGTCTTCGGGAGCTTCCTGCCGATCTTCTCGCCGGTATCCCCAGGCGCCCACCACCAACGAGCGAGCCCCGGGAAGGATTCGAGTTGGATCGGTGGATCGTTCCGGATTCCGGTAGGTGAACTGCATGTCGCCGTGAAGACCTAGCCGTCGGCGGTCGAGAAGGTCGCCACGAGTTTCCGTGAAGACCCCGGCGCCGGTTACCCCCACGGCCGCCAGTCCGCGGTTCCGGCCGATGGCCACCAACTCATCGACCAGTCCGGCGCCGTCGTCAGTCGCAGTCTCATCTCGAGGGGTGGCCAGGGCCATGCTCCATGCTGGCACGGCCCCCGCCAGCAGGTTGCCCAGGCCGAGACCTGCCGGTTCGGCCGACTTCAGCCCACCTCACGGGAGTGGCGAACCCCGGGGACCAGGCCGGCCTGCTCGAGGAGGCGCACCGCCCGGGCCTCGTCGGCGTTGATCACCACCGCGTCGTCGGGCTGCCGATCCATGATGAAGCTGACCACGCAGTCGTCGCACACGGTGGTGTGCTGATGTTGGCAGTCGGCGCAATCGATGGTGAAGGCTTCCGGCGGAGAAGGTCGGAGCGACCCGTACACCGGCGGTGAAACCCTGGTTTCCTTCGGGCTAGGGGTGACGATCACGGTACGTCCTCCTGGGGCTGATGGTGACGGGATAGGTTCCATGTCCCAGTCAGCATGAGCCGAGGGTGTGACACTTCCGCCGGCCGTCAGGGTTTCTCCTGGTCACACCCACATTCTGCCAAGGCCCCCAAGAGGGCCGACTCGGAGGCCGGGCTCAAGATCCAACCAACCGGTTCAGTACCCCTCCGTCGCATCGACCAGTCCGACCAGCTCCTGGCCGGCCGCGTAGCGCTCGACGTTTTCGCGGATGCGCTCGCCCAGCAGCGGGCGGATCATCTCGATGGTGTCGGCGGTATGGGGGGTGATGATGCAGTTGGGCATGTCCCAGAGCGGGTGCCCGTCGGGCAACGGTTCCGGGTCGGTGACATCGAGGGCGGCTCCGGCGATCGACCCGGCACCGAGCGCGGCGACCAGCTCATCGGTCTTCACGTGGCGCCCGCGGGCCACGTTCACCAACCAGGCCCGCTCATCCATCAATTCGAGCTCCTTCGCCCCGATGATCCCGGTAGTGGTCGGGCTCAGGGCGAGGGCCAGAAACACCACCAACGCACCGGGGAGTACCTCGTGCAGCTGGGACATGGTGACGGTGCGAGCCGCACCCGGGACCGGCTCGGCCTGGCGCCTGACCACCGTCGCCTCCACCCCGAACGGCGCCAACTGCTCCAAGAGGTAGTGGGTGATCCCGCCGCCCCCCAGGATGGTCACCTTCTGGTCATAGAGACTGGTCCCGGCCGGCGTGCCCCACGACCGGGCCCGGATCCGGGTGGGGAGCAGCCGGAGGCCGGCCAAGGCGAGGGTGAAGGCATGCTCGGCCACCGGCCGGCCGTAAGCGCCCTTGGCGCTGGTCCACGTCCGTTCCGGGGTGAGGACGCCGGCCTCGACGAACCTCTCGACTCCTGCGAACGGTAGCTGTACCCATTTGGCCTCGGGAGCCGTCTGCAGCGCGGCGGCCAGACCCGACGCATCGGCGGCATCCAGCCAGACCACCACTTCGGGCTGGTCCCCGATATCGACGACCGTCCCGCCCCCTTTCTCGACGGCGGCAACGGCAAATCGCCCGGGTTTCGGTCCGATGGCAACGCGAGGAATAGCCATTCCCGCACGTTACCGAGTCCCGGTGGTTTGGGCGGCGCCGACCGGCGACCAAGGCGACCGTCGAACGGCCGACATCGAGCGCACCTCCACGACATTTGCTTCAATAGGGAAACTTCGTGACTGGGTGATTGGGTGATTGGGTGATGGAGTGATGGGGTGACGTGACCGGAAGGGTGATGGGATGAAGCGATGATCGTTCAGTTCAACGTTCGGGACTTCCTCGACCGCGCCGAGACGGCCTACCCCGAACGCCCGGCGGTCATCGACGAGCCGGATCAACCCGCCACCTCCTGGGGGACCCTGACGTTTGCCGAGATGGCCGAACGCGCCCGGGCCCAGGCGGCCGGGCTCGACACCCTGGGCATCGCTCCGGGCGAACGGGTGGCGGTGGTGTCGCAGAACTCGGCCCGCCTGCTGACGTCGTTCTTCGGGGTCTGCGGGTGGGGGCGCACCCTGGTCCCCATCAACTTCCGCCTGGCGCCGGCCGAAGTGGAGTACATCGTCGAGCATTCCGGCGCATCGGCGGTGCTCATCGATCCCGAGCTCGACGACACCTTGGCCGACATCAAGGCGCCGCACCGGTTCGTCATCGGCGCCGACACCGATCCGATTCTCTACCCGTCCGGGGTCGAGCCCCGGCCCTGGGAGGCCAGCGAGGAAGCCACCGCCACCATCAACTACACCTCGGGCACCACCGCCAGGCCCAAAGGGGTGCAGCTCACCCATCGCAACTGTTGGGTGAACGCCATGGTGTTCGGTTGGCACACCCAGGTCTCCGACCGCGATGTCTACCTGCATACCCTGCCGATGTTCCATGCCAACGGCTGGGGCATGCCCTGGGCCACCACCGGCATGGGCTGCCCGCAGATCGCCCTTCGCAAGGTCGACGGCACCGAGATCCTCCACCGGGTCGAGCGGCACGGGGTGACCCTGCTGTGTGCAGCGCCGGCGGTGGTCAACGCGGTGCTCGAAGCGCTCCCGACCTGGGACGGACCCGTACCGGGTCGGGACAAGACCCGGATCGTCGTGGCCGGGGCTCCCCCGCCGAGCCGGACCATCGAACGGATCGAGGCCGAGTTGGGATGGGAGTTCATCCAGATCTACGGATTGACCGAGACCGCTCCGCTCCTGACCATCAACCGGCAGCGGGCCGAATGGGATGATCTGTCGTCAGCGGAGCGGGCCCGGAAGCTGATGCGGGCGGGGGCACCCGCGTTGGGGACGGAGCTGTCCATCAGCGCCGACGGCGAGGTCCTGGCTCGCAGCAACACCGTCATGGCCGGGTACTGGCAGCAGCCGGAGGCAACCGAATCCGCCATGGACGGGGGGTGGTTCCACACCGGAGATGGCGGGCTCCTCGATGACGAGAACCATCTGCAGATCCTCGATCGGAAGAAGGACGTCATCATCACCGGCGGCGAGAACGTCTCCTCCATCGAGGTCGAAGACGCCATCTTCTCGCTGACCGGGGTGGCCGAGGTGGCGGTCATCGGCATCCCCCACGACACCTGGGGCGAGATGGTGACGGCGCTGGTCGTCACCGATGACGGGGTCATCATCACCGAAGAGCACGTGATCACCCACTGCCGGACCCTCCTGGCCGGATACAAATGCCCGAAACAGGTGGAGTTCCGCGACGAGCTCCCCCGCACCGCCACCGGCAAACTTCAGAAGTTCCGGTTGCGGGCCCCGTATTGGGAGGGCTACGAGCGCCAGGTGAACTGATCGCCAGTCCGTAGCCGGTCGTCGCCCTAGTGCCGCCGCTCGGGCACTACCGGCCGTCGGCCGGCAGCCGGCGGCCCCGTGCTCCCGAACAAGAGAGCAGGCGGTAGATTCCGCCTCATGCCGGGTCCCTTCGCACCGCCGATCGAGTACCCGTGGACCCGGGTGTCGCCGCGGCTCGCCCTGATGCGGCGAACCGAGCTGGTGGCCTTCGGTGTTCCGGTGGCGGGCGGCATCGGCATTGGCTTTTCGTTCCTCTCCACGGACGCCGGCGTAGCGGGAGGGATCGTCGCCCTCGCCCTCGGCGTCCTGGCCTTTTTCTCCATCGGCCGCAATTGGCGATCGTGGGGGTACGTGGAGCGGGTCGACGACCTCCTGGTCACCCACGGCGCCATGTTCAAGAAGCTGACCGTGGTTCCCTACGGGCGCATGCAGCTGGTCGATGTCGAGGCCGGTCCGATCGAGCGGCTGTTCGGTCTGGTCCGGGTGAAGCTCCACACCGCGGCGGCAACCACCGATGCCGAAGTCTGCGGCCTCACCCCCGATCTCGCCGGTGCCCTCCGCGATCAGTTGACCGCCCTCGGCGAGGCTCATGCTGCCGGGCTCTGACCCGGCACCGGGTTCGGCCGGTTCACCACCCCCGATCCCACCTCTTCCTCCCCCACCTCTTCCTCCCCCACCTCTCCTACCTCCGGCGCCTTCGGCGCCTCCCCCGGCTTCGGCGCCCACCCCGGCCCCTCCCGACGAGACCTATCGTCTCCACCCGCTGACCCCGATCGCCCTCGGCGGACGCATCCTCGGACTGGTCGTCGTGTTCACGCTGTTCAGCCTCAGCGAACAGCGGACCGGCACCGGTGGAGGCGGATTGCACTGGCCCACCTTCGCCGTCTACGGCGGGATCGGCTTTCTGGTCATCGTCCGAGGGCTGATCACGGTGGCGGTCACCCGCTATCACCTGGTCGGCGGCGAGCTCCGTATCGACAGTGGTCTGTTGCAGAAGCGGTCGAAGCGCATCCGGCTCAACCGGGTGCAGAGCATCGATGTCCTCGAACCACTGGCCGCCCGGATCTTCGGGCTGGCCGAAGTCAAGGTGACGACGGCGGGGAACGAACGCTCTTCGGCCCGGCTGCGCTACCTGAGCCTTTCCGTGGCCCAGGCGCTCCGTGCCGATCTGCTGGGCCGGTCCACCGGGGTCGGGGAAGGGGCCCCGGAAGCGCCGGAGCGCCCGCTGATCGTGGTGCCCCATGGCCGACTGGTGGCCGCGGTTCTCCTGGAGATGATCTCCTGGCGGCTGATATTCCTGGCCATCGGGCCCGGGCTCGCCGCCATCGGTCAGAGCAACGGCCACGTCGGCACCAGCGTGGCCGGCATCGCCCTGTTCGTGGGTTTCTTCATCGTCTTCGCCCACGCCGCCTGGCAACGGGTCAACCTGCTCTGGGAGTTCACCGTCACCGAGTCTCCCGACGGCCTCCGGATCCGCCACGGGCTCCTCTCCACCAGCCGCCTCACGGTACCGCCGGGCCGGATCCAAGCCATCCTCATTCACCAACCCCTCTCCTGGCGACCGATGGGATGGGTGCAGGTTCGGATGAACGTGGCCGGTTACGGCCGGGCCTCGACCAAGAACACCACCCTCATCCCGGTCATCGATCGCGCCTTTGCCGAGTCCCTGGTGGGCTGGGTCCTGGGCGGCATCGACCTCAACACCGTCCCGCTGACCCGGCCCCCCCGCCGGGCTGCCCTCCTCGCCCCGATCTGGTGGCGAGGGGAGCTGGCCGGATCCGACCCGCGGGTCTTCGTGGTCCACCACGGGATGTTGTCTCGCACCATCGACCTGGTGCCCCACGCCCGTACCCAGAGCCTGCGACTGACCGCCGGGCCACTCGAGCGCGCCCTCGGGCTCGCCAATATGCACCTCGACTCCACCCCGGGCCCGGTGAGGACCCGAGCCGCCCACCGGGATGCCGAGGAGGCCAGAGCCATGCTCGACCTCCAGGTGAGCCGGGCCCGGGACGCCCGTCGGCTCGACGCCGCTGCCCTCCTGCCACCACCGCCGCCGGCGCTGGCCCCGCAATCAATCTCGGTCCTCCCCGACCAGCAGCAGCCAGTCAGGAACTAGAGGGCGGGTTGGTCCGGGCGGCCGATGGCCGATGCCCCGGTGGCCACCGGGAGTTGGTTCCGGAAACCCCCGGAGTCCAACCAGCCGGTGATCCGCTCGAGGGTCCACACCGGTGCCTCCATCATCGGGATGTGGCCGACGTCGGCGGCCACCTCCAAGGTCCAGGCCGGCTTGGCCCAACTCACCTGCCGGGAGGCGGCCAGCGGCACCAGCCGGTCGGCCGCACCGTGGAGCAACAAGGTGGGCTGTTCGACACTCCGGAGTCGTTGTGCGAACGCCCGAGGCCGGAGGAAGTATTGAGACAGTGAACGGGCCGACGACAGGTAGGCGCCGTCCAGAGCCACCCGGTCGGCCCCCTGGAGGAATCCGATCTGGGCGGCGACCAGGTCGGGCGGGATGCGCGACCGGTCGACACAACAGACATCGAGCACCCGATGCGCCGCCCGCTCGGGAGAGAGGTACTTCCTCCGCTGGTTCAGGAACGACTCGCCGAGGCCGGGGGTGGCCCCGAGCAGAAATCCGGCGATCGACCTCGGGTGGGTCCAGCCCCATCGGGATGAAGGCAGCGCCGGATCGATGAGGATCAGCCCCGAGACGGAGTCGGGCTCTTCCATCGCCTGGAGGGTCGCCACCAACCCGCCCATGGAGTTGCCGACCAGGATCACCGGCCCATCGGCGACGGTTCGCAGAAATCCGCCCAGCATGCGGCGGTGGCCGTCGATGTCGGCGCTCCGGCTTCCGATCGGGGTGTTGCCGTGGCCCACCAGGTCGAGCGCCAGGACCCGGGCGTGGGCGGCCAGCGACGGCGCGATGGCCATCCAGTTGAGATGGGATCCGCCCAGACCATGGACGCACACCAGAGTCGGCCCGTCCTTTGGCCCGTCGAACTCGACGAAGTTGACCGGGCCTTCGACGTCAACGGTCCGCGCCGCGGGGACGAAGACCGGAGCCGGAACCATGCAGGGGACGATACCGGCTGTGGCATCATCTTGACCGTGACCGGCCCCGACGACGCGTCCGGCGAGACCGCCTGATCGTCATGGCTGCGACTCGCCAGGTGATGGCCGATGCGGCCAAGGCGTTGAGCCGAAGGGATCCGGTCCTCAAGGGTCTGGTCAAACAGTACGGCTACCCGCCGGGTCGACCCCACGTTCCGGCGTCGATGCGGTTCGCCGTCCTGGCCCGGTCGATCCTCTACCAACAGTTGGCCGGCAAGGCGGCCGCCGCCATCGAAGCCCGGTTCGTCGCGGCTTTGGGCGGCGTGGTCACCCCCGAACGGGTCCTGGCCGTCTCGACCGACGTCCTCCGGTCCAGCGGGCTGAGCGGAGCCAAAGCCCGGTCCATCCAAGACCTGGCCGAGAAGGTCTCGACCGGGCAGATCGCTCTGGATCGGATCGGCCGCCTCTCGGATGAGGAGGTGGTGGAGCACCTGGTCCAGGTCCGGGGCATCGGGCAATGGACGGCGGAGATGTTTCTGCTCGGAACCTTGGGCCGGCTCGATATCTGGCCGGTCGGGGACTACGGGGTGCGGGCCGGGTACGCCCGGTGCTGGCAACTACCCGAGATCCCGACCCCCAAAGCGCTGATGGTGCTGGGCGACCCGTATCGGCCGTATCGAAGCGTGGTGGCCTGGTACTGCTGGCGGGCCATGGACACCCGGCTGCCGGACTAGCTCCACCCAAGCCCGAGCCTCCACCCAACCCAACCACACCCCCACCCGAGCCCCACAGCACTCCGCGGCTCACCGACCGCCGAGAGTGATTACGATTCCGCTGTGCCCGCCCCCACCTGGAAGCTCGCCCTGTCGAGGACGATGATGTCCGCCCTCCACGCCGCCACCCGCCGGCAAGACCGGAAACTCCCGGCCTACCCCCTCCCCACCGACGACCCGTTCTACGCCTCCCATGAGAACCTGGCCGAGATCGAGCCGGGCGCCCTCCTCGATTGGCGGCCGATCCCGGTGCGGGGGACCCGGCTGAAGGTGGCCGCCGACAGTTGGCAGATCCGGTTCCGGAGCACCGACACCGGCGGGGAGCCGATCTCGTCGGTCGCCACCCTCTTGGTGCCACAGGCCCGATGGCAACGCCGCGGCCCCCGGCCGCTGCTCTCCTACCAGTGCGCCATCGACAGCCTCGGGGCCAAGAGCGACCCGTCGTACACCTTGCGGAGGGGCAGCCAGCGCGAGGCGTTCCTGATGGCGCTGGCCCTCCGTCGCGGCTGGGCGGTGGTCACCTCGGACTTCACCGGCCCAAACCACGGCTACGGGGCCGGTCTCATCGCCGCCCGCATCAGTCTCGACGGCATCCGCGCCTCGCTGGCGTTCGGGCCCGGCGGCCTCGACCCGACGGCGCCGGTGGGTGCGTGGGGCTACTCCGGGGGTGGCCAGGCCACTGCCTGGATCGCCGAGCAGCAACCGAGCTACGCCCCCGACGTCCGGCTGGTGGCGATCGCGGCAGGAGGCGTCCCCACCGACCGGCGTGCCCTCCGGAGGATCGACGGCGGCTTCTTCTCCGGCTTGGCCCTCGGTGCCGCGGTGGGCATCGACCGTGAGTACCCCGAGACCAAGTTGGAGGTGATCCTCAACGACGAGGGGCGGCGGGTGGTCAACGAGATCGCCGAGATGAGCGTCGACGAGCTGGTGGCCTACTTCCCGTTCCGGAGCCTCAGAGAGCTCACCACCGAGCCGGACCCGTTCGACACCGATGGCACCCGGGCGACCAACGAGGAGCTGAGGCTGGGCCAGCGGCTGCCGGCCTGCGCCGTCTACCTGTACCACTCGAGGCACGATCAACTGGTGCCCATCTCCGGAGCCGACGAACTGGCGGTGATCTACCAGAAGGGTGGGATCGACGTCAGCCTGCGCCGCACCCACTTGGGCGAGCACATCGGCGCGGTCATCAGCTCCACTCCCGGAGCCTTGCGCTTCCTGTCGTCCCGCCTCAACGGCTGAGCCCCGCCTCGCCGCCTCCGGCTCAGTTCCCGTTGTCGCCTTTGCCCTTGGGCCCGCCCCCGGGTCCGGCTCCGGGTCCCGCCGCGGTGGTCGGCGTCGTGGTCACCGGCTGGGTCGGAGCCGGCGTCGGCGTGTTCAGGCCCAAGGCGGTGAGGAGGTTCAAAAGGCTCGTCTGGATCACGACGTTCTCTGCCGGGGTGATGGCTCCACTGTCAATGCTGCGGGCGATCGACGAAGCCGTTTGCTGAAATTCGCTCGTCGCCTGCGCGGACTTTCCGGCGCCAACGTCGGTGACCATCAGTTGGGCGCTGGTGGAGATCATCTGGCCGAGGCTGGGAGAAATAGCTCCCGCCGTCACTCCCAAACCGACCGCACTCACCAGGGAGGCGAGTGCCTGGGCGGCGGTCGGGGGTCCGGCCGCGGTGGTGGGCGGTGTCGAGGTTGTCGTCGTCACCGGATGGGTGGTGGTCGTCGAGTTGCTGGTCGGGGTGCCACCAGGGGCAAAGGCGAGGACCAGGCCGACCACCAGCGCCGTGGCCAACAGGACCGCCACCGCCGCCAACCGCTGTCGCCGGGCCCGGGACAGGCGGGTGCCGACCAGGAGCGACGGCGGAGCCACCCGGGTGTCGCCTGGAGCTACCTGGGTGGTACCGCCCACGTCGGGTGGCGGGCTCACCTGGGTGAGGTCGTCGGGCTGGGTGGCGGCCGGCTGGTCGGTGGCGGGTCCGGCGGAAGGTTCCCAGGGTGCGGCCAGCGCTGCGGTGTCGAGCAGGTCGGCAACCTCGTGGGGCCCGAGTCGTTGATCGGGTC